>CAZSSP010000001.1:0-31552 GCA_964609695.1 uncultured Bacteriovoracaceae bacterium
CCTTGTGACTTGCCCTGCACTCATTATCGCCGATGAACCTACAGGAAACCTAGATCCTCATACAGCGCGCTCACTCGTAAGAATGCTACGAGAGCTAAAAGGACAAGGCACAACCGTTCTCATTGCCACACATGATATGACTTTAGTGAAAGATTTTGGCGGAAGAGTTTTAGAGCTTGTCAGCGGAACTTTACCTTCACAAAATGCCTCACAACAAAGTAAAGCTTATAAAATACCGCGCTTTTGGCAGCCCGGAGGAGAAATTAAATGATACTCAAAGTTGTTTGGAACCACATACGCTCCCGCCCTATTTCGGGTGTCTTCACTTTAATGGCCATCAGCTTGGTTCTCACTCTTTTAGGAAGCTTTTGGACCCTTGTAGAAAATCTCAACAGAGTACAAAAAGACACCAGCGCTCACGAAGAAAAATCTTCATTAACAATATTTGTAAAACCTGATGCCAATAATCTCGAAATCAGCAACCTAAAAAAATCTTTAAGTTCTGAGAAATTGTTTGAAAACATCCGAGTGATTAGTCAGGAAGATGCACTCAAAGAACTCCAAGGCAAATATGGAGAAACTTTAAGTAAAGCTCTTAACGCGGAAACATTGCCTGGAACTATTAAAATCGACATCTCACAAGAAGGAATCAATCATGAAGCTTGGAAGTCTCTCATTGCCGATATTCGCAAAAACCCTCTCGTTTTAGATGTCGACGATGGAAGAGTTCTTTTTTCAGGAGATAGCGAAAACTCTATACCCCAAACAATCATCAACTGGGCCAGCATTTTGTTTTTCATAGTTTTTGCCATAGTGGCTTTATTGGTGAGTCATTTAATTCGCTTAGTTTTTGAAACCTCAAGAAAAGATATTGAAACCATGAAAATTCTAGGGGCCTCAAGATCCTGGATTTTTTTACCACTTCTTTTAGAAGGGCTTATCTACGGAGCGCTTGGTTCTATTTGCTCATTAATTTTTCTGTGGATTAGCATCACAGAGATGCTTCCTCGCATTGCCAATTCTTTGTTACCTCATCATTTCGATGTCTTTTTCCTTTCCACAAGTTCATGGCTGGGAATTGTTGGCGTCGCCCTTGGAGCCTCGCTCTTGGGAGCACTCTTAACATGGCCTCTTGTCAGCGCTCCCGCTAAGGAGATTGCTTAATCAACATGAAAGTTTTTAGATTCACCTTACTCGGAGTCGTTTTTGTTTCTTCACTAAAGGCCACAGAAACAACAAACACTGAACTCAGTTTTTCAGAAAGACTCAAACTACTCGAATCTAAAAAAGCCAGCCTCCAACCTATTATCAAAGAATCTCTTCTTGAGTGGCATCGATTAGAAAACTCCAAAAATAATTTGCGCTATATTTGGGAAAAAGAAAACCCCTTTGAATCTAAACGAAAAAATTTACAAAAGATGATTGAATTGGCCTTGAGTTCAAGAATTAAGGATTGGGACCAAGTCGACTCTCAGCTTGAAACTCTTTATCGTGATCAAGAAATTTCAGAAGCAGAAATTCCTCTCTTAAATAAATCCTCTAAAAAGCAAAACTTTATGCGATGTCCGTTTTTCCCATTACCCAAATTGAGCGAATCCCACAGATACAAAGTTCTAGAGGACTTTGGGGTCCAAAAAGATCCAAAATCAGGCTTAAAATGGAAAACTAGTGGCTGGTGGATTGCGGTTGACGGGCTCACTCCTGTAAAAAATTGTGACGATGGAGAAGTCATCTACTCAGGAAAAATTCCAGGACGTGGATTTGTGGTGTTAGTGCGGCATAAAAATGACTTTATGAGTTTATATGCTCATCTTGATGAATCCGACACTAAAAACCTTATTGTAGGTAAAAAATTAACAGCTGGAGACACCGTTGGATTTGTTCGCACTAAGCTTTACTTTGAAACCCGTCACAACGGTCAAGCTTTTGAACCAAAGAAAGTTTTTTCTGAGAAGCAAACGGCTCGCCTAAACTAGCTCTATTCCTTATAATAGAATCATGAAACTTCTTAGATCAGGCTTCAAGTATTTCACACTCATGTTTTTAGCCAGCTCCGGTTTTTTTTTAGGAAGCTGTTTTCACCCAATGGCACCGGCCGACAAAGCACCTTATCGTGAGCTCAAAAATTTCTCAAAAGTTCTACAATTTATCGAAACACAATTTGTCGATCCTATTGATGTGAACAATCTTATTACAGGCGCCATTAAAGGAATGCTTCAAACCTTAGATCCTCACTCGGCTTATTTGACTCCTGAAATCTACAAGGACATTAGAGAGGAAACATCGGGAAGTTTTGGTGGATTAGGTGTTCAAGTCACCATTGAAGATAAAATTTTAACTGTGATTGCACCTATAGAAGATAGCCCAGCCTATAAGGCTGGTGTTCAACCCGGCGATAAAATCTACTTAATCAACGACAAATCCACCAAGGACTTAAGTCTTCCTGAAGCCAGCTTACTGATGAAAGGTAAGCCAGGAACTAAAATCAAATTGGGTTTAAAGCGCAAAGACGGCAAATTACTTCAAGTCGTCATTACTCGAGAGATTGTCAGTCTTAAATCTGTAAAAAGCCTTCTCCTAGATAACCATATAGGCTATCTGAGAATCACTTCATTCTCCGAAAAAACCTCACGAGAACTCGAAGATGCCATCGAAAAAATGACCAAAGATAAAAAGCTTATTGGTTTTTTATTAGACCTCAGAGGAAACCCAGGCGGACTTCTGGATCAAGCTGTTAAAGTTGGAAATTTTTTCATAGATGAAGGTCCAATTGTTTACACAATTGGAAGAGATAAAACTCATAAAGAAGTTGAGAATGCCCACAAAGGAAGAAAACTAACAGATTTACCTCTCGTAGTTCTCATCGATGGATCCACCGCATCTGCCAGTGAAATCGTTGCTGGTGCTCTCCAAGATTACGGTAGAGCAATCATCGCCGGACAACAAAGCTTTGGAAAAGGCTCTGTTCAATCCATTATTTCTTTAGGGGATGATGCAGGTTTAAAATTAACTATCGCCCGGTATTACACTCCTTCAGGAAGATCCATCCAAGCCAAAGGAATTGAACCCGACGTGATCATCGATAACATCGACGAAAACACTTTAAAACAAGCGCGAAGCAAACAGAAAACCTTTAGAGAAAAGGACCTCGAAGGTCACATTATCAGCGAAGACGACAACAAAGATAAAAACAAATCTGAAGACAAGGTTTCAAGCGTTGATCTGCTTGCCTTTGGAAAATCTTCAGAAGACCTCAAGACACAATTAGATAAAGATTATATGGTGACTCAAGCGATAGGAATCGTAAAAACCATGAAACTTGCAGCCACTAAACCCAAAACTATTGAATTTAAACTTCAGGAATAATGGAATTCTTTTTTCTATTATCCACGAAGCTCTTCAGTCTCTTCGGAATTATAGTTCTGGGATATTTCGCGGGACGTTTTTTAGAAATCGAAGCCAAACCACTAGCTCGTCTACTGATTTATATTTTTGGACCCATCGTTTTTTTTGATGCCATTCTTAAAGCACAACTTCGTCCCCAAGAGCTCTTACTTCCTTTCATGTTCTTAGGAATGTGCAGCCTACTTTGCTTTAGTTTTTTTAAAATTGGCGCTTCGTTTTATAGAGAGCCCACTAAAAACATACTGGCCTTCACTGCTGGCTCTGCAAATACAGGGTATTTTGGAATTCCCGCCATAATCTTCATCTTAGGAGAACCCTATCTAGGAAAAGCCATACTGGCTATTTTTGGATACAATCTTTTTGAAAACAGCGTGGGTTACTACATCACGGCTCGTGGACATTTCTCCCACAAAGAAGCTTTTCTCAAAGTCATTAGACTTCCTTCTTTGCACGCTTTTTTCATGGCCGTAATTTTAAACTTCATGGGTTGGAAACTTCCAAGCTTATTGCAACCTATTGCTGATGGCGCCAAAGGAGCTTATTCCTTATTAGGTCTTATGATAGTTGGAATTGGGGCCTCAAAAATCACGAAAGCTCACATCGATTGGGTTTTCGTGGGTCTCACTTTTGTTGCCAAATTTATATGTTTTCCAATTCTCATTTTCACAATGATTTACGTAGACAAAAATGTCACTCATCTCTTTGATGCTGATATCTATAAAATCCTAAAACTACTTTCTGTTGTGCCCTTAGCGGCCAACGGAGTCGCCGTAGCCACAGAACTCAAAGCCAACCCTGAAAAGGTTTCTCTCGCCATTTTATTAAGCACATTGTTTGCTCTCTTTTATATTCCCTTATTCGTGATATTTTTATTTTAGAGTTCTTAAAAGATTAAGGGAGATTAAAATGAAAAAAATAATTGTCATTGGCGTTTTTTATTTGTCGATTTTAACTAACGCTTCAGACAAAAACTGCAGTTGGTGCCTGAGTGAACGAGAAGATGTTTTCAATGATTTAAAAAAACTTTCAAAACTTTCTCCTAAAGAACAACTGAATTTTATTAAAAATCAAAACACTACTGTTATTGTTTTAAAAAGCCATCAAAAAGTATTAGCAGGAACTTTTAACTGGGGTGAATTTATCAAACCCTTAGGTGAGCTCAAAAACCTATCGACTCATAAAGCACTCATGGGAAAAACCCTTTGCAAGGGTGAACACATGTATTCCGATTGGCAAGACACCATTGCCCTTTCTGATGTCGCACCAAGATCAACTCTGATTCACGAATACATCCACATACTCCAACTCCGTCAGGACAAAGAATGGTGTCCCTTGTCGAAAAAACTTTGGTCAACACCCACTCCATCCCAGCAAGAATCACAGGCCATTCGCAATAAGGAGTGGGATGCACATAAAATCTTATGGAAACTTCGAAGCGATTTAGCTTACGACCTCGAAGATGAAATCGCCATTAGTAGTGAAACCATTGAAGAAGCCAAATTGAGAAAAGAATGGGACCCTCAAGCTATTGACTGGGTTAAAAGCGAAGACATAGAACTTTATATGAATCAAAAAATTCAAAATTATATGAATGTGAGGGTGAAAAAGAAATGAAAAAAATTTTAGGTTTTAGTTCTACTTTACTAATGTCTGCAACTTTAATGGCAACTGATTGCGCTTCATTACCAAAATGGTCTGAAGTCAAAGAAGCACTCATCAAAGTTCGAAACGAAAACAATGGCGGTTTTAATCTAGATATGTGGGCCACATTAGTGAATCGCGATGGCGAAGTTTGTGTGGTTACATACACAGCAGGAGATCGAGGTGGTCAATGGCCAGGAAGTCGAGTCATTTCAGCCCAAAAAGCCAACACAGCCAACGCGTTTTCTTTACCTAAACTAGCTCTTTCTACAGCAAATTTATATTCCGCCGTGCAACCCGGTGGTAGTCTTTTTGGATTGCAAGAGTCTAATCCTGTGAACGTAGCCGCGGCCTATGGTGGTAATTCAAAAAATATTGGAAGCGATAATGATCCTCTCGTAGGTGAAAAAATCGGTGGAGTTAACGTTTTTGGCGGTGGTTTAGCTCTCTACAACAAACAAGGAGTTATTGTAGGTGGTCTTGGCGTGAGTGGAGACAGTTCTTGTGCTGATCACAACATTGCTTGGAAACTGAGAAAACTACTTCAATTAGATTTTGTTCCAGCAGGAGTCAGTCCAGCCAATAATGACAATATTATTTATTTAAAGAAAAACGAAAAAGCCAATGGCTTCAAACACCCATTATGCGGTGGAACAGAAAACAAAATCACTCTAGCTCCTGTCTCTAAAATTTAATGAGCTGGCTGACTCTAAAGGGCTCTTTGTAGCCCTTTAGAGTCCTAATCTTTGGAAGGAAAGTAGAAGCGCTAATAAAGTATCGGTGTCTTCTATCTTTCCTTCTTTTATCCACTCTTTTAATTCTTGAACATCAAGCAATTTTCTTTCTAATATGACTTCACCTTCTTCGTGACTTGACTGGCCCGAATAGTCCACATCATGGGCTAAGAAAAAATGTCCTTTAAGGCTCATGACCCCATTGGCAGAATAATAGGCCCCTAAAGACTCAAGTCGACCCGACACGCAACCCGCTTCCTCTTTCATTTCTTCTCGAGCAATTTCCTCTAAAGCTTGTCCGTGCTTGTCTGCAATAATTCCAGCAGGAATCTCCCAAAAAAAGCGATCCGTTGTCCATCGATAACATTTTATGAGTACAAATTTTTTATCTTTTGTGTAGGGCACTACAAAAACTGAACCATCGTGCTCTAAATAAGTATAAGTAATATTTTTTTTAGAAGCTTCAATTCGGATAATATCTCGACGACCACGATTCCATATCGTCTTCCAGAAATAACGACTTCTTTTGAGATGCCAACCTAATTTCAAACCGTTGGGCTTATCATTCATATTTTTAAAGCCTCGAAGCTATTACTAAACCATTGTAGCGATGGTGGTAAATTTTTCTTTAAGAACTGCAATTCCCATTCTGACTTACAAAGCACCACCCATTGATTATGTTGATCTCGAAGTAAAGGCACTCGAAGATCCTGAGACTCCAACTTTATAGACTCATCCTGACTTTTCACCCAACGGGCAATTTCATAGGGGAGCCTTTCCAAGCGAGCTTCAACACGATACTCATCTTGCAAACGAAACATCATCACATCAAACTGCAAAACACCCACAACGCCGAGAATGGGATCTTGCTCTCCCACTCGAGGGTCTATAAACATTTGCACGAGTCCTTCTTCACAAAGTTCAGAAATACCCTTTTGCAACTGCTTGCGCTTCATAGGATCTCTTAACGTCAAGCGACCAAAGCATTCAGGAGAAAATTGAGGGATGCCTAAAAACTCTATCGGCTTCCCACAATAAACCGTATCTCCAATTTTAAAATTTCCAGAGTCATGGACACCAATAATATCTCCTGCGTAAGCCTCATCTACCGTAGCGCGCTCTTGGGCCATAAATTGTTTGGAGTGCGACAAGCGAACAGGTTTTTGATTCCTCGCAATTTTAACATCCATATCGCGCTCAAAACGACCCGAACAAATTCTCATAAAGGCCATACGATCGCGATGATTCTTATCCATATTGGCTTGAATCTTAAAAACAAAAGCTGAAAAATCTGGATCCTCAGGCTTCACTTCTTTAGGTTTGGCCTCCTTAGGTTGAGGCGCTGGAGTGAAATCATGAAATATTTGTAAAAATGATGAGATCCCAAAATTGTTTCGAGCACTCCCAAATAAAGTAGGAGTTAGGACTCCACTTAAAAAGCTGGATTTCTCAACAGGACCAAGAGCTCCATCAAGCAACTCCATATCTTCAATAAGTTTCAACTGCTGCTCTTCATCAACATACTGAAGAAGTGCCTTGTCTCCTATTTCACAAGACAATACTTTTAACTGAGCACGATCTCCCACTTTTTCACTAGGTTCAAAAAAATGAAATTCTTTTTTTAAACGATGATAAACTCCTTTAAATCGATCGCCCATTCCTATAGGCCAAGTCACAGGATTGGCCGTAATTTTTAAAACATCTTCAAGTTCTTTCATCAGCTCAAAAGGGTCGCGAGCCTCACGATCCATCTTATTTACAAAAGTTAAAATTGGGATATTTCGCATACGGCAAACTTCGAACAATTTCTTAGTTTGAGTTTCCACACCTTTAGCCGCATCGATGACCATCACAGCCGTATCAGCAGCCATTAAAGTTCGATAAGTGTCTTCTGAGAAATCTTTGTGACCAGGAGTATCCAGTAAATTGATTCTTAAATTTTCAAAATCAAACTGCAAAACCGAAGAGCTGATGGAAATCCCTCTTTGCTTCTCAAGTTCCATCCAATCCGAAACAGTTTTACGACGATGAGCTTTGGCTTTAACTTCACCGGCTTCCTGAATTTTTCCTGTATATAAGAGGAGTTTCTCTGTGAGAGTTGTTTTACCGGCATCAGGATGAGAAATAATCGCAAAAGTTCTACGCCGCCTGACCTCAGATAAAAAATTTGTAGGAGTCATAAGTCCCGAACTCTATTCTGGAGATCGACTTAAATCAACGAGGCTCTTCGAAGCAATGCACTTGGATCTGGTTCACGCCCCCGGAATTTCCGATAGAGTTCACTCGGATCCTCAGATCCGCCTTTAGCCAGAAGAGTTCTAAAGTTTTTAGCCACTTCTTGATTAAACAAGCCTTTTTCAAGAAAGTATTCAAAGGCATCTGCATCCAAAACTTCAGCCCATTTATAAGAATAATATCCAGCTGAATATCCCCCTGAAAAAATATGAGAAAAGGAACAAGATGTATTAGTCCCTTCTTGGGGTGGGAAGAGTCGAGTTTCCTCTAAAACTTTTTCTTCAAAACTCATGGTGTCTTTGATTTGATTGGAATCTGTTGAATGCCAAGCCATATCGAGTAAGCCAAATTGAATCTGACGAGTGAAAGTGTAACCCGCTTGAAAACTTTTGAGAGCTTTTAATTTGTCTAAATACTTCTCAGGAAGCACTTCTCCAGTCTCATAATGTTTCGCAAAAAACTGAAGAGCTTCTTTTTGGTAAACCCAATTTTCCATAATCTGCGAAGGCAGTTCCACAAAATCCCAATGCACATTGGGGCCAGCTAATGAAGCGAATTCACAATTCGAAAGCAAGCCATGAAGAGCATGACCAAATTCGTGAAATAGAGTTAATGCTTCTTGAAAGGTGAGTAGAGAGGGCTTAGTTGCAGTCGCTTTAGTAAAGTTACAAACTATAGAAATCAGAGGCAATACCCTTTTTGCATCTAAATAATGTTGCTCTCTATAGCCCGTCATCCAGGCCCCATTTTTCTTAGTTTCTCTGGGATAAAAATCCAAATAAAGCAACCCAACTGTGCCAGAGGCTCCTTTTTCGCAAACCTCATAGACTTCCACGTCAGGGTGATAAACCGGAATATCATTTCGCTTTTTGAACTCTAATCCATACAATCTATGAGCATGCTCAAAAGCCCCTAAAACAACATTAGCCAACGAAAAATATGGACGTAATTTTTCCTCATCAAGATCCAAGCTTTTATGTTTTAATTTCTCCGAATAATAGGAGAAGTCCCAAGGCTTAAACTCAGAGGAATCGCCCATTTCTAGCTTCAATTTTCTTAACTCTTCAATTTCTTTTTGAGCTGCGGGCTTAGATTTTTTAAGCAAATCTCTTAAGAAACTTAATACTTTTTCAGGGCTTTTAGCCATTCTTTCTTCGAGCACATATTCGGCATGATGATCGTATCCTAAAATTTGAGCCCGCTTATCTCTCAATTCCACAATGCGTTTCACTATGTTTCTATTATCGTAATCACCGCTCACACAACGAGTGGCAAAAGCTCTCCATAATTTTTCACGCAAAGAAGCATCCGCACAATAAGTCATAAAGGCCATAAAGGTGGGCGCATCTAATCCAAACAACCAAGTGTCTTTTAAAGACTTCTTTTGAGCCTTGGCTTTTGCCATTTCAAGCACATGTTCAGGCAATTCTTTGATGGCATTAAAATCAGTGACTGCTAAGTCAAAAGCATTCGTGGCCTTCAATACATTTTCAGAAAACTTAGGCCCCAAAACACTTGCCTCTTCATCGATAGCTCGCAATTGAGCTTTTTCAGAATCACTCAACAAGGCACCATTACGAACAAAAGCTTTATAAGATTTTTCTAATAATCTTTTTTGTTCAGGATTTAATTTCGATTTTTCATCACTCTCAAAAACGGCTTTAACTCTAGCAAATAGCTGCGAATCAAGAGCGATATCATTCTGATATTGGGCTAGTAGTGGCGATACTTTTTGAGCCAAGGCATGCATCTCTTCACCGGCCTCACAACTCAACAAATTAAAAAAAACTGAAGTCGCTCTATCGAGTTCCTCTGAAGAACGCTCTAGCGCCACCAAAGTGTTTTTAAAGTTTGGAAGCTCCTTTGAATTTTTAACAGCTTCGATTCTCGTTTTAGCAATTTTTATGGCATCCTCTATGGCTGGTAAAAAATCTTCAATTTTAATTTGATCAAAAGGAATGGCATTAAAAGGCAATGAAGAAACTTCGAGAAGACTTGATTTCATATTATAAAGACTAACCGAAGAAGACTCAGGGATCTACTGCAGAGTGAGACTCTTCAAGGTCAAATATTTCTTAAAACCTCTAAGGTATCTTAAATATTCTTGAGCGTATTCCGTAGGAGCTAAATTTTCGGAACCCACTGTTTTACAAGATTTTGGATCCATAGACCCATTTTTTTCATCGCAAACAACTTTGACCTCACAATTATAAGCATCACATTTTGCCGTTTTTCCAGGAAATGCCGAGTAAACTTGAGAATCGCCTTGCGCCGCCCCTCTAAGAGCCCTCACACACTCCGACCTCACTCTAGATTCACTATTTATGGGACAAATAAAATCTTCAGCAACTTGAGCAAAATCATTTAAATTTTTAACACCCAAAAAAGTCTTTTCATTTGGAAAAGCTAAAAGTGACTCCGCCATTAAAGCCTCGCACTGTGAGAGCGATTGTTTTTTAGAACAGGAAGTTTTATAGAAATTTAAGCCCATATCATATTGTCCCCAGGCTCCTGAATAGGGAGCTTCTTGAGGTTTCATGCGTTTGCAAAAGGCCGTCTCACAAAACTTCCATTGAGGAGGATCAGGAAACTCTCCGGGGTTATTAAAATACCATTGATAATCTTGGGTAGACCATTGCTGAAAATCAGTTCCTGTATAGGAGGCTATCACTGGTAAAGACCAAAGTTCGGCAAACGCAGGGGCCATAGCAAAACCTGAATTGCAGCCATGTATATATACATAACTTTCATTCTTGATAAAATTTTCCGATAAAGACTGAATCCCCTTTGTATTATGAGAGAATCTTTCATCTGGAGCATAGCCTTGAAGTCCCACGCCCAAGATAGGCGAGCTGTGGCCAAAAAAATCGAGACTCTTTATAAATTTGAAATTTTTTAACCAACTTACAAATCGCTCGCCCTTTAAAGAACTACGATTAAGTTCCAAAACTTTTACCCCTGGAAGTTCGGTATTTTTTTGTGTCTCACTTGTGGATCCCTCTATAGGGCGTATAAAAACTAATTGCATCGAAGGATAAAGCTTTCGATAAATTTTGGCTCTAAAATAAGCCGATTCCATAAATTGGTTTTGAAGATTTCCAGCGTATCCCACAAGCATGATTTGGGTTTTGGAATTATAATCAATAGCACTTTCATCACCCATTTTTGCGACCAAATAGGCTTTAGAATCATTTATAAATAATGCGAGAATTGCCAATAAACTAATCTTTTTCAAAAAAGCTCCCCCAAAACCACTTCCTATTGTCCCAGCAGTAGCCGAAAAGAAACATCTGGCCGCAAATCAAAAACTTGGCTATAAAGCTCTTAGTGACGCGGCCCAATCCGCAAAAAATATGAGTGAGCCCAAGATTAGCTCAACAGGCCAGGTTTCATTACCCTTCGACTTCTTTAGAGAACCTGACCGAAATTTCGAAAAAGGCGGAAGAAGTTTTTACTTCTTTGATTTCGACGATAACGTTATCCATTTACCGACAAAAATTATTCTTTTTAATTCGCAAAGCGATGAAATTAAGGAACTTAGCACTCAAGAGTATGCCTTGGTTCATCCGCAGCTGGGTGTCGAAGGAAGCCCATGGCAAAACTACTTTTTAAAATTTAACGAGCCTGATTCATCATTTCGAAATTTTAGAGAACAAAGCAAAGATCGACTGGCCGGACGCGAACAACCTCTGATCGAAGACATGATAGACGCTTTGCGCCATCCATTCTTAGAGTGGAGAGGTCCTTCTTGGGGATTTTTTGTTTATGCCGTCAACAACAACCGACCCATTTCTATTATTACGGCTAGAGGACATCACCCCTATACTGTTAGACGCGCCATAAACATGCTTGTTCAAAGCCGCGATCTCCATGCTCATCCCAATTATTTGAGTGTTTACCCCTTATCTCATCCCGAAATAAAAAACTTTTTGGCGCCACAGACTGAAGAACTCTCAACTGCAGAAATGAAAAAACTGGCTATTAAACAAGCGGTTAAAGATGCCTTTCTTTGTTACGGTGAAAACCCTTATCATCGCTTTGGAATGTCAGATGATGATCCTAAAAACGTAGCCGTTATCCTAGAAGCTATGATTGAACTCAAAGAGATCTATCCTGAAAATGCTTTTTTCGTAATTAATACTCACGGGCGAAAACTCGTAAAAGAAGAAGTCCTCCCCAAAGGTCAGATATCCATTGAAAGCAGCGACTCTCTTCAAGTGCCATTATTAGATAAAACATAATAAATTCAACATATTAATGCCTAGCACTAAAACCCTTGAAGAGACCCATACCTTAGACTAGTCTCTGCCCCGGATTATATGTTTGTTGTTGCAATAGTCTTAGGCTTAGTTATGTCCTTACTATGCCCTTATGCAAACTCTTACGAGTCAACTCAGACCCTACCCAAAAGTATCTCAAGATTCCGAACCATCACAATTTTTACTGAAAATATTGATAAACGCTTTAACACCGATGGAAACACCACGGGTTTAGCTGCCGAAATGAACAGAACTCTCTCTGCAGGAAAAGTCATTCAAGAGGGAATCAAAGCCAAACCCAACGAACCCAAAGTTCAGGAACTTCAAACCCTATATAACGCTTTAAATAATGCTGACCCCGGACAAAATTTAGGAGACAAACTTTTTCAAGTTCAAATAGATGCCAAAAGTTCGGTGCGATCAAAAGCTTTCGCCGTAGGATATGAATTTGGAATTACTGATGAATGGTCGGTTGGATTTGCAGTTCCAATGTATTCCTTCAATGTCAAAGCAGACGTCACGGCGACCGTAGTAAGCCAGGCACCTCAACTTCAAGCTGATCCCTTTATTAAAAATGCAAATTTAGCGCCCAAGCTCGCAGAATTTGATGCCAATAAAGCACTCATTGAATCCTATGTAATCGATGGAATCTTCACCTCCAAAGGTTACGAAAAACCTCGAGATTTTCAAATGGAATCTATCGGAGAAGTTGAAATTGGAATCAAAAAGGCCATTATAAGATCAGCCCATCATGGACTCTCTCATCAAGTTGGATTCCGACTCCCAACGGCATCTCATAAAAAAAACTTCAGAAATCCCTTTGACCCCGGAGCGGGCGATGGCCAATTTGATATCTCCAACACCACTGCTTACGACTATTTCCCTCAAGACGGAATACGTCTTGGAACGGCTCTTAAAACCACTTTTCAACTACCTGACCAAGAATATCGTCCACTTCTTAGAGTGGGAGAATCTGGATTACCCAATCTCAACGATCCCTATATTTGGGAAAACGTGAATCGAAATTTAGGTGATTCTCTAGAAACTGAAATTTCTGCAAATTACAGTTTTTGGAAGAAAAGATTCACTATTTCGACCCTTTATCTTTACCTATTAAAAGATCAGGACACCTATACAGGCTCCAAAGGCCTAGATTACGGATCACTTCAAAAAAATACGGCCAAATCACAACATCAATACGAAGTGGCGATTAATTTTGCCACTATTGAAGACGTCTTAAGGGGACGCTCTAAATTTCCAATAGACACACGACTTGCTTACACCAACACTTTTGCAGGGAGAAATTCAATCAAAACAGCATTGTATCGTTTTGATTTAAATTTCTTTTTTAGGTAAAAATCACAATGAGAGCTTTAAAGTTTTATTATTTGGCTCTCATTTTTACAGTCCTTTCATGCGGCAAAAAAGAAGCTAAAGACAACCGAAGCCAACTCGGACCAACTCTTCCTATCCCTAAGACTGAAAAACCTGAAAAAGGTTTTCAATTAAATGCCTCAAAAGAACAGGCCATTGAATCTTTTTATCCTGAAGAAAAAATTTCCATAAACGACGATTCCGCTTGTCAGGTTTGGGATAGCCTAGAAGTTCCCGAAGTAGAAGCTAGTGATTCTGAAGTTTTTCAACTTCTAAACACCTTATCTTTTGATTTCGACTCCATCCCCATTCCAAGCAACGACTACACTCCGTGGCCTCCTATGCCACACAATAAGTATAAGAAGACCTACTATCCTAAGGGTAAAATTCGCCCTGCCAATGTCCCTCACGTTCTCTTTATGCTCTCTAAAGAGTCTGATGATAGTAACGTAAAAAATCTCCACACTCCTCCAACAGCCAGCCAAGTTCGAGACAGACTCAAAAACTCCGATCACTGGATGGATAATTTTAAAGCTTGGTGGGGCTCTAATAATTCTCTAATCGGCGGTCGAAACGCCGTCATAGAAGAATTACTTGAAAAATTAATTCCTGGAGTTCTTAGTCAAAAAGAAGGACGTCTAAACGGATCAAAAATTTTCGAGGATCTTCATAATTTTACTGGAATCAAGGAATTCAAACCTGAGCACGAAAAAGATTTACTCCGACTAACCAAACGTGTTCACCTCTTTAGAAGTAGTTCTTGGTATGATCGCGAAAAAGAACTACGAAAAACCCTTCTCATTCTCGATAGACCCAAAGTTTCTCATTTAAAATTGTCTGAAAAAGTATGTCATTTTGCGCTCTTCCATCGTCTGATGGCTCAATTAGTTTCAATCAAAGGTGTTGAGGGAGCCCCCTCTTTGGATGTCGATGGATATTTGAAAACACTTCCAACCATCAATGGCGATGGAATCGCAACGGAATCCTGGCCCGGTCTCTTTCAAGTGAGTGACAACCGAGGCGAAGACAAAGCAGTTATTCTCACTGAACCCTGGATTATGAGGGAACTCGATACA
Organism: uncultured Bacteriovoracaceae bacterium; assembly: GCA_964609695.1. Taxonomy (GTDB): domain Bacteria; phylum Bdellovibrionota; class UBA2428; order UBA2428; family UBA2428; genus JAGNHS01. The sequence continues at coordinate 14,725 of CAZSSP010000001.1, forward strand.
AAAAACCTTCAACAATCCACCTTACATTTAAAAAATACTAAAGTTCCCTTCGAACAATTAGCGAGCATAAGATACTTCACAACTTTAAGTAGTTTTAGAAGTCCTCGTCTGTGGAAGTACGATGGCCTAGTCCCCCCTTGTGTTGATAATAGACCTTGCTTACCCACAAAATTACTAAGAATGGGAATCGGTTTGCACGCCGTGCTTTTGAATAATTTTAAAAAGAATTGGATTGATCAAAGTTTAGACTTAGCCAAAAGTCGATTAGATCTCGTGCCCGAACAGCCTTCAGTATTAGCTCTTCTAATAGACACTGTTGTTGAGAGCCGTTATGCTTTTGATGATTTAAGAAATTCCAGCAAAAACCCTATTCAATACAAGTTAGATCAACTTATTTTAACTCCCGATCAAATGACTCGCTTTAATCACCCTAAAACTGGTTGCCTCAAACAATACGACGATCTCAGTCTCATCTTAGCCATCGAAGCCCAATATCGACTTTTAAAGAACACTCCGCACCCACGCCTGCAACATGCGCTATGGCGAATGCTCAGCACAAACGACAGCAATTAGAATTACCTAAAGCTAAGAAATAAATTTACGAACTAAATCAATTTTTTATTTAAAAACTTTTTCTTTATCTAAACTTTGAACAAACAAATAGGCAGATTCAGCTGCAACTGCATCTGGAGTGGCACTCTTTTTAATCCACTGTTTAGAAGGTGCGCCCTGAATACCTAACATTTGAGCATCATAATTGGCTCCAGCTTTCTTTAAATCAAACCAAGGCTTTTTGAAGGTCGCATTATGAAGAATAGAACCCTTTGCAATAAGAGCTACTGTGGCTTCTTTCATTTTAGCCAAAAAGTCAGCTTTGTTTTTAGTATACTCAGCTTTACCGCCAAGGATTTTGTAAATCTTCCAAGTTGTGGGTTGAGATAACTTTGCAGCCGCCTTAACGCTTCCACCTTCACCTGTTGCTCCATGGCAATACTGACAAGAGTTTGCGCCAGTCTGATTAAAGAGTTCTTTACCTTTATCTACAGAGGCTTGGGCAAATACAAATCCGGAAAACAAAAGGGTGGTGCTAATACTGATGTTTTTTATTCTCATTTTGATGAAAATAACTCCGGAGACGAAATAAAACAATGGGAACTTTCGTCAATTCTAAGACATCTTTTATTTAATTATTTGAAAACATTGTTGACGCCAGCCCTAGCCTTGTTTAGCTCTTTGTTATTGTTTGAATGGTCGGGTAGCTCAGTCGGTAGAGCAGTGGATTGAAAATCCACGTGTCGACGGTTCGATTCCGCCTCCGACCACCATTTTTTGCGCATCTTAGTTTGCCCCTTGGTAAACTAAGATGCGCAAATAGCTTTAAAAACCCATAAACACTAGGGACATTAATGAAACTATACGGTTCAAACACTTCCCCCTTCGTGAGAAGAACTCGTTTTTTACTTAGAAATCATAACTTTGAATTTATCAAAGTAGATATTTTTGATTCACAACAAAGGGCAGAACTCATAAAGAAAAGTCCCTTATTAAAAATCCCCTTCCTTGAAGATGAAGGTCAAATTATTTTAGATTCCAGAGTTATTTTTAATCACTTAGTCGAAAAAAACTTTCATCCAAAATTGTCTATCGAAAAAGAGAATCTATTAAGCATTATAGATGGGGCCGCTGACTCTTTAATTGTTTCATTACTATCTAAGCGCTCACAAAATCCTCTTAATCCAGAAACTCCTTTTGGCCGAAGTCACCTCGATAGAATAAAAAACACTTTTGAATATCTAGAATCTGCCGTGAAAAATAATAGTTTCGCCGAATGGGATTACCTCAGCTTTAGCCTATTTGGGCTTATTGATTGGGCGCAATTTAGAGAACTTTATTGCTTTGATAAATATCCATCGTTAATGCAATTTTGGGAGAATCAAAAAAATCGTCCAGAAGTGCAAAGCACCGATCCAAGACTCTAAATTTTATTTCACCATTCGACTTTTTTGCCGTCTCTAAAATATCCACCTGAGGGACCCGAATCTGGCAAAGTTGCAGCCCAAACGATTCCCGATACACCTTCTTCAATTGAACGTTGGGCACTCGGCCCACCCATATCGGTTCTTACCCAACCCGGACAAATAGCGTTCACTTTAATTTTTTTATCAGCAAGCTCAGCAGCAAAAACACGAGTTAAAGCATTAAGTGCACTCTTCGACATTCGATAGGCAGCAAAGCCAGCTCCCATTTCGGACATGGAACCCATTCCTGAAGATACATTAACAATTCTTGCAGACTTTGATTTCGCTAATAATGGAACTAAAGCCTGAGTTAATCTTAAAGGTCCTAAAGAATTAATTTCAAATGTTTTTAAACATATTTCAGCAGGCACTTCCAAGACACTTGAAGGTACTTTTCCTGACTCCAAATAAACTCCGGCATTATTAACTAACACATCTATGTGACCATAAGTGTCTTCCAAATACTTCTTGAGATTTCGAATCGCAGCTTCATCAGTGACATCAAGTTTAAAAACTTCAGCGCTTTGTCCTTTGTTTTTTATATTCTGAATATGCTGTTCCATCCCATCAATTTTTCGGGCCAACATAACAACGTGATAGTTTTTTTCGGCAAGTGATAAGGAAGTCCCCAGCCCCAAACCGCGATTAGCACCGCTAACAACTGCAATTTTCTTTTCCATAACTGGAATTTAACTCATTTAAAGACGGGGATCTAGATCTCACCAATACGATGACATGCGGCCATCACCCCACTCGACTGAAGCTTCAAGGTTTGGATTTCCTTTTTACAACTATCATTAGCGTAGCGACAGCGGGGATGAAAAGCGCAACCACTTGGAGGCTTCATCGGCGATGGAGGATCACCATCTAACAAGATTCTCTGACGTTTCTTTTCCTTTATGGGATCGGGAGAAGGAATCGCAGACAATAAAGCCTTGGTATAAGGATGTTGAGGATTTTCAAAAATATCTGACGATTTACCTAACTCAACTATTTTTCCCAAATACATAACAGCAACTCGATCCGACAAATAACGAATCACCGAAAGATCATGAGAAATGAAGAGTAACGTTAAATTAAATTGCTTTTTTAAATCCATTAGAAGATTTAAAATTTGTGACTGAATCGAAACATCCAAAGCAGAAACAGGCTCATCGGCGATTATAAACTTGGGACGAAGAGCTAAAGCACGCGCGATTGAAATTCTTTGTCTCTGACCGCCCGAAAACTCATGGGGGTATTTCTTCATAAATCGTGGCGCCAAACCAACAACTTCCATGAGTCTGGATATTTCCTTTGTGAGTTCTTCCTGTGGAACTATTTTATGAACTATTAATGGTTCAGCTAAAATATCAAACACAGTCATTCTAGGGTCGAGCGAGGCATAGGGATCTTGAAAGATCATTTGAAAAAGCGGGCGCTTCTTTTTTAAAGACGCAGCATCCAAAGAGGCTAAATCTACTCCTAAAAGTTCAATCGAACCTTCAGTAGTCTGCACCAAACGCATAATGCTTTTGCCAAGAGTGCTCTTTCCACACCCAGACTCGCCAACCAATCCAACAACTTCACCTTCAGCAATGTCTAAATCAACACCATCAACGGCTTTAACGGTTCCTTTGATTGTTGGAAAAAAAGCACCTTCCATAATAGGAAAATGAGTTTTCAAACCTTTTACTCTTAAAAAGTTGCGCGCTTTTTCAAGGCTCATAATGTGCCCTCTTGAAATCTAAAACAGGCCGAACAATGATCGGGCCTGATTTCTTTAATGTCAGGGATGCTTTGACGACATTTTTCCTCAACTTTTTCACAACGAGGCGCAAATGAACATCCTTTAATTTCTCGTGTAAGGTTAGGAGGCAATCCAGGAATACAATAAAGTTTATCGCCTGCCTTATGGGTTGATGGAATAGAATGCAACAAAGCTTGAGTATAAGGGTGCATGGGTTTTTCAAATAACTTCTCAGTGCTAGCACTCTCAATTATTTTTCCTGCATACATAACGGCCACTTTATCAGCCATGCCGGCAATCACACCCAAATCATGAGTGATAAAAATAACGGCCATTTTGTATTCTTTTTGCAATCTCTTAATAAGCTCTAATATTTGAGCTTGAACGGTGACATCAAGTGCTGTCGTGGGTTCGTCCGCAATAAGGAGTTCTGGCTTTGAAATAAGCGACATTGCAATCATAACCCGTTGTCGCATACCTCCTGAAAATTGATGAGGATAAGCCTTCAATCTTTTTTCAGTTTCAAAAATACCAACATCTTCTAAAGCTTTTTGTGCTCTCTTATAGGCCTCAGCGTGCGATGCTTTTTCATGAATAAACAAAGGCTCCATGATTTGATCGCCGATGGTCATATAGGGATTCAAACATGTCATAGGATCCTGAAAAATCATGGCAATTCTCTTGCCACGAATTTTAAGCATTTGAGCAGAAGAAGCTTTTAAAAGATCGACTCCATCAAAAATCGCTTCACCGGATTCAATTCTACCTGGCGGCATTGGAATAAGACCCATGAGCGAATACTGAGATACGGATTTTCCAGATCCTGACTCACCGACAATTCCTAAAGTCTCACCGCGATCGACATTGTAACTAATGCCATCAACGGCTCTCAAAATTCCATTACGTGTATGAAAATAAGTTCTAAGATTTCGAACATCTAAAAGTGCCATAATTAGTCCTTCGATGTCCTTGGATCGAGAGCATCACGCAATCCATCGCCTAAAAAGTTAAGTGAAAATAAAGTTAATGACAAAGTCAGACCCGGAAAAATTAACAACCAAGGGAATTCTTCCATAGTCTCTACACCATCGCTAATTAAAATACCCCAAGAACTCATGGGTGCTTGAATTCCTAAACCTAGAAAACTTAAAAATGCTTCAAGCAACATAACACTAGGTATAGTGAGGGTTGTGTATACAATAATAGGACCCAAAACGTTGGGGATGATATGCTTTAAGATTATTCGTCTTTTAGAAATGCCTTGAGAATAACAAGCCTCTACAAACTCTTGCTTTCTTAAATGCAAAACCTGACCTCTTACAATTCGTGCCATGGTCAACCATTCCACGGCACCAATAGCAAAAAATATGAGAACTAAATGACGTCCAAAAAGCACCGTGAGTAAAACTACAAAAAGCATAAATGGAAGAGAGTAGATAATATCTACGATTCTCATCATTGCAGAATCCACACGTCCTCCAATAAATCCCGCAATACTTCCCCACAAAACTCCAATGACTAGAGATACAAAGGTGGCAATGAAACCGACCATTAAAGAAACTCGCCCGCCAAAAAGCACTCTCGTAAACAAATCACGACCAAAGACATCGGTTCCAAACCAATGTTGAGCAGAGGGCCCTTGAGCTCCATATTCTAAATTTTGTGATTCATAACGATAAGGAGCTATCCAGGGAGTTAAAATAGCAAGAATAATCAGTGCAACAAGAATCCAAAGGCCAATCATAGCCATTCGATTTTTTTTCAATCGAATGAGCGCATCTTTCCAAAGAGACGTGCCTTCTTCAACTTCTACTAGTAAAGCTTCGCTCATTTTCGATCCTTTGCAAAACTTAACTTAGGATTTAACAAAACAGTGATCACATCTGAAAACAAATTGAAAACTACAAAGAACAACGCAAAAAGAATAGTTGTCCCTGTGATTAAAGTGTAATCACGATTAAAAGCAGCTTCGACATAAAAACGGCCAATTCCAGGAATTTGAAAAATAGTTTCAGTGACAAAAGATCCGCCCAATAAACCTGCAAGGGCTGGCCCTAAAAACGAAACGACTGGAAGCAATCCCCCCTTAAGTGCATGTTTAGTGATGACTTGCTTTTCAGGCACCCCTTTGGCTCGTGCTGTTCGAATAAAATCTTGAGAAAGTATCTCGAGCATTCCACCTCGACTGAGTCTTGCAATATAGGCTGCATAGGCAGAGCCCAATGTAATAGTGGGAAGAATTTTATAGGCAAATCCATCATCCCAACCTGCGATGGGCAACCAGTGCAACCAAATACCCAAGACCAAGACCATCAAAGGGCCCAACAAAAATGAGGGCACACAAATCCCAACCATCGAAAGCGACATGGGCAAATAATCTAGCCAAGTATTTCTCTTGATGGCACCCAGCACGCCAGAAAAAACTCCTAAGATTAATGCAAATAGAATTGAATAAAGCGCTAACTCCACCGTTCTAGGCAAACCTTCTGAAATCATTTCTACAACGCTGCGACCAGGATGTTTGAATGAAGGTCCAAAATCTCCACGCATCAAATCTTTAATAAAATGAAAATATTGCTCATGTAAGGGAGCATTAAATTTATACTTTTCATTTAAAGCCTTGATCACTTCAGCAGGAGCGGCTTTTTCAGAATCGAATGGCCCACCAGGGGCCATTCTCATAAATACAAATGTTAAGCTCACAACAATAAATAAAACAGGGACCATTTCGATGAGCCGTTTAAAAATATAACCGAACATTTTCTGTAACTTATTCCACTAAATCCATATTTTGATAGGGGTGAGTGTCTTGCGCATTAGGATAATAACCCTTCACCTTTTTCGAAAGCATGTATTTATTTGTATAAATATAAATAGGTAAGATCGGCATTTCTTCTAAGAGAATTTTTTCAGCTTCTTGAAAAACCTCTAAACGAGCTGCTGGATCAGCAGTCATTGCCGCTTTTTTAATAAGCGAGTCATAAGTTGCATTCGACCAACCTGTTCTATTGTTTCCGCCATTGGTGACAAACAAATCCAAGAAATTATTTGGATCATTGTAATCGGCTACCCAACCCGCGCGAGAAACAAAGTACTGAAGCTTTTTCTCAGTATCGAGATAAACTTTCCATTCTTGATTGTTGAGCTCGACGTCAATGTTCAAATTCTTTTTCCACATTTCCTGAATGGCTACTGCAACGGCTTTATGGCCTTCATGAGTGTTATAAAGAATATCGACTTTAGGAAAACCCTTTCCATCAGGATAACCAGCTTCGGCTAAAAGCTTACGAGCTGTCTCCAAATCACCTGTGATTTTATGTTTAGAATTATATCCACCAGCATTTGGGGGAACAAAACTATAAGCTGGAACTTGATTTCCTTTGGCTACCTTTTCTACGATTTCTTCTCGATTAATAGCTAAAGACAACGCCTTACGAACTCTTTTATCGGTGAAGGGTTTACGAGTGGTGTTGAAGCGGAAGAAATAGCTAGCCAAGAAAGGATAGACTTTTGTTTCTTCAGGATTTTCTTTAAGTAAGTTTTGAATTTTGTGGGGAGGCAAATCGTTAGTTCTGTGCAATTCTCCCGCTCTAAAGCTACGCTCTTCAGTCAATAGATTAACCGTTGGGAAGAAATGAATTTCATCAAGTTTCAAAGCAGCTTGATCCCAATAATTAGGGTTTTTTTCAACGGTAAGAATTTTGTTGAGCTCCCAAGTTTTTAACTTATAAGGACCGTTTCCTACAAAGTTTCCAGGCTTAGTCCAGGGATTATTTCGATCATCAAAGGCACCAAATTTTTCAATAGTGGCTTTATGAACTGGAATGGCAGAATGGTGAGTGAGCAAAGACAAGAAATAAGGAGTTGGCCCCTTAAGCTTAACTTCAAGAGTATAATCATCGAGAGCCTTAACTCCCACGGCACTAAAATCTTTTATTTTTCCTGTGTTATATTCTTCGGCATTTAAAATAACATGCAACATATACGCGTATTCAGAAGCAAGAGTTGGGGTTAAAATTCTCTTCCAAGAAAATACAAAATCATGAGCAGTGACTGGGTCTCCATTGGACCACTTCGCATTTTTTCTTAAGTAAAATTTGAAATTCTTTTGATCTTTTGAAACTTCCCATTTTTCAGCAACACCGGGAATGGGGTGTAGGTCTTGAGGATCACTGTTCACGAGTCCTTCGTAGAGAGCTAAAATTATGTGATGTTCAACGGTTCCGGTCGCTAATTGAGGATCGATTGTGGCAGGCTCAGAACCATTTCCATAGAGAAGAACTTTTTTACCGTCGGTGCCAACATTTTTCTTAGTACACGCCTGAAATGCTCCCAATACTAGGGCCGCAAAGGCTATGAAGTTTAAGGATTTTTTCCTGATTGACATAAAAATAAAACCTCCAAATTCAGGCTGCGGCCTTTTTATAGCACAGATCTTTCGATGGTTAAGCAGAATCTATAAGTATCGCTTATAATTTTAATCAGGCGCGACTGACGAAATACCAAATAAAGCGCCATCGGCTTTACTTTAAATGAAAAAATATAACGCTTATAAATATATCTCGTAGGCACTTTGTTTTCGGGTAGGGGACAGGGGCTGAAGCAGGGCTCCCATATCCTATAGGGGGAATATGGGGGCTCGGCTTTTCTAAATAATTCCCACTAAAAGAGTAATGTTTTAAAAATTGGCATTAAAGCCGCTCGTGCAGTTTTTTTAACTTCTTCAAAATCCACTGGATTCTGTTTTTCAAAGGGCGGCAAACTGGAGCCCAAACCCCACATCAAACCCACTTTCAAACCAGCAACAATTCTCTCATTATTTATATTGGGTTCGCGACCACAAAAATGCTTACAAATTTTACGATATTCTTTGAGATAGCGTCTTTCGCTTTCCATAACACTCTCCCCCAAAGGACCGGGATCGACTCGGAAACGTATATATAAAAGCGGAGCCCAAGGAAAAGCTTTAACTATATCCAAGGAATTCTCTAAACGCTGTCGTTGGAATTCTTCCCAAGACGAATAACTCGTATATTTTTTGAGATGCTCCGTTTGTAAAAATTGATCAACTCCAAATTTAACGGCGTCTTGTAACAGATTATCAAAGCGATTTCCGAAATAATAATAAAGTGTTGAGCGTGGGATTTTTAAAAAGCGAGAGACTTTCGAGAAGTTAAGATCCCGTGGATCGTGTCTAAGTAAGAGCTCTATGATCTTTGTTCTGGTCACATCCAAGTCGAAACGCTGTTTTGTTCCCATTTAATTCACCCAATCAACGGGTGAAGCTATTGAAGATTGAGAAGAATGACAAGGGGCTCTATTGTGCTTGTCAGTGGAAAAGAAAATCTTCTTAGTATTGAGCGCTGTATTTTTTTTCGTAATTTTTAGATGGAATCAGCAAGGTCTAGCTCCTGACGCAGCGCTTTATGCCGGCTTATCTCTTAAGGTTTTACAAACTGGAGAGTTTTGGAAATTATCCGCAAGCCCCAACATGTTCCCTCATTTCTTTGAACATCCTCCTTATTTTTTTCAATGGGGCTCTCAGGTGCTTTCTGTTTTAGGTCTCTCAGATGGAGCCGCCAGAGCTATCGGCGGTCTCCCCTCACTCTTAGCTTTTATTATTTTAATATGCTGGACCTACATTCGTATGGGCCAAGTTCAGGCTTCTTTTTGTTTTTTAATGCTTTTGAGCTTTGGTCACTATACGAAATACGCTGCAAGTTCTTACTTAGAAGGACCTCTGTCTGCGGGAGTATTAATAGCCTTAATTTCCACTTACGAGTGGGCCTTCCAAAAACATTCGTTAAAAATGAAACGCGCTTTATTAGCAAGTGCCTGCCTTGGCTCTGCTTTAGCTTGCGCTTCAAAAGGCATTGCTGGTTTGGGTGTTTGGGGAGCTATTTTTTTATTACGTTGGATTTATCCAAAAAAACTTTCATGGAACTTTGTTGGCGTATGTCTTCTCGCTGCCTTCAGCCCAATCTTAGTTTGGGCTTATAAAACTCAAGCCACTTTAGCCTCAGACACTTGGTATTTTATGGAATACCTCAATAAACAAGTCTTGAGATCTTTCACCACAAATAGAGGCAGCGTTCTGCATTCTGAGAGTGGCAGCCGATGGACCTATGTTGGAGTTATTCTAAAATACGGCTGGCCCTGGTGGTGGACTGTTCCGGCTGGAATTTATTATTGGAAAAAACATGGAAGCCAATATCCTTTAATCACAAAGAACTTTGGGCCTTGGCTCGTATTATCTTTGCTTTGTTTCTTTTCATTTTTTATTCCTTTTAGCTTAAGTCACTTTCAGCTTCCTCATTACCTTCATCCAGTTTATCTCCCCCTGGCCCCAATCGGAGCTTATTTTTTAGCTGAAATCATTCCTAAAAAATATATATCCATAATTATTCACCCTGCTTTGCGATGGGGACTTTTATCGATTTTCATTATTCTTAATTTTACAGTTATTAAAAATCTCAGCTCCAGCGCCAATCGAGGACAAGAATTCATTGCCGTGGCCAATCAAATGAACTCACTCAATTCAAAATGCACGCTTTATCTAAGTGAAGAAGATATCGATCTTTATCGAATGGAAAGTTTTTCATCTTGGTATTTTAGAAATAGAAACTGGAAATACATCACTCAAAATGATCACTTTGAGCAATTAAATAATTATATAATTTGGAGCCCCAAATCGAATACACTTCAAACTCAAAATTGCCCCACAAATTAAATTCTTTTTAAATATTTATTTCCTTTGAGTTTCACCGCGCCATCGGCGCAAGCATTAATCGTAAATATAAGAATGTCTGAAGGACACTCGGGGTTCCCGAAGGTCGAGCCCGAAGGCGAAGACCTGAGGAGGGGGTGCCCTGCCGTGTCTTTCAGATATTCTTATATTTACGATTAACGCATGCTTAAGGCTGCACCCCAACAACTCATGGGAAATAAATTTTTAAATAGATTTTAATTTGTGGCTCTTATTTGTTCCTTAAATCGAGAAGTGGGCTTATAACTAAGGTATATGAAAAATTATCAGCGTATTTCATTGTTTTTTTCTGCACTCTTAATCGTAAGCTGTGCGTCTCACTCTACAAAAACTAGTATCAATAGCGCTCTCCCCACACCCTCTAGCTCGAAAACAGCTCGAGGAAAAACATTTGCCATTGCCACTCAAGGTCCCTACTCAGCCCAAGCGGCAAGAAAAGTTATGGAAGCTGGTGGGAATTTAATCGATGCATTTGTAGCCACTTCATTTACTATCGCTGTTGAATTGCCCTACTCAACTGGCATCGGTGGAGGAGGATTTGCACTGGTTTATCATGCGCCCTCTAAAAACGTAACAGCTTTTGATTTCCGAGAAAGAGCGCCTATGGCCACACACTCAAAAATATTTCTCAAGGGTAAGGAAGTCGATTCTGAAGCTTCGAAAACAGGCGGCCTCGCAGCTGGTGTTCCTGGATTAGTGGCCGGAGTTCTTGAAATTCACAACCTCTACGGAAAACTACCTCGAGCCATGGTCATGGCTCCCGCCATTGAACTCGCGGAAAATGGATTTATTGTTAACGATAGATTTGCAGAAAGAATCAAAGATAACAGCGAACGACTCTCTCACTATCGCGCATCTAAAGAACTTTATTTTAAAGCCGATGGAACTCCACTTCAAAAGGGCGATTTATTTGTTCAAAAGGATTTAGCTAAAACTCTTAAACTGATTGCAGAAAAGGGACGTCGCGGATTTTATGGTGGAGAAACTGCTGTAAAAATTGTGAACTATTTAAAACCCAACGGTGGCGTCATGGAAACTTCTGATATCTATAACTATCACGCCAAAATTAGAAAACCCCTTCGAAATACCTATAAAGGCTTTGAGGTTATTGGAATGCCACCTCCAAGCTCTGGAGGGTTAATCACTCAGCAAATCCTCAATTTGCTAGAAAATGAAGAATTGCAAAAATCCTCTGCTAGCGACATCAAAAACATTCACAAAACTGTGGCGGCCATGCAATTAGCTTTTGCTGATCGAGGAAAATATTATGGCGATACCGACTATGTAAAAATGCCCATAAGCTCTCTTATGAGTAAAGAATATGCGTCGGAAAGAAAAAAGTTATTTCAAAGTGATAGAGCCCTGAAAGCCGAAGAAATTTTACCGGGAGATTTAAAAATTCGCGAAAGCGATCACACAATTCACTTTTCCATGGCTGACAGCGAAGGCAATGTCATCAGTTCAACGCAAACTATCAATGGTCACTTTGGAAATGCCATGGTGATTCCAGGTACTGGGATTTTAATGAACAATGAAATGGATGACTTTGCCGCAAAAGAAGGCGATGCCAATATGTTTGGAGCTTTTGGAAGTAAGGCTAATTTAGTCGCTCCCGGAAAGCGTCCATTGAGTAGCATGGCACCCACCTTAGTCATGAAAGATGGAAAAATCATTTATGCTCTCGGAAGCCCTGATGGCACGCGAATCATTAGTTGCGTCACACTCGCTCTTCTAAATTTAATGGAATACGGAATGGATTTAGACGATGCCATTGCAGCTCCCCGATATCATCATCAGTGGAGACCCGACACCTTAAGAGTTGAACCTTCAATGTCTGGAAGCAATAAAGATAAACTCGCCAAGCTCGGATATACGCTCGAAGAAAAGCCCTCAACCTGTAGCGTTCAAGGAGTTAAAATCACGGACTCCGGATTAGAGGCCGTGGCCGATCCACGAGGCAACGGAAACTCCGACGCCTTTTAACTTTAACTGTGCGACGTCAAGAATAAGAGGTTTATTACTTAAAAAGGAATTATCGAAATAATTCACGAGCGTAATAACTTAAAATGATGTCGGCACCCGCACGCTTGATGGATATCAAGGATTCCTCAAAAGCGCGGCGCTCATCCAACATACCCATTTGAGCTGCGGCCTTTATCATCGCGTATTCTCCACTCACTTGATAGGCGGCAATCGGTAGAGAAAAATTATTAGACAACAATGAAATGATATCGAGATACGCCAAGGCGGGTTTAACCATCAACATATCCGCCCCTTCCTCGACATCCAGCTCAGCTTCACGAAGCGCTTCACGAGAATTGGCAGGATCCATCTGATAGCTTTTTTTATCGCCAGCACGAGGAGCCGAAGACAATGCATCTCTAAAGGGGCCATAAAAAGCCGAACAATATTTCGCAGTGTAAGAAAGAATTCCTACATCACTAAAACCTTCTTGGTCCAAAGCTTGTCGAATATAGCCCACCCGACCATCCATCATGTCAGAAGGTGCCACCATATCGGCTCCTGATTTGGCTTGTTCAATGGCCATTCGAGCAAGAATTTCTAAAGTTTCATCGTTATGAATTTTACCATCACGATAGACTCCATCATGGCCATCCGAAGAATATGGATCCATAGCCACATCACTTATAAGTAGTAATTCTGGAAGAGCTTCTTTTAATGTTTTGAGACTTCGATGCAACAAAGAATCCGGATTATGAGATTCTTTTGCGAGAGGATCTTTTTTTGAATCATCAACAGCGGGGAATAAAGCCAAAGCATGAATACCCATTTTTGAAGCAATTTTAGCTTCCTCCAAAAGAACATCTGCGCTTAAGCGATAAACTCCTGGCAAACTTTTAATTTCTTGGCGCTGAGCTGTACCTTCACAAAGAAATACAGGCCAAATAAAATCAGAGGGATTCAATGAATTTTCCCTAACTAAGGAACGAAGAGCTTGTGATTTTCTGTTTCGGCGAGGACGCTGCCTAATCTCCATAAAGGGCTTATAGAAAGCCTAACACTGCTGGTCAAATATAAAGCGTAGTCCCCCAAAGCCTTGAGAATGGCTTTATGCTTGGTAAAAACAAAAATATTAGCTTATGAATAAGACTCACATGCGTTCAAAGAAAAAAAATGGGCGAAAAATGCCCGACATTGCAGCTGAGCAAAAAGTTGAAGCTGCTGCACCCATTGATAAAGTGGGTATGAGCGGTGTTGAAATTCCAGTTCAATTAAAAAGCAGTGGATCTAAAACTTTCATTATCCCTGCTCGTGCGGATGCCTTTGTGAGCCTTGACCAAGAAAACGTCAAAGGCATACATATGTCTCGTCTCTATTTGCTTTTACAAGAAAAAATGGAAAGTGAAATTTTAAGCTTTTCACTACTAGAAGAAATTACCAAGGCTTTTGTAGATTCTCACAAAGACCTCTCCAGCAAGTCTTATATAAAAATTACCTTCGATTTCATGACAAAACGTCCCGCTCTTTTAAGCGAAAAGTCTGGATGGAGAAGCTATCCCGTAACATTAGAGGCTTCATACGACTCTAAAAAGAACGAATGCAATTTCAAAATGGGAATTACTATCACTTATTCGAGCACTTGCCCTTGCTCGGCCGCACTGGCTCGACAACTCATTAGTGAAAAATTTCTCTCCGATTTCACAAAAACTTCTACTTTTAAAAAATCTGAAGTGGCCGAGTGGCTTTTAAAAGAAGAATCCATTTGCGCCACTCCTCACTCTCAAAGAAGTTTTGCACATATTGATTTGAACTTTGGCTCCAACAAAAAGAATTCTGATTTTTTAAAATATATCGAATTAGTGGAAAACACTCTTCAGACTTCCGTTCAAGCCGCTGTTAAAAGGGAAGACGAACAAGAATTTGCATTACTGAGCGGAAAAAATCTTATGTTTTGTGAAGATGCTGCACGGAAAATTAAAGCCAAACTTGATAAAGAAAAATCTATATTGGGATATCGTATTGAAGCCAATCACGTTGAAAGTCTTCACCCTCACAACGCCATCAGTATTATAGAAAAGAAATTCACTTAGCTTAAGTATTTGAAATAATAAGCACTGAGCAAAATCAATTCACCGCATTAAATCATGAGTTTTTCTTTAATTCTTTCAATGTAAAATGACGAAGAGCCATTATGGCCCTTATTAAAAAACTAGCGTTTATATATCTTTTAATAATCGCAGAAGCGACACAGGCTGCATCTATAATTCAAAGCTTGTTAGCCATGTGTAAGAAAAAACCGAATAGCACATCCGCTGTAAAAATAGATGAAGTACCAGCAGTTGCGCCTAAAATTATAAAAGAAAAAAAGATCAAGAGCCCAGGAGAAACAGCGCTCACCTCACACAGCGCCCAAGACGAACAAAATTATTTTTTTAAAGCTCTTTTAAGACGTGAAGATACTCGAAAAAAAATAACTTCGTTAGCCGATCAGTTATTTGATGAATTTAAATTGAAAAATCCAAAAGCCACTTCCAACGAAGAAGCTTTATTTTTAGAAGATTTGAATAAAATGCTTAGCTGGAAAATAAGTGATGACTCTCACTTTCAAGACTACGCTGATGAAATTGAGCGCTATGTTGCGAAAATGGGCGAGGGCTCGCTGGCTAGCTTTGAAAAAAGAGTGAATAGTTTTTTTGAAGATTCCGTTGGAAAAGCTAAAAGCGAGGAGAATAAAGAGTTTGTAAAACAATTTCTACGTAAAGCAGCAGAGCGCGGAATTATTAGAGAAAATAAAGTTAACGACCCTGAATGGATTAGTGATTACCAAAAAAGACTCGATGCTCTCAGTTTAATTGACCCAATGCTCTCATTGTACACAAAAAGTAAAATGAAAAAAGCCATTTCAGAATTAGAGCGTCATAATGAATACGAACAAAAAGAATCCTTAAATGAAATTAACGATTTTTTCAGAAGTCACTTTAGTTATCATAATTTTGATGCCATTCCTCAAGCCGCTGCATCTTATGTAAATGAGGGTTTTAAAGTTACAGGTAATACCCCTAAAAACCCTCTATCATGGATCAAAGATAAGGCCGATGGAATTACACCCATAATCCAAGATAAAAAATCCTATTTTAATTTCGTGGCTGAAAGAATTAAATCTTTGGAAACTCAAGCAAATGCTAAAACTGGCTACCTTGCAAAAGATGATCTTTTCGCAGGTCGTGAAAGCTCAGCTTATCCGACTCGAGGCCTAGGGTCATTACTTGTCAGCTTAGATGGAAAAACAACAGACGATCTTAGTCGCGCCCCATGGGATAGACACATGGCCGAAGCTTTTGCCGATCATATTGTGTTTAGAAGATTGAAAGTTTTAAAACCAGAATTAACTAAGGAAGCTCCCAATATCATAATACCTGATCACATCCTTAATTTTGTAATCGATTCTCAACTTTTTAGTAGATCCAGAGAAAGTTCTCTAATGCATCCACGCTTTCGAGAATTTGATGATGAGTTTTTCTCTAACTTAGACGAAAGACTTGAAGCATATTTTTCAAGAAAACCTTAGTTGTTAACTTCGAAAAAAGCATAACTCACTTATGTCTTATAATTTTAGCTAATGTGCTCTCGCAATTTGCGGGAATTTGAACTTCTACAAAATCATGTTTAGCTTGTTTATAATCTCGAAGCACTTTGGGTAAAGTCTCGTGTAACAATCGACTCCAAAGAGCCACACCATAGGCATGTTGCAAAAACTTCATTGGCAAAGGAGTGTCATAGACAAGAATATCTCTTGTAGCCCCAAATATTCGACCTCCATGAGGTAAAAGTGTTTTTCCAAATTGAGTTATAAATTCTTCACCATTATGAAAGGGACTTTTTCCAGACAATGAGCAACTTATCATACGTATCTCAGCGCCAGGCTTTGTGATGTTAAGTTTCATGTCTGATAACAAGTTTAAGTTTTTTAAACTCAATTTATCTTTTTTCCCAATAGCGATTCGGCCAGGGTGCCCGTGCCCCCAAAACTCAATTCGATCAAAAGATTTTCCTTCCTTCTCTAAGTCTTTTAATTCTCTTTTCAAATCATCAATAGAGTCTGCCTCTACATATTCAGAGGAGGAAAACTTCGCATAAAGCTGCTCAAATTCTAAAGCAGGATAATCGCCTAACTTGTCTTTCGGATCTATGGTGTTAATAAACAAAACAGACTCAGGATTTGGATTTAACTTTGTTGACACCTTTTCATGAAAATCATCATAATTAATTTTGTAATAAACTTTTGAAACTTTACCTAAACCCCAATAAAGCAAAGCATAAGCAATTAAATAAGGGGGAGCTTCTTCGGCAGTT
>CAZSSP010000001.1:31652-354702 GCA_964609695.1 uncultured Bacteriovoracaceae bacterium
ACCCCAATAAAGCAAAGCATAAGCAATTAAATAAGGGGGAGCTTCTTCGGCAGTTGCTTTTAACGCCTCTTCTCGATTCATTTTATAAGCCATTCTATAATTAAGAGGCATCATCAAAGTTTGCATTGGAGCAAAGAGAACACGTACACCTTCTTTTAAAATTGAACGATCATCGACATACTGAACTTTTGTTTCTATGGATTGGCTCTTTGATTTTTGGACTATACGTTCTTCTGGAATAATCTCCTTAGGATTTTCTTTATCAAGATCATTATATTCAAAAGCCTGACTATAGAGCCTCAAGTTAAATACAATAAAAACTAAAATTGAAAAAAGACGAATGGACATCTCTACTGTTTCGGTAAATCTAGAGCTTATCTTTAAGGCCCATTATTGCAGCAATAATATAATTAAACATCAATAATTCTATAGACTTAGGGATCGGCCCTGAATAAGATCGAATTACCTTATCCGCAAATCCAAAATTCATTTAATTAGCAAATTATTCCGATTTAAAATGAGTAATTATAAATGAAAACCTATTTTAGCTTATACCTTTGTTTAATAGTAGCTGCTCTAGGCATCTCCCTATCCTATTCTAATACTTGCAATGAATGGCTTTACGAACTTGCAACTACGGGCCCGAGTTATGATCTAAGATGGAAAACCCACCCCCTCAAAGAAGATCACATAGGTGATTTTGCTTCTGTTCAAATAGCAAGCAAAGAAGGCAGCAAAATCGTTGAAGGAACAATAATCTCTCGCGCACGAGCAGGATTCTGGTTGATTGATAGAAAAAGTGGAGAAGTGAAAATGATACATTATCAAGACGAGCCTCCACCACGAGTACTGACAGCATCTAGTCATCCTTTTCGATGGGAAAGCGTTACGTTTCCAGAAGAAATATTTAAAACAATTAAAAAATACAAAGAACCCTATGCTCTAATCACTGAAAAATGGAATTTTGATTATGTCTTATTTGGAAAACTTAGCCAAGAGTTAGACGAATTTGGAAATCAAATTATAATCCTCAGAGACTCTAACGGCTTAACCCATAAAATAGACCCGGATTTGGTTAAAATTGATCTTCATGTGAGTGAAAAAGGAGAAGGAATTGAAAAGCTTTTTCCTGAAGCCAACAAAAAGCACATACTTAAGCTTTCGTCTCAAAAAATAAAATTAAAAGACTTAGAAGAATGGTTTGTAAAAAATCGAACTCACTTTAGAACACGTGAATTTTATGAAAGCTTTTCACAGTTATCTCAAGATGAAATTAAAACATTATTAGCCCAACTTTATAATGGATATTTGAAAGAGGATGTCATTGCTGAATTTGAAAAAAAGCTAGGAGCTAAAAATCTAGCTCTCTTACTAGACCCTGGTATTGCTTGTAGAATTCCAGAATTGATTAAATTTGCAGAATCTAAAGTTTTTTCTTCTGTTTGGCACTTACGTGAAGCTTTTGAAAACAAACTAGGAAATACAACTCTTTTTAGGGCTATGTATTTAGACGATACTACGCTCAACAAAGTAGTGACTATGGGAATCGATGCCCCGGGCTTTAATATAGAAGGATATCCTCGCCAATATATTAGCTTGCTTTTTAAACCTGGAATTTTTAATGGTCCCCCTCTAGAATTCGCACCAAGCTACGTTAGAGAAATCTATCAAATGCGCATCGCCAATCAAAAAAACCCTATTTATAGAATGACAAGCTCTTACTCCCATTATGCCGATTTAGCAGAAAGCATCACCGTTCAATCCAACGAAACACTCATTCCAAAGGGGCTTAATTTATATTTATTTGAAGTTAAACTTCCGGAACTCTCCACGATTCGACTGGAAGGGCCTTTTGATTTTAAATTACTACCCAACGTAGATGATAAATTCACCCATATTTGCGTTGGAGAAAAATGTTATAATTTGTACACAGACCGAAACATTGAAGTCTTTGTCCCTTTTCACACTGATGCTAGCTCCATAGTCTCTTATAAGAAAATAGAGAAAGAACCTTTAAAGTTTAAATTAAAAGAAGAAGCTCAAATTAAAAAATAACTTTTCTAATTATCCAAACACTCAACACAATTAAGCAACAGCAGACGCTTCTTGAGCCCCAAAGCTTTTTTCGCGTGAGAGTATGAGAAAACTAAATAAGACAGAATAAAAAAGTGTCCCCAACAAACTCCATCCAAAAAATGGAATCGCGAGAGTAAAACAATAGCTTAAACCCTGAATGGTCTTTTCATACATGGGTGAATAAGCCCAAACAAAAAAGTTACTTAATACAAAAAAGAAGACTGTCGATAAAAAACTCAACTGCAAATAATTCGAAATCGAAGGTCGAATTTTTAAAAGTCTGGGAGCTAAACAAATTATTGCAAATATCAAATAAAGAAAAGGAAGCAATGTATGAACTCCAATAAATAAATCACTCAACATCATAGCCGTTAAGGGTAAAAGCAAAGACTTCCAAGATCGATCAAAATATAGACCACCAAAAGCAGCCATAGAAATAACTGGGGTGAAATTAGGAGGATGCGGAATCATTCGGCTAAATGCAATTGCAACAACAGCCATGATTCCAATGTAAAATTCTTTTCTACTCATAAAAACTCCTTCAGGGTATCGATGGCCATATCCACTTTTCCAAGAGGCGCACTCACAGCAAATCCCTGGCAGGACGAAGCTATTTTGTGCATACACTCAATGGCCATATTCACTCCGCGCTTTCGAGCTTCAACTTTATCATCACCAGCTTTAGCCATTTCCTCAATAGCCCAAGTGGGGATAAAAACTCCAGGAACTTCGTTGGCCATGAATTCTGCATTTCGCAAACTCAAAAAGGGCCAAATACCAACAACATGAGGCTTTTGATGATTTCCAATACTTTCCAACCATCTAAAATAAGAATCAGCATCATAAATAGGTTGGGTGACCGCAAAATCCGCCCCCATTTCGCACTTATACTTCCAACGTTGTATTTCAGTCTCTAGATTAATAGCCGTAGGGTTTGCTGCTACACCAATCCCATAATCACAATGAGAACCTAAATCGTCTCCCATTGGACTCACCCCTCGATTCAAACAATCCACCATTCGAGTCATACCAATGGCATCAATATCATAAACCGCAGTAGCGTCTTTATTGCTCCCAAGCTTGGGCGGATCGCCCGTAACCAACAAAAGATCTCGAACTCCGTTAACATGCGCGCCCAACAAATCGGATTGCAGTGCAATTAAGTTTCTATCTCTTGCCGTGAAGTGAGGAATCACTGTAACTTTTCTTTTTTGATGACATACCAATGAAGCCAAATGCAAACTACTCACTCTGGTGCTGGCTCTTGCCCCATCGGGCACGTTTACAAAGGGAATTCCAGCTTTCTCAATCAAATCTAATTTTTCTTCAAAAACTTTTACATCCACACCTTTGGGTGAAGTGATTTCAATTGAAAAAACTTTCTTTCCAGACAGTAGACAGCTTCCCACTTTTGAAGCTTTTCGCTCATCCCAATTTCTGTAGGGAATTTTTAACTCTGGTCTTTTTTCAACGAGTCCAGAAAATTCAACCCTCTGCGCTTGAGTCATCGAGAGCGCTTGGGCAATGGCTTTTATGTGAAGCGGCGTTGTTCCACAACAGCCCCCCACACCATTGGCACCAATTTCAGCAAATCTTTTAGCAAATTTTGCTAAATAATCTGGGCTGGTCATATAAAAGTAACGACCATTCACTTGTCGCGGATAACCAGAATTAGGCTGAATTACTATAGGTTTAGTCGTAAGAGGACGCAAAGTTCTCAAGGCATTAAACAAAGCGTTGGGGCCCTCACTGCAATTCATGCCAAGAGCTTGAACATCGTCACGCTCTCCCAATCGTTCAGCAAAATCTTCTAGAATTTTCTTTTGTTCAGGATGAACCGTCATAGAAGCTAAAATAGGAGTCTGCTTATCGACTTGCCGAATTCCATTAATAGCCTCTTCGAGTTCATCTAATGAACTAAATGTCTCAAGAATATAGAGATCAAAATTAGATTTAGACTTTGCTAATTTTGCGACTTTTTCAAATTCAGCTCGCACTTCTTCCCGCGAGGTGGGCCCCAGAGGCTCCATCAAAACCCCAAGAGGTCCTATCGATAGACCAATCTTGATGTCCTTTTCTTTACCCGCTTTATCACGAGCTTTATTAGCTAAATTTAATGCCGCTTCAAGAAGCAGAGCTTGCTTGTCTTCAATGTCGAACTTCTTCAACTGAGGGCGAGTGATCGAAAACGTATTTGTTGTAATAACCTGAGCGCCGGCCTCGATATACTCAACATGCAAAGCTTCAACATCATCAGCAGCGCTTAAATTCAGTTCTTCGAAGGGTCGATTGATAAAATGACCCTTTTCGTAGAGGGCGGTGCCAATCGCACCATCAAAAATTAAAACTTTTTGAGAATCAAACATGAAGCCAAAAGACTACTACGAAAGACTTTCTAATGAAAGAATTTCGTTGGCCACCCATGAGCTAAAAGCCGATGATATCGCCTGATCATCAAGCTCCTCATTAAAGTTTTCAGCCACTTGCGAAAGACTCTCATCCAAAGAAATCGATTGATACATTTTTTTTAAAATCTCAAATTGCCAATTTTCAAGTTTTAAAGAATGCAGCCCATCTGACTTCCTATATTGTACATAATAATTTTCAAGATCTGTTTTTTCTAAAATCTTATGTTGGTTTTCAATCTCTAAAAGAGGAAATTCACTTTTTATAAACTTAAGTGTTGTGTTGATTTTTAAATTTCCGCCCTCAAATGGAACAGACTTCCAATCTAAAGAATCCCAAATGAGCAAGCAATCATTCCACTCCCAATCGGCCAAATCACACCAAAAAGTGTCCTCTTTGCGTTCACGAAGTAAATTAGCAAAGTTCTCGGTATAATCACTTAACGAAAAAGAATTCGATGGAAATTTTATAAAATAATCCTCGGCCCATATTTCGAATTTCTCAGATCCAGCCAATTCCAACAAAAGTGGAAAATCTTCCATGATACAACTTTTAAAACGACGTCGAATATCCCAACGATAAATTTCAATTCGCGTTTGATATTCAGAATCATCTTTTGCTTTTATAAAATTCTTTTTGCTTAAGCTCTCCGATAGAGGGCTGATCAATTCTGATGCAAAAACACTAACAACATCTTTAAATTCTTGCTTCATTTGAAGTCTCCTTTAAAGAGGCACTTAAAGTTTGCTTATATATATGTCTAGCTTTATCGAGTTCTAAAGAGAGCTCCTCGGCAGACGGAATCTTTGCGTCCCATTCCAACAAAGTGGGTACATGCTGACATGAGGGTAAAATTTTACGATATAAATTCCAAACTTCATCACGAACAGGGTGATCATGCGTGTCTATTAAAAATTCACCGTTTTGGTCGGGTCCTGCCAAGTGAAATTCTTTTATTCGCTCCTTAGGCAAGGCTTCAATAAAAGTTTGAGGATTAAAATTTTGATTATAAGAACTTACAAAAATATTATTCAAATCGCACAACAAATAGCAATCCGCTCGCTTTGCTAATTCCGAAATAAAATCCCATTCAAACATCGTAGAAGTCTCAAAATCTACATAAGCCGAAACATTCTCAATAAGAATTCTTCGACCGAGAAAATCTTGAACTTCTTTTATTCTTGAAACTAAATGATTTAAAGTTTCTTCATTATAAGGAAGTGGAATTAAATCATGAAAAACGCGTCCATGAGCCGTTGTCCAACACAAATGATCTGATATCCAAGGAGTTTCAATAATATCAGCCAATTCTTTAAGACGTTTTAAATAATTGTGATCAAGAGGCTCCAAGCCTCCAATTCCCATCGCCACGCCATGCAGAGCTATAGAATAGTTTTCCCGAATTTTTAGCAAACGATTTAAAGCAGGAGATTTGAGCCTTCCTTCTTTTAAGCCTAAATAATTTTCTGTAATCACTTCAAGCCAATCGGCCCGAAGAGTCCCTTTAAGCGCCTCAGAATAATGAGGTAACCTTAAGCCTAATCCAAAACCTTCAGCTGTTTTTTTTAAAAATTCACTCACCAAAAAAAAGGGCTCGAGTGTCAAACACCCGAGCCCTCTCCCATTTCTCTTATATCAGAGAAATTTATTTCTTTTCTTCTTTCTTTTCTTCTTTCTTTTCTTCTTTGTTACATTTACCTTTTTCGCATCCAGCTTTGTCCTTGTGCTCGCAAGTTGCATCGCCTTCTTTGCATTCTTTGTTGCACTTTTCTTTATTTTTGTTGCATTTAGCTTTTTCAGCTTTTTTTTCTTCTTTTTTAGCAGCTTCATTAGCGTGAACAACTTGTCCAGCCATCATACCTGCAAGAGCAGCAACACTTAGTAGTTTTCCAAATTCCTTTTTCATTTATCCTCCGCTTCGTATAAGCATTTAATTCGCTTTTTTACGATCTTCCTATTTTTACTCAAAAAATTGAGGAAAACCCTAAATGAAAAATAATTTATTATACTCAGCGTTAAGCAATGCGCTTACCTAAGCCAGCCCTGCACGCTCATTTTTTGAAAGCTTGATAGATCTGAATTTTTCTCATTTAATTCATCGCATGAAAATTTTATTCTTTTTAATCGCCCTGTGCCTACTAAATGCTTCCTGTAGCTCTAAGGTCCTAGTCAAAAAGGACTCCTGTAAAGAAGTCTACGGTGGCGCATTACTTGAGTGCGAAAAAGTTTCAAAATAACAGAAACTCACCGAGCATTAACTAAGTATTAATAAAAGCTAAGTCTAAACGTAGCCTCAAATAGAAGCCCACCGAACTCAGAAACAATGGGGTTGGCAAATTGGTCATTAACTCTAGCCGTGCCCGCCAATCTCGTTGTTCCAAATAATTTAGCCGATTCATTTACAGTCCAAGTTGAGGCCATTCCATACTCATAAGCCGACATGAGTGAAAACGACCAAAGGTCTCCCAAATAGACCTCGGCTTGAAGCATAGGCCCCAAGAGTAAATTGGATGATGATAGTTTTAATTTTTCGTTAGCCGGCGCATATTCAATGACAGCCGTATGCGAGATGGACTCTCCAATGACCCCAGCCAATATTCTTGAACTATCAGCACCCGCTATAGGGTAAGCTAAGATTGCTCCGCCCCCCATACCTTTATAAGTAGTCTTTCCTAAGCCCACACTTGGAGTTGTTCTTTGCCACTCATTTTCTGTGCGAACATAACGAAAAAAGCCCTCTAGATAAAACATTGGGCCGCTGAGAAATAAGCCCATTCTATAAGGTAAAATTTTATCAGAACCTAGATTATTGAATGTATTGTTGTCGCCGCCCAAACCCTTTACGGGCTCAAAACGATTGGCCGTGCTGGAGGGGTGATAATAAAGCCCAGCCCCAAAAGTTATTCCTTTTTGAATATCATTTAGATTACGACGTTTGGCGTGCGAAATATTCGGGATTAAAACTAATATGAATATTAATTTTATCCATGGCCTTTTCATCCTTATCTAAGAATATCAAAAGCAATC
Organism: uncultured Bacteriovoracaceae bacterium; assembly: GCA_964609695.1. Taxonomy (GTDB): domain Bacteria; phylum Bdellovibrionota; class UBA2428; order UBA2428; family UBA2428; genus JAGNHS01. Next base: position 39,162 of record CAZSSP010000001.1, read on the forward strand.
CCGACACGATCCGACTAAGTTTTGACTCTTAGGCAACCTTCTTGGTGCTTTCGGATTCGAATATCTTTCCGCTAATAAATTGCCGTAAATATTCTTCGATAACATCGTCTCCAACGAGTTGAAGTTCATAATCTTCAAATCCAGTAATTTCTTTGAGCTCGAGCAAAGCCTCGTTGGTCAAAGGTCTACGAGAGATAAGACACAACTTCTCACTCCTCACATAGAGAGGGATGATATTGTATTTTAATAACACTTCCTGTGGGATTAAGTTTTTCACTTCCGGTTGAAAACTCAGCGATGATGCCATCTAGTTTCTCCGTTTCAATTCCGCTTCAGCCTACATGTTGCCCACAGATGACTTATCGTCTCGAGATGAAAAAACTTAAGTATTTTAATGCGTTAAGAATTTGTGAAGTTTTCCATAATTTATTGTTTGAAGAGGTTTTCTGCACCCCCACAACGTTCTATCCTTAAGTCCGTGAAATTCAGTCTACAAACAACTTATAAGCCAGCTGGCGATCAACCGCAGGCCATTGAAGCCCTTGTTCAAGGCATTCAGAGTGGGCAAAAACACCAAACTTTATTGGGTGTGACTGGATCGGGAAAAACCTTCACCATGGCTAGTGTTATAGAAAGAGTTGGGAAAAGCGCCCTCATTATGGCCCCCAATAAAACCCTGGCGGCTCAGCTCTATAGCGAATTCAAAGAACTCTTCCCGCAAAACGCCGTTGAATATTTCGTATCCTATTATGATTATTACCAACCCGAGGCTTATCTACCCGCCACTGACACCTATATTGAAAAAGACTCTGCGATAAACGAAGAAATCGACAAACTTCGACATTCTGCCACTCGATCGCTTTTAGAAAGAAAAGACGTCATTATCGTGGCCAGCGTTTCATGTATTTATGGTTTGGGATCTCCAGAAGCTTATCTCAACATGATGCTTGTTGTAGAAAAAGGACAAAGCCTTAGACGCGACGATTTGCTCAGAAAGCTTCTAGAAATGAACTACACAAGAAGCGACCTTGATTTTCATCGCGCCACCTTTCGAGTTAGAGGCGACACCGTTGATATTTTTCCCGCCTATGAAACTGTTCGCGCAGTGAGAGTTGAATTTTTTGGAAATAAAATAGAAGAGATCATCGAACTCGACCCTATACGAGGTCAAAAACTCGCTAAACTCGACAAAATGGCAATTTATCCTGCCACACATTACGTGACTCCTGCCGACTTAAAACACAAAGCTATAAAATCTATACAAGAAGAACTCCGAGAAAGACTTGTAGAGCTAAAATCATTAGATAAAAAAGCTGAAGCGCAAAGACTAGAAACGAGAACACTCTACGACATTGAACTCCTCCAAGAAGTGGGTTTTTGTCCGGGAGTCGAAAATTATTCCCGTCATCTGACGGGGCGCAAAGCGGGCGAACCCCCGCCTACACTCTATGAATATTTCAAAAAAAATGAATGGATACTTTTTGTAGACGAAAGTCACGTGAGCATTCCTCAAATCGGAGGCATGTATCGTGGGGATCGCGCCAGAAAAATCAATTTAGTTGAACATGGTTTTAGATTGCCCAGCGCTCTAGACAATCGCCCTCTTAAATTTGAAGAATTCGAAAACATTGTTCAACAAGCTGTTTATGTGAGCGCGACTCCTTCGACATATGAATTAGAAAAGTCAAAAGGTTTAGTGGTAGAGCAAATCATTCGCCCTACAGGTTTGCTGGATCCGACCATCGAAATAAAATCAGCCAAGCAACAAGTTCAAGATTTACTCATCGAAGCGGGTAAACGAATCGCTCTTCAAGAAAGAGTTCTCGTCACCACTCTGACAAAAAAAATGTCGGAAGACCTCACCGATTATCTCCGTAAAAACGGAATCAAAGTTAAATACCTGCATTCTGACATTGAAACTTTAGAACGCATAGAAATTCTCAAAGATCTTCGCAAAGGAAAATTTGATGTTCTCGTGGGTATCAATCTTCTGCGAGAAGGATTAGATCTCCCCGAAGTTTCTTTAGTGGTCATCATGGATGCCGACAAAGAAGGCTTCTTAAGATCGCGCACTTCATTAATTCAAACTTTTGGTCGCGCCGCTCGTAACGCTAAAGGACACGTCATTTTATACGCCGACAAGATGACTCGAAGCATGAAAGAAGCCATTGATGAAAGTAGTCGCCGTCGCGTGATTCAAGAAGCTTATAATAAAAAACACGGAATCACGCCTCAAACTGTTTTAAAATCTCAACAATCTCAAGTCACTGATCGAATTGATCAGTGGGATTATTGGGAGCCACCTGAAATTCCAAAAGATGAACGCGGCGTAGAAGTTTCACTCGAAAAAATTCGAGAAATCATTAGAGATCTTGAGACGGAAATGAAAAAAACTGCTAAAGATTTAGAATTCGAGAAAGCCGCGGGAATCCGCGATCAACTTCTTAAGTATAGAGAAATGGAATTAACATGGAAAGCATCAAAAACGCCTTTTTCATCCCAAGAATAATGAGTGCAGGTCCTACGCCTGTTCCTAATTTCGCTCTTTCAGCCATGGCCGCATCGGTTCATTATCATCGCGGTCCTGTCTTCGCAGAAATCATGAGCACCTGTAGAAAACTTTTACCGCCTGTTTTCGGAACAGCTGAAGAAGTTCTCATTTTTGCTGGAACCGGAACTCTAGCTATGGAAGGTGCCATCAGTAACTTCTTCAACCCAGGCGAAGAAGTTCTAGCCATCAATGCAGGTAAGTTTGGAGCTCGATGGGCCGCACAAGCTAAAATATACGGATTAAATGTCAAAGAAATTAATGTTCAAAGAGGCCACGCCGTTTCTGTTGATGAAGTTAAAAAAAATGTCGGCCCCAACACTCGCGGAATTTTAATTCACGCTAGTGAAACTTCAACAAGCGTTCGTCACAACGTCAAAGCCATCGCTCAAATCGCCAATGAGCAAAGCAATTGCTTGTGCATGGTTGATGCCGTTACAGCACTCGGTGTTTTCAGCACTCCAATGGACAAGTGGGGGATTGACGTCATGGTGGGAGGATCTCAAAAGGGATTCATGCTTCCTCCTGGACTTTCTTTTGGAGCTGCTTCAAAACGCGCTTGGGCGAAAACTCAAGAAGTTAAAAACACTCGTTACTATATGGACTGGCGCAAAGAACGCAAAGCCGCCGAAGAAAATTCTGGAGCTTTTACTTCTCCAGTGACTTTGATTGGTGGATTAAAATCCATTCTCGAATACATGGACGAAGTGGGTCTTGAAAATATTTACAGAAAAAATTGGCGACTCTGCTTTGCCACTCGTGCTGCGATTCGCGCCATGGGTTTAAAACTTTTTGTTGAAAATGATAATGAAGCTTCTGCTGCCTGCACCGCTCTCGACACCGAAGGTGTGCTCAGCGGAAAGACTTATCAGAACAAATATCGAATGACTTTAAGTGGCGGCCAAGACGAACTTAAAGGTAAAATCATGAGAATCGGCCACATTGGATACATGGACGCCTGGGATGTTTGTAATCAACTTTTAGCAACTGCAAGAATTTTTGAAGCCGCAGGTAAAACTATAAACTACGACAAAGTCATCAAATCATTTATGGACATCGCCGAATCTGAAGCCGACTTCACACCACAGGATTTAAAATAATGAGTGCTCAATGGAAAATCTTAGCTTCTGACGGTTTACACTCCGACGCCATCAAAGAAGCTGCCACTAAAAGTTTTATGGATCTTCGAGTAGAAAAAACTCTAAGCCCTGCCGACCTCAAATCGGTGCTCTCCGAAAGTGACTTTCTTATTGTAAGATCGGCCACCAAAGCTAACGAGGAACTGCTCTCAGTTTCCAGCAAACTCAAAGGTGTTATTCGAGCCGGCGTAGGTATAGACAATATCGATCTTAAAGCGGCAGCGGAAAAGGGAATTTGGGTTTGGAATGCTCCAACAGGAAATTACCAATCGGCAGCTGAGCACGCCATCGCTCTTTTATTTGCACTCTCTCGAAAAATTGTTCCAGCTTCTCTTGCCGGCCATCAAGGCCAATGGTCCAAAAAGGAAATTGGCGAAAGCGGTCGACAACTTTCTGGATTAACACTTGGACTTTATGGAGCCGGTCAAATTGGTTCCCGTGTCGCAAAGATGGCCACCGGAATCGGAATGAAGGTCCAAATCTGCGATCCTTATTTTGAAACAAGTGCTGAAAAGCCATATTCCAAAGTTGATTTTGAAACACTTTTAAAAACAAGTGACGCTATAAGCATTCACACTCCACTCACCCCTGAAACCAAAAACATATTCAATAAAACAGCTTTTTTAAAAATGAAAAAATCTGCCATGATCGTGAATGCTGCACGGGGTGGGATTATTCATGAAGCCGATCTTCTATCTGCGCTTGAAGAAGGTCTCATTGAAGGCGCTGCGCTCGATGTTTTTGAAAAAGAGCCCTTTAGTGGCGAAATTTACGACAAGCTTCTTAAGAATCCCAAAGTCATTTCCACTCCTCACTTAGGAGCCTCTACTAAAGAAGCTCAAAAAGCGGTTGGATTGGAATGCATTTCTTTAATTGAAAGAATTTTTGAGGCAATAATCTCTAAAGATTCCTCTAAGTGGCCCAAGGCTCTAAACCAGCCTCTAAATCCCAGAATCAAGTGCTAGTTGATAGATCCTTTTAAATTCTTCGTATAGTCTAAGCACTATATGAAAAAAGGCCGCGCTTTACTGGTCGCAGAAAAGAAGCGATTTTTAAAAGCTTCTCAGAAAATTAAAAGTGAAGAAGCTCCTCTTACTCTACTAGCTGCGGGCATTGCTCATGAGTTTCACAATTTACTAGGCGCCGCCGATGGGCACGCGCAATGGGCCCTCGATAGCGGCGACCCGAAAGACATGAAAGAAGCCCTCGAAATAGTCCGCCTTGTTTGCACAAGAAGCTCCCAAATCACTCGAGCTCTTCAAAGCTTCTCTCAACCACGAGAAGAAGAACAAGCTCTCATTAAACTTAATGAACTCTTTACAGAAGTTGCGAAAATTTATTCTACTCTATGCTCAGAGCAAGGAATAAAACTTCTCATAAAAGAAACAAAAGTAGAATTAAAAATCAACAAACTAGATCTTGAAGAAGTTTTAGTGAATTTGATTAAAAATGCGCTCGAAGCTTTGTCGAATCAAAGCGGTGAAAAAGTTATTTCTGTTGATGCTGAAAAAAATGGAAAGACACTCATTATCAACGTCAAAGACAACGGGCCCGGAGTCCTTAAAATTCACCGAGAACATATATTCAAACCCTTTTGGACAACCAAAGGCGTTCTTAAAAATCTCCAGAAAAGCACCGAAAAGGTCTCTAGCTCAAAACAAGACGGCAGTGGCCTTGGTCTTTATATAAGCCGAATGAGAATCCTTGAAAGAGGTGGAGATCTCCGCCTTAAAGCCACGTCAAAAGGTTGCCACTTCGTTATCGAAATACCCCTCTAAGAGCGCATTGCGCGGCGCGTTATTAAGTCTTAGTCTTATTCTGCCGATCCGTTAATGGCAAAGTTATGCAAAAGAAAAAGATTATTCTTTTTGGAAACGATAAGGCACTCAAGAGCCCGCGCGCGCTTGAAATCAAAGGCCTTCTCGATGAATTAGGTCATGAAGTATTAGTGCTTCCACGACCCGCATTACTCAAATCACTCACCGACTGGAAAAATCTTCCCTTTGATTGGGCTCTTTTAATTGTAGAAGCTGGATCAGCTCCGCCCGCCACAGCTCCCTGGCTAGAAGTCTTCAAACTCATGCGCCACCCACCCTTCTTTGCATCTTGGAGTCCAGATCCACTTCCAAAATCTTATATCGAAGAACTTCAATGTGAATTCACTTTTGTTAAAACTGATGAAAGTAAAGAAATTTTAAAAACATTAGGTTTACGCGAAAGCACTCAAATTGCCTCGGATCACTATTTGGTTGAAGGCGACTTAAAACTATCTGAACTTTCTGAAAAACTATTCGATGAAAAAGAATCTGGAATTAATACGGCGGCATTTCTGGATGAGCCCGCAACGAGTCCTTCATTTAAAAATTTAAGTAGCTCTCAAAAATTTAACATCGAAAATACACCAGATGAACCTCATTTGAGCATGAACACTTCTGAAATTCCTGAAATTTCTAGAATTCAGGGAATCAATGATAGTTCACCAAGCCTCAACCTCAATGAGGATTCAGCAAAAATCGAACTCAATGCCACTAAACCCAAAGACACAAAAAAACCCTCAGCCACTATAAGCTCAATAGATGACCTTGATGAATTTGGGGGAGAGGGAGACGCTACTTTCATTCGAGATATGAAAGTTGGCCTCACAGGAGCGCCCACACCTTCTTTAAAAACTTCAAATGAAGATCCTAAATTGAATCCTAAAGCTGAAGATTCTAGCTTAAATGATGCCCTAAATTTATCAATTTCCAACGCCTCTTCTGGAGATCCTCTCAAATCTCTAGATTTGAATTCTAAGAAAGAGAAAAAAGCAGAAATTAAAGCAGCAGCTCCTAAAAACGTTCCTGAAAAATCCGCCACTCCTCCTAAGCCCGCTGGAAAAAGCTTCCTAGAAAAAGCTTCAAAACTCTTTGACGATATTAGTAAGAGTATCGCTCCTGCGCCTCCGCCCAAGTCAAACATGAAGATTGAGGCTCCAAGTGAAGATTTTAATTTCAACCTCAACGACGACTTAGCGGAAAACAATAAACCCCTCTCACATGAGGACTCTCATTCCAAGGAAAGCTTTAATCTAGATGAATTAGACAACGACAAACTGAGCGCTAGCGAAAGCTTAAGCTCAAGCGAAAGTTTAAGTGCAAGTTCAAGCGTCTCAAAACCTGTTACACGAATTAAAGAAGTTCCATCAAAACTCTCTCAAGATGAATCGGTTTTTTTCACCAACTCCAACCGCAATATAGAAGAGCGTGATTCCGATCCGGAAGACATTAAAACGATCAAGCGTTACGCCGCTCTTAAAGAAAGAGAAGCACGCGAAAAGCAAGCCTCACTTGTAGCCATTAGAAAAGAGTTCGACAAACTCTACGAGAAACTTAAAAAGAGCGACGAAGAACGTCGTCGACTCCAAATGCAAAACGATGAACTTGAATTACAAATGCGCACAACTAACGATAAGAAAGATGAAGTTCAACATCAATGGACCCGAATGGAAACTCATCTACAAGAAAACATCAAAGAGCTTCAAATTCGTTTGGACAGCGCTCAGTATCAAGCCAATAAAGCAGAAAAAAAACTCGACGACTTTAGAGAGCGAGTTAAGAATGATATTCAAAAGATAAGAACAAGAGAACGTGAATTGGCCAATAGACTCGAACTACAAAAAAGAGACGCCGAAGCTCTTTTAATGACGAAAGACGAAAGATTGCTTCAACAGAAGCGAGATATAGATAGACTCGAGTTTGAACTCGACAGTCTACGCGAACGACTCTTTGAAGAGTCTGAGCGCTCTGAAGAGCGAGTGAAACGACTCAACAGAGTGATTCAGTCACTCAAATTGGCCCAGGGACTTCTCAGTGGTTTAGACGACCCCATGAACGAAGGATCGTCCGACCCCAACAAAGGAAAAGGAGAAGCTGCATAACCCCAGTTAAACCATGGCCAAAAAATACAAGATTGTCGTCTCAGATTTTCACCTAGGCAAAGGCCGCCTTCTCCCCGATGGGTCTATAAACGTATTGGAAGATTTTATTGCGGGACGAGAGTGGCAAGAATTTTGCGAATTTTATTCGAGTGGTCCATTCTTCGATGCCGAAGTGGAACTCATCCTCAACGGAGACATTCTCAATTCCATTCAAGTCGATTATCGAGGTTATTACAGTCCCATTATCACAGAGAGCATTGCCGTTGAAAAAGTTAAGTCCATTATGAACGGTCATCCGAAATTTTTTGAAGCTCTCAAAAAATTTGCCGACTGCCCTAAACACACCCTCACCTATATTGTAGGAAATCACGACATCGATATGGTCTGGGATAAGTGCAAAGAAGTTTTTATCGAAAAACTTGGAGTGCCTGTTAAATTCAAACATTTTAGTTATCAAGTCGACGGAATTCACTATGAACACGGCCAACAATATGAAGCCGTCAATGCTGTTAATAGAAAGAAAATATTTATCACCAAAGGATTAAAAGAACCTATTCTCAATCTTCCTTGGGGATCTCATTTTGTAATCAATTTCGTCATTCCCATTAAACACGAACGACCCTTAATTGATAAAGTTCGTCCCATAGCGGCCTATATAAGATGGAGTCTTATCTTTGATTTTTTTTGGGCTATTCGCACCATGACCCAAGCCCTACTCTATTTTTTTGGAACACGATTTTCTCGTTCGCTTTATAGAACAAGTAACTTGGTCACCACCCTGAAAATTCTCAAAGAACTTTCGATGGTGCCTGAGCTCTCAAGTGCTGCTCGTAAAATTCTCGACGCAGACCCCGACCTTCACACGGTCATTATGGGTCACACTCATAGTCCTAAATATGTTCAATTTTCCGATGGTAAAGAATATCTCAACTCTGGAACTTGGACTGAGGTCACAAGCCTCAACCTAACCAACTTGGGCAAGCACATCGCCTACACATATATTATTGTTGATTATAATCACAATCCCACTCGTCCCCACGCCTTCCTCAAAGAATGGAAAGGCCGCTGGCACCAAGACGGCGACTATTACGCCGGCTAAAAGGCGTCTAGCGACTTTTACCGCTCGACCCCCACCTTTTAACACTTAAAACATTTTTAAAGCCGCTCCTGCAAAAAGCTCTGGGTCAATTGTTAAATGTCGCTAGACGCCTTTCACGACAACAAGTAAAAAAGTATTCCGGGATGTCTAAACAACCAAAAATTATATTTATCACCGGTGGCGTCATATCAAGTCTAGGAAAAGGTCTCTCCAGCGCTTCGCTGGCTTTGCTTTTAAAAAAGCGTGGACTCAAGGTTGTGCAATTAAAAATGGATCCCTACCTCAATGTAGACCCCGGCACGATGTCTCCCTTTCAACATGGAGAAGTTTTCGTTACTGAAGATGGTGCTGAAACCGATTTGGACTTAGGTCACTACGAGCGTTTTACAGATCAAAACGTCTCTCGCGCACAAAACATCACATCTGGCCAAATTTATGAACGAGTGATTCATAAAGAACGTCGTGGCGATTACCTCGGCGGTACTGTGCAAGTCATCCCCCATATCACCAACGAAATTCGCGACCACATCATGGCTCTCGCACAAGGGCACGATGTGGCTCTAATCGAAATTGGTGGAACCGTGGGCGACATTGAATCGCTTCCATTTTTAGAAACCGCACGACAATTTCGTTTTCTCCTTGGCGAAGAAAATGTTTGCTACATTCACCTCACTCTCGTGCCCTATATTCCTACTGCAGGTGAACTAAAAACCAAACCCACTCAACATAGTGTTCAAGAACTTCGACGTATTGGTATTCAACCCGACATTCTCATTTGTCGCGCAGACCGCCCTCTTTCTACAGAAATAAAATCTAAAATCGGTCTCTTTGCTAATGTTCCCGCCGATAGAGTTATCACCGCCTTTGATGTCGACAATATCTATGAACTTCCAATGGTTTTTCACGACGAAAAACTCGACCAAAAAATTTGCAACAAACTCCATCTCAAAAGCAAAGCTCCAAATCTAGACTCGTGGAAAGCTTATATTGAAAATTACAAACATCCCGAATCTGAGGTGAACATTGGAATTGTTGGAAAATATGTAGAGCTCACCGAAGCCTACAAATCTCTTCACGAAGCTCTCGTGCATGCCAGCGCCGCCAACCGCGCACGTCTTAAGGTTCATTATATAGATGCCGAAGAGCTCGAAACTCATGACTATGCCAACATAAAAAACAGAGCCAAAGTTTTAAATTCTATAGATGGTCTTTTAGTTCCGGGGGGGTTTGGCAAACGTGGAGTGGAAGGAAAAATTCGCGCCCTAGAATTTGCGCGTGTAGAAGGACTTCCATGTTTTGGTATTTGCCTAGGAATGCAGCTTATGGCTGTAGAATTTTCTCGTCACGTACTCGGAATTAAAAATGCAAACTCCGCAGAGTTTTTAGACAATCCTTCAAAAGCAAAAAATCTTGTTATTGATTATATGAGTGGCCAAAAAAATATTGATAAAGGCGGCACTATGAGATTGGGATCTTTTCATTGTAAGATTGCAAAAAATTCCAACGCCTTCAAAGCTTATAAGACACAAAAAATCCAAGAACGTCATCGCCATCGATTAGAATTTAACAATTCATTCTTGAATCGTTTTCAAAAAAATGGATTTCAAATCAGTGGACACAATCCTGAATTAAATCTTGTCGAAATTATCGAGCTCAAAAAACATTCATGGTATTTGGGTTGCCAATTTCATCCCGAATTCAAATCACGCCCTGAAAATGCACATCCATTATTCAAGGCCTTCATAAAAGCCTCTTTAAAGGGCTAATGGACTTTGTCCCAAAAAATAAAAAAAATTATTTTAAAATAATTTTTCTAAAATCGTCTTTACAAGGTTACTCACAAGGGTCATTTTTACGAATTTTCACTCAAGCAGAAAGCTCCACAAAAATACACAAGTTACTGAATTAATTGATTTTATTTTTTATACTTAAGTTAAAATTTCTAATTTATTTTCAACTTTGAAGATACGCCGCTCCAGCTTGACAGCCCCTAAACAATTTACTTTATCAGTTGAGCACCGACGTTTTTCTAGTTGTTTTATAGAAAGACCGAGTGTATATTGCACCGCGACACACAAAAAGGACGTGTGCGATATAAAAATTTAAGGAGCTATAAGATGTTGAAGAAAACTTTCACCCTACCTGCCATCACTCTAACCTTGGCTATTGCTGTTAGCGGTTTCGCTAACCAAGCCTCTGTTCTTGAGCAAGCTACGCAAGCTATGAATACTGCGGCTTCTCAATCGAGCGGAAAAGGAGCACTATTAAATGTGCTTCAAAGCAATGCTACTTTAAAAGCTGCTGTAGAAGCGCTTATTGGTACAAGCTACACTGGTAGCGCAATGGACAACCTTAAAGTAGTTTCTGCTCTACAAAAAGGTGGAGCTACTGCTGATAAAGTTGCTAGCACAATCGTTAGCCTAAACGGAATCATCGGTTCTTCAACTACTCTTACTGCTGCTCAACAACAACAAATCAACCAAACTCTAACTGGTCTTGAAATTGCTCAAGTTTCTGGCCAATCTGTTAAAGTTAACACAAACGTAGTTATGGCTGAAAATGGACAAGAACTTAAAGGCGCTGCTGCTGACGCTGCTCTTTATGCTTCTATCTCTGCTAAGTTCGGCCAAAGCGCTGGCGCTGGATTCGTTCACGCTAAACAACTTGGCGTTCTTGGACCTGACGCTACTAAATGTGCCGGTCAAGATTTCAGCCACCCAATCGCTGTAGCTACTACTGCTGCTCTTTTCGAGCCAATGGCTCAAGCTAGCGACGCTTCTTCAGCTGTTAAAGCTGGATTCGATAGCGCTGGACAAGAACTCGTTCACCAACACGCTGTTGCTGGTAACACTCTTGGCGCAGCTGATGCTCAAGGCCGTCTTTGTGCAGCTTACGCTGGCGTTCAACAAAAGTGCGAAATCGTTCGCGCTGGTTTAACTGCTTGCGGTCGCGCTAATAACTAAGACCCGACCTAGATCTTAAGCTCTTGAATATAAAAGCCTCTTAGCTTAACGGCTAAGGGGCTTTTTTTATTGGCATTTTCTTATTTATTTGATACACTGTGTTAAATATTGGTTAAGCTATAGATTAACCATAAGCGGGAGCCATCGAATGACTTTCAAAAATACGACATTTAGATTCTTTATCTATTTATCTCTTTTTTTAGGAATCCATAATTTCTCAGCCCTTGCACAAAGCGGCTCCCCACAATGGATGCAAGCACTGGAAGAAGCTCACAGAATTGGATGGGACAACACCTATCTCGTATCAGGATTATCTAACGAACTCGTTTACGATAACTCCGTTGAAGGTAAACACCTCGTAGATTACTTACGCGACAAACTACTCAAGCCTGCCGATTATCCCATCGTAGTTCAATACAATCCTGAATCAGGCTTTTCTCTTCATCAAGACCCCGAAGAAATTGCAAAGCCAGGTAAAGCCTGGGGACTTTTTGGAAAAAAGAAAAATGCCGTGACTGATGAATGGGAAAAATTTCTTCAAGCTCTAAACAACGATAAAAAAGCCACCCTCACAGAAAAGCTCAATCAATTAGAGAGAAAAATTCAAAACGGTTTAGCCACAACAAAAATTGCTTTTGTTTCTAAATTTCCCGACCACGTAGCCAACGATCGCGGCGAGTATCCTCACATGAAGGAATACAAAGAACTAGAAACTCGCCTCGCACAATGGGCCACCTTCAGAAACGATTCTCACAAATGGACTGAACGCGGATTTCGCTCAATCATTGTGAGCTCCTCAAAAGGAAATCTTCCACTTCTTGCAGGCGATGCCTCTAAAGGTTGGGTGAACTTTGAAACAAAAGTCACTTACCCCGACAAACTCGAAAGAGCCGCTTATGTAGAAAAGTTTTTAAGCAACAATCCCAATCTTTCTAAACTTTTAAAAGTAACTCCAGAAGAATTCGGCAACCTAAGCGGTGGCTTAACTCTCATGGACATTCAAAAAATGTTAATCCATGCCGTAGCCAAAGATGAAGACATCACCGACAAAGTGATTCGCGATCGCCGTAAAAAATTCATTCTTGAAAAATTCGGACAATTCTTAGATATCGCCGACCCCAAGCACTCACTCGACGACGTCTTCGGCTCTGACCATCTAAAACGTGAACTTCGAATTTTAGCTCGCGCTATGCAAGCCAAAGACCCTAGCCTACCTGTTGGTAAAATTCTTGTAGGTGTGCAAGGAACCGGAAAAACTTTCTCAATAAAAGGTTTTGCCTATGAAGCAGGCGTGCCTGTTGTCATATTAAAAAACACTTTCCGCGGTAAATACGTGGGCGAAAGCGAAGGCAACATGACCAAGGTGCTCGACTTTTTAAAGAGCCTTGAAATGGTGGCCGTACAACTTCCTGAAGCTGACACAATTTTAGGAAAAGGCGCCGAAGCCTCCGACAACACTGGAGTCGATCAAAGAACTTTCGGTATGCTCAACGACTTTATGTCGGAACAAAAAGGAAGCGTGTTTTGGTTTGCTGACTCTGCACGACCATGGAACTTTCAAGCCGATACCAAAAGCCGAATGGGTATCACGATGGTCTCCAATCAATACTCAGTGGCCGGCAAACGCGGTCTCTTCAATACGATTGCTAAAAGCATTAAGGTTGTTCCCGGCACAAGTCTCTACGATATGCTTTCGAAAACAAGTGAAGGAGTTGTGACTCCCGATTCTCATTTTCCTGATACGTTTTTTGAACGCATGTATGGAAACCCCAGAGAAATCACCAATGCTTTAGACCAAGCTGTTCTTAATATTAAATACGGTGATATCGACCCTTCAAAAATAGATCCTCGCCAAATCATATTTGATACCATGCAAAACTGGACTCCTAGTGTGACCATGAAAGAAGTCACTCGCACAGAATTAAACGCAATCACCATGGCCAACGATCCTCGCGGTTTACCTCCATGGGCTCGAAAATTTCATGAAGCTGGAAAACTTGAACGTCTTGAAGCTTTAAAAACAAAAGTTGAAGGCCACGCCATGATGGGTGGAGGCGCTCTTTCAGATTTAGAACTTGCTGAACTTCATGCTGAATCCTGGGAGGAATATGAAAAATTAAAAGCCTCCCTAATGCCACAAGCTGATTCCGCAGAGAGATCAAGACCTGGAGAACTCAGCAAAAATTTAGCTTCACAAATTTTAGAGGAACCCAAAGCATTACCTGAAAGGAAACCTAAAGGGATGCCCAAAGCTGAGTGGAAAAAACGACAAGACGAATATGCTGTCGCAAAAGCAGCCTTCGACAAACAACAAGCTTTAAGAGCATCTGCGACTGAAGCTGAACGATGCGGTGGACTCCTCTCTAATATTGCTGACACAGTTCGCGGATCTGGCGAAGGTATATAAGGGCACGCGATGAAATTACGTATGCTTTGGCTACTTCCTCTAATAACAGGGGAAGCAGCCCTCAGAGCTAACGAAACTGAAAGCAAGGTGAATCGCACGCCTCAAGAAAGCGTTAGTAGCTCAAATCCCGCCAATCCATTGCCTAAAGCCAAAACAGAAGAAGATAAAATTCCGCTCGACCCTAAAACCGAAGCTTTAAAAAAAGCCATTGAAGCTGCAGGAGTTGAGAGCGATGCCATTTATCAAAGAATTAGTAAAATTCGAAAAGCCGCCTTTTATCAGCTTCGCCATACTAAAAATATTCCAAGCAAACTCGAAAATGATTACACTCAACTTGAAAATGATTTTTCTAAATACCTTCGTTTTGTTGAAAGCTTCTTAGACAAAAACGCCAATACTGAAAAAATTCTAGCGCCTCAACAAATGGCGCTTTATTCGAATATTATTTTTGCCACTGCTATTAACCTCATTGAAATCGGATCCCTTAAGGGAATCATTTCAACACGGCAATCCGAAAGCGATATGGAGCTTTGGATTCGACGTTTCTCTGTGAGCTTTCCAACTTCACTTTCAGAAGTCAGCGATGAAATCGTTCAATCACTAAGCAATCGCTGGGGCAAAAAGTACAGCAATTTTATTAGTAGCCGAGAAGATGAAACTCATACACGTTTCATGCTCAATCCAAACTATCTTGCCTTCGCTTCCATGGGCTATCGCTTTCAAAGGGAAGTTTCCGACGAAGAGTTTCTAGCCCTAACTCAATATTTTTCTACCGATCAACTTCAAGCTGCCTGGCAAAATATACAATATTATCTCAACGAAGAACTCACCCCCCTAAATTATCCCGACGCACTTTTAGAAAACATTAGAAGTCTAGGATTAAGCAAATGGATAAGCAAAGTTGATCAAAACGAAGTTCAAAGATCAAATGCCATTAAACTCATCCTCGAAACTCTGAAAAAGCGCCAAAACGAATTTGGCACTTTTCATAATGATGCCTATTACCAAAAAATTCTAGAAGCTTTTAGAGTGAGCGACTTAGGCGCCAACCAAGACTTTATTGGTAATGGAATTGTGAAACTCATGAAAGAAAAAGAAGGCAGAGCCAATCCCGTGCTCTACACTTTAATCTCACAAAGTGCCTGGGATCCCACTATTAATACCCCTAAAGAAATTGATGAAAAGTTGAAAACTTTTATTGTACGAAGTCGAGTTGCAACTGACGTTAGCATAATTGAAGAGTTCGTAAGAAACCTTAATGAAATTAGCGACACCAATATTCCTGAAAAATTTAGAAGTGTTTCAAAAGAAAGCTACAGAAATGGAATCAAAGTTGTTTTTGATAGTGCTGCCGACTACTTTGCAGCTACTGAAAAGCTCAGCTTTAATTTAACTAAAGCTGATTTTGAAGCCGATTATCGCGCTCGTCACGACCGAATTATTATCTCTTACGCTCAAACTTTACTTAGAGCTTCGGGCTCACTTTCTTCTCACGTTCAAGAAGTGGATTACAGCGCTCTTAAAGAAGCCTTAAAAAACAGACTTGGGAAATTGGCTTTGAGCTCCTACATTCAAGGTGAAATTGAAAAATTCACTTATGTTCAAAAGCCTGAGGACGCTAACAAACTCTTTGCCGCTGTTAACAAAAAAATTGAAAAAGAGATTTCAGATTTAGAAAAGCAAAAACCCAATGGAGGCTGGTTCAGCAAATCCACACAGGGAATTGATTCTGAAACTTATACCACTTTAAGCGCATCGCTCAAAAAAGACCAAGAAGACTGGAAAAAAGTAGGAGCTCTTTTTGGCGTAGGCAGCCAAGCGGTAGTTGCCACCATGCTCTTGAGCCAAGAAGAATACGTGAGTTACAGAAAATATTTAGAGAACCAAACCTTAGGTCGTCTGCCCGTTCTTGCCATTCAACTAAATTATAAAGGTGGAAAAACTGAACTCTGGAGAATTCTCTACGACATCACCAAAGGATCGACTCGCGCCTCTCCTAAATCATTGCCATGGATTTACATGGCTCTTAAAGAAGCTAAAAACAACTTACTACAATCTTGGAAGACCATTACTGAAGCCAAAGATTACAAAGATATTGATATGCTGGTTAAAAGCCCACTTTTCCATGCGGGACTAAAAGCAGCCTTCCCTGAATATGAAGAAGTTCGTTTAGAAGTTCTAGGCGGACTGAGCATGGAAAACTTTTATCAGCGCTTTATCAGCAAACCTATTTCTGCCACTAGTCAGTTTGTTGTCTTTCCAGTTTTTCTCATGAATGTGGCCAATTATGCTCTCTCTAAAGTTTCGGGAGATTCCCTAAGCCCTGGCGGACAATTCTTAGCTCGCTATCTCATCATTCTCTACACGCTCAAAGCGGCTCAATCACAGCAAGGCTTAATTGGCTCTCTAGCCGACACCTGGAGAAGCTCCACACCTTCTTTCTTTTGGCTCTTCTTCTATGGAGACTTTGCCACACGCGAAAGTATGATGGTTGCCGAAAATGGTATTGGTTTCTCCATGCAAGAAACTGACGAAGGATTACGAATCACCGAACCCAAAACTCTTCGCGATGGAAGAACATTCTTTTTAAGTTCAGCTCTTGGATCTCCTCTTATTGATAAGCAATATTTTGAAGGCACAAGAAAAGCTTATTTCACAAAACTTTCTACAGTTTATTTCCAATTAGCTTTTGACACTTGGATTGCAAGCAACATTAGCCGCGCCGTGATTCAAGACCTTCGCGCTCGAAACAGTTCATCGGCAGGAGCTCAGCAATGAAAAAGTTTTTAATGCTTTTTTCTTTGCTTCCCTATCTTCTAGACGCCAAAAGCGATGTGAGCGCTTCGAAACTTGAATCTTATTTTGTATCTTATAAAAACGATCCTAACTCTTTTGAAAGCGACGCTAAACTTCTCGCGATAGTGACCGAAGTCCTTCCTGAAAAATATGAAGACTTTGAAAAATCAACTTACACAAATTTAATAGATCGAGCCTGGGCTAAAAAAGATCAGCATCCAGCGGCTGTTTTAAATTTAATAAGTTACTTAGAAGATCGCAGAAGTAGGATTTACGCAAGACTGGCTTCTGAAAGCAATCAAGATCACATGATGTATTCAACTGCGACTGGAACTTTGGGAGCAATAGCCACCGTTGCATCGCCCTACGTAGCCAATGCTGCCGTTAATAAAGTTTCAGTCATCAGAGCCTCTGGCGCTTTAGTGTCTTTAAACTCCAGACTTCAACAACAAAAGTGGCTCAAAAATCCTTGGTTACAAGCCGGATCCGCTTTTATTGGTGCTGGTGCAGGTATGGCCTATCATTACACTGCCAATGAAATGGGCTGGTCTCTTGGAAATTTACCGCCAAGCCCTCTTGAACATCTTGGATTTAACACCGAAGGCTATAGCAAATTTGATAAAGCAGATACCTTTAATATGCTTCCGAAAACAATCGATACTGCATTATTTATTCCTTTAAGCCCGCTCGTTCTTGCAGCTTCACTGGGTTTTTCTAAATTAATTACAAAACCTTTTGCTTGTATTCCGATATTCGAAAAAATTGGAACTAAACTCGACCAACATCCTAGAGTGAGAAGTGTTATGCGATTTTTTAATCCTGTAGTTTGGACAGGTATGGGACTGAGCTATCTGCTTTTAGATTCACTAACCGATAAAATCACTGATCCGCTCGAAGAACTAGCTTATTATAAAAATTACCAAAGGGCTTTAAAACAATTAGAAGACAATAAAAATGACCCCGTTAAATTTGAACTTGCAAAAGAAGAACTTTATTTGCGTTTAATGGACCTTCACAAAATCCTCGCAGGAAAAGTGAAAAACAAAATGTCTAAAGACATCCGAAAAATTCTCGACGAAAACAAAGACGATAAAATTGCTGCTGAAAAAATTGAAAACTACTTAAAAAATTCTGAATGGTCTATGAGTGAATCCGACCTCAACACTCGAACATGGATGAAACTTATCGAAAGCGATCCCGGCAATGAACCTAAAGTTCTCACTGATGTGATGAATAAAGCTAATTCGTTTGAAATCACTAACTCAGCTCATTTATTTCTACATGCTGCCGCCACTCTAAGAGCGTACAATCAAGAACCCGTATTAAAAGGAGTTCCACTTATTCACGAAGCTTTTCGTGAGTGGACTCTTTTAGAAGTGTCAACAATTTCTCTTAAAGGAGAAGACCAATGAAAAAGCATATTTTATTAACTGCCTTTATTTTGCCTTTGATTGCCTTCGGGAAAGACTCTCTACTCATAGATAGCTTTCAAGACACACACAAACCCGACAGCAAAGTGGTTAAATACGTCATGCAATTCGAACAAATTGCTTGTTACAAGCTTCGCAATTCGAGCACGGAGTTACTGGCCAGCACAAAGGGAGTTTTAAACGAAGCTTTTTGCCAATCTAGAATAGCTAACGGTAAATTGTCTGATCTTCTGATTCAAAAAAATACCGAACAACTGGTTCAAAAAGTGGCCGATCTTTCCGAATATGAATACAACACTTATCTCACTTACCTTTCGCTAATTTTCACCAATGCTCCGATCAATCTTTTACCTGAAAACCCAATTTTAGTTTGGGAAACGGTAGATGCCCTGCTCACTAAACTCAAAGACATTGGGATTAATGAATACGCTCAAGAAAAATTTGATCGCAAACACAAAGTTCGTAAAGGTGTTGGCACCATACTTCTTTGGACACTTGGAACGACTGGTGGAAGCATTGTTTTTAAAACTCTTGGTAACGTTGCCCGCGGCCAAGTGGCTTCTCCTACTTCGCGCTTTCAAATAGCCATGTATAACGTTGCTGGTCGTATTCGTGCCGCAGCTCAAAGAGTTCCCTATGAGGAAAAAACTGTGCAACTTTACCTTAACAGTTCACCCATTTTAACTTCGGTGAAAGTTCCTGCAGATTTTGGAAATCCCGCCGCTTTTAAGGGCGCCTTCAAAGCTTTAAAAATATTTTCATTCTGGCCTGATTTTCCAAGCACTAAAATGCAATACGCTTTAACTGCTCTTACAGGTGCAGGAATTGGAACTTATCAATTTGTGAATTGGCTCGGTAGCGAAGATCGTTTTGAAGTTCGTGAACCCGCGCTTAAATTCTTAGATGATGCTCAACATGCTGTAAAAAACCAAACCTGTAATGATCTCGTTTCTAAATATGATGAGTTCAGAGCTTTGTTACAAATGATACAAATTGGAGAGCTTAATACTTATCTTACTGAAGCCGTAAAAGAAGAGGCTGAGAAAGAAGCAGAAAAAGCAGCCAAGCTCGATCCCAAAGCTCCAAAAACTGAGCCTAAAAAAGAAGTGACTCTTGATGAGAAAAAAGCTGCACTTAATAAACTCGCCATTGAAATTTTGGGTTGGAATAATCCACAAAAAATTCAGCTCGAAACTGCGAAGCTTGATTATCTTCAGCAGCACGACCAAGGATCTAACGATAAAAGAAGTAGCTTAAGGGCTGAAATTCCTTTTATTAAGGAAACACTTCGCCACCTACAGTCGAGCGCTACTAAGCTTATGGAAGCTTTAGCTCAGATCAACTTAGACGATCCCACCAAAATGGCTCCAAAGTTAGACAACATTAAAGAGCCCGATTGGTCTAAAGAAGAAAACCCCTGCGGCCAGTAATCTTTAGCCCTTAAAATCGATTGTGCGCTAAGAAACGGGCCTGGATTATTTAGCGTAATATTTATTAGTACCTATAAAATCAACAACAAGAGCATCTTGGGGTGGGCGACGGGGCAAGGCCCCAAGCCACAGGGGTCGCCCAAGCCGCTCTTGTTGTTGATTTTATAGGTATAAATAGATTTCGAGGCCCGTTTCTTAGCGCACAATTCAATTAAAACTTATAAATATCCGAAAAGTGTTTATGAACTTTCTAATGCCTATAGGAATGATTTTAATGGCTTTTGCTACCCAAGCTTTTTACAAATTACTCTTGAGATATTCAGAAAATCATCCAGAAAATAAGGGAATTAATATTTATCTCGAAAAATTTTCATATCGAAATCGCTTTTCCATTTACATGATTGCAATGGGTAGTCTTTGGCTGATTTTAGAAATCGCCACTAAATAAAAATAGCTTTAGTCGCGCGATAAATATAAGCAATTCCCATTGAAAGCGGACGCGCATGTAAACAAGTCAAAGGAGCACTTTTTTGCATCAACTCTATGAACTTCTCGTCACAAGGAAACTCGGCTGAGGAACTTTCAAGATACTGATAAGCTTCCTTACTTCCTGTAACAACCGAACCAATTTTTGGAAGAATCTTTTGCGAATAAACCGTATACATTTTGTGAAACCAAGGAGATTTTGGCTGACCAAATTCTAAAATATAAATTTCGCCCTTTGGTTTTAAGACACGAGTCATTTCAGCCAAAGCTTTTTCGGGATCAGCCACATTGCGAATTCCAAAAGCAATCGTAACCACGTCGAAAGTCTCATCAGCAAAAGGAAGATTCATGGTGTCGGCCGATTGAAACACGATGTCGCAACCTTTTTTTTGAGCCTTTGAAGGAGCCGTAACAAGCATGTCGTCGCAAAAATCAGTCGCTGTCACATGCGCTCTGTTTTTAAAATTTTTCTTAATTTCAATGGCCAAATCGCCCGTGCCTGTAGCGCAATCTAAAATTCTTAAAGGTTTGTTGGAAGAGTGTTCTGTATTGCGATGAGAATTCGCAATCCAATTAACAAGTTCTTTTCTCCAAAGTTTATGAATGCCAAACGACAAAACCTGATTGGCTAAATCATATCGAGGAGCAATACTTGAAAACATTTCACGAATAGTTTGCGGGTTTTTCATGACGTAGAACTCCAATTCTATCAACTAAATCCACTTTAGGACGAGCCAATTCTCTTCCCATAGCATTGAGAACTTTTTCAAGACGATCCATTAGAGATTCCAAGGATTCAAAATCTATAGCTTGTCTGGCATCAGAAAATGCCACTTTTGGATTGGGATGACATTCAATCAACAATCCATCTGCACCCGAAGCAGCCGCCGCCAAAGACATGGGCTCTACCAATTCACTCAATCCAGTTGCATGTGAGGGATCTACTAGAACTGGGAATTGGGTGCTTTGTTTAACATAGGCCACGGCTGAAAGATCTAAAGTGTTTCGCATGGCTTTTTCAAAAGTACGAATGCCACGTTCACAAAGAATAATATTAGTATTGCCTCCGCGAACCAGATATTCACTGGCATGAATCCACTCTTCAATCGTGGCCGAAAAAGCTCTTTTCAAAATGACAGGCTTGGAAAGTTTCGAAAGCTCTTTCAACAGCGCATAGTTATACATGTTGCGAGTTCCTACTTGGAAGACATCAACAACTTCAGACATCCAATCTAACTCTCGAGGATCGGTGACTTCAGATACAAAAGGCAATGGCACATGCTTGATAACGTTTTTAATAATAGGCAGGGCATCACGTCCTAAGCCCTGAAAAGAGTCTGGATGAGTGCGGAGTTTATTAATACCCCCGCGCAACATGACAGCACCGGCCTTATAAGCCATGCGAGCTGAAACTTCCCATTGTTTCTCGGATTCAATAGAACAGGGCCCAGCTATAACCACAAAAGGGCTAGCTCCTACTTCCCATGAACCTACACGAACTGAACGGCATCTTTGCATTAGTGAGTGGAGCCTCTCACAGGATGCCCAAACTTTCCACATTTTCAGAAGGCGCCTAGCGACTTTTTACAGCCGACCCCCACCCTTTAGCGGTTAAAAGGTGGGGGTCGATGCGTAAAAGTCGCTAGACGCCTTATAGATATAAATTCTATAGTCGGGGGGTGTTATTTGAGGACCAAAATACTTCTTTTTTCTTGCTACAAAGTCCTTGGGGTCTATTATTTTCCAATTCTGCCCCATTTTACTCCCCCACACCTCACCCCCAACTTCCTAGCTTTTATGTAAACGACTTTTTTCTTAAATCCCCCACTCCTTGGGCCATCGTTCCTGAGCTGCAAATTCTTGATAAAAACACGATAAGCTCATCTGAATTAAACTCAAAAAAAACCGACATTTTTAACGAGCTAAATCCTGAAGAATTCTTTGAAACTTTTGAGAAGATCCAAAACGATATGCAACTTGGCTTATATGAAAAAATTGTAGCCGCAGCTTGTTTTAAAGGCCCAGCACAAAAGTTAAATTTAAAAAAATTTATTGATAAAGCTCAATTAGCCCAAGGGCGAATTCCATATGCTTTTTCCAATACTCAGAAAGCCATTTTAGGACTCAGTCCTGAAATTTTATTTTCCATCGAAGGCAATGAATTAAAAACAATGGCCCTTGCCGGAAGTGCACCCTCTTCACAATCCAAAGAACTTTTAAAAAGCAGCAAAGACATAAGAGAACACCAAATAGTCGTCGATGCTATCTCAAAAAAACTGGCTCCATTTGGACAACTCAGCATTGGAGATATTGAAGTTGCAGAATTTGGTCCTATAAGCCATTTAAAAAGCCAAATTCATCTTAAAATCTTTGATAAAATTGATATCCCAACGCTAATCAAAACACTCCACCCTACACCCGCACTTGGCGCCCATCCGTGGAATGAATCCAGCATTTATCGGCTTAAAACATTACGCGAAAAGCACGGAATTTATCCAGAGTTTGGTGCTCCTTTTGGAATTCTTTGGGGAGAAAAGGCCTTCTTTCTTGTAGCTATCCGGAATATACTCATAACTGAAAACGAGACTCTTCTTTCTACTGGTTGTGGAATCATAAAAGAGAGTCGTCGTGATAAAGAATGGGCAGAAATATTGCTTAAAAAAAATGCGGTCGCTCAAGGAATTGGATTATGAACATCGAAAAATCAACGGATCTTATTAAAAAACTTTTAAATAGTGGTGTTGAAGAATTTTGCCTTTGCTCAGGCTCAAGGAACGCTCCTCTTCTCGCCGTTTTAACAAGAACGCAAAAAATCAAATACTACTCTTTTTTCGACGAACGCTCAGCCGCATTCTTTGCATTGGGACGAATGCAGGACACCAGAAAACCCGTTGCCGTAGTCTGCACCTCTGGCACTGCAACTGCAGAAATACTTCCAGCCTGCATAGAAGCTCATTATCAAAATCTTCCTCTTGTTATTGTTAGTGCTGATCGCCCGAAAAGATTCAGAGGAACTGGATCTCCCCAAAGCATTGAACAAGAAAATTTATTTTCTCCCTACACAGAATTCAATTGGGATATTGATGTCAATCAAAAGCTTCCCATTATCCAACAGCATGCTTTTTCAAAACCTATTCATATAAATCTTTGCTTTGAGGAACCTCTTTTCGATCAAGAACTATCCAACTCTTATGATTTTTCTATAGAGCCAAGAAAACAAGCTGAAGCACCCACTATCTCTTCTTCAGTATTAGAAAATTTTCTTAATCGAAAAGATTCACTTCTCATCATACTCGGCGCCCTCACGCACTCAGAACAAAATGCCGCTAAAGAAATCACTCAACATCTTCAAGCTCCCGTATGGGCAGAATGCCTTTCTGGTCTTCGTGAAGATCGAGATTTAGCTCAACAAATAATTAAATCAGGCGAAAACCTTTTAGCAAAAACACCATGGAAACGAGTCCTTCGACTGGGTGCGGTTCCCAGCTGTCGCTTTTGGAGAGATTTAGAAAGAAAAAGCGACATAGACGTGTGCTCCATAAGTCTTGAAGGCTTTTCGGGGCTGTCTCGCAACTCACTCAATATTTCTCGTTCGCTAAACGATTTTACTGAAACTATTAAAAGCATGCCCCCCTGCCCTGCTGACGACAAATTTTTCCACCTCGATCAACTCTTTCGCCAACAACTTCAGTTACTCATTGGACAATACCCTCGAAGTGAAGTGGCGCTACTGAGCTTTCTGTCGCAAAGAATTGGCGATCAAAGCTCTGTATTTCTTGGAAACAGTTTAATTATTCGAGAATGGAATCTAGGGGCACGATACAGCGTTGAAAAACGTGAATACATGGCCAATCGAGGCGCCAATGGTATTGACGGTGAAATCTCTACTTATTTTGGTAGCACCGCAAAGAAGAGGTCTTTATCGTGGGGAATTTTTGGAGACATCACAGCCCTATACGATCTCAACGCCCCATGGATTCTCAAACAACTTGGATCTAAGCCTCACGCTGTTGTCGTGGTCAACAATCAAGGTGGAAAATTATTTAGTCGTGTAAAAGATCTCTCCTCCTTAGACGAAAAAACTCGAAAGCTAGTGGAACTTCCACATGACATTGATTTTTCTTCTTGGGCAAAAATGTGGGGACTCGATTATCTTTGCGTCCACGAACAAGAAGAATTTCGTGTTCCAGTGCGTTCATTTGTAATGGAAATAAAACCCGATCCAATTGAAAGTCAGAAATTCTGGTCGAGTTATGACAAACTCTGGGAAGCTCTTTAATCCCATCCATGAGAATTTACTGCCTGCACGGAAGTTTAGGTCATTTTAGTGATTGGGATTTCTTAAAAAACTCTCCTCTATCGAAAAAATTTGAAATTCATCCTATCGATCTCTACAAAAACTCCAATCTTAACTTTATTGATTGGGCCTTAAATTTTAATGAATTTATAAACTCTGAAAAATGCGAAGCCATACTATTGGGCTATTCACTGGGAGCTCGATTAGCTATTCATTCGTTAATTCATAATCCATCAAATTTTATAAAAAGTGCCATTTTAGTTTCGGCTCATGCTGGTCTACCCAACGAAAATGAAAAACTAAAAAGATTAGAAAACGACGCCCTTTGGAAATCTAAACTTCACGAACTAAGCTGGCCGGACTTCTGGGAAGAATGGAACCAACAATCGGTATTTGAGGGAAGCCCCAAAATCCTCAAACGACCCGAAATCTCAGCCCCTCTAAAGAAATTAGAATGTATTTTTGATCAGTGGAGTCTAGGCAGACAAGAAAACCTTTGGCCCTATTTAAAAGAAATCAGAACAAAGAGTCTCTGGATGTATGGAGAATTAGACATTAAATTCAAAAACTTAGCCCTTAAGGCCTCCGAGTGCTCGCCTCTTATAACTGCAGTTCCAGTGGGCAAAGCGGCACATCGCTGCCCTTGGGATAATCCAGAAGATTTCATTCAAAAGATTCTTTCATTTCTCTAAGGCAAACGCTATGAATGTTTGCATGTTGTGGAAAAACATTAAAACATTCGAAGATATTAAATACGAAAAAACCGAAGATGGTATTGCGAAGATAACCATCAATCGCCCCGAAGTTCGTAATGCCTTTAGGCCAAAAACTGTTATGGAACTCCAAGAAGCCTTTCACCTAGCTCGAGAAGATCAAGACATCGGTGTCGTGATTCTTACAGGTGAAGGTCGTGAAGCATTCTGCTCTGGTGGCGATCAAAAAGTTCGCGGTCATGCCGGCTACGTAGGAAGCGATGGAGTGCCTCGCCTCAACATACTCGATGTTCAAAAACAAATTCGCCAATTACCCAAACCTGTAATCGCTATGGTGGCAGGCTACGCTATTGGCGGAGGCCATGTGCTTCATGTCGTATGTGATTTAAGTATTGCGGGAGAAAACGCACGCTTTGGCCAAACAGGTCCTAAGGTCGGATCCTTCGATGGTGGATTGGGTTCAAGTTATTTAGCCAGAATTGTTGGTCAAAAAAAAGCTCGAGAAATTTGGTATCTATGCCGCCAATACGACGCTAAGCAAGCATTAGAAATGGGCCTAGTGAACGCAGTTGTGCCCAATGATATTTTAGAAGAAGAGACCCTCAAATGGGCGAGAGAGATGCTCGAACATTCACCACTTGCCTTACGTTGTTTAAAAGCTGCACTTAACGCCGACTGTGATGGTCAAATGGGATTACTGGATATGGCCGGAAACGCAACACTTCTCTATTACATGAGCGAAGAAGCTAAAGAAGGCAAGCAAGCTTTTGTCGAAAAGAGAAAACCAAATTTCAAAAAATTCCCACGCTTACCATAATATTTTTTAACAAAGGAAAAACACCATGAAACTTTCTCATCTAAGCTTAACCCTAACCACTCTATTCATTTCATCCGCATTTTCTTTAGAAAAAAGCCTACCTCTTAAAAGTCTCGATAAAGTTCAAAGTATTGTTTGTTTGGCCACCAAAAGCATTCCTGAATTAGGTGAAGAAATGGGCACAATTAACAGTGCTCCAAGACACGCTTATACTTTCATCAAAAAAGACACTATTGGGAAGGGTGGTAAAAAGCTTGGGAACTTTATTCTAAATGAAATGGAAATTTCGCCTGAGAATAAAGAATTGATTTCGGAAACTAGCACTGGTCAAATATTCAACTTTAGTCTTGATCCAAAAACTCAAGAACTTCATTTTGCATTTATAGCCGATTGGAAGGCCTCAGGTTGGTTAAAGCTAGAAGAAAAAACTTATACAGACGATAAAGGGAAGAAATTTGTTATTGATTTAATTGCTAAGGGGATGATCGAACAAAAAGAAACCCAACATTTACTCAGTTGTGTTTTATCCTTTAATTAGTTTTTGTTGGCTCAGTAAAATTAAGATTAATTTTTTCTTTTAGAGACTCCGTGATTTTTCCGGTCTCAAAGATAAAACCAAGTTCTTGAGCTTCCTTTTCAAACTGCTCTTGAAAGGTTTCTAAGTAATAAGCGAAACCCAGTGCTCTGACTTCATTATGATAGAGCAATCCTCTTTGATCATTGCCTGGTTCATGAATAAGAAATTCAGCAAAAATCATTTCGTAAATTTTCCAAGTAGCAATGGCCACTGCAGTTTGCTTTCGGTGAAACTCAAGATCAACCTTCAAAGCTTTAATTTTAACATTAAGCTCTTCCATCATTTTATTTAGAGCCAACTCCGAAGGTGATCCTGCCTTTTCTTTCGCTTCAATCTCTAAACGTTTTAAATCAAAGTTATATCGATCTAAGGATTCTCTAATCTGAATGAATATTCCATATGAAACATTTATTCTTTGCATCCAAGAATGGGGAAAATCCAATTGATTATAAACAAAATCTCCTCGTCCCTGAACTAGAGTGCGAGATAAAAATCGCTCCGTAGCCCACTGATAACGAGCAAATCCCTTTTCTAAATTATACAAAGCTCGACTCGCTTGATCGGGACTAAGTCCGGGAATACTCGATAAAACTCTGGAAGTTTCTGAATGAAGTTTTTTGACATCGCCCTTAAAATCCTTCAAAGCGGCTTCGCGCTCTAGATAACTTTTTTCATTAAGGGCTAATTGCACCTGAGTGGCCAAATCAGTTCGACCTTCTACCATATGATACTTCACTTCATTAGTGAGATTCGTTCTGAGCAAATCAACACCCACAAAATAAACTCCGAGACCAAGCACTGCGACAGGAATCCATTTACGATATTTCACTAAAAGCGCAGTGCTTTTATATTTTGACGAACGCCAAAAACGTCCCCACCTAGAATCTTCTTTGTCTAAATAAGCAGACAAACCACTTCTCATGCGATTCCGATGAACCTCATTAAACTCAAGTTTCAAACGAGCATAAAAGCTGCCTAAATTCTCCTTATCCTCTAACTGAGAAATTAAAACTTTAGGATTAAAAATATCAGCCTCTCTTAAAGTCACCCAATTTCTAAAATCATTGAACCATTCTTTTTTAGTACCCGTAGTGTCGGTCAGTTGATCAAGATTGCTTATCAAAAAAATCCTTTGCAAAAATGCAGCTCGCAATTCTTCAGGAAAGACCTCAAGAATTTGCTGATTAGGGGGCGGCAATAATTCATCAGATTTTTTTGTATCTACAACTTCAAAAAATTTTGTATTTGAAATTTCTAAATACTTTTTTCTAAGAAAATAAGGAGAATATCGACTCCTTAATTGATCCATTGAACTTTGATCAGAAATTGGAGAAATATGATCTGGAAGAGGCAAAAGCTTAAGACTCAGCCAATCGCCGCAATCATGTGCCCACAAGGACACGCTTAAAAGTAGAAGGAGCGTTTTTAGAATGGTTTTATTGGCTCCTGAAAACATTAAGTGACGATATCTACCCTAAGAAGCCCAATGGTGCCAAGCACTTAGTCGTAGCAGCCAAGTCCCCCCTCCAAGGGCCTCTGCCCACTCTTAACGTCGCACAGTAGTCGTGCAAAATTATGAGGCTTGACCAATATAACGCAAGGAGTTAAAATTCGCCCAATGCATTTTTCAACAAATCACACAAGAATCATTCCAAGTATTTGTTTTCTAATGTTTTTCTCAATTCACCTTAACGCTCAAACTTACCCCACAACAGGTATCGATATTAGCAAAGGGCTCTACAGCATTGAATTGGAAAATGAAAATTTAAGCTTTAATGACTCCATAAAGGCTTCATCAAAACTCTTATCCTTTCATATTTCTACAGGTGAACAAGATCAAATTGGAATCGTGAAGAGATCACTTCTCTCCGCCTCTCCCAACACAAAAAGTTACTCTGATCTCTTCGAAGAATTAAATAATAGTAACAGTAGGAAAATTTCCGCCTTATCTAAAAATAATTTTTTAAGATATTTTTTCTATGTTTCCCGAACTGATGAATCACTCATCAAACATTTTAAACTTTTAATTGCGCTTCAAAACACCAATGCAGCAACCAATCAAAATAAAATTGTTGAAGAGGAATTTAATCGTAACTGGGCAAAGCTCGCTGAAATTCCCTTTAAATATTATTCCCCCAATGAATTAAATGAAGAACTACTTAAATATCCTTTTTTAAAAATTCTTATCTCTAAAAACAGACCCGTACTTCCCTGTGGTAGTTTCAGTTTCTCATGGACCGACTCACTAATTGGATGCCAGGATTCAGAGTCCTCAAAACCCCTAGACGGTAGTTTCTCCAAAAACGGAACTGTCGTTCTTAGAATGTATTCTTATAAACCTGAATTAATGGAATGGGTTCACGATAAGGAAAATAATATTATCTGGGGACCCGAGCAAAGTTATTATTTTTTAAAATCACTTCCTGAAAGCTACAAACGTTATTCAGAAAACGTAGACGCCAAAGGCCAAGTTATAAAAGCTTTTAACCCCAGACGCACGGCTAGAGACTATTGTTCATCTCTCAATATTTTTGGATTAGATTGGGAATTGGCTTATAGCGCTCAATACTCCACAGCCGATCTTAAAAACAAATTACGCTATGCTTGGCTTCCTGGTTTTACTAACTTTTTTGATGAAAAATTTTCAAAAGATCATCAACTTCCTCAATACTTAGCGCTCGATAATACTGAAAAAAATATTCTTAAAAGAGATCTCAGCTTAACAGACATCAGAAATTTAAAACTCAAAGATTATTCAGATTTTGGTTTCCGTTGTACTGCTAAACCGAATCAAGCCTCTCAAGAAAAATTAGACTCTTTTAAAACGAATCCACCGATTCTACCCTAAGAAATTTTCATTTTTCTTAATGCCTTGAGGCTTTCTCACTAAGAATTATTTAATCGCTTTAATAGCATCATATCGGCCAAAACCCATAGAGCCATAGCCTCAATGACCGGCAAGGCACGCGGCACTATGCAAGGATCATGTCGCCCTTTTTTAGCTACATCTAAAACCGAAGACGTGGGTTTAAAAGCAATTCGCACAGAAATATCTTCACCAGTAGTAATTCCACCCCGAATGCCTCCATAAACATCAGAAGAATTTTCTTGAGAATGAAACTGAGACCCCTCAGCTCCAACACAATTAAAACCTTCGCCAATTTCGACTGCAGTCACAGCTCCAATACTCATAAAGGCTTGAGCCAAAACGGCCTTCATTTTAGCAAATACGGGCTCACCCAAGCCTTGTGGTGCATTTTTAATAATCAACTGTGCCACACCACCATAACTTTTTCCCTCAAGCTTGGCTCTTAAAAGCAACTCTTCAAGCTCCTGACTTTTAGACTTAGAGGGTAATCGAGCTGCGTACGAATCTATTTCAGAGAGAGTCATTTGAGAGGCCGCCTTAATTTCAGACACATCTAAAGCAAAATTAAAAATTTGCGAGCTAAAAGCTTTAACATCTAATTTTGGGCAAACTTGATTTAAAAACATTTGAGCAAAGGCGCCCACAATGACACGAGAAAGCGTCTCACGTCCCGAAGCTCTTCCTCCACCGCGCCAATCGAAATGAGCAAATTTTTTAGCCCACAAGTCATCAGCATGACCTCTTCTGAAACTAGCTTCACGGTTAAATTCATAGGCAGCACTTTGAGCATCAGAGTTTTCAACAATAACAGCAATGGGGCTTCCTAAAGTTTTAGATTCAAAAACTCCACTCAAAATTTTTGGCATATCTTCTTCTGAGCGAGCACTTTGAATGGCACTGGCACCAGGCCTACGTCTTTTCAAAGCAGAAACTAAAAGCTTTTCGTCGACAGATACACCTGCTGGGCAACCTTCGATAACCACACCTAAAGCGGGTCCATGACTTTCCCCAAAACTTGTTGCGCGGAATATCTGCCCGAAATGATTCGACATCTTGGGAAAACTAATGACCCTAAGCATCTAAGTCAAAAAGTTTTCATTAAAGCCATGACAGAATTATTTAGTATTGCCGATCAGATTATTAACCTATGTCTATGGCAGCCCCCATGCCTAAACTCTTGAAAGTTATTAGCTTTACATTGCTTAGAATTTTGGTTCTGAGCCTATTTTATTTAAATAATTCTACTCAGGCGCGAATCAATCCAAGCTGCGATCAAAGTTTGATGCTTTTAAAGAGAATTCACGCGACCACGCCCCAACATACAAATTTAGAAAGCTATTATGCCGGTGTTGAAATTGAAGCCTTTTTACCGAAAAACTTTAGTCGAGAAGATGTGGCCAATAAGCTTGCAGAAATTCTTAAAAGCAGAACTAAAGACCCTAGCAGCGTTATTATATCTCAAAATCGAGACCCAACTTTCGGGATTATTTATGAAGTTTCAATAGACGGCAATCACTGGCTTATAAAATCAGAGCCTAGCATTAAAGGTGTGCACAAGGATTTTATTCCAATAGAGCTTAATAGCCCCGTTATAAAAAATGAAGAAGACACCAACAATCTTCTCTTTGTTACTCAAGAACTTAAAAATCACTTTGGACTTAAAATAGATCCCAGCAATTCTGGTATTCATGTAAGAGTTGATTTTCAAAATGCTACAGATTCTGAAATCGGAGAATTAATACTTAGTTATTCTCTAATAGAAGAAACCCTTGTAAAAACATTTTCAACTCATCCCCAAAGAAGAGAGTCCTACACCAAAGCCCTTCCCGACGAATATATTAATGATGTTATTAAATCCTTAAATAAGAATATTCCCTTTGAGAGCGTCGAAAGATTGAGACACTGGCTGACCTTTAAACATCATTCTTTAAATCTCACAGATTTATTTCTTAGATTTTCTTCGCGTCCTAAAACGGCTGAATTTAGACTTTTTAATTCAACCTTAGACACTGAAGTTTTAAAGATTATGATTCAAGCTCCGCAAAGATTAATTTTAAAAATTCGAAACCGAGACCCCAAGTTTTATAAATGGTTAAATTCTCGCAATTTCACGCCTGAATCATTACTTCAAATTTTAGACTTTGATAGCGATACCATTAACATGCTTTTAAAAAGAACAGCTGAAGAATCCAAAGAGCCTTTTACTCGAGATTGAAAAGATGCTCTGAGAAAAACACTTGCTGAAGCTTGGCCTGTTCAATGAAAAGTTCCAAACCTGACTTGTATTTTGCATTCGACTGAAGGGCATAGTCTCTAGCTAGGGACGATTCTTGATAACTTAAATCATAAACAATCTCAGGATTAATACCTACAGGATAAACTTTACAATTTGGACCAGCACACCAAATTATGTTTTTGATTTTCGTCTTATCGATTTCTGTGAAATTTTCGATGCTTCTAATGGAGACAATTTGAACTCCTTTTAAAAACCCTGAAATAACTTGAGACACGGCCCCCGCTCCCCAACATAGAGTTTCTTCAGCTTTAAATTTAGAAATTAATTTTTTGAGAGCTACTAAGTCCGTATTCACGTGAATAGATTCCTTAGAACTTTTCCATATAAAGGTATTCATAGGACTGGAACTAAAAGCTTGTTTTAATGGGCTGGTTACAGAAGCCGCCCTCAGCCCTAAGCTATACAAAAATTCAACGTTTTCATTTGTGGCCTCATCTCGACTCAATGGAATAGCAAAATAAGGCATTCTTCTTTTATTAAAAAAATTATAATGAAAACTGGGTGAATAACTATGCCCTACGGGATCGCCTAAAATTGCAGCAAATTCGTTAAAATGATTTGGCAACATTAACACTTGAGCTAATGTGGGTTGATCCAAAGATGTTCCTTGTGATTCTCTTAAAAAAGAAAGCTTATAGCGTTTAAAATTTAAAAGACGATACCAATTCCATCTAGAATTTTTCGAATCAGTTCTTCTTGGATAGAACTCAATATATGGATACTCTTTTAATGATTTATGAATCTCTCTTAATTCACTCATATTATCGACTATGGGCGACCATTTAAAAAAATGAGTGTTATTAGAAAATTCTTTAATAAAATCTAAGGACTCTTTAAGTGAATTTTTCTTTTGGTGCCATGAATAGAATTCATTATTCTTAAGTTGTCTTTTTATTCCAAGTTCAACATCTATATCAATAAGCTTTGCCAGACTTGAATCCACGTTCCAAGCCCCACTAGGCCTTAAACTGATAAGTCTTTTTTCTTTAGGAATAACACTCAAAGCTTTTTCAAGTTGTGTTTCAGTTAATAGATCATTCCTTAATTCGAAAAATTCAAGACCACGAGATATCCACGATTGAGCCCATTGTTTAAAATTTTCCCTTAATAAATGCTCAGACTTTATACTTAAAGTTCCACCAAGATTATTAATTTTGTTTTGAAAGAAAATCTTTTCAAATTCGCAAAGCTCAAAAGAACCCTCAGGTAAAGTCCACACCTCATCCGCCAACTTTAAATATCTAGACTCTCTCTCTGCAAAGCGTTCTAAATACTCATCAATAGGCGAAAGATTTCTATTCAATCTAGGTCTATCAAAAAAAATTCTTCCCTCAGAATCACTTTCCCTACGAATCCAGATAATTTTTCCGGCTGGTATTTTGCTCTCAAATCCAGCACCCAAAGCAACAATAAGTGGAGCATTGTGCTGCTGTGTTATTTCTTCTAAAATTTTTTCTTCAATGGCTCTGAAATTTTTCTCGCCTTGAGAAAATATTTCAGAAATGCTTTTAGAATAACGTCGCTCAATCTCAGCATCTAAATCTAAACATTTTCTTTCTGGAAAATACTGCGCCAATCTTTTAAGCAAAGAGCTTTTGCCTGTTCCTCGATGACCCACAAGAAAAATATTGTCGTTCACAATAGGTATTCCTTTGGAACTTGTGCCCGATCCCAAAAGTCCGGAAAGCTTTTAGTCACGCACGAAGAATTTGCAATTGGACATTTGTATCCCAAATGCCAGAGGACTGCTGCAGCCATGGCTAAGCGATGATCATTTTCACAATCAAATGATTTATTCAGCCTAAGTTCAACATTAAGTTTTTTAGGGAAAATTTCCAATCCACCCTCAACGAGATTTAGCTTCACTCCAAAAGAAGAAATCAACTCATACATTTTGGCAATACGATCAGATTCCTTCCACTTTAAATGCTGAGCTCCCCATAAGCGCGAAGGGCCCTCAGCCCCTACACAAAGCGCCGCCAAGACAGGAAATAAATCGGGTGAGTCTGAAAGATTAAAATCAATTGAATGAAGCCGATCAGATTCTACAGTGAGTTTGTTGTCGCTAAACTCAAGCTTAACGCCCATAAGCTTAAGAACATCAACAAACCTACGATCGGCCTGAAAGCTATGCAAAGGAAAGTTTTCAATAAGCGTTTTACCGCTAGCCGCAGCCAACGCAGCCATGGCAAAAGCACAACTTAAGTCGCTTTCAATAAATATTTTAGATTCAGTATTGGGTTGCTGATGAGAGGGAATCTTAATGAAATTATTTGATTCCTCATAACGCCATCCCACCTGCTCAAGCATCTTTGCCGTTAAAAGAGCATAATCCGTTGATACTTGAAGATCGGATTTCTTTAATTCTAAATCAAAATCTAAGCCCCAAGAGCTCAACAACAGTCCACTATAAAACTGACTCGAGTTTTTTAAATCAATCTCAACGGGATTTGATGGCTGACGCCATCCTTGGCTTTCAATTAAGATATGGTCTCTTAATATTTCAGCTTGAAAACCTAAGATTTTAGCCAATCTCAAAAGCTCCGAGTGATTTCTCGCTAATAAGCTAGGACTTCCCATGAGTTGAAATCTTCCTCGAGTTCGGGAACTTCTAAAGAATAGAAAACGCAATAAGGCAGCTGAATGCCCACACTGAAAAACTGTTTTTCCAGACTTGAAAGCCTCAAGAGCCGCGGCCGTCAATTGAACATCATCAGCAAAACTCTCTCCATGGATCTCTAAGGGAACTTTCGAAAATGAAGATATAAATAAAGCCCTAATATATTCAGA
The DNA here is from genome assembly GCA_964609695.1 of uncultured Bacteriovoracaceae bacterium. Lineage (GTDB taxonomy): Bacteria > Bdellovibrionota > UBA2428 > UBA2428 > UBA2428 > JAGNHS01. The sequence continues at coordinate 73,735 of CAZSSP010000001.1, forward strand.
CTTTGATAAAGGTAAATTTTTTGAATCAAAAACTAAATTAGATTTCATGAGCATATAAAGGCTGAATGAGTTCTTCGATTGAAACTTTTATAATTTCAACTTTAGCAATATCGGAGATAACCACAAAATCTAATGCACTTGAAGAAATCTTTTTTTTATCTCTCAAGAGTGCTTCTTTGAGATCATTTGAGGACAAACGTTTCCAAGGATTTTTATTGGGTAAATATTTAAGCACATGCTCATGGAGACTTTGGTAAAGTGATTTATATTGCGTTCTTTTTAATTTATTTTTAAGCAAGCTTACATGAAGAGAAAACACCAAGCCCCATGCCACGGCCTCACCATGAGGTAAATTCAAAGATAACTCCATGGCATGCCCAAGAGTGTGTCCCAAATTTAACTTTTTACGAAGTCCTTTTTTTTCAAAGGGATCGCGACTTACTATTCTATATTTTCCAGCAATGAAAAACTTTAAATATTTCCAAAGGAGCTCGTTAACAGGCAATTCCAATTCCTTTTTTGAAAAAAGAAATTTTTTAGCCCAGGCCGAGCCATCTATGACAGAAATCTTCCACGCCTCCGACATAGCCTGTCTAGCTAAGACCTCACTTTGGCCCATTAGTATTTCTTTAACTAAATAAACTTTTTGAGCAGGATAAAAGCTACCCAACTGATTCTTAAAAGCACCCACATTGAGTGCAGTTTTTCCTCCATGAGAGGAATCGATAGCCGCAAGCCAAGTCGTGGGCACATGAAACAGAGGAACCCCACGAAACAAAACAGAAGCTAGAAATCCAGAAAAATCGCCAATCGACCCACCCCCAAGGGAGTAAATACTGATTTGGCTTAAAGCGACTTCATTTATTTTTTCGAGCAAGTCTTGGCACACACTTTCTAGACTTTTCAATGTTTTAAGATTCTCTCCAGACTCAAGACCTATAGCCACTGGAAAGCTTTTAACAAAATCTGCTACTGACTTATTAGAAAGTAAAATTTTATCGTAAATTAGAACAGCCGACTTTTGCGGCCGAATTTCACTTAGTTTTTTTTTATAACTACACGGCGAGATGAATTTTTTTAACATCATCATGATCTTCTAATTTTTCGACCAATACTTGAAGATCCTCTTCTTGTGCAGGCTCTAAGGGCATGGGTGTTTTTGCTTTAAATGAAATTTCAGCCTTAAGAACATTCCAACCCATGGACTCGAGTTTTGATTGAACATCTAATAGATCTGCAACGTCGGTGAGAAATCTCCATTGATTCTCCTCAAGATCTTCAACTTCAGCCGCACCGGCCTCGATTGCAGCATCTACTGGGTCGCCCTGAAACTTATCTTTTTGAGCAATAATGGACCCAATTTTATCGAACATCCAAGCCACACTTCCTTGCTCGCCCAAATTGCCTTTTCCGCGAACAAATATGGCTCGGAGATCTTGTACCGTTCTGTTTTTATTATCTGTGAGAGTTTCCACCAACATAGCAACGCCATGAGGGCCGTAGCCTTCGTATACAATTTCTTCGAAGTTGTCTTCCTGGCCTTCTCCAGTAGCCCGCTTCATGGCCCGATCAATAGTATCTTTAGGCATTGAATTTTTACGAGCATCTTGAAGCACAAGCTTCAGCTTAGCGTTTCCTTCAGGATTAGAGCCGCCAAACTTAACAGCAACAACTATTTCTTTTGCAATTTTAGTAAAAAGTTTGCCCTTTTTAGCAGCAGCAACTTCTCTTATTCCGTGAACCCAACCGCGTCCCATGCCTCTCTTATAAGGGGGCTCTACATCTTTTTGCAACAGGGACTTTTCGTCTATTCCAAGCTAATAACTAGGCCTGCTGAGCCACTTCACTCTTTCTCATATCCAAGACCTTTATGTCCCATACTAAGCCCATAAAAGATAAAAACTGAAGGAATCTATAGTGAACATCAATTTCCCACCAACGAGCCTTCACTGAAAAGAAATCAGCTTGTGCGTGATGATTATTGTGCCAAGATATGGCGCCCCCCAAATGCACGGCCGCCATTATAAAGCTATTGGTAGAATGATCTTGAGTCTCAAAATTTCTATATCCAATCGTATGATTTATGAGATCAACTGTATCAGCCATCCAAATGACCAACATGCTTTTTACAAAAACCCCATAAAGAACAAAAGAAAAGCCTGCCAAGAGCTGAGCCCTTATTCCGGATTTAAACTCAATAATACAGCCTATAGTGAAGCATAAAAGTCCCCAAAAAGCTTGAAGCCCATGAACATGTCGATCCATAAACCTGAGCACTTTGTCGTGTCGAATTCGCTCGGGCACAAAGACTAAATACTGGGCTTCATTTAAAAAAGGAGGCGACATTCTCCAAAACCAACCCATAAATGAAAAAAACAATCCATGGATAGGACTATGAGGGTCACGCTCTCTATCTGAATATTCGTGATGAACCACATGCATGGCCACATATTTTAAAGGACCCGAAAAGGGCCCCCTCCAAGTTAGTGTCCCCAACAAAGAACCCAAATACATAATCCATTTCTTAGAGCGAAAACTATCATGAGTGAGCATCATGTGATGAAAAATTCCCATCGAATACGCAGAAACAAAAGTAAAAGTCCAAGCCAACAAAAAAGCATCCCATCGAAAAAAGAATGGGGCCACAACTATGGCTAAGACATGAAGCCCTAGCATCCATAAAAAGTTTTGTATTACAAAAACGCGTTTCCAGTCGTATTGATCAGCCAGTGCCTTGATTGAAGCCATGATCCACCTCGATGAAAAGCTTTAACACCCAGGACCCAGGGCTGCAAATAAAAAGTTGATAATTTTATCAACTTTCAAAATCACAATTTAACATGAAAAGGACCCCGTCATCTGCTAAGATAACTAAGCAGAACCTATGAATAAAACAAAAAAAAAGCTGCTTCAGACTTACATCGAGGAAGTCTTTAACAAAGGAATTCAAGAAGTTACTTTGCTGAGTCTGTCCAAAAGTTCAAAAATTCCCTTTGGAACCGTCCACTATCATTTAGGAAGCCTGGATCTTCTTTTAGCTGCCGTTGAATTGGCCGACGAATGCGGAAGAGACTTTGTAAACAATGCTTTAGCTAAAACTAAAAAGGGATCCCGCCTCGATCAATACATCAGCGTGAACTTTGACTGGCTTAGAATAGAACCCGAAAACGCGTCTCTTTGGATTTATTTTTTATTTGAATCTGCCAGAAAAAAATCTCACGCAAAATTAAATCAAGACTATAGTCATAAAACTATAATAAGAATTCTCGATTTTCTAAAAGTAGATTTTCCTAAAAAATCCCCAAAAGAACTTAAAAGACTCGCAGAAAAACTCTACCAAAATCTCTTTGGAAGCATGGTTTATGCCCTCAGCCACGATAGCGAACATAAAAAAGTGCTTAAAAACTGCTTAGATACAAAAAATTCCATTTTACTCGCGCATTTTGCTAAAATGTGAAGTTGGCGGTGCTCTTTAAATCATGAAAAGGATTATTGGATATTTTTTTATAGTGAAGTCTTCCATAATCCTATCTAGCCCCTGTGATTTTTCTTTATTTTCTAAAAACACCCATCATCAAATAGATCGTTATGATGTTTTTTTTAAAAACACTTCATCAGGAGCTGAACAAAGAGCACAGTGGCAAAAGAATATTCGCGCCCAATGGTTTCCGTGGATTCGTCGGCATATTGCAGTTTTAGATCAGGTTATAATTATTGATGGAAACTCTAAGTCTTTTCATTTCCCTTCGAGCGTAAATTATCCTGCCGATGGAATTTACAGCGAAAGAAAAACAACTTTTACTTCTCCATTTAGCCACCCTCATTTAGTCACTAAAAACTTGAGCCTCAATCACAACACTACTAACGGAACAGATCACTTTGTACTTATTGGACCCGAGGGTGAACATCTTAAAGCTGAAAACATACAAGAAATCCAAAAGGCCGATCTTGAACTAGTCGATTACAGAAAAGATGATTTGCTCGTTTTAAATGGGCCTGATTTAGCCGCTTACATAAGATTTTACGATGGTAGTCCTCTGATGAGAATTCGGAGTGGCAACGACACTTTTCACGCCCTATTCTTTGATGCAAAAGGGGAAATGCCCTGGGAAAAAATATTCACTTACAGAGGATTGAGCAACGAAGGCATCCAAGAAGCTAAGCTTGAACAACCCTTTGATCGACATATTGAGATTGGTAGACTTTTCACCACTAAAGACTTTGGACAAAAACCTCAAGAGTTTCTAAGCCACACCTGGCAGCATAAAATTCTAGATAGAACTTTTGCCGAAGAAAACGACATTCAAGAATTTAGCTACGGGCCCTCTAAGAAAAAACCCAAAATATTTTTCTATGCGAATACAGACATTTCCATGGCCAAATATCTAACCCGTGATTTTGGATTTAAAGTCTATAAAGCGGCTCGTAAAAAGAAAATTCCCCTGGCTGCCTCTGAAAGTTCCTGGGAATTTTTTGAAATTAAAGGCCCTAAAGATTGGGACCCTAACGGGGATTACGTATTAAGAGCCTCGGCTCCAGATTTATTAAAACAACTTGAGGACAAACTCGGCAAACATGTGAAACTTAGCCTAAAAGACCAGCATGAATTAGAAGAACAAATAAAGTTTATTAAAATCTTCTTAGAAAACAACTCCTATTAATCTTCGTTCTGAATTTCAATTAGGGGTTGGGTTTTTCAGATCTCAGCTCTTTTCGCAATATCTTACCCACATTACTTTTAGGAAGTTCAGTTCTAAATTCAATATATTTTGGTACTTTGTATGCGGTTAACTTTTCTCGAGCAAATTCCTTCAAGGTCTGTGCAGTGAGTGTTTCACTCTTTTTAACCACAAATATTTTAACAACTTCTCCAGACTTTTCATCGGGCACGCCTATGGCCGCAACTTCACGCACTCCAGGATGTTGGGCCATGACCTCTTCTATTTCATTGGGATAAACGTTGAAGCCCGACACTAAAATCATGTCCTTTTTTCGGTCTACAATTCTAAAGTAACCATCAGCATCCATAAATCCAATGTCACCGGTTTTGAACCATCCATCTTCCGTAAATACTTTTTTTGTTTCATCGGGACGCTGCCAATATCCAGGCATCACTTGGGGCCCCTTAGCGCATATCTCTCCAGATTCGCCCTGAGCCACTTCTTTTTCATTATCGTCACGAATACTCACAAGAGTGGAGGGGATCGGCAATCCGATTGTCCCGATTCGCTCATAACCATCTAATCGATTCACACATAAAACTGGAGCTGTTTCAGTTAAGCCATATCCCTCTACTAAAGGAACTCCTGTGATTTTTCGCCACTTATCGGCCACAGCACTTTGAACTGCCATGCCTCCACCCACTGAAGCTTTGAGATAATGAAAATCCACGGATTCAAAATCCGGATGATGAACTAAAGCGTTGTAAAGAGTATTCACGGCTGTGAATACGGTGAATTTATATTTTTTTATTTCTTTTATAAATCCAGGTAAATCCTTTGGATTTGTAATGAGCACATTTTGAGCTCCAGCTTTCATAAAGACCAAGCAATTCACCGTCAGAGAAAAGATATGATAGAGGGGCAATGGAGTGATTATAATTTCCTCAGCTTCGCGAATGATGGTGCTCATCCAAACAGAAATTTGCTCCATATTGGACACAACATTTCGATGGGTTAAGACGGCGCCTTTAGCGACCCCAGTTGTTCCGCCTGTATACTGCAAAAAAGCGATGTCGCTGGGTTCAATATCTGGACGCTGAAAGCGCTTTAAAGCTCCCAAAAGCAAGGCCTTACTGAATGTTGTAGCCGTAGGAATTTTATATTTAGGAACTAATTTTTTAACAAATCTAACTACAAAATTGACTACTAGATTTTTTGGAAAACCTAAAAGATCGCCCAATCCAGTCACAATGACATGTTCAATCTTAGGGCATTTTGGGAGAACTTCTTCTAGTTTATCCGCAAAATTAGAAAGTATAACCACAGCTTTTGCGCCAGAATCATTAAACTGATGCTCCATTTCGCGTGCGGTATATAAAGGATTGGTATTAACTATAACAAGACCCGCTCGAAGCGCCCCAAACATAGCCACAGGGTATTGCAATAAATTAGGCATTTGAATGGCAATACGATCGCCCTTTTTCAAACCAATAGACTGCAAATAGGCTGCAAAATACTCCGAGAGACGATCGAGTCCCTCGAAAGTCATATCTTTATCCATATTCGTAAATGCAATTCTATCGTTGTATTTACGACAGCTTTTTTCAAAAACATCGACCACGGATCTATAAACATTTGGGTCGATTTCAGCTGGAACATTTTTAGGATAACTTTTGAGCCATATCTTTTCCATCTACGTTCTCCTTAGGACTCAGTGCTTGCACGCACTTTAGTTAAAACTATAGCACCAGAAACAAAAAGCAATAAGATGCTCAGCATTCCCAATCTAGGATTTCCAGTCCAAACACCCACGATTCCCACCATGACCGGGCCAACTAAACCAGTAAATTTACCAAGTAGATTATAAAATCCAAAAAACTCACCGGCTCGTTGTGTCGGTATTATTCTCGCATATAAAGAGCGACTCACACTTTGAATTCCACCTTGAGCCACCCCTAACATTGCGGCCAGAAAATAAAACTCCCATAAAGTACTCATCCTATAGGCCCAAAGCACAACGAAGGCATAAATTGCTATTCCAATAAAAATAGCTTTTTTGGGATCAGACTTCTGTGCCAATCGACCAAAGACAAGAGTTAATGGAAACCCAATGAATTGAACTCCCAAAAGAGCCAATCCCAAATGAGTTTCGGAAAACCCAAGATTCATTCCATAATCGACCGACATCTTAATAATGGTTCCAACACCATCGTTATAAAGAAAAAATGCTAATAAAAATATCAACGTGTTTTTAAATTCAAAAATAGTGCGACAAGTTTTGAAAAGTTCACGACATCCATTTTTAACATTTTCAAGGGGTCTTTTTGCAGCTCCTCGACGACGCTGCTCTTTGACCCATATAGAAAAAGGTAGGGTCCAGAATAGCCACCACACTCCCACCATCATAAAAGAAATTTTTACAGCCCAGGCCCTATCGCTGATTCCAAAAATTTCGGGTTTAAAAAGCATAAAAAGATTGAGAGCAAAAAGAAGTCCACCCCCAAGATAGCCTAAAGAATATCCCCAGGCCGAAACCATATCGACTTCTTTATCATCGGCTACATCTACAAGAAGAGAATCATAGGGAGATAGTGCAGCCGCATGAAAAAACGAGCATAGTCCGTATACGATAGAAGCCTCTAGTGCTTGACCTTTTGAAATTAAACCAAGAACAACACAAGACACTGCCCCAAAAAACGTAAAACCAATTACAAAATTTTTCTTATAAGAACCCGCATCGGCAATGGCTCCCACAAAAGGCGCCACAAAAACTAATGCCAAAGCGGCCAGCGAGTTGGAAAGTCCCAAGTAAAAAGAGCTTTGAGTGGGGTCGATATCGGCACTGAAATACTTTTTAAAAAATACAGGAAAAAAGAAAGCCATTATCGTTGTTGAAAAAGCAGAATTGGCCCAATCATAAAGAGCCCACGACAATGAAGCCCGATTTTCTCGCCTCGCCCAATCCATCACTGATAAAGCAAACTAAATCACGGCTCCCCTTAATGTCTATAGCTCAAGGCTAGGACTACGAATCTAAGTTTATGTTTCCTGCTGCAGTGCTCGCCTAAACGAAAGTCTATACATGTAAATAAAAGAGCCCATCAGCACTAGTAATTTAAGAATTCTTGAAGGCTTTTCGGAGAAAAGCCTAAAAAAGCATTGCCATAAATTTTCTGCGGGCAAAAGCAATTCAGTGCTCATAACGCAGCAATAAAAGAACAATGAATATCCAATAAGTACTTTTAAGAATACTTCGGACTTCAACTTTAAAGATGACCACGGATAAAAGGCACTCATCAAAAAAATTGGAACGCTTAAATAACGAGGTCCTGGAGAGCCTCCACTATGCCAACCACCAAAGCCCGCGTTTAAAAAAAGAAGTAAAAGAAAATAAAACAAAGAACTTTTAAAAAAGTAATTTTGCCGTGAAGAAGCTGGAGAGTGCACCCCGAATTTATAAATCAAAACAAAAAGCCAAGGCTGAGTCCAAAGTATTCCGCGCTCCATTCCAAACAATAATTTCATTAAAATCGTAAAGGAAGGTAATAAATTTAGGATACCCCATAAGGCTCCTGCGTCGGCGTTTTTAAAACTAGGGTTTTGATGTTGTAGAGATAAAGTGAAAGGCGTTCCAAAGGCTGCCTTATGATAAATTCCCAAAAGCAAAAATATGGGCAAGAGACCAAGAACAAAATATAGAATGGACTTCCATCGCCGATGATCCTTTAAAAACATAAATGCGGTTAAAAGAATAAGCAGCCAGGGTGCAGAGCTATAATCAACAGCCACACTTAAGGCCGCCAATAAGCCCGCATAAAAATAGCTTTTATTTATAAAGAAAAAATAAGACGCTAAACTGATAACACCCAATAAAGCGTGACCAAAAAAAGTATTAAAAAAGAGAGATAGTGTTTGAGCAAAACTAAGAACGGAAAACAAAGCTATTTGCTGATAAGAGGATATTTTTGAGAAGGGGCCCAAGGCAAAAGCCCAAAGCATCAAGATTGAAAAACTTAAAATCTGTAAAAGCCAAGAAATGATAAATTCTGCCAAATGCCTAGCGTGAAAGCGGTTGTCATCTCGTTGTTTCAAATCACTCACATTATGATTCCAAATCAAATCTAATAGATAATATATTGGAAAGCCTAAGAATGCCGCCCCCGGAGCCTTGTTAGAGACTTTATGCCCATCAACCCCCAAAGCCCAATCATTAGTCCACGCATTTCCCTCCGCATATCGATCAATAAAGACTGAACGATCTTCCGTAAGAGTAGCCATTAGAGATAAACGAGAAGCGGGGTTATATCCTCCAATAAGCGGAAAGAATGAATTCACAAGCATAAATAAAATTAAAAGCGGAAAAAGATGAGTGGGAAATTTTAAATAACTTCTTTTTATCCAGCCCACGAGAAAGCCTCGGTCCTCAAAAATTTCTCTAGGAGCTGTTCTTGAAAATAGACTTCACAAGCTAAAAACAGAATCCAGAAAGTGTAATGCCATGGTTTTGGAAAGCGAGAAAGTATTTTACTAACAGCATAAATAAAAGCCATGTGTCCCAAATAAACTATAGAGAGATAACGAGTTAGGCTGGTCGTATTCGTAGAAGACAGAGGAATAAAAAGCAAAAGAAAAAAACAAATACGTTCAACCCAGTTCAATTTAATTTTTCGTGGGGGTAAAACTATCCACCAAATCGAGCCCAAGAATATTAAAATTGTAGGCCAATATCCCATTTTAAATAAATAGTAACTTGAATGAACTGAACCTAATAAAGAAAATTTTCTACCCCAACCGGCCATGGCCTTGAGAGAAATATCCCAAGATCCCAGGGCGTATTCCAAATAACCAAAAAAACCTAAAACGCCCCATGAACCTATAAATAAATATAAGAAACCTAGGGGCGGATTTTTAATAAAACGTTTTAATTGAGACAATCCTAAGGCCCCTACGCAAGCCACTCCCACAAGTCGAACTCCACTAGCTAATCCACCAAAGGCCAAAGCTACACACTCCATCAACACAGAACGAGAAGTGTTTCTATAAATCCACAAGAAACATAAAACACAAAAAACAAAAAGAGCCTCAGTATAAGGAACTTGGGCCCATAAACTAAAACGATCTGTAGCCACAAAAATTGCCAAAAGCTCAAGTTGTTTAAAACCTAAGGACTGAGCCCAACTCATAAGCAAATAAAGAATAAGCGAGAATAAAGCGAGGTTGAGAAAAGTGGCCTTCCAACCGAAGCTTTGCCCAGGAAGCACGGGAGATAATACGCGAGTTAAAAGCGGAAAGGCCGGATAAAAGGCCTCAGTTCCTGATTGGTTTTCGGAATGACCGTATCCACGGTAAAAGATATCCACGTAATATCCACAATCCCAATTACAAATCTTTGGAGGTATCTTTTGATTTTCAACTCTTTTAAAGGCGACAATGAGCAATGAAGCTTTAAAGGTGAGGAGAAGGCAAATCAGCAAGAGTTTCTTCATAGCGTCGATTATGAAAGCGAGGGTGACGCCACAATCCCCATCGGGCGAGTGCCCCCTCAAAAGAACACCTTAACACACCCAATCCATAAGTCACGCTACGGCTAAAGCTAATAGAACTGGCTTCTTCAAAATATTTTGTAGGAACTGAAATTTCACCCATTCGAAATCCAGCCACATGACACTGAACCAACATTTCATTATCAAAAACAAAATCGTCGCTATTAGTTTCCAAATCCAATGATAAAAGAACCTTGCGAGAAAAAGCGCGATAACCCGTATGATATTCGGAAAGTTTTTGACCAATCATAAAATTTTCAAACGCCGTTAAAAGTCGATTGAAAATATATTTATAGAGAGGCATTCCACCTCGAAGAGCTCCTCGACCCAAAATTCGAGACCCCAAAACTACATCATAAACATTGGCCGCTATCATCGAACTCAATGCAGGAAGTAATTTAGGTTCGTATTGATAGTCTGGATGCAACATAACAACAACATCAGCCCCCGCTTCAAGGGCTGCACGATAACAGGTTTTTTGATTTCCTCCGTATCCTTTGTTTTTTTCATGTTGTATCACTTTTAGGGGAAATTTTTGACCTAACTTTTCAGCCATCGCCACTGTGCCATCCCGAGAACAATCATCCACCAATATAAATAAATCAACAATTCCCGAGGGGACATCCGTCAAAGTCTTTTCTAAAGTTTTTTCAGCGTTATACGCAGGCAAAACACATACAATTTTTGAATTATTTTGCATCGAGGGAAGCCTATACGAATTTGGGCCTCTTCTCAAAGTCGATCCATATTTATAGATTTTTGAATTCCCTGCTGAAGAAGTAGCGTTCTCAAAGCCACAATCAAAGCAATTGGCCACAAAAACCAACTCAAAATCGGAAATAAACTCATAACGGCCGGCCCCAAGCCCACAGAAAACCTCAACCAGTGAGGTTTTTTTAAAGGTTTCTCAATACTTATTAAACTTGATTGAACGAGCAACCTTTCTGCACAACTGAGGACCTCTCCACCCAAGCCCCACGATAAAATAAGGAGCCCCAAGGGAATTAATGGTGGAAAAATTAAAAATGGAGCTGCCATCAATGACATCAAAACACTGATGAAAGCCCCCACTAACTCTGACCAACGCCAATGAATGCCCTTAGACTTCATTTTAATTTCACGCTTTCCAGTCAGAGCAGACAACAGCTCGGCTTCATTTCCTAAGAGTCCCAAGAAAAATGTCATTAAGGCGGCCGTTAAAGTTCCCGAAAAAAAGAACAGCAAAAGTGCCCACAAAATTGCGCCTAAATCGAACCATATTTTGTCGCCCAAATGTGAAATCACATAGGCACCACTACTCATTAAAAAAATAATGACAAATATCGCCAAGGCCAGACACCGAAAGGCCGCCTTCCTAAACCATTTTGAAATCTCTACCTGAAAAAACACTAAATAGAGACTTTGAAAAAATATTTTTAAAACCCCTAAAAAACTCACTGTCGCCTTTCTAGCTCAAAGATGCTGCCAAAGTTTGGACTGCTATCAACACGTAAAATCTAACAATTTTCTCAAATTCAAGTTATGATAAATAGCATGGAGAGCGTCAAACCGCTTGAGGGTGAGCGTCAGTTTTCCGACTTATTAAGCGAAGACTCAAACCAGCCCTTTAACGTAAAGTGCGAAAGACACGACAAAGATCGTATTGAAATTAAAATCGACTACGATGGCGTGGTTAAAGAACAAAAGGGTGATTTTGATTTTGATATCGACTTTCTTTTGTTTTGCCCTCGAAATTTAGGACTCACAGAACTCGACAGCATTGATATTTTAAAAAATGAATTTCAAAGTTACTTTAGACTCCATTCCTTTGGCGGTTTATCGGCTAAAAATATTTCTGCGCAATATCTTTTAACAAAAGTTTCAGAAATGAATAAAGAAATACGAACGGACGCCATGAAGTCCTTGGCGATGGAATTAGACTCCTATTTAAAATATCAAAGAAAATCGTTTAAGAAACTCATAAAAAAATTCAAGAAAGACTCTCTTAATATCGATATTGTTTTCTCAGCTCTCTCAGAAGTAGAAAGTGTCATAAATTCCCTACGAAATCTTCTAGACACTCAAGAAGTTTATAAATTTGCTCTCAAAAGCCACGCTCCCAGAACCAACATTCATCGTGAGCTTTTTCTAGTCAACGAGTACATATCACACACTTATGTCCAATTATTAGTGTTACTACACGACTCCAGCCAAGAATTAGAAGACTCGCATCCGCTAAAAGAAAGAGTTCGAAAAATGATTCAAGCGGAGTCCAAAATTCGAGAGCAGTACGAACTCTATGTGATCGGTCTCGAAAGAAACGCTCCCAACGTCCTAAAAGAAGATTTTTATTTGCGCAGAATGAGCCTTCTTAAAAAATATTTTCACAGACCCTTACAAGTCCAAACTTCAATACGCTACCTAGAAAATCGACTCCTCATTCCCGTATACGCTATGTCGGCAGCTCTAGCAGCCTGTTGGGCCATTATGGTTCAACTCTACGCAGTTGACTCCACTCTTCAGCGAGTTGGGATCAACACCATCGCCTTCATGACTGTCGGTATTATTGCTTATGTTGCTAAAGATCTCATGAAGGATTTTTTTCGAAAATATCTCTTCAAAAGAAGTCGTCAGTGGTTTCCCGATTTTGAAAAGAAGCTTTTCATTAAGCGCGGCGAAAAATTTGAATATTTTGGAGTGGGTAAAGAATTCATAAGAGCCTTTGACTCTTCAGCACTTCCCGACAATCTCCAAAAGCAACGCTACAAAGGTGAAGTGGGCGCTATTGAGAATTTTCTGGGTGAAGACGTTCTTCACTACCGAAAAAGACTCACTATTAGTCCCAAAAGCTTTCCCACTGAAGACGAATTGCCATGGGGATTTAGAGAAATTATTCGCTATCGAATTGACCGACTCATGGTCTCCATGGAAGACGCCTATAAAAAACTCCCCCTTCTTACTTCTGAAGGGGACATCGTTCTCAAAGAAGGTCGTCGGATTTATCAACTCCATTTGGTTGTACAAATTCGAATTAGAAATATTTTATCAAATAACCAAAGCGTCTTAACAAAAGCTTTTCGTGTCAGCGCCGATAAAAATGGAGTCATAAGCTGCTATCAATTCTCTTGGGATGTTCCTATTGCATTGCGCTTAACCAATATTGACTCCTCCGGTTCCTAATGATTCCCTGCAATTCTAAATGGAACAACTTTTAAGCTTAATCAAAGAACTACATTCACCCGAAGGACTTCGCCACATTGTACAAGCCGGGGGACTTATTGCCCTAACGGGTATCATTTTCGCTGAAACTGGACTCCTGGCAGGTTTCTTTTTACCAGGAGACTCACTCCTCGTGACCGCTGGAATTTTTGCCTCAAACGACGGGATGGGAGGCCCAGGTATTTTCAATGTTTGGATTCTCTTAACGGTCTTAAGTGTCGCCGCCGTAGTCGGAGATCAAGTAGGATTTTATTTAGGAAGAAAGGCCGGCAAACTGATTTATCAACGACCCGATACTTTCTTCTTCAAAAAAAAGCACCTGAAAGATGCTCATGACTTTTTTGAGAAACACGGACCCAAAGCTTTAATTTTTGCTCGATTCGTTCCAATATTCAGAACTTTTGTACCTTTCACTGCAGGCATCGGACAAATGAACTACGCTAAATTTGTACGCTATAATGTGGTCGGTGGTATTTTGTGGATTTTTTCTATGGTCCTACTGGGTTACTACTTAGGCACCACTCCACTCGCCAACGAACTTCACAAAGTTATAATCGTTGTAGTCTTTGTATCGATTTTGCCGATCGTTTTCTCTTTTGCAAAAAGAGCTTTAGCAAATCTGAAAAAAACCTAATCTTATATCACTTTGCTGGTGCTATATTTTTAGGAGCAGCTTTTTTTGCGGCTTCAGCGGCGGCCTTTTGCTTTTCTAAAAAAACTTTAAGAGCATTTTCAAGAAGTGGCTTTTTAGCTTTTAACTGGACCTCATCTCGAGTCATTAAAAGTTGCATCATCAAAGTGGCCAATTGCGGTGACACTGTTTTTAATTTAGAAACAATTTCAGAGGCCAATTCAAATTGAACGAGTGAACCAATGGCGACTTCAATATTAGTTAAATTTCCTCGATACTCACTATCTGTCCCCAAAATATAATTTCGGGCACGAACTTCAAAAAAAGCATGAGAACTTTTATCTTTATCGCTTGAAGGCACACATTTTTGGACATCGGTGGCACAGCCAATTTGCAGATCACTATGGAGTTTAATTTGCCCATACAAATAACTTGTTCCAGAAGGACGAATAGAACCTGCTGCCTTATAATAAAGTCTCGCTGCAAATGGAATTTTCATGACGATCATTCCATTGGCCATTTGACTCACTTCAATTTTATTTGGAGAAATACCAATATCTCTAATTTTTAATTCAGATAATTTAGATTTTAAAGAATTCTGGATCATTGCAGATTGAGCTAGTTGATTAGCCGTCAATTCATCAAGCTTTGCTTCGCTATAAGACTCCACCATTTGATTAAACATCGTCTCAAGTGTTTTTCTTTGTTCTTCTGTCATTTCTCCATGAACGGCTTGCGGATTTTGATTTGCTTTTGGAGCCTTTTCATCTGCAAGTTCACGCAATTCATCTAGAGCTTCAGCCTCCTTTTTAGGATTATTTTGAATTTGCATTTCGAATTGCTTTTTAATGTTTGGAATGGTGATTTTTTCAATTTCGTGAACTTCAATAACTCTTAAATCTATTAAATTTAATTTATCCAAAATCTCAATTTCAGGAAGATTCAAAAGTTCGAATTCTTCACGGATTTTTGTATCTAAATCTTGAGCCACTAAGATTTCTCTTGTTTTAGCTTTTTCCCCATCTTTAGGAGCAGGAGCACTTTCGTCTTCTACGTTTTCTTTGCGAAGATTAAACTTCTCAACTTCAGCGCCAAAACTTCGAAGTGGATTAGATATATCTCCAGAAATTGCAGAAAAAGAAATTAGAAATAAAAATGAAAAGCTAGATTTCATTAAAGACTCCTTAGCCGATGAAACTTAAAGCAATTTACGCGGCAGGTCAATTATAAGCTATGGAAAAAGCTTGTTTTTTATTAAAAACAAATAGCGCTCTAACATTGGAAGAAATTCTAAAGATATCAGCACGATAATGATGATTTCCATGATTTCCATACGCAAGTTAGAAGTGCGACTTCTCTGATCGCTAAAAATATCGCGAATGGCCACCAATTTACGATCCAGGGCTTTAACTAAAGAACTCAAATATCGTTTCTGCACGCAAAGTTCATGAATACGAACCAGATAAGGGTCTTGTGCAATTTTAAATCCTTGCTCGACACGTTCCATGATCAAAGTGGCATCGATATGAACTGAATTCAATTTTTCTGCTTCACGCTCTGAACTTCGAAAAACTCTTTTAAAAATATTTTTCTGCTGTTCTTTTTCCTCATAAAGATTCATGAGAACTTTTTCTAAAGTTTTATCAAGAAATCCGAGCTCAACCAATTGAACGTTGGCCAATTCAAATACATCAAGAACCTCTTCAGTCTCCTCTTGATCAATAATCAAACCCACGTTCTCAGAACAGAAAACAGCATCAAAATCGCTATAACTTACAAAAGTACCCAATGATCTTACAGCTTCATTTTGACTCATCGATTCCATTGAAGATCGCATAGTATGAGCCAATTCAGCTCCCATGAGTTCTATAACCTTATCCACTTTAATTTCTTCAGTGAGTTCTTGAATGTGAAAAAGTGTAAAAACTGCAGGCTCAGGAAAAGCGTCTGGCTTGATAATAGCGGGAGATGCTTTTTTGAAAATTTGCTGAAGTATTTCTCTACCTGCATGCAAAAGGTCACGAGAATGCACAATAGCTTCTGCCATGTGAGGAAGTTCTGAAAAATCATCACTTAAAGTTGTTTTAAGCTCAACACTAATGGCACCAATATCAAAAAAAGATATTTGGGTTTCAAATCTTCTCAATCTACCTAATAAGAAAATTTCACAAGAATCATACTCTAAACAAATAGGTTGAGTGTCTCGCCCCCACGCACGAGATGTGGTTCGATGCCGAGTTGTATTTCTTTGACGTGAAGAAAAAATTTGGGAAATTTGCGAAAGTCGAATTTCAAATCCCACATCAAAAGCTAACAAAACACGAATATTACCCTTTTGTATTTTCAAATTATGGCTGCTTGAAGGACTCATAGACTGCCATAAGAATAGACTATAGGATTGATCGTGGAAATAGATAAATATTTTATAGATTAGAGAGTTAAATGAATTTACAAGGACTTAGCTCAAAAGAAGCACAACTAAGATTCGAAAAATTTGGCCCCAACTTAGTCACAACTAAAAAAGTCAGCACCTGGTTAAGCGACCTTAAAAGCGTCTTATTGGATCCCATGGGCCTCATGCTCTTAGTCTTAGCTTTTCTGTACTATATAACTCAACAATATCACGAAGCCGTAATTCTCAGCATTGCTTTTATTCCTGTTGTGGGAGTCGATGTATTCCTAAACATCAAAGCCAAAAAAGCTCTCACGGCGCTTGGCAGCACTTTTTTACCCAACGCTAAAGTCATCCGAGATTCTAAAATTGTCAGCATAGAATCTTCAGAAGTGGTTCCCGGTGATCTTATGGTCTTTGAGGAGGGTCAAATATTTTGTGCCGATGGTAAAATACTCGATGCAGAAAATCTTAGCGTTGATGAATCTTCTATCAGCGGTGAGTCTGTTCCTGTCTTAAAAAGCACTGGAGACTTTTTTTTATCTGGAACTACAATTTTATCCGGCCGTGGACACGGTGAAGTTGAAGAAACTGGGAAAAATTCTCGTTTTGGAAAAATCGCAAGTCTCATGGAAAAAACTGAAGAGTCGGTGAGCCCTCTAAAACAAAAAATGGACCGCTTTATCAAAGTACTCTTCCAAATATCTATTGGTTTAGTTGTTTTTCTTTTTATCCTTGAAGTCATTAGAGGAACTTCTTTCGGTCAAAGTTTAATCGACGCCATCACATTTGGAATGGCTGCTGTTCCTGAAGAATTTGCCATTGTTTACACCCTTTATTTAAGTCTAGGCGCATGGAGACTGTCCAAAAAAGGAGTCCTCATTCGCTCTTTACCTAGTGTGGAAGCCCTTGGTAGCATCGACATTCTCTGCACAGATAAAACAGGCACACTCACTCAAGGTCTTTTTCGATTAGAAAATTTAATTCCTCTAGATGGCGGCACTCCTCAAGAACTCATTCTAGAATCCATATTAGCCTGCGAACCGATTGCCGTAGACACACTTGAAAAAAGTATTTTTGACAAAGCTTTAAAAATTTTCGACAAAAAACAATTTGATCAAGAAAAATCACTTTGGAAATTAATCCATGATTATCCATTTGAAGCACAAGGAAAACACATGTCCCATGTGTGGGAACACATTTCTGGCAAACAAATCCTTTGCATGAAAGGAGCCTTCGAGGGCATCGCTGAACACTGTAACAACACCCCTGAAGAAATAGAGACGGCTAGGAAAAAGGTTAATGAGCTTTCCTCACAGGCGAATCGTGTTCTTGCTCTTGCCACAAAAAACTCAAATTTCATCGGAGAGCGACAAAATGATGAAAAAAATTGCAGACTCAGAGCTTTACTAGTTTTTAGCGATCCGATCCGAGAAGAAGCCAGAGAAGCCGTTGAAAAATGTCAGAGTGCCGGAATACAAGTAAAAATGATTACAGGAGATCATCTCCTGACAGCTCACGCTGTGGCTGAAGAAGTGGGATTGCTTCACGACGATAATTATCTTTTCTCTGGAGATCATTTATCAAGTCTCAGTTTTGAAGAAAGAAAAGCCGCTTATATCAAAGGAAATATATTTGCTCGTGTTCGCCCCGAGCAAAAGTATGAACTCGTTGAGGTTCTAAAATCCACGGGCCAACTCGTGGCCATGACAGGAGACGGAATCAACGACGCTCCCGCCCTCAGGCGCGCTGATGTGGGAATTAGCATGGGTCCACGCGCCACAGATTTAACACGGAGCCAAGCCGAAATTGCCCTCATAAAAGACGATTTTTATGGTCTTGTTCAAGCCCTCTTTGAAGGTCGTAGGATTTTCGAAAATTTAAAAAAGAGCTTTTCTTATCTCCTCTCATTTCACGTGCCCGTCATTCTTTTAACTCTCATCCCCAGCCTTCTAGGATGGCCCACATTACTTTTTCCCGTACACTTAGTATTACTTGAGCTCATGGTTCATCCCATTTCTGCTTTTGTATTTGAAAATATGGAAATTTATAAGGGCGAAAAAATCAGCACAAAGCCCAACAAAAATCTACTCACTAAAAGGGACATCTATTTAGCTCTTGGTACTGGTTTTAGTGTGAGTTTACTTTGCTTAATAATTTTCGCTTCTCTTAAAAATCAAAACGCAGAATTGGCTCGGAGCTTTTCTTTCTTCACACTCCTTCTGGGGAGCATAGGCTTCATATCTCTAGAAGCTCTACCCTCTGGAAGAATCATCGATATAAAATCTTTTTTAAGTTTTAGAATGTTGATTTCAACAATTTCTATTTTATCTATAACTTTTGCAATATTTTGGAATTCAAGCTTACAAAGGATTTTTCATGTTTCAACATTAAGTCCAATGGAATCCTTAAAGTGCGCAGGATTATTAATTTTGCTTCTCTGCTGGCGCCCACTCTTGAACTGGCGCCAATTAGCATCAACTCAAAGTCGTTAATGATCTTTTAATTTTGATTTTATAAATGAATTGACCCATCGAAATACGGGCAATCTATCGTAAACAAAATCGCCCATATCAAAATAATCTCTATGATAAATCACCTGACCATTAGGGGCCATCTTCATAAAGGAAGATCCTGGCACTCGAAACTCTTTTCCTCCATTTAACGAGGGATGCGACAAAACCATAACCCATTCGAAGCTAAATAAATTGCCTGATTTAATTTCTGAGGGGAATTCCCACCTTATACTTTTAACATTTGTATATTGATGTAAATAGTGGCGTTTAATAGCGGCAGGACCATGGAGACTTGTAACAGGATCCTGGAAATCCACATCGGGATGATAAAACTCATCCACTAAATTCATAGTGTCTTTATTAAGTCGTTCAAAGAATTCACGAGGAGTCATCATGGCTTGAGTTTGTATGACAAGTCCTAAAAATAAAAGTCGAAAAAATAATTTAAACATGCTTTTTTATCCTTATTAATTTTGGGAAAAATGACCAGGAATTTTTAAGATAATCTTCAAAAGCCTCACCGTACTTAGAGGCCATATGGGCCTCGGTGATCTTAACTCCCGTTAGAAAATTAAGAGTGATAAACATAATCAAGGCAGGAACTAACGCTAACAATAAATCCTGCCAACTTCTCGCAAGACACAAAGGCCAACACCAAAAAAGCCATTCAAAAAAATAATTAGGATGGCGACTCCGAGACCAAAGTCCTACCTGACAAATTTTCCCACGATTTTTCTTGTTTTTCTTAAACTGACTCAATTGCCAATCTGCTAGGGCCTCCAATGACAAAGCTATCAATCCCCAAACAAATGCATACAATCCCATTTTGAAGGAGGGGTTTTGAATGGACTTAAACAAGTAAAATATTGGAATTAACATCACAATAAGCAAAATGGATTGAAAAGCATAAACTCGCCAAAAATCCACTGCCGATAAATTCTTTCTTAAATTTGAATATCGAGGATCTTCACCACTTTCAGAAAATGCAAAAAAAACCTTTTGCCTTTTCCAAAGGTGAGTGAGCAATCGAAGTGCCCAAATCAACACAACTAAACTTGATAAAAACGAAGCGTGACTAAAATTAAAATAGGCTGCCCAAAAGATTCCTACAGCTAAAAGAAAAGTCCAAGCTAAATCAATAGGATTAGCGTTTAAGCTTTTCATTTGCCTCACATAAAGTGTGGCCATGATAGGAAGCAAAAAAAACCCAATATAGACAAAAAGGTAACTTATCATTGAGAAGTAGTTTCACTCTCTTTTGCCTGAAGATCAAATATAAGCTAAATTCCGCCGCACTTAGCCATGAGAATAAACCGCTTTTTCACCGATCAAGGAATTTGCTCCCGCCGTGAGGCCGATCGAATGGTTGAAGCGGGTCGAATTACAATTAACGGCAAAGTCGCTATTCATGGCGATCAGATTCAAGAAGGCGATGAAATCCGACTTGATGGGAAACTTGTAGGCACTAAAGATAAAAAACCTGTAATCTTAGCCTTTAATAAACCCGTTGGAGTTGAATGCACTTCCGATCCTGAAGTTCCCAACAATATCATCACTGCCGTGAATTACCCCGAACGTGTTTTTCACATTGGTCGTTTAGATAAAATGAGCGAAGGTTTAATTTTACTCACTAACATTGGCGACATTGTGAACAAAATTCTTCGCAGGAGATATGGCCACGAAAAAGAATATATTGTTATCTTTGATCAACCTATTAGCCAATCTCAGATTCAACATCTTCAAAGAGGTGTTGAACTCGACGACGGCCCAACGGCACCCTGTAAAGTTGAACGAATGGGAAGCAGAAGAATTCGAATCATTCTCACCGAAGGTCGAAACCGACAAATTCGTCGTATGGCGGAAGCACTTGGATTTAGGGTCATGCGTTTAAAAAGGATAAGAGTCATGAACATCACCCTTGGCGATCTCCCAAAAGGCCGATGGAGAGAACTTAACTCAGAAGAAACAACTTCACTCCTTGGAAGCCTCTCTGAAATCAACGACAAAGTTTAAGCAGCGCTGCTATAAACTCGATCAAAATATTCTAGACACTGTAGAGGCTTACCCAATCTCGAGATCAAACTTGTTAAGTCAATGGCATGCTCTAAAATTTTAAGAACTTCTAGATTCTCGCTTGGGCAAAGAGCCACAATCATTCCTGAAGGTTTGCCCATTTGATCTTTGACAGGTACGGAAAAAATACAATTAATCCCACTCATTTGAAGATGATCGGCCAATATTTTCGGCTTGTTTAAAACCACGCTCTTATTTGTTCGTACGGCGTGAAACAAATCTGGATAATGAGTAAGTTCATTGCTCACCTTTTGCCCTTTAGGGAAAAGCTCGTCGTTATGACTAGAAATTAATACTTTCATATTTTTAAGCGAATCATCAATCACGGAGCGTGAACGCAAAGTCATAAAAACTAAATGTAGCCCATTAATATCTCGACTTAAATTTTTTAAAAGAGATGAATAACGCTCTCTATAAACATCATATCCATCAAAAGAAGTTCCACGCTGCGGAACTTTTTCCTCAATAAGTCGACTCCAGTTTGGATGGCGGCTTTCATAAACTAAATCAGCCACTTCTTCTGGACCAAAATAAAACTTTCCATTTTTATTCAATTCTTCAACAGCATCATTCATTCTCTCTGTGAGGGGCTTAAAATTCTTAGCCGCTTGCTTTTCTTTTAAACTTAAAACTTTTAGAAAACGACTAAACAATGAGCTCACAGTTGGAGGATCATGAAGCACATAATGCGCGCCTTTGCTCAAAGCTAATTGACTCATAGAAGCTACAAAATTACCCCTTAAACTATAAACCCAGACGCAGTTTTCAATCGGGTTCGATTGACTCAAATCAATTAAATTAAAAGCATTCTGACAAAATGTACTCTCTAAAAATACAAAATTTATTTCATTTGTAGTATAGATCTCATTAAACTGTTTGACTGAAGTGGCTCTAAGTAACTCTAAGCCTTGATCTCCCCAAGTTTTCTCACATCCAAAAGGAAAAACAGTTGAACCTGGTCCAGTCGCAATCAATACTTTTTTTGAAATAGACATTGATATACCCTCACGTTCCATTGTTTCAACAGCGGGCAAGCAACGTCCAACATTTACTATTGTAGCAAAACTGACCTCTAAAGTGCTTTAAATTACAAATAGATCTTAGTTAATAATTGATAGTGATCTTGTTTAAAATTGTGTTTTATTTCTTAACACGAATTTAACACAAATTAGTTATCAATGGCTTTTCGATGACGAGGCATCAAGTAACGTCCTATAACAATACCAATTCCCGCAACAGCAAAAGCCGTGGCCACTGGATGCCTTTTAATCATATCACCTACTTCTTCACCGGTATGTTTAATTTGTCCGTAAGCTTTCTCATAGCCTTCTACAAATTTTTCTGATGCTGAACCTAATGCAGTCTTTGTCGAATTATACATTTTTTCGATAAGATCGACTCCTAAATCACTGGTCTCCTGAAGACCTCTCTCAATATTGTGTATAGATTTGTCTGTATATGACTTGACGTCATTTAAGAGGACCCCAGCCTCATGCGCCATAGAACTTTTATCAATGTTATTATTTCTCATATGTATTATCTCCTTTAGATGTTTTTTTTGATCACTTATTTATAAACTGTTTATAAAAGTGCAATTTTAAGACCTGCTAAAAGCTGAAACTCTGAAAACCTCAAAGCATCACCAGAACTTCGTGCCGTTTTTGAAAGACTTCGGGTGTACCTTAAGTCAGCACTAAAACTCAGCAAATCATTAATTGGAAATTGAGTACCCATGGCAGTCGCGATTCCAAAATCATCTCGTCCATAATTCGTTGAGGTTTTATTATAACCACCAGCGCTAACTCTCCAAGTTGTTACAACACGACTATAATATCCGCCTAAACCAATATTTAAAAAGCTCAAGGGTTTGTATCTTAAAAGAACTGGCAGATGAATGTACCCACTACTAAAAGTGTTTGACACATTGGTGCCAAAAAATTCCGCTGAATCCTGTCTAAATTTATGACTAAGATAAAGTACATCAGCCTCTAGAGCCATTTTATCTTTTAACGAAAACTCTGCTGTAGCCCCCATTCCATAACTCTTATCACCATGAACTTTAGTGCCCGTATTGTTTCTTACGAAATAAGGCTTTTGTAGAGTGGCCACACCTGCAAGACCCACTAAAAACTTAGACTCTTCCTCTGAAAATGACTTTGTAGCACTTGCGATAAATACGCACGTACTGATAGCCGAAATTAAATATTTATTCATTTTGTTTTTTTCCTTTATTTTTTTTTGAAATAGCTTTTTTTTGTTTATGTGTTTTAATTTCTGGAGCGCCTTCAAGTGTTGTTTTAAAGGCATCAAGCTCTTTAATGGCTTGTTCTTTAGATTGCCTATAAACACTTTTTACTTTCTCAGAAGCGAGTTCAATATTGTCCTTCAACGAATTCATAGATTCATCTGAAAGCTTATTGAGCTTTGATTTAACTTTATTTTTTATTTCTCTCCAAGGGATATCATCTCCATTTTTCTGCATAGGACTTTAACTCCTTTGAATGAACTTATACTGAAGATGCAGATATACAGATAATATATAATATCTATCCCACTCATAGTATTAAGTTATGTGAGTGCTATATAAGCCCTTATTTAGAATTCACTATCAAAGGAATTCCGGGATCTTCTTTAAGATCACGAGTTTTGAAATTTTTATTCACACCCGTAAACGGAAGCCTATACAAATAAGTGCTCGATGCCCATGCTTCAAAATTTCTCCCAGGCATTTGAACTCCAGAGAAACGATTCTTTTGAGCTTCTTCGAGTCTATCGAAAAAACTTTTAAACTTTTGTTTATTTAAAATCATGCTTTCGGAAACAGGTTTTAAAAGTTTAAAAAGCTCTGGGTAATTTTTATTAACTTCAGCCATTCCAGTCCACGACATTCCACCCCATGGTAATGAAGCTTTTTCTACACCTTTAAAAAAAGTCATAGCATCTGGGAAACTATAAAAATAAAGTGTGATATCAAAAGTTCTATAATCATGAGTAAAACGAAGTGGATAACGGAGTTCATTGGATTTGTATTTTATCCAAAGTGGTTTTAATTCCACTGCTCCAGCTACACTCGTCTTAGGAAACATTGTAATGGCTAAAAAGTACGCTCCCTTTTTAAGATAAGGTTTCTGAATATCAGATGGCATTCCAAAAAAACCCTTCTTTTCCAAAAATTGGTTGAGCTCAGCTCCTCCATCCTCTGAAAGTATTTCTATGGGTGTGATTTTATAGTTTCCTACAATCACATCAGCATGAACTTGTATGGAGGCTTTCGGTGCAGGGTTAGGCGCTGAAAAGCCCCTAGCTTTCGACATTCCTCCACCAGCAGCTTCTAGATCTAAGAAGAATTTTCTAAGGTTAGAAAAAATTTCAGAATTCACTTCTTTGAAAGAAATGGGTTTTGAAGGCAAGGGAAGCACCCACGTTAGCTCTGAAGGCACCTTGCCTTGATAGGCACTCTTTACAATAAGATTGGCATCAATACCGTCGTGGAACATAAGAGCTTCTCGTTCTTTTTCTTCAAACAATTTCGGATCAAAATCTCGCTTAAAATAGAGGCAAGCTTTAGAATTTATTGAAAATAATAAGAAGACTCCTAAAAGAATTTTTTGCATATTTGTATTCTAAGATCAAAGTTCCGTTTTAGCTGAAAGCCACAGCTTTAAGATTGACGCTATGCATGGTTAAAGCTAAAAGCCCCACCTATGCTCTTTAATGCGAAATCAGATTTCAGCTGCTCATTACGCTTAAATTTATGTTTTTGCTTAATAATATTTTTCGTTTTCGCTTCAATTCTAACAAGAGCAGAACCCACTCCTGAATGCCAAAGCGGCCTAACTCTAGGCTCTAATGTTTTTAGTTTTTCTGCAGCACTGAGCAGCACAGAGTCCAACGATAATAATAATCCTGAACGACAAAAAGCCTTTAACACTTATCTTCGACTCGCAAAGCTTTACGACTCACACCTACTCGCTTTAGCCGTATATCTAGAAATCTCTGAGGGATTTTCGCTTTCAAAAAGTCTTGTAGAATCAAAACTCAGCTATTTGCCCGAGCTCGCCCCTGATTTAGAAATTCAAAATTTTGCCATAAGAATTTCTCTTCGAATGCTCACACTTTTTCGAGATAATTATTCCATAAAAGACGTTAAAGCTTTAAAAAAACATGCCGATTCTTTAAATCTCAACCAAAATGAATTTAACCAACTACTAAGAGATTGGAGAGCTGAAACGCTTCGTGATTCCAAACTTGAAGAGCTCACGCAAATGATTTCTTATTTATTAAAGAATGAAGCTGAAATGCTAGTAAAAAGAATACAGGCATTGCCTCTTAGCAAAATCATAAATGGATACAGATCAGAATGGAAGAATTCTCATGGGCTTATTAATCGCCTTTTAAACCCTAAGCTCAATGGAAAAGGTGAATTGGGCCCTATAGAAGCCCGTATTATTTATTGGCAATTAAAACGAACGCAATCCTTGCGACTTTGTGCCGTTATGTTACCACTTCTCACAGGAACACTTGGAAACAGAAGTTTTTTATTCTCTTCTCTCTTTGCTCAATTAGCGCCGTTCCCTGAATTGGTAGCCAAACTACAATCAAAAACATCCTCTGTTGCATTGTCATCGATGATGACCTCACAAGCCTCAAGCAATACTTCCTTAAACTTTGATTTAATCAGTCAATTAAAATCGATGTTCACTACTTATAGTGAAAAAATTATTTGGGGCCGAAAATTTAGAAAACTATTTTCGATTGAAGGACTTAAAATTTCATCAAGAGATTTTATTAAGATTATTGATATGATTCAAAGTCCTAGAAGAAATGGACTCAAAAGAGTTTGGGCTGATTCTTCACTTACCGACAGAATGCAAAAACTATTAAAAGCTGACACAAGATGGAGTGGCGACAATGTTCCTCTTGCAATATCCTCATTAGAACTAAGTATTGAAAAATTAGACAATGATATTTCAAACGAAGAACTTTTAGCCCTTCGTGATCGCATGACCTCGGCTATTGAAGTCTACTTAAGCAAATTCGATGTTAAACTTGAATTTAAAAAGGACTTAATTGAGTATTTAGAAAAACTCATGCAATTAAAACGCGAAAAAAAATGGCACGAATTCGGAAGTCCCGCCCTACCCCTAAATGATTAATTTTCCGACAAAGCTTGAGTGTAAAATTCTACAGAGCAATTTTTCACAACAGCGAGGCCCGAAGGAACGAGGTAACCGCGCGAAGGGTTCCGAGCGCTTAACTGACAACGTGTGAGGGAAAAAGTCTCGGGTGCGCTCTTCGCTCGCGACAAACGCTCGCTCGGTGCTCCCCCTTTTCAGCTTCAAAATTTGAATCAATTCAAATTTTGCCGCAGAAAAATGGCGTCCCCAAGGGGATTCGAACCCCTGTCTACTCCGTGAAAGGGAGTTGTCCTAGGCCTCTAGACGATGGGGACCTTGAACAAAAAGTTGGGCTCTTTATAAACCTCTCTTTTCTTTAAGGAAAGACCCTACGGAGAGTTTTTTATTACTTGTCATAAACCTTAGCTTGTTAGATGCTCCAAACTTATGTCCAAAACTCAAGATAACTCACCCTGGGAAAGCTTATGGCCAAACCCTGATCATGCTCTTTTAAGTCGCATTATTGAACGCATACATGTTCACGCTATGACCATGATTTATTTGGCAAATAACCGAAGCGACGTGCAAAAAGGTGACCCTAAAGTGGGCGGACATCCCTCAGCCTGTAGCTCAGCTCTTCATCTTCTGAGCCTACTTCACTTAGTGGCTCGACGAGCTCAAGATTTTATCGCCGTAAAACCTCACGCTTCTCCCACCGACCACAGCAATCACTATTTTTTAAAAATGTTCCGCGAGCGAGACGGATCCAAAATGAGCGACGAGCGCGCGCGAATGGCCATGAAGCATCTTCGCCATTTTCCAAAAACTCCAGATGAAGTTGTCTTTCAAAGCTATCACTCTGAATTCGATCCCGACCACTTTCACATGCTCCCATCTGGTTCCGTGGGAATTCCTCCCGTCAATGCACTCTACTTGGCCGAGGCTTATCGTTTAGCCGCAAAACATGGGATGAACGTTCCAGCCAACACTCACTTCTGGTGCGTGATGGGCGACTCCGAATATCGCGAAGGCTCTTTGATGGAAGCGTTGCCAGAAGCTAGCGAACGCGGTCTTGAGAACGTCACTTGGATTGTAGATTACAATCGCCAATCTCTCGATGGTCATCGAATTTTAAATGAATACGCACTCGGCGGAAAAGATTGCGATCGGATTGAAAAAACAGCCATCGCCAATGGTTGGGACACCTTACAATTACGCCACGGAAGTTTCCGAAAAAGTATTTTCACTGATCATCAACATGGCGAGGCTCTTCAAAACGTTATTGAAAACGCCATGAGTGATTACGAACTCCAATCCCTTCTTGCTAAAAAGAATGCCAAAGATCTCGTTGAAGCCATTGCTCGTTACGATCTAGCGGCTTCTAAAGTTTTAGGTGAAATGACGGAAAGCGATGCGCTTCGCTTTTTAGGGGATTTAGGCGGACACGACACGGGTCTCATACTCGATGCTTTCGAAGCCGCTCGAAACAACAAAGACAAACCCATGCTTATCGTGGCCCACACCATTAAGGGATGGCACCTCAAATGCGAAGCCATGTCGGGAAACCACTCTGCTATGCTCGAAGAAGACGAAGTGCGTGAACTTCGCAAAAAAGCAGGATTGTTCGGAGACGATCTGACTTCTTTCGAAAGATTCGATGAAAAATCTCCCGAAGGTAAATATCTCAAAGATCGAAGTGACTTTCTTTGGAAAGGCATTCAATCTTGTGAAAAACTCAAACAAGACAATCTCACGCAATTTAAAAAGGAAGTCGACACTGCAGGGCTTCTTAAAAACTTTCCCAAATCTCTCGATATCAATTTAAAATTTGTGCCCTTCATACACACTCAGTGGATGCTCGGGCAAATGAGCGCCAAACTCAACCGCATCGCTGACACCTACGTAGAAGGCGTTAAGCAAGCGGCCAAGCCTTTAACCGACGCTGAAAAACTTTGGAAACCCATCGCCAATCACGTTGTGACCCTCGCTCCTGACGTAGGCTCTTCAACAAATTTAAATGCCAGTATGGATGGAAAAGTTTTTGCTCCCGATATGACTGATTATGAATCAGAGTATGGTGTAAAAGATTCCACCGCCCCCGACATCGTGCCTAAAGAGGCAGAAGTCTCTCGGCACTTACGTTTTGAAATTGCCGAAGGCAATGCGATGTCATGCCTAGGTTCACTTGGAAAAATGGCCTACTTTACTGGACTTCCTCTAGTACCCGTCATGACCATTTATGACTTCTTTATCAAACGCGCACTCGATCAACTCTTTTACAATTGTTACTGGAAATCTCATTTTATTCTCGTGGGAACCCCTGCGGGCGTCACCCTATCTCCCGAGGGAGCTCAACACGCCTGGAAGAGCGATGTTCAAATTGCCAACATGATTACATGGGAGCCTACTTATGCTCTAGAATTTGAATGGATCTTTGTAGACGCCATCAGGAGACACGTGGATTGCTTCACCAACGGTGAAAATGCAAGCAACACGCTAAACCGCGCAGGTGTTTTAATTCGAGGTTCAACTCGCGCTCTCGAACAAAAAGAAATGTTAAACCGACTTAAAAAGCACAAGCGCTTTGAAGGAAAAAGCGATGCGGAAATTCTCGAAAGTACCCGACAAGATTGCCTCGAAGGCGCCTGGTATGTTGTTGATCATCGTGGATATCCTCACTATCGCCCCGGTGAAAACGTTATCAACATTTTTGCCATGGGCTCTCCGCTCACCGAAGCACTTAAAGCTTCTGATAAACTTTTGGAAAAGGGAATTTTTGCCAACGTTATTCACGTCAGCTCTCCCGACTTGATTTGCGGCAATTTAGGCGAAGACACAAATTTTCATCATCTTCGACAAGGATTAGGAATTCACGGAGACCTCTATTTAAAAACAGAATCCAAAAATTCCACGCAAGAAGCTTATCCACCCAAACTTTATGGTCCGGCCATTTCCAAACGCGCCCAAATCATGACCCTAGGTGGCCGCCGAATTCCAATCGTGAGCGTTCACGACGGAGAACGGGGCTTACTGGACAACATTGGAAGCATCGTAGGCACCCTACAGAAAGTTTTAGCCGTAAAGAAACACAGTAAGTCTGGTCGCCCAGTTGATATCTATAACTACCACGGCCTCGATAGCGACAGTGTTGCCAAGGCTTGCGAAGAGGCTTTAAACGAAAGCGCCTTCACCGCAGCTGAAATTATGGATGATTATAGCGTTCAAAAGCTAAGCGAAATGGGTATAGAGCTCCAAAATCATTGATAATACAGGGGCTTTTTAAAAATCCCTCATTGATTCCTAGCGCTATTGTTTTAAAGATGCCGCTTGATTGCCCCATTGGCCAAGACTATCTCAGCCAATGGCTATGATACAAAGATTTACCCTAAGCATAATCCTCCCTTTGGCGCTTCTTTTTCTTCAGCATTGCAGTGATGCTCCAGTAGGTTCAAAGTCTCGACCCTTCACCATGTACTTTGTTCCTTCAGTAGATGCTCAAAAGCTCAGCACAGCATCGAACTCCATCACAGCCTTTGTCGCTAAATATGTATCTCAAAAGCTCTACAATAAAGATTCTGGATTTTATGTAAAAGGCGCCGTGCCCGCCAGCTACATTGCTGTAGTCGAAGCTTTTGGAACTAAAAAAGCTGACTTCGCCACCTTCAATACTTTCAGCTATGTCTTGGCCAAAGATATTAAAAAATATTCTGTTGAAGCCGTATTGTTAGTTTTAAGAAACAATCACGAGCGCACCTACAAAGGACAAATCATCACACGTGTAGATAGTGGCATTAACAAACTAGAAGACCTCAATGGCAAAAAATTTGCTTTTACAGATGCCGCGTCTACTTCAGGATTCATCCTTCCTGCTAAATTACTCCAAGACAGCCACATTAAACTTGCTGATCAAATTTTCGCACAAAAACACGACAACGTTGTCACCATGGTTTACCAAAAACAAGTCGATGCCGGAGCCACTTATTATTCTCTGCCAGAAGAAGTTGAAGAAAACGGAAAAAAAGTTTCAAAAATAACCGATGCACGAGCTCGAGTTCTCACACAATTTCCTGACGTTGAGAAAAAAGTTAAAATCATTGGCTTCACTCCCGACATTCCCAACGAACCTTGGGTGATTCGTGGAAATCTTTTTGAAGATGCCGCTAAAAACACCGAAATCAAAAACCTTATTGTAGAGGCCGTTCTTGCCTTTGCTGAGACCGAAGCCGGCAAACTGGCGCTTCATGATCTGGCCACAGGTACAGGTTTAGAAAAAGTCACCGACGACACCTATGCCGATGTTCGTAAAATTTTCACAAGTGCTAACTTAAATTTTGAAGAACTTCTCTCTAAGACTAAATAAAAATTATGGAAGAAATATTACGCGTTGAGAATTTAAATAAAATTTACGACGACGGTGTTTACGCACTTAAAAATATTAATTTCAAAGTTAAAAAAGGTGAATTTCTCGGCGTCATTGGACTGAGCGGCTCTGGAAAGTCCACCCTTCTTCGATGCATCAACCGACTCATTGAACCTTCTGCCGGAAGTAAAATTTTCTTCCACGACAAAGACCTCACCAAACTCAGCACTCCTGAGCTCCGTTCGGAAAGAAAAAAAATTGGAATGGTTTTTCAACATTTCAATTTGATCGATCGAAAAAGCGTTCTAACCAACGTGCTCACCGGAAAACTCGCTTCAGTCTCTACATTGTCTAGCCTTATGGGCCGCTTCAACAGCGCCGATGTGGATCGTGCCATGGTCTTACTCAATGTTGTAGGACTCAAAGACAAATACATGAAACGCGCCTCAGAACTAAGCGGTGGTCAGAAGCAACGTGTGGCCATTGCGCGTACACTTATGCAAGATCCTGAAATTCTGCTAGCCGATGAACCCGTCGCAAGCCTCGACCCCGCCACCTCACACTCCATTATGGATTACTTAGAAAAGGCCAATAAAAAATATGGCAAAACCATTCTTTGTAATCTTCATTTCTTAAGCCTCGTTCGTCGATACACTGGTCAAGTGATTGCTCTCAAAGCAGGCCAACTTGTTTATGAAGGATCTTCTCAAGATATAGATCAGGATTGGTTCAAGAAGATCTATGGTGAAGATGCTCGTGAGGTAGAAATCCAATGATGGACGTTTTCGAAAAAAAGTTAGCTTCTGAAAAAAAGAAAGCTCAAATTTTTGCTTGGATAATTGATTCACTTTTGCTCTATTATTTTTTCTTCGCAGCTTATTATTTTTATCTCACTTTAATGGCAGAACCTGGTGCCAACACTTACCCCACATCAAGCAATCTAATTTGGATGTGCGCTCCTAGTTTAGCTCTTTCTTTTTTATGGGCACAAACTGGTTTATCGGCTGGAACTTGGGTTGTTTACAGCACCAATCACATCCTCAAAAATCAAAAGAGAAGCCTACGCACCCAACCCGCACTCTACACCATTCAGAGACTCTTCTTTTTAGTTCTACTTATTTTAACTTTTATTCTTGGAGTGCAGCTCACAGAATCTAGCTTCACCGCTCTTTTTAGTAGTGAAGGTATTCAAGGTGCTAAAAATATTTTTCTATCTCTAATGAATCCTAACTGGAAAATCATTGGAATGGTCTCAGTAGCCATGGTTCAAACTATTTTCATCGCCTTCATGGCTACGGCTCTAGCAGTGCCTATCGCCTTTATATTTAGTTTTTTCTCAGCCAGAAACTTAGTCAAAGGCTCCGTAGTGGGTGGCAGTATTTATAGTGTTCTACGTATTATCTCTAACTTCACAAGATCGGTTGAGCCCATTATCTGGGCCATCATATTTTCAGTTTGGGTAGGCATTGGTCCTTTTGCGGGAATGCTAGCTCTCATGCTTCATTCCGTCGCCTCTCTCATTAAACAATACAGCGAACAAATTGAATGTATCGAAAAGGGTCCCGTAGAGGCTATCGAAGCCACTGGTGCCAATAAAATCCAAGTGGTTTGGTTTGCAGTTGTCCCTCAGGTAATCTTACCTTTTTTAAGTTTCACGATTTTTCGCTGGGACATCAACATCCGTATGGCCACTATTATCGGTCTTGTGGGTGGTGGTGGAGTTGGAACTCTTCTCATGCAATACCAAGGTTTGGCCAAATGGAATGAAGTGGGCACCATTGTTATCGTGATTGCTTTAGTGGTTTGGGTGATGGACTATCTCAGCGCAAGAATTCGCGAAGCCATTCTTTAAAAATTTTATTGTTAATTTTTTATTAAGAATAGCCCAGATCCCTCTAAACTTGACTAGACAATTTACCCTCATGGTAATTCACCAAAACTTAACTTTTTAACTGAGTTAAGAGTGAAATAATGAATACAGATGGGGCGTGTCTTAAGTTATTTCTACTCTAAAGCTCGGGCTATGCTCGTCGTAATAGCTGTGCTTTCTTCAAACGCCCACGCCGTGGGACTTTTTAAATCTTGCTATTATCCTGCATGTACACAGTTCATAGCTCTAGCTAAAGAAGCTAAAACTGTAATTAAGGCCCAAGCCGCCAATGGCATTAGTGGAGTGGCCGCTCAGAAAGCCTCAGTTTCGGGAGCCACTGGAGTCAACGCCTCAGGCTTAACTGCAGGTGCTGGAGCCACACAAAGCCAAATGGCCATCAACGCCTCAAACATAAAGGCCTACACAACAAACCTTCAGAGCAAATATGAAACAGCCAAGCAGGCCGTTTTATCTTCTTCGCAAGCCGAAGCCGCCAGTATCGGCATGGCCAACGCGCAATCAAAATATAACAACGACATGTGGGCCATGGGCGAAACCATGAAAGATGTAATGGCTGTAGCCTCTCAAGAAACGACCTCTGCTGCAGGCGTAGCAAGCTCTGCAGGTTCTTCCATGGCTACAGCAGCAGCTATGGCTGCACCTTCAATGATTGCTGGAGCAGCGGGAAGCAGTGGAGGAAACTCTGGATCTAGCAGTGGCGGATCCTCAGGATCTTCATCAGGAGACTCCGACTCAAGCGATGACGACGAAGAGGACAATTCTTCTCATGTCGCAGACAATGAAACAAACAACACCTCAAATACAACTGTAGCTAGCGTTGAAAATGCAAGCGGAAGAGAAAATCAAAATCCAAGTGGTTTAGAAGACCAATATTCAGAAGACAACGACGGATCGGGAGTTGTCTCTTTCCACCAAGAATAATTGATTATTTTAAATTAAGATTCAATTTCGCCGAAGGAACTATCTATCGAACGCACCACTTCAGAAAACACATCTCTTTTAGCAGTAGTGTCGATTTCCAATTCATAAAAAGATTTTCCTTTTTTTTGCTCTACAGGAAAATCTAAAAACTTTTTAAATTTTTCAGGAAACTCCGAAGATTCTTTTAATATTTTTAAATCTTCATCTTTAATCACTATTCTTCCAAGCAATGGAGTTTCGCCAGCAAGAATTTCGCAAGAAACTTTATCGTCAATGAGTCCGGCACAAATCCAGCCCAGACTCGCTCCGCCCCAAACCCAATCAAAACGTAAACCAACCGCTCTTAAACTTTGCATAGCAGCATCTAAGCACTGAAATTGCGCAGCGGGGAGCATTCCTCGAACTGTGCTCGAAGATGGCTTCACCGATTTTCGCTTCAATGGATGACGTTCACTCATAAAAGTTCAACAAACGTATTGGCCGCCCTTTCAATTCCAGGCCAGGCTTCTTCCATGCCTATTTCGCACATAAAAGCCGGGGTGCTAATCACCTTATATGTATTATCGACAACTGATTCCCAGGCCTTAGCCTCTATAAGGCTATGACCCCATTTTGTATTAATTTTTGCCGCATCGCAGCTAGGCGATCCGAGAGTCAATTTTAAAGAAATCCCCATATTTTTAGCCACTAAACCCACTAAGGCTGGCGCTATGCAAATAGCCAAAATAGGCTTCTTTTGAATCAATGTTCCCGCAATAACAGATTCAATCTTGGGATCGGCCTTAGATTTTTCACCCTCTAAGGCAAAATTACAAAAATTTTTAGCGACACCCATGCCGCCTGGAATAGCCAGCCCTTGGTAATCTTCAATTTTAAGTTCACTCACATCTTTTATTTTTCCACGAACAATTCGAGCGGCTTCTCTTAAGGCATTTCTAGATTCAGTCGCAGTTCTTCCACTTAAGTGATCAATGGTGTCTAAAGAAATACGATCGAGTCCAAAAAAATCTAACTCAACACCTTTTAACCTAAGAGCCAAAATACTCATGACAGCTTCGTTAATCTCTGCGCCGTCTCGGTTTCCACAACCTGACAACAAGCAAGCTACTCGCTTAGCCATATAAAGCATTCTCCTTCTTTTGAGGAATAGGGACTGGTAGGATAGCATAAAAGCTTAACAATTATGAGAAAAAAGCATCATGCTTGAATCCTTTTATATTCAAACTTACTCTGAAAAAGTTGAACTCGACTGGAAACTCAAGCACGCCCTAGGTTCTGAGCTTTATAAAAAAGATCCTCTTCGAACTCTTCGCCCTGAACTCATCGGCGATCGCAATCGACTGGATCTCATGTGGATGAATAAAAAATTAGGTATTCGTGGAGCTCAAAAAGCCAATAACGATTTTGATTTTTTACACATCACATCCCCCGAAACCGCACATCCTGAAATTTGCGTGATGATGGAAATTTTAGAAAACGATCCCCTTCCAATGGAAATGGCTCAAATACGTTTTAGAGTCTCTTCATCAAAAGAAAAAGGCATTTGGATAGATTGCGCAAACACATTGATTCGCGATCTTCTCGCTGAAAAGCATTGGCTCAAACGAAGATTATCAGACGGCTGGGTTGTTGAAATGGGACAAAAACACAAAGCAGTTTTTGATGGCGAAGATGAATTAAAATTCGCGGAAGCTCCTAGACTGCCCTGGCTCGATTCCTACAATCAATTTAACGAAGCACTACCTTTAAAAAGTTATGTGAGTTCTTTTTCTCAACCCGGCCCTGAAGCCAATAGAGCGCTAATGGCTGCAATCTTCGATCTTCTAGACCATCATGGAGTTCAATTTAACTCTTGGTGCGAATACGGTGCAGGCTATGGAAATTTAACTGCTGCCATAGCTAGCTTAGGTCACAAAAAAGCTCACAGCTCCGAACTAGACCCCTCCGCTGCAGCATTACTCAAAGAAAATGCAGTAGAATTTTTTCCCTTTGTAGAAACTTCACAAGAAGCCGCTCTATACCTAAAGGGAGACTGGGACTTAGTTCTTATTGATCCCCCGCGCTCGGGCTTCCCGGAATTATTGAAGAATATGCTCGATATCGACAATAAACCTAAATATTTCGTCGCAGTTCATTGTCATTCAAAAGGACTCCGACACGATTTACCCATACTTAGACAAGCTTCATATAGCTTGCTCGATTGGTCATCGGCTGATATCTTCCCTGGCACCTCTTACCAGGAACACATATCACTATGGACTCGTTAAAATTTTTAATTTCTTCGGCACCAGGATTAGAAGAACTTCTCTATGATGAAGTCAAATCCATGGGTTATTTGCTTACAAAAACTCCCAGTGGTGTATTTGAAATTGAATGTTCTTGGAAAGACGCTGCACACATTGCAGTTCATTCACGCTTGGCTTCTCGCTTTATGCTCTTTATCAAACGCTTTAAAGCAAACAATGCCGATGTTCTCTATCACAAGGTTCTCAACATCGCCTGGCCAAAGTTTTTCAAAGTCGATGACACCTTTGCCATTTATTCCACGGGCCGCTCCCGCCCCGACATGGCCTTTAACTATTTCACTCTAAAAATTAAAGACGCCATTTGCGATCGCTTTAGAAAAGACTCGCCAGAGCGCCCGAGCATTGATCGACAAAATCCAAAAATTAGAATTGAAGCTCACGTCAATGGCTCCGAGGTTTCTCTGGCCATCGATCTCATTGGTTACCCATTGCACCGAAGGGGTTATCGCGAAGCCGCCGCTGAAGCTGCGATGAAAGAAAATCGCGCCGCAGCTCTTTTGTATTTTGCGGGATTTGGAAAAGAAAAATATTCTGAAATCGTTGATCCTTTCTGTGGTTCGGGCACCATTCTTGGTGAAGCCTATTTGATGGATTCCAACACAGCTCCGGGCATTGTCCACCTAAAGCCCAAAGAAATGCTTTCTGAAGTTCCTTTTTACAACGATTGGAAAAAGGCCCTTGAAGAGGCTTTAGAAAACGCCAAAAAAGAAATGAAGTTTGGTGATACACAACTCTTTGGTTTTGAAGACAACCGCAAAGAATTCGCGAAGCTTCAAGAAAACATGTCTCGTTTTCGTTCTGATAAAATCAAAATTCAAAACGCGAGCGCAGAGAGCATTGGCGAAATGAAATTCAAAAAACCACTTATCGTGGCCAACCCTCCGCATGGTCACCGACTGTTGAGTCCAAAAGAAGCCCATGAAACTATTAAAAACTTTGTGAGCATGCTCAAACACAAAGTGGCACCTTGCAAATTAGCACTTCAATTGAGCGATGATGATTTGCCGAAATCCGTTGGACTTCGCCCAGAGAAAAAACTTTATCTTAGAGCTGGAGAATATAAAATGCAGTTTTTGCTCTATGATATTGTGCCTGGCGAATGGAAATCTAAAAAACAAGATTGAATTTAGCATTTAACTTCTAATTTATGATTTCGAATAATTTCTGCTAAAAAGGCTCCGCAAGCTTCTTCAAGTATATCCATTACCTTTTCAAAACCAGCAGCCCCTCCATAGTAAGGATCTGGAACTTCAGTGGCTTTAATTTTTCTACAATAATCGCTTAAACGTTTAAGCTTTCCGAAATGATCTTTCATATGTGTGTGCGACACCAATTCGGATTCGTTTTGATCGTCCATATACAAAATATAATCGTAAAATATGTAATCTGCTTCGGCATCGAACTGACGCGCGCGATGAGTGAGCACATAACCTCTATTCTCTGCATGACTTCTCATTCGTGAATCAGGCAAAGCTCCGGCGTGATAACCATGAGTTCCCGCCGAATCGACTTCAAAAGAATCTTCCAATCCTGCATCCATAAGCATGCTTTGAAAAATTCCATGAGCCGCCGGCGATCTACATATGTTTCCCATGCAAACAAAAAGAACTTTTATCATTTTTTTAAAGACCCCCGAATCTTAAAGACTTTTTCATTCTTAATTCTACTTACAATAAGCAAGTCACCATTGCTTGGTCAAAACTTCTGTATAAAATCGTCAGCAACGATGATGCCCCTCAATCGTAAATGTTTATTTCAAATAATTCTATTGGGATTTTTCTTAAGCCCTATTTTAAATTCTGCTGAGCCTCATTGTTCAAAACCCCTCATCGAAACTCCAGAAGATGTCATTTCCCGCGACATTCAAATTTTAGCTAATCAACTTGGCGAAGAATATCCTCACGAAACTTTCAACCCCCAAAACCCAAGCTTAGCTTTAGTAACCATGGAATCTTGGCTTTCAAAATTTGGAAAAGTGCGAGGAGAGCTCGTGCTTAAAGCGGCCACGCAACTCATAGATTACTCAGAACTGCACCCTGAGCTCATTCCAGACATCAGCACTATTTTGGCGCATTATCTCGACAAAATTTGGGATGCCTCTACAAAACTAGAGAGAAATCGCTTCACATATCAAGACGCTTTAATGATTATCAATATGCACCCCACATTTGAAGGCATTGTTCATTTAACATCTATCTACAAAAATATTTCTGAAAAACAAAAAGTTAATGTTTGCAACCAAATTGCTGGCGCCTTAACTTTTCCCTCTGACTTAGAAAGCGCCATTATCCGTAGTGGTTTTGAGCTAAAACTCTATCTCCCTACACACAGTGCTTCAACGAAAGCCAAAGCTCAAAAAGCTTGGAACTCTGTTCGTTTTAAATATGAAGCGTTTTTGCCTGAAGTGAGTGAACTCAATAACTCATTTGACAATGAAGAAGACTCCGAACTCAAAAAGAATCGCCCATTATCTATACGACAAGCCCTTTCTTTTCATGGTCAAATGTCTGGCCACCTCCAAAGAGCCCGACTCATTACCAATGAAATCGTTGATAAATTCATCCAGGAACCTAAACTTTTAGAAACAGAAGTTTTCAATGCCATTGATAAAGCTAACATTAAAACTGAATTCGAAAATGTATATTTGCTGTACCCAAGAATTCAAAAACATATTGAAGGCACCCGATTTAAAAGCGACGAACACATTCCTAGTTTAATACTTTTAGATTTCACCAATACTTTAGCTAATAATATTTTGCTAAAAACTGATTATAACCTTCAACAAGATCTCATGGAGTATTTTGAAAGTGGATACGACCGAAGGATGGGAATAAAATTCTTTGAAGATTTTGACGCTAAATACTACCCCCTGATCTCCGTGAGCTTTCAATGGGGTGCAATTCTCGAATGGAATTTGAAGAATTCCTCGAACAATTGGGCCGC
Source organism: uncultured Bacteriovoracaceae bacterium (assembly GCA_964609695.1). Lineage (GTDB taxonomy): Bacteria > Bdellovibrionota > UBA2428 > UBA2428 > UBA2428 > JAGNHS01. The sequence continues at coordinate 112,287 of CAZSSP010000001.1, forward strand.
CAAAGAACAGCAACTCTTAGCTAAAGCTAAATTAGCTCCTAGAGTTGTTTTTGATCTTTTACTCAGACTTCATCCCTCAGATTTAGTAAAAGAATTTGTTTTAAAAGCGCTTCATCAGCCTTAGCGTTAAAAGTTGATTTTTTGAATAGCAGGTTTTTTCTCAAGACCCGGCCTCCAAGTTGCATAACTTAAAGAATGCTCTCCTGGTGCGCCTAAATTTAAATAAAACCCATTCTCTCCAACATCCTCATTAGCAAAAGAGTGATTATGCCCTAAAATGACTCCAGTATAACTTTCAGAAATTTTTTTCTGAGCAAAATCTAAATATAATTTTTTCAATTCAAGGCTTATAGACTCTCGACTTCTTTTTCGACTCGATCTTGATGCACTCTCTGCCAAAGGTAACACTGCCAATTCGCCTAAAAATGATGGAATTAAATTCAAAAAGCCTCTAAACAATTTAGACTTAGTAATTCTGCGCCATCGCAAATAAGACAAATCCGAAGCATTAACCTTATCCCCATGAGAAAGAAATAATTTAGTATTCCCAATCAAGAGATCATAATCTTCTTCCACTATTTTAAGATTTGAAAAATTGGCAAAGAGTTTTTTAAAGTGAAAATCATGATTGCCCTCGATCCATACTATTGAAATATTTTTTTGATTTAACTTATTTATACAATCAAAAAACTGAGCGTGCCTTTTTTTCCAGAAGGACTTCGGCCCAATAAGCAAATCAAAAATATCACCTAAAAATATGATATGAGTGTAGGAATCATCCGCTAGTTTTTCTAGAGTCTGGCAAAACATATCTCGAGCAAGATCTTGCTTGCGATTTGATAAATGCAAATCACCAAAAAAAGCGAGGCGTGCTTCCATTGAGTTAAATACTTTGCTGCTTGCGCCAAAGCTCAGCGAAAGCTCCTTGGTCCTTGCTCAAAAGTTGCTGAGGTATTCCGCTCTCAATAATTCGTCCTTGCTCCATAACCAAAACTTGATCGGCTTCTCGAATCGTTGACAACCTATGAGCAATTACCAAAACACCTCGATCTTGCATAAGTTCTTTTAGCGCTGCTTGAACGACAGTTTCATTATGAGAATCCAACTGAGAAGTGGCCTCATCTAAAACAAGAATTGGTGAATTTTTCAGAAATGCTCTAGCAATAGCCAGTCGTTGTTTCTCACCACCAGAAAAGTTAGAAGCTCTCTCATAGAGAACAGTGTCGAGTTTTTCGGGAAGAGCCTCTACAAAATCCCAAATATTGGCTTTTCTTAGGGCTTCAATCATTTCTGACTCAGAAGCATCAGCTTTAGCAATTTTCAAATTATCTCTAAGACTTCTATTAAAAAGATAAACGTCTTGAGAAACATAGGAGAAATGTTCTCTATAAGCGGCCAAAGACCACTGACTTGCGGGTTTGCCATCGAGCAAAACTTGACCGCTCACAGGATCTAAAAAACGCATACTCAACAAAGACAAGGTGCTTTTTCCCGATCCACTTCTTCCGACTAAAGCTAACTTTTGTCCTGGTGAAAGAGAAAATGAAACATCATTCAATGCCACAGCTCGACTAAGACCAGTATGAACTGGGTAACTGAAACTCACATTTTTAAATTCTAAAACTCGAGGAATAATATCTGGCTTTTGATTAACGCTCACATGCTGAATCAAAACCAATTCTTGATCGCGACTTAATTGATCGAGATCTTCATTCATTATTTCATAGACTCTTTGTGTTGCGGCCAAAACTTGTTGAATTCGTATATTCATTTGGTTGAGCTGTTTGAGAGGCTGCTGAATAAGTCCTGCAGCAGTGATGAATCCAATCAAGTCACCCACTTCCATAGTTTTATTAATAATGATGAGATAACCACCGAAGGCGATGAGAGCTGCTCCTGCAAAACCTGCTACCAAATGAGATAAAGGACTCACCATTTCTTCCACTCGGCAAAGTCTTAGTAAAAAATTATAGGCTTTTTGAGTGAGACCCTGATATTCACCCTTCAAAAATGGAGTGATATTGAAGGAATGGGCCGTTCTGAGTCCACCCATAGTATCAATAATGTGTTTTGAGACGTCTTCCAAACTCTGTTGTATGCGACCTTGATTACGACGAGCGCTTCCACCTAAAATTTTTCCAATATACGCAACGGGCCCCACAGCAAACATGCAAAATAAAGTTAACTGCCAATTGAGTTTAAAAAGATAAGCAAAGAGACCAATAATAATCAGAGGCTGCTGAATGAGATCGGCGCCCACCTGAAGCCCCAAACCAATCACCATAGAATCAGTGACCACACTATTGACGGCCTTACCCGAACTAAATTTCGACATCTTGCTTTCAGAAAAAATCAAAAAGCGCCCGAATAAATTATCTCGTATATCTCTAACTGTTCGCTCAGTTGCTGTGCGAATCAAAACTCGGTGCAGAAAATTGGCCAAACCATCAACCACAATGATTCCAAGAGCGAGAAAACTAAATTCAATGACCTTGCCCCAAAGCTTAGGCGTGAGGGCCTCATTTATGAACTTTGGAACCAATGAGGCCATTAGAACTTTTGTTAGAGCCGCCAAAATGGCGAAAATCAGTGAAGCAAAGACCCAGTTTTTGTGGACACGAATCTTGTCCCACAAAAATCGGAGCAGAATTTTATTCGACATGCGGCCGAGGATAGCAACTTTGCTATAGAGAATCTATACTTTAGTCATAAATAGAGCTTTTCAATAAGTTCTAATGTTGAGAAAGGGCCCTAAAAAATGCCTAAAGTTTTAGTGTCTCGATGCGATCGAATAGGCGATCTCATTTTAAGTCTGCCGACACTGGGTATCCTCAAAGACGCAGGAATTGATAATCGCATTCTTCATTGTTCTGCCTATGCCGAAGACATAGGTCTCTGGGCTCTACACAACGAACTTTGCACTGATCTTTGGATAGAAGGTAAAGAGGCTCCTAAGTCTGCGCTCAATTGCGACGCAGGACTTTCGCTCTTTCACTGCCCAGAAGCCAAAAATGCTTTTAACGAAGCTGAAGTTAAATTTAGCCTTGGACCCCGTTCAAAACTCAGCGCCCTTTGGTCTTACTCTAAAAGTATTCCGCAACACCGAAGCCAAGTTAAAAAAAGTGAAATGCATTACAATTTGGATTTAGCTCGTGCGCTTTTAGATTATCTAAAATTACCTATTCCGGAATTTAAGGGAATTCCTGCTATGAAAATTCCAATCGAATGGCGCTCGCCTCGCAAAAGCCCCCATACTGTTGTTGTCGTTTCAAACAACGCATCCGCCGCCAATTGGAACATTGACCACTATATTGATTACGCCAAATCCATTTACGATAGCACAGGGAGAAGTTTAGATTTTCTCGTCAGCGGCCACGATGCACGCTTTCGAAAAGAGGCCCTACTTAGAAGTGACGTCGTTAGAAGTGGGATGGGATTGGTCGAGGCTTTTCCCACTTTAAAAGAACTTATTGTTTACTTGAGCCAAGCCAAACTTGTTGTCTCATCGAGCACCGGCCCTCTGCACATTGCTCACGCCGCAGGAGTGAATGTCTTTGGCATCTATCCCAGCAAACGAGTTGAGAGCTTCGATCGATGGCGCCCCGACGGCTACTGGCACCGAGGCTCCGTCCGCTACCAAATCATCCCCTCCGACCCCCGATCTTAACCCTATTGTGCGCGAAGAAACGGGCTTGGAAATCTATCTAATGCTTTAAATTCAAACACTAGAGCGGCTTGGGTGACCCCTGTAGCTCAGGGCCCTGCCCCTTCGCTCACCCCAAGATGCTCTAGTGTTTGAATTTAAAGCTACAAATAAATTTCAGCTATATTATTCCAGGCCCGTTTCTTCGCGCACAATTGAAGCTTGGATGCGCTTATGCTTTGACATTTAGAGATAATCAACGCTATGCATTATTAATCGAAGTGTATGAAAATATTTAAATTAATAGGATTTCAAAATCGAATTAGAACTCCATCTCTGAATGGAATTCTATGTATTGGATATTTAGGAATGTCCATTCATTTACTTGCAGCGGAAGATTCAACAAGTCTTTCCCCCTATCACAAAGACCCCTACAAAAAATATTCGAATAACGACTTTATAGAATTAGCCACTAAAAATCCAAAGCTCTTAGAAATTCCAATTGATGGCGAATTACCAATTCACCACGCACTCAATTTGCACAATTGGGAGTTGGCCAAAGTTTACGCACAATTAGCACCCAATACTCTTCTACAAAAATTTAAAACCCGACATTATTACCCTTTAGACTTTCTTTTAGATTCAAGAAACTATGAACTAGCCAGTGAATTTATTAAAATTAATCCAGAAACGACTCGTCTTTTTACAAAAGAAACTTTCTCACCCCTTAGATATTTATATGCTGATAGAAAAGATATTCCTAAGCTAAAAAAATATCCTGAATTTGGAATTCTCTTATTTCAAGCGACTCGTCCTCAAGCCAGTAAATATAACCCTGACGTTGGCGGAGCTATAAAAACTTTCAGTTTCGTTTTAGATCAAATTAGATACTTAAGAGAGACACCTAATTTCGACTTTAGACTTAGACTCATGAACAGTTACTATTATGCTACAAATCTGGAAATCCTAACTGAAGCATTTCCTCACTCAATAGACGCTAAAGACTGGAATCCAAAATTTCAATTGGTTTTTTTAGAGATCTATCTTCATATTGCAAATGCGTTTGAAGATTTAAACTCCATCTTCTGTAATGGTGAAAAATACACTCTGGATTTTTATCGAGCCTATAATAGTTTTTTGAGCCAACTTTTTAACAATATAGCCCTCACTCATAAAGAGACTCCATCTTACGAAACTCCAAACATTCTTCATCTTATACACAATCAGCTTCGATTAAGCGCAGAATACACAGCAGAACATTTGGGAGATGAAAGCACCTTGCGATGGTCCTACGTTCATACGATTTTATTCGATCTTTTAAATAAAATGTATAAAAGTGAAGCTTTTAAAGCAGCCTCTAAAGAATTTGAAAAAAAATTCGCTGAGAATCCCGTTGAATTCAATAAAACTGTAGAATCTCTCTCTCGGGATTACATTAAAAACTTAGCAAATTATAAAATTGATTATCGTTCACTGGAAAAATAATGAAAAACTTAAGACTTGAGCCCTCTCAAAAAATAGACTTTATTGTGATTATGTTTCGAAGAATTAATCTTCTTATATTATCCATAGCTTTCATAGTTTCCTGTGCCAGTACATACAAAGGACCTAAGCCTGATTTCTCAAAAACTGGAGATGCCGCTCAAGAAGAAATCAAAAAATACTCCTTCGAAGAAGATTATTGGACTCAAGGTTATTTCTATCGAATGGGCCCCGATCGACAAGCCCTTACACTCGGTTCACTGAGACCAGTCATTGAAAGTACTTCTGCAAGTGCTACAGAACATTTAGACAAAGGTGAAAAATGGCATCAAGCAGCCCTAGTAGGAATTGGCGTAGCCATTATTAGTTTAGTGGGCGCATCTATGTCGCACAATGACTCAGTTCAAAACCCACTTTACGGCGTTTCGATTGCAGGCTCCGCATTTTCACTAACAAGTAGTTTTATTTCTGCGGCAAAACTTAAAGATGGTGCCGTACAATTCAACAAAGATCTTCGCTCTAAGTTTAATCCAAAAATCACTTACAACTGGAAGTTTTAATAACTCTTAAAAAACTTATTCAAAAATTTGCTTATTGATTTCACCGCTCCATCTGCACTCTTCATAATCTGAGATATTTAGACCTTGAAGCACTCGGGGTGCCCGAGGGTCGAGCTAAATAGGCGAAGACCTGAGGGCGGGGTTCCCTGCCGTGCTTTAAGGTCTAAATATCTCAGATTATGATGCGCGCAGACGGCCGCACCCCACAATCAATAAGCAAATTTTTGAATAAGTTTTTTAAGAGTTATTAAACGCTAAAGTAGTTTGTAATTTTTGAATTCGCCAATGCGATAGCCACTTTGATTTTCGATAAACATTTCTAAATGATGTCTGAAAAATTTCAAATTGAGTGACATACTTTTACCCGCAAATGGATCGAATCCTTTTTGAGCTTCTACCCGTTCCAACATGACCTGAGGGTGTGATCCCAAAAATTTTTGCATTCCCCACTGAAGCGGATAAACATTGTCTTGTGTATGGATTCCATCACGAGCATTCCCGTGCCACAAACGATCGAGTTCTTCTGATTTTTGTGCCATCGTTTGCGGCGGTCGCACCCAACCATAATGAAAAATTCTCGCCTGACTTAACAAAGCAGCCGGCTTTTTCCAGCCGCCATTAGCCGTGGGAATTCTAAAACCTTGGGCATCACCATAAGATTGTAGACTCTGATTTTTTTTAAAGACTCTCACCTCACGACGATACCATTTACGCGATTTAACTATGGTTTCAAAATTACCATAAAAATGAATCCACTCTAAAACCAAAGCAGACGCATCGGCATTTGAATCTAAACGTTCAATGTCGTTACGAAGTATTTCATAATCGTTCTCATGCAAAACTTCGTCGGCTTGAATATAAAAGCAAATATTATGAGAGCATTTTTCTAATGCAATATTGGTCTGCCTTGATAATTCAGATCCACCCTTTTGATTTTTGGCATCCCAAGGAGAATCAAAAACAATAAGGGGACAAGGCAAATCCTTAGCCAGTTGATTTAAAGCTTCTCGGGTTCCATCGTTGGAATCTCCATGAGCCACAAGCAACTCATCGCACAAAGGAGCTAGAGATTTTAGGGATTCTATAAAAGGATAGCCTAAACGCAAGCCATTCTTAACGATGCTGAAACCACTGACCTTAGGGCGCGCCATTCCCTCCTTTCTATCATAGAAGTCCCTATTTTGGGGTTGAGAATAAAGACCCCCTTCATTAGGCTGAATCCATAAAATTATGCTTCAAGCCAATCAAAATCAGGCCAGAAATTTTCTAAAAAAACCGCTTAAAAAAGGCACCGTGGCCATCATCGGCGACTTTGCACTGGATCGCTATGAATTCGGAAGTGTCGAAAGAATTTCTCCTGAAGCACCTGTGCCCATTCTCAGCATTGAAAAAAGTTTTCTTAAAGCAGGTTGCGCCGCCAACGTAGCAGCCAACGTGGCAGAACTTCAAAAATCTTGGGATTTAAATCTTAAAATTTATGGGGTTTTAGGAAAAGACGAAACCGCTAAAAGCATCAAAAAACTCTTTGAAGAAATGTCGCCCAAACTTCAAATGCAATTCGTGGAAGACCCACAACGCATCACGCCTCTCAAAACTCGATATATTGCTGGCTCTCAACACCAACTCCTCAGAGTCGATCAAGAGAGCTCCTCTCCCTTAAGTTCCGAACTCGAAAATGAATTTTTAAAAAACTTAGATACTTTTTTAACGGGCGTAGATGTTCTTGTGGTTCAAGATTATGCCAAAGGACTTTTAACTCCAAAACTTTTTGCTAAAATTTTTGAAATTTGTCGCAGTAAAAAAATATTTTCTATTGTAGACCCCAACATCAACACCGCTCGAGAGAATTACCAAGGAGCAGATTTAATCACACCCAACATTAACGAAGCAGAATCCTTATTAGGTTCAAAAAAACTTTTAAAAGGCAAAGACAATTCCATTGTTGAAAGTGGATTAACTGAACTCAAAAATTTATTAAAAATCCCAAATATCATGATCACCCGCAGTCAATATGGTTTAAGTTTGCTTGATTCCAACAATCAAAAATATCACTTTCCCACTTTAGCCAAAGCTGTTTTTGATGTGACCGGAGCTGGCGATACTGTTGTCGCCACTTTCGCCTCTGCCATTGCCGCCGGAGCTGATTTAAGTGTGGCTTGCACTTTAGCCATAGCAGCTTCGGGAGTCGTAGTATCAAAAGTTGGAACTGCAACGGCCTCAACTCAAGAGATCGACGATGCCCTCGGTTCACTCTAAAACAAAAGCTCTACTTTTGGCCTCTAGGCCTAAAACATTAGTGGCAGCCATACTTCCCGTTATTTGCGGAAGCGCTCTAGGGAGTCACGACTCAAAATTTTTTAACAAGACCGTTTTTGTACTCGCACTACTAAGCACTATATTTATTCAAATCGCCACTAACTATTTTAATGATGCCATCGACTTTAAAAAAGGTTCCGACAATTCAAATCGTCTAGGCCCTAAGCGCATGACCCAAAGTGGAATTATGAATTACTCCGAAATGATGAAATGGGGAGTGATTATGCTTTTGCTCTCTTTAGCATTTGGCCTGCCCCTTGTTTTCTCCCATGGATGGGGAATTCTACTTATCGGTGTAGTTTCGTTATTTTTTTCTTACTCTTATACGGGAGGCCCCTTTCCGCTAGCCTATTTAGGTCTTGGCGAGTTATTTGTATTTATTTTTTTTGGCCTTATCGCTGTTGGAGGCTCGTATTTTTTGCAAACACAGCAAATCAGCTCCCACTCATTGCTACTGGGCTCACAACTCGGACTTTTTTCAACTATTTTAATTTCAATAAATAATTTAAGAGACATTAACGAAGATTCACAAAATAAAAAAATCACTTTTGCCGTGAGACTCGGTCAAAACAAAATGAAACTTTTTATACTCAATCTTCATATATTTCCTTATTTACTTCTTCACTTTTGGAAAACAGAAATTCCTCTTTGCGCCTACCTTCCCCTGACAGTTCTGCCGCTGAGTATTTTTATTTCATCTAAGGTGCTTTTTAACGAACCTTCTCGATATTTCAACAAGCTCTTAGCCTTAAGCGCCCTTCAATATTTATTATTTTCATTGTTTTTTGTGATTGGACTTTTATGGTCCAATCCTTAATTCAATATTTTCCATATGCTATTAGAAGCCAAGGGCCTCGAAATGCCCACGATCAAATTTCTCACCAAAATGGAGTGCTTCTAAAAATTGAAAATGGCTACGCTTGTCTTCATCCACACCCCGCACTTGGCGAGCCTTCCCTTGATGACCTTATTGAAGACATCAAATCCAATAAACCCAAATTCAACTTAAGTTTAAAAGCATTGGCCTGCGCTGCCATCGATGGAAATGCACGCTCCTTAAAAAAATCCTTATTCGAAGACTCTGAAATTCCCAAAAGTCACTTTTTATTAAGTTGCACAGAGCTAAATCAAAATACTTTAGAAAAAAAAATCTCATCTCTTAAATCATTAGCTTTCAATAAAATAAAAATTAAACTGAATTCTAATCTTGATGAAAATTATCTTATTCTTGATAAGCTTTCTCGATACGCCAAAGACTTTAAATGGCGATTAGATTTCAACGAGTCACTTAACAAAAGAAGTTTTCAGGAGTTTATTCAAAACCTATCAGCAGATCACATGGATCACATTGACTTCATAGAAGATCCTTTTCCATATCACCCAAATGAATGGGCCCTCATGGAATCTCATTATCCCATAAAGTTAGCCAAAGATTTTAATAGTTCCCTAGACCCCAAAGGTTATTCCTTTATCATTCATAAATCGGCACGCGACAATCCAGCCATCACTCTTGAACTCGCTAAAAAATTTGGGAAAAAGGTCGTAGTGACCCACAACATGGATCATCCACTTGGAGTTCTTTATGCGGCTTATGAGGCCAGCAAGCTCTCTAAAGAAATTTCACTTGAAGAGTGTGGGCTACTTTGGCCTGAATTTTTCAGCTACCCGGATGGGACAGCTCCACTCAGCCAAGACGGCCCTGTGCTTAGAAAAGCAACAGGTCACGGTCTTGGCCTAGATGATTATCTAAAAAATTTAAACTGGAAAAATCTTTAGAATGAGCAATCTTTTTGAAGATCTTCTCCAACAAAATGAAATCAAAATATTTCTAAACCCTGCTCTTAAAGATTTTCCTTTAGAGGAATTCCAAAAATGGTGGAAAACTCATGAAGAATTTCAAAATTTGTTTTTCTTTTTAAGTTCTGGCTCAAGTAGTGGAATAAAAATTTACGGATTTACTCAAGAAGCTCTTTTGAGTTCTGCAAAAGCCGTGAACGAACACGTTAAAGCCACTCAAGAAGACACATGGTTACTGGCTCTTCCCACCTTTCACATGGGTGGCTTTAGTCTTTTCACTCGAGCACATTTAAGCCAAGCTCAAGTTTATGAACTTAAATCGAGCTGGGATCCACTTCTTTATAAAAAATTGGCTCAAGAAAAATCAATCACTCTGAGTTCGCTTGTACCCGCTCAACTTTATGATCTTATTAAATTAAAAATTTCAGCACCTAAAACTCTCAGAGCTGTTTTCCTAGGAGGCGCGGCACTGGATTCCAATCTCCTCAAAGAAGCCAGGAATCTTGCTTGGCCCGTTTTACCCACATACGGAATGACCGAATGTGCTTCTCAGATTGCAACTCTCGAGATGAAATTTGCACTGAGCCAAAACACACATCACCCCTTAAAAGTTTTACCAATTTGGCAGCTTAAAACAGATGAAAATCTCAAACTTGAAATTCATGGCTCAGCACTTTTTAGTGTTGCACTTAGTTTTAATTTAAAAACAAAGGAATTCGAAACTCAAAAACGAGAGAGTTCTCAAGCTTATACTAGTCAGGATAGTGTTGAACTCAGTTCAGAGGACGGAAACACTTATTTAAAATTTTTAGGGCGCTTGGAGCAAACTTTTAAAATTGGTGGGGAGTGGGTACAACTCAGCCGCCTCCAAAATATTTTAGATTCGCTCATAATCAGCAAAGGACTCGCGCCAGAATTTTGCCTCATCGCCTACCCTAACGAACGCTTGGGTTATGAAATTGCGATTGTTTTTGAAAAATCCGTAAGATTTGAAGATCTTGAACAACTTCAAAATGAATTTAACGAGCAAGTTTTGGGTTTTGAAAAAATTCGTAAAAAACTTTTGATAGATAGAATACCCAGAACAAGCTTGTCAAAAATATCCTACACCGAGCTGCGCAAAGCCCTAGGTATTGCTTAAAGCTTAGTTTTGATTGTACATTGGTCTGAAGCTAACTTATGGGAAAACGATTTTTAGTTATTGTAGAGTCTCCAACGAAAGCAAAAACTATTCGTAAATTTCTCCCTAAAGAATTCCAAGTCGAGGCCAGCATGGGCCATATTCGAGACCTTCCCGAGAAGGCTTCGGATATTCCTGAAAAATTCCGCAAAGAAAAATGGGCCAATCTTGGAGTTGACGTGAGCCGTGGCTTTGAACCTCTCTATGTGGTGCCTTCGAGCAAATCAAAAATCGTTACAAAACTTCGGGCCTTATTAAAGGAATCCGACGAACTCTATCTTGCGACGGACGAAGACCGCGAAGGAGAAAGTATTTCTTGGCACTTAACTGAAGTGCTCAAACCAAAAATTCCTGTAAAACGAATGGTCTTCCACGAAATTACAAAATCAGCCATTCAAAAAGCCCTCAATGACTGTCGCGATGTCGACGACAAACTTGTTCGCGCTCAAGAGGCTAGAAGAATTTTAGATCGTCTCTTTGGATACACCTTATCTCCATTGCTTTGGAAAAAAATTGCGTTTGGACTCTCTGCCGGTCGAGTTCAATCCGTGGGTTTACGCTTAATCGCTCAACGCGAACGCGAGCGAATGACTTTTAAAAAGAGTTTCTATTGGGATTTAGAAGCTGAATTAGCTAAAACTAAAGAATCCTTTAAAGCTAGACTCGTTGAATGGAACGACAAAAAAATTGCCACCGGAAAAGATTTCGATGAAAAAACAGGAAATCTTAAGAATAAAGACATTGTGGCCCTCGATGAAAAAGCGGCCAAAGAACTTAACGAAAAACTCAAAACTGAAAAATTTTTGGTCGACTCTATAGAAGAAAAACCATTCACGACCAAACCGACCGCTCCATTCATTACTTCAACGCTTCAACAAGAAGCCAACCGAAAACTCAACATGTCTTCTAAAGAAGCCATGAGAACTGCTCAAAAATTGTACGAAGAAGGTTTAATCACCTACATGCGTACGGATTCACCCAATCTATCGCAAGAAGCTCTACAAGCTGCGCGAAAAGAGGTGGTGGAACTTTTTGGCAATGAATACCTTAATCCCGAAGTTCGACAATTCACTTCTAAAGCCAAAGGTGCTCAAGAAGCTCACGAAGCTATTCGCCCTGCGGGTGCCAACTTTGTGCATCCTAAACAATGTGGCTTAAGTGGCAAAGAATTTGCACTTTACGAACTCATTTGGAAGCGAACCATCGCCACCCAAATGAAAGACGCACAAAAATTATCTGTCACACTAAAAGTTAAGGCTGGAAAAAGCACTTTTAGTGCTTCTGGTAGCCGAATACTTTTTCCAGGTTATTTAAGAGCCTATGTTGAAGGTCACGATGATCCCGAAGCTAGCCTAGAAGAAACCGAAGTTTTATTCCCCGAAATGAAAATCGGAGACACTCTAAATCTTAAAAAACTAGAGTCTCTTTCGCACGAAACTAAAGCACCTGCGCGCTTCACAGAAGCCTCTCTTGTACAAATACTAGAAAAGGAAGGCATCGGCCGTCCATCTACGTATGCCTCAATTATCGACACCATTATTCAGCGTGGTTATGTGCGAAAAATGGGCAACGCTCTAGTTCCAACATTCACCGGAATGGCTGTGGTCCAATTTTTGGAAAAACATTTTTCTGGATTAATCGACCCCTCTTTCACCTCAAAGATGGAAGAATCACTCGATGACATTGCCGATGGCAAACTCAATTGGCTTCCATATTTAAAAAGTTTTTATTCTGGAAAAGATGGACTCGAAGAACAAGTCGCGAGCAAAGAAAAGAAAATCAGTCCCACTGAATCTCGTATCATTGATTTGCCACTCAATATTCCTGCCGAAATAAAAGTCGGTCGTTTTGGAGCCTATATTGAAACTCCTTCGCCCGGAAAAGGCGAAGAACCCCAACGAGCCAGCCTCCCCGATGATTTAGCTCCAGCCGATCTCACCAGCGAAAACATAGACGAGCTTATAAAAGCTGCATCTGAAGGACCCAAACCAATCGGTAAAGATCCTAAATCCGGAAAAAATATTTATTGTTTGATTGGAAGATTTGGCCCTTACGTACAACTCGGCGAAGTCACCGAAGAAGAACCCAAACCTCGAAGAGCTTCGCTCCCCAAAGGTTTAGCCATTAGCGCTGTTCAATTAGTTGATGCGCTCAAGTGGCTCTCGCTCCCCAGAGAACTGGGATTACATCCAGAAACTAAGAAACCCATTCTTGCTAGCGTAGGGCGCTTTGGCCCCTATGTTATGCATGATGGAAATTTTAGATCTATTAAAAAGGAAGACGATGTTTACACCATCAATCTTCAACGTGCGCTCGAACTTTTGAGCCAAGAAAAAGTGGGCCGAGGTGGATCAAAGGTCTTAAAAGAAGTTGGCAAACATCCTGAAACAGGAAAAAATATAACACTTTACGACGGTAAGTATGGCCCATATTTTAAAACAGGCACCAAGAACTACACCCTTCCGGCCGAAATCAAACCTGAAGATTTGAGCATCGAAAAAGCTCTAGAGCTCATCATTGCAAAAGATGGGACTAAGGCCGCAAAAGCCCCTGGAAAATCCAAAGCCGCTCGCTAAAAGCAGTGGCCAAGTCCTTGAAGTTTAGGTATCTAATTAAAACCCCACTGACATATTCCAATATGTTTGAAGGTCCTTTGTCGGCGTGTAGCGCAGCCTGGTAGCGCATCAGCTTGGGGTGCTGGGGGTCGTGGGTTCAAATCCCGCCACGCCGACCATTTTATTTCAGATCGTTTGCACAAAACTGCAAAACCCAAGCAGTTCTAAACACTTAATATAACTAGGAGCCGAGACCTTTTTTTCTCGGAACGGCTTTCTACGACCGTAGATGTCTTTGTAGTTCCCTGCCATTTCCCTGCCACCGTAGCTTCTGTGTAGTCAAAATTGACCGAAATTCACGATGTGAAAATTCGCGGTCAACTTTGACCCAAATTCAAATTTTCAGAGAGCACACATAGGAGAAAACGGAGGTTTTATGAACAACTACGGAGTCATTTTAAAAAAGCTGCGGCTGGTGAACCGACTCACCATAAAAGAGGCAGCAAAAAAGATCGAAAAAAGCACGGGCTGGATTTGCAACGTCGAGAATGGCAATGGCCACGCTCGGATCTTCCCCGATGAATTTGAGCGAATCGTCAACGCATACGGGGGCGAGGAGTATCGCAAGCAGTTCGGGGCATGGATCGCAAAGTCTAAGATTCAAGAAAGTAATGGACTCGCTGATTCGTCATTCGGAGGTTCGGTGTTGAAGTATCTGCGAACTAAGAAGGATATGAGTCTAGCTGAAGCCGGATTGAGAGCTGGCCTGACTGCTTCATACCTGTCGTACTTGGAAACTGGTAAAAAACGACTGTCTCCTAGGCTCCGAGATCGCTTGATGAATGTATACGGATACAGCCCAAGTAGCTTCAAGAACTTCGCAAGTGAAGACAAGAGAGCCAAGAACATACCCGTTAAGTACAAGCTCGACGCACTTTTGAAACAGCTCGACAACGAGAAGATCGAGAAAATTTTTAAATTCGCCATGGAAACTGCGCAATCCAAAGTGGCTGCGTAGCGGAAGGAAAGGAAACAAAAATGAAAGATGTAATCGGATCAGTTCTTTTTATTATTAGCCTTATCTGCGGAGGCAGCTATGCTCTCCGTGAGGTTCATGACCATGTGAGGAAAGCGACTCTTGAACATTGCTCTAAGGGGCTGCCATCGCTGACAAAGCTTACTAAATCTTTGCGAGGTCATTGAGCGCTCTAAGCCCAGGTTAGCTAAACTAGCTTGGGCTTTTTCAACTGAGCATTAATAGCAGGTTTGAGGTCGCTGTGATAAAAAATAACTTCCGCGCCTAAATAGACCCAGGTCATTCCAGGCATTTACGCGCTGGAAGAGGGGCTATTGATGAAGGGGAAAAAACTAGTCACGACTTTCGATGAATATACCGTAGGAAGACAACTGGGTCAGGGCGGAGCCGGAACTGTTTTTGAGGCACGCTCGACCGACGGGGCAACTGTCGCCGTTAAGCTTCTTCGACCGAATTTGCCCATCGAAAAAACAAAACGCTTCAAGAATGAAATAGCGTTCTGCCAGGGAAATTGGCATCAGGGCATCGTTAGAGTTTTAGATCATGGGGTTTTTGACGAAAACGAAAAGCGCTTATTCTACGTAATGCCACTATACGCTGGCACTTTTCGAACATTTATTGCTGCGGAAAAAGCTTCCGAAAAGCTTGTCCTGGGAATTACAAAAATCCTAGACGCAGTCGAAGCGGCGCATCTCCGAGGCTGCTACCACCGGGACATTAAACCCGAAAATATCCTTGTCGATATATCAGGCACTCAATTCGTTGTGTCTGATTTCGGTGTCGCTCACTTCGAAGAAGAAGACCTCATAACACCCGTCGAAACTTTGCACGCAGATAGGCTAGCAAACTTCCAGTACGCCGCTCCTGAGCAACGAGTGCGAGGCGGTGCCGTGGATCACCGGGCAGATATTTTTGCGCTTGGCTTAATTTTAAATGAAGCGTTCACGAAATTAGTTCCACACGGTGCCGGTTATACAAGAATTCAATCCGTCTATCCTGAACTTGGATATTTAGATGAAGTTGCCGACAAAATGATGCAGCAAAATCCTTCAAATAGATATCAAAGCGTTGCTGAAGTGAAGGGAGATTTACTCACAAAAGGTAAAATCGCTATTTCCTTCCAAAAAGTTAACTCAATTCAAAAATCAATCATCCCTGAGTTCGATGTCTCAGATAATCCATTAGTTTCCGATCCCGTAAAAGTAATTGATGTAGATCATGACGGAAAAAACCTTGTATGCCGTTTAAACCACTCAATTCCTGATGACTGGCAGAAAACTTTTTATAATCGAGGAGCTAACTCGTGGACGTCCATGCATGCCCCCAACATGGTGTCCTTTCATTCGAACCGATTGAATATACAAACTCCCATCGAGCAAGCCTCACAAGCGAAGGGACTAATCGATCAATGGATTAATGGAACAAATCAGGTCTATCGCGAACTTTTGCAAGAACAACAACGAAAAGAATCGAGCAGGAAGCGCCGAGAACTAGAAGCAGAGGCAGAATTCGAAAGAAAACGACAGGCTTTTTTGAAACAGATAAAAGTATGAAAAAACCTAAGTTATTTTGCAATGAATTGGTGATCTACTCTTAAATATTTTAGTCCGTCCAAGACTAAATCGAAGCTTGATCTTATCTCCTTGCACGTTTTCAACGATGCAAGGACCAAAGAGCGGGTGGGAGCCGAAATCCAATTCTATTCCCAGCGTAGAGTCGGGCTTATTCTTCTTCATGACTTTTAATGCTTGGTCGAAGGCTGCCTTACCCGCCGCCTCGTTAGGTAGCCTTGCGGCCAGTTCGTAACAATCATTCAAATGCTGAGGCCATGTTTCCCCTAAGTCGGGAATCATGGCGAGGTAAGAACGAACAAAAAACTCACCTTCTATACAACAAACATGAAGTTCGGGGAACTCTAAGCGTAACGCTATCGGGTTCGTCGCAACGCTTACCTTTTCTCGCTGGTAAAGATTCAATATTAGGTAAATTAACGCCACCTTTAGGAAGGGTAAAAGGTCCTTCTGTTGGGCAGGTGTAATTCTGTCAGACTTAGACGCTTCTTCCCGAAAGCAAATATGCATTCTACAAATCGCCTCAAGTGCATCTTCGTAAAGCTCCATGTCCTCCGATGTCACAGTAAAATCGTTTTTGACGATTATCCGAAAGAGAAACTCTGTGAGCAGAGATAATCCAGATTCCACAGATGCTTCAAAATGAAGTCGGTTCTCGCTGCAAACAAGCAACATCCGTTTCTCAATCTTTTTCACTAAGGTAGAAAATGCCTTTAGCTGCGAGCGCTTTGTCCTGTGCGCGACCGTTTCGAATGGTGTCGGTTCGTCAACACCCTCTTCATCCGTCGGTACGACCGATTCTTCCAACGCGGATTGGATGGACTCATGCTGCTCCACAAGCGTTCTGGCTTCTCGCCAAAGGGCCATAGAACGATTTTTCCCATGACCATTAGTCCAGAAATCCGTTGCGGCTGACGGCGAGCCCGATTTTGTCCCTGGTTCCATAGTTTCGCGAAGCTCGAACGAAAAAAGGCTTTCTAGCTCGCCCTTCAGGGAATGGATGTCAGAATTATCTATCGAACTTTGTACATTGATAGACGGCGACAACCCGGCGCAAGCATCTAATTTCTCTCGATCACAAACTGGGATTCTATTACTCATCGGAATTCCAGACTCATTTACAATATCAACGGCAAGAATCTGCATCGACACTGATCTCAAATCAACACTGATAATTCTATCTCCGGCCGTTCCCGATACCGCTAAGCTTTCATTCGGATAATGGAGTCTGACTTGGAACGAAGATCCTTCGATTCCATCTAATAACGTAAGACGCAATTGCTGATTTTCAATTTCGGCAGAAGTTATAACTGTTGGCCAAGAAGGCACTTCTTCTTTAACTTGGGATTCATCACGCAAGACCAAAGCGAGACTACTCTTGCTGCCCTTGCTTAGAAATATATCGAAGTTGCTGTTTTCTGTCTGCTCACACACTAGAAACTCAGCATTCAAATCAGAAAAGAGAAGCGCGGCTCTAGTTGCGTTTGCAGAACCCCAAAAATAAAGGCTTTGTTTTCCACATCTAAAACGAAACAATTTTGCGTGAAATTGTTTCTTATTTAGCTCTGCTGGCCCTCGAACTTCGATCCGTTCCTTCTTCAGTTCATCCAAAATATTTAAGTTTAGAACTTCAATTTCAGTTCTACCGCTCCAACAGGTTATGGGTACCTTCGGGTACTGACTCCTTAATTTTCTTGGAACGGCAAAATCAGTATCGAAGAAAGGTGAGTATATTTCAATTCCATCTACATCCTTCCCGACCTTTGCAATTATTCGATCAAATAACGACTCATTCTGTGGAGAAAAATAAAAGTCACTTTCACTCGTGGCGTCTAGCCAAGGATGTGCCACGACGGCGCTGGTGAAGTGCGAACGAGCCGCCTCATTCCAGCCTGCAAGAGCACGCAAATATTGAAACGCTGCCGCGATAATTTTAGAGGAGCGATCGGTAGAAGAGTCTGGACCGAAATCAAATCGAGCGATCAAGTCAGCATTCGCAAGAACTCCGCCTTCAGTAGTGTTGCCGCTGGTAAGCACAAGGCGAATTTCAGTTTCCCCAACAAGCAAGAGTATCTTAGGATGAAAGGTCCCTTTGTAGTGGCTCGCGCTGATGCTGGCGACTGATTGCAAAGATCTAAAGAATCTAAGTTTTCCCGCGTCCTTGCATGTTTCGTCGAGCTGATGCGCATCGACCAGGAAATGGCAGTGACCTCTGTCGATAATAGGTAATAGATGTGAACGGGTAAGAAAATTAGCTGTTGAGAAATCAATCGAATAGGAAGTCCAGAAAGCCACCCGAAACTTTCCGCTCTTGCCGATGTAGTCCGCAATTGTGGCCATAGCTAGCTCGGAGGCCTCTTCAATAATTTTATCTGTCCAGTCGACTCCTCAGAGATTAATCTTGCCGACTTCCAAAACTGAAGTGTGCCCTCCAGAAATCCTACCAAGCCCTCTTTTTCGCCAATTAGGTCGGGATTAACAGTAAACTCAATCGTCTGTAGATCAGCGTGGGGTACGGCAAGAAACTTCGGATTTTGTCCGTACCCAAGTCTGTCTAGTGCGAACTGATGTTGATATCCCAATGACCTCAGGCCGAATTCAGTGAACGATTTTAAAAAACTTTCCCCATCTTCAAAGAACCGAAATACAGAGTGAGGATTAAAAAAGTAATAGCTGTCGGTGAGCTGGTCGAACTTAGTTTTCCCTTCAAGGCTCTTTAGCGGAGTTTCCATTTGCCATGCGAGAAACCCTAGCGCGTAGCCCTCGACCCATGAGCCATCTTCCTCGGAGGCAATGTAATCAAGACTCGCTGAAAGCGCCTTGATATCGCTAACCGATTTCTTGAGATACTGATTTGCAACCTGTTTCGGGCTGCCATCACTAATGGAATGCCTCTTGAGCCAATTTCGCACATCCCTTTCCAATTCAGCCTGTACCGACTTCATCGATGTCAGCGTTGGGAACTTCGTAGACATCTGTTGAAACAAGCGAACAATGCCCAGCTCAAACGGATAGCTGGCACAAAACAGCCGCCACAATAACTCGATTTCATTTGCAGGCTCGTATTTGCAAAAGAACCGATAAAGATAGAGATCCAAAAGCTCGTATCCAAGACTGGTATCTTCGCTGACGACAAGCTTCTCTGTTTCAATAATGTGAGCAATTTGGTCGAAACTATTCTTGTAGAGGTCAGCCGACTCAACGTGGGTTCGATCTGTATCGAAAATCATGCGATGAAGTAACTGCACCTCAGATTCATCCAAGGCAGCGATATCTAAAATCGGCGCAAGATTTTTATACGTTGCTAAGGTCATTTTTCCCGTTCTCAGCACCTCTGCAAGAAGCGGCCATTCTGGCCTACGCGACAATAGATCAAAAGCAGCTCCACCCAGCGAACCAGCCTGACAAGTCGGTAGGTGAGATACCGCTCGGTAGTAACCCATTGGCCCGGTCCAGAATTGAACGAAATAACCGAAATCGCTTTCGCGGGAAGAGAAAAGGTCATTTAGCAGTGGCTCAAGCTGAAAAACCTGGTCTTGTTCGAATTGTTTTTCATCCTGCCGAATGGCAGCTCGACGAGCTGCTAAGTAGCCCGCATCCAAGTCATCTGGATGATTCTTCCAATTATACGTCGCGAAGAGGTAATGAGCGATTCGATACCACTTGGCCCACTCGGAAAGCAAACTATCGGGCAGCTCCTCATCTGGTGCGAGATTATAAGTTTTTCTGAACTCAAGCAGAATTGCCGGGTAGTAGAGGAGAGGCTTTGCAGTTCTAAACTGATTCGCGGCTGCTCTACCAAGGAGAAGCCGTCTGTTAGTTTGTCTTAAGAACTGAAATCCGAAAAAATCCTGCGACCCAGAATTCCCGTAGGATTCAAGCCAGACCGGCTTTGTCCAATCAGGCTGTTTTTTCTCCTTCACGCTCATGCATCCCGGGCCTTCCAAAAAAAGTCAGCACAAAGCTTAGTCCCGCGTTTCATTTCTTTGAACGCTCTTTCTCTATCTCGTCGATAATGACTCCAATATATGCGAGCCCCATCGACGAAAGTAACCAAGTCCCAACACCAATGCCAATCCCCGAAGTTGCGATCCCTACAGACCCTCCGGCTGCGGCTCCAGCAACAACGCCTACGATTGCCAGCCTGCGTGCCCATGATTGGTCTACCCATGCTTTGTTCGCTGTAGCCATGACGACATTCTTTAGCATCATCCGCGCGGCATCCGGGACACCTAGGTCCCTGAGCTGAAGAGCCTTTTCCCTGAACCTAATCTCGTTGTTTGTCGCGATTTCGCGAACCCTTTCAGCCCAGGCCAGAATGGACTCTTTTTCAGTGGGGCTCGTCGCACTAAGGGCATCGCTCACAACCAGCTTTAACTGAGACTTTTCAATCAATTTGTCATTTAACTTCTTAATTGCGCTCATGATAATCCCTCTTAAACGCTCCCATTCACAACGTATTTATATAAGCTCTTGGTATTCTCCGACCTTGGGAAAACAAACGCTACCCCAATAGCGTCGGTAGCCGACCACAGTGGCACGGTAATAGTGGGTGACTGCAAAAGTTTCTGATAGGCCTCATCTGACATATCCGGCTTCGAATTGAGAACGTACAAAAGAATCAAACCACGCTCCCTTGGACGGAGTTTTTGACGGATCATAACTTCAGATTCGATTTCTGGATGTTTTTTGAAAACATCCTCCGAATACCTGATCTCAGAACCCCCTAACAAATCGTATAGGTCTACCAGTTCATCCCTAGGAGTCGTAAGAACTTTAATGTGCGAGGCATCTGGATCAAGTTCGGAACTAGCAGCTCGAACGATGGAACGATCAACCTTGTTCACGGCATGATTTCCGAGTTTAGTCGGGTTACCTGACTTAGGTGACATTAAGGCAACTGACCAATCGGTTAACTCGTTCACCTTTACAAGATCCTGAATGTAGTTGCTTATCATCGCAGGGGTAAATCGTATGTTTGCTTTGCTGAATTGGTACTGTTCAATAAATTGTAGAACCAGTTCTGGCGGAATTTTCCTAAACAACTTCGATGCGGAAAAATCTTCAAAAGTTGCACTCGTTGCATTGGTGCCAAACTTTTCTATTGAACTTAGAAAACGAGTGGTCGCTTCCCAATTTTTATTGAGCTTTTTTTCGTCCTTCAAACTCATGTATAGCGCTTGGATCTTTGAAGCGGAATAAGTCAAAGAACAGGTCTCAGCGCTTCGCATCTTTAAGTTCGATGTCACCGTCATAGACGGGTGCGTTCGAATTTTCAGAGCAACATGAACAGGCTTTTCTCTGTTAGCAGCCATCGTTCTGATCTCATCGCGAACTTCTTCTTCGACGGTCGCTAAATGATAGAACCTGGACTCAAGGTCCTCGGTAACATAAATCCGCGTTAGGTCTACATAGTTGGGTCTGTACCCAAACCATCGTCCCATCTGAAGAAGCGTATCGTACCCTTTTGAACCTCGAACGAAATAACTTGTCGTGAGCCCTTCGAGAGTAAGTCCCCGTGAAAGAGTATTTCCACCCACAACAATGCCCCAAAATGGCTCTTGTGATACATAGGTCAGACGCTCTTCTGACTCGTGGTTTTCCATGACGAGCTGTATTTTCTCTAGGAACTTTCGAGCGTTCTCCCAAATCAAATCGAAATCAAATTTGTCACTGTTCTTGAAGGCCGCAGACGTAGGAATAAAATCTTTTTCCCATAACTTCAGCATTTCACTTCGCAGTTCAGCCCCATTCCTTTCACACTCTAATTTAATGTGAGCGACTTCATCCTCTATTCCCTTGACCATGATTTTGTGTCGGTCAACTAAGTGAGAGATATGTAGCAGCATTGTCATATGTTGAGACCACTGATTTCTTGACAATCTCGCTGAGCACGAAAGAATGAAGGAGTATATTGCTTCTCGCATCGACCGAGAAACAGCATCGCGTCCGTGATAATTGAATGTCTTTCCTGAATAGATCGCAGCTTCCTCAAGAGGAATTTGTCTCAATACCGGAAGACCGGTCAGAGCGCCCTTTGGCTCTATGGCATCTCTACCAAATAACTCTTCAGGTCCAACATAGCCCAAAGGCTTATCCAAAGTGATAATGAAGTCTTTCGGGTAAAGATCATCATCAACAGATGCATCAATTAAAACGTTTGCAAAAGGAGTGGCGGTATATCCGACGTAGCTAACCACATTGAAATGGTTAACCAGATTTCTTATGTGGTTGTTGATTGCCGTTGGGTCATCTTCAGGACGATTGGTATTGACGCTTGCCTGATCTGACTCGTCATCAATTATAAGCGTTGAACAATTTTTTACCGTCTCTGGATTTCCGTCAGCCAACCAGGCGTTAAAACTTCTAAGAACCGAGGAATTTTTCTTGAGAACAACAAGCGTAAATCTGTCAGAACCGCCAAGAGCTTGGTTTGCACTTACGGCTTGTTTCTTTTGAAAATCGCCTTTCTCATCAACTCGCGTAAGCGTAATACACGAACCCTCTTTAGGTTTAACAATTTCCTCGTTAAGGCGTGCCTGAGTTTGTAGTCTCAAAATGTTGTGCATGCCCGCAAGTACAATGATTTGTCGATATCCAGCATCAACTGCTTTTGCGATAACTGCCGAGAAGTTGGCTGTTTTCCCACTTTGAACATATCCAAGCACCAGTCCCTTAACTTTTCGAGGAGTCTGAGACTTAGGTGGGGCAAGATTAGAAACCACGTTAGTCGAGGCGATATCGAGACTCTCAACCATTGAATCATTCCAAGGACGGGTCTTTTTGCTTTTCAAAACCGAACATAGCTTCGACCAGTGCGAATCCTGGTCGTAGTTTGGACCAGTATACCAATCTTCGGGTTCGGTTTTATCAATAATGATGTTTCGCTGCTTGACTCGTTTTGCAGAGGCTTCAGATTTTACGATCTGCATTGCAGACTCGATTTCACCATCAGTAGCTACAGGTCTAAGGCGCTTTTCGATTTCAATTAGACTGCGCCCTAGTACAAGTTGATCTCTAATGTTGTCTACGAGCCATAAAACTTTCTCGTTACTTTCCATACGAACGCTCCTTAAGCGACTCGCTTCTGAGCATTCCAGCCGATTTGATCCGCCCAGTATTCGTAGATCATTACCATAGCGAATGTGTCTAGTTCGCAATACTTAAGCAGAGCTTTCGATATTCTATCGGCTTCGAGATCGCTCATTTCGGTAAACTGCATTCGAGCGTAAGCCGTCATTGCAGCCGCTCCGTCGGCCAGAGAATTCTCGGAGAGTAGGGAATCTATTTGATCCAGATCGTAATCTGTAAATACCGGGGGAAGTAATTTGTATGGATCAACGACTTTACCGTTTTCATCCTTTTTGATCCAAGACCACTTTTCGTAATTCTTACTTCCGTATTTGGAACCATAAATTGGTTTTGAGTAGCGCTCTTGCAGGAAGGCAGAGCTGTTCAAAATTGCCGGAAGAACTTTCTTAATTGAATTGGAACCTTTGGTAAGCGGATTGTAGTAAAAGCGTTTTACCAATTCGCACATGTCCACCATGTTGCGAGCGCCTTCCCAATCATTCTTTTTCTCGGTAATACTCTCAATCCAGTTGCACAGCTCGTCTCTGTCTTTCTCCGATGAATTTTGCAATTGTTCGTGAATCTGGCATAGCACCGTGTTTTCGTGGACGGCATACCGGAAGATCGTTCCGCTGTTTTTCTCCAGTGCAGCCTTGAGTGCTCTCACGAAATCAAAGTTTGGAAAATGGCCACGCTTACGATTAATGAACTCAGTTGCGTGTTCAATGCTTCCGTCTTTATTCACGACATGGTGTGAAAATTGAAATGCAATTTGTTCGTAGGGCCTTCGTCCCTTAGTAAATGGAATTGCTACCATCGTCGTTTCAAAGTCGATAAAGTTGAGCGGATAGTTAAAACCCGAGAACGCATCACGCATTCCGGATTCATCCAAGAAGGGTGATGAGTCATTCCTTTGGGTCTTTTCAACTTGCAACCATTGACGCGCAGAAGTGCTGAGACCCTCAGTTTCCTTCGCTTTACTTTTTGGCTGCAAACTTTCACGACTTACTTGATCCATGAAGACAACATTTTCAGAAAGAAATTCATCAGTCTTTCTTGAATTCCAGATCTCAAAAGCGAAGGGGCGGTTGAAGTCAGAGTCTTTCAGTTTTAGTTGCTCTTTCCAGCACTCTTCGAAACCGCTTTTCTTTCCTTGCTCTTTCATTTCAGAGCCAATGCGGAATTCACAGGATTTGCACTTACTGCCCACGCCTTCGAAAACTTTCCTTCCCTCGCGATATGTTTCCGCATAGAAATCAATCAAGTCCATAAAGCCTTTGCCACCGTGCTTGAAGTCAGAGTTGATAAATGCAACTTCGCCTGAGACATCAACTTGCTTAAGAATTTGAGCCCCTAAGCTCTTATCAGATAGACGCTTCTTTGTTCTTGCGCGGGTTCTACCGTTTTTACTTTCAAGAAGGAAATTCTGGTTGAGACCATCAACAGTTGCTAACGAATCCTTATCCGCGAGCATTAGAAAGGGTGATATTTTCAAATCCGAGTAAGCTTTAGAGGCTACGTGAGTTTGAAAAGCTACATCAAGGAGATATGGCTCCCATCCACTATCCAATTCACGCGTTCGTTTCTTGAAGAAACTGCCATCTTCTGCGCTGTAGCTCTTAGCTTTCACTTCGATAAGCTGAACATTGAGCCCAGTCTTTTTTAGAATATCTACTCGTACAAACAGACAGCCAATTCGGAATGCGGCTTCGTATATTACGACATTCTCCTGCTTCATTAGCTTTTCGGTCTCTGCTACTGCCTGGTCATAGTCGAGAGTTTCGATCTCATGTCCTTCTTCAAAGTACAGCTTTGCAAGTTCCCCCACCTGAAACCCGCCTTCTGCCAATGACTTCAAAAACGAGTCTTCGCTTTGATTGTTCCCGTATTCTTTGTTTGCCGTGAAATAGAGTTTCGTTACGCATTCACAGCCCAGCTTAAAGCGAGACTTCGTTAATGGTTTCATCCATACGATCTCGGCACTTACGCTGAAATCATTCAGCGATCTGCCGTCACTATTTTGACCAATGACATGGTGACTCAGCACGTCTGCCAATCCGCTGACGACGCCTAAATTAATTCTTAACAAAGCCGAAGAAGACATATCAGCCGGAGATGCTGTGTTCGATGAGTCGAACTTATTAGGAGAGATAAAGTCTATGAAGCAATCAACTAAGCAAAGGCAGTTTTGGAGAACGGGCACTGTTCATCTGTTTGATGAGAATTCTGGCGAAGGACTTATCAAATGTGAAAGTGGCAAGAACTACTACGTTCACTACACCGCAATTGATTCAAACGCTAAGTGGAAGACTCTGAAAGAAAAAGCCAAGGTCAAATTCCAGCTTGTTGAAGACACAACGTTTTCGCAGGTTTCCAAAGTGAAGGAACTCTAAGTCGTGGCTAAAGCTTCCAAGAAAACATCAGCCCAAACAGAGGTCAAAAGCCCCCAGCTTGAGCTAGTTCCGATTAAACAAAGTCATAGTTTGTTCTGGAACAGCACGCTGTTTAGTGACGTCTATCTTCAAAATGACGTTCCGGTTGTCTACGATTCCATTTGGAATAGGGACGACTCTGACTTCGAACAGTTCTTGGAGCAATTCCGAAATCATTGTGAAGAGTTCAAAACAGAGAATCCTAATGCATGGTCCGAACGAACAACAATTGACCGCGCCATCAAGCCGGTTCTTCGTATGCTTGGTTGGAAAAGCTCGGAGAAATCGTCAGTTGATCCGTGGTTGGAAGATGAATCCTTTACTATCGAAGAAGCATCGGGAGTAAAGACTTACAAGCCAGATTTTATAGTTGTCGATAATCATAAAGAGCTTAAGTACATCCAAGAAAAATCCGGACAAGCAAAATTAGAAGAAGCCCGTCGGCAATCTAATGCCGTGGGCGGAGTAATTCTCACTATCGAAGCTAAATATTGGGATCGAATTGAGGATCATCGGCAAAATAGGGGCGAAGATAAAAGTAGATCTGACAAAACAGATAAATCAGAATCATCGCGAGGCCTGGAGTTCGACGAGCAGTGCCTGAAGTATATGGAGATGCTTCAGAATCCCTACGGCATTCTTACCGACGGAAAGACGTGGAGACTGTATTCTTACTCTGCATCCTCGCCAAGCAACCGTCCATACTTCCAATTCAACCTCGGATATATGATCCGCCATGTAAACAATTCAGATTTCCTAAGTACGGACTCCAATCCTGATTACTTCGAGTTCAGAGAGCAGATGAAGTATTTTTATTTCATCTTTAGAAAGGAGTCGCTCTCTTCATCAACTGGCAAAAAGCTGTTTGTTGATGATCTTCTTGATTACAGTAAAAAGTACGTCGCCCAAGTAGAGGAAGATCTCAAAACAAGGTTCGTGAATGCGATGAGTATCGCTTGCAACGGATTTCACAGAGCGGCCCGGGCCGCCAAAGTTGAGATTGATCTGGAAACAATCAGAAATATCTCCGAAAGCCATATTTTCAATATTCTGTTTCTCAAATATTGCGAAGCTCGAAACATTCTTCCAATTAAACAAGATCCGGAAGGCTATCGGACAATTTCCATTTCCAATATGCTGGACAAGCTGGAAGGCTTCAAACCTGAAAAAGAAAAGGATGGTTTGAACTACTCCCTACTCAAAGCACGCTTCTCCGAATTCAAATATTCCCCAGATGGCGCTGAACTCTATGCTCGATTGCTTCGCTTAACTACTATCGTTCAAAGTGGTAATCGTGAGGAATTTAAAGGCTTTGCAATTAAAGGATTCAAGTCATCAATTTTTGCGAAACAAGAATGGAAGTTTGCACAAGACCTTAAGCTTTCAAACCAAGAAATGGTTTGTATTCTTTTTGAACTCGGATTTGCAAAAAACTCCGATGTGCCTGGAAAAACATATCAACAAATCCCTTACAACGTGTTTACCCCTCGCCAACTTGGATCAATCTACGAGAGCTTTCTTGAGTTCCGCTTGGAAAAAGCATCTCAAGATATGGCCTATGTGAAGAGCCAATGGTCGCCTGCGAATCTCGAAAGCGAAAAAGTGAAGGCGATGGATGTTCCAAAAGTCAAAAAGGGTAGCTTGTTCTTCTCACCTGATAATAAAGATCGCAAAGCTACGGGCTCATACTATACACCCGACTACGTTGTTCAGAGTATCGTGTCGAACACGATTGGTCCCCGCATTGCCGACTTGTCCTCAAAAGAGTTGTTGAGCTACGTAGTATGCGATCCCGCAATGGGCTCCGGCCACTTTTTGAGTGCATCTCTCAATTTTTTGGCAAAAGCTTATTTGTTAAAACTAGAGAAAGAAACTTACGATGATGTAGCCCTAACTTTGGTTGATGCGAAAAGGTTAGTTCTTAAAAGTTGTATCTTCGGAATCGACATCAATTCGAGAGCTGTGAAACTCGCCAAAATGAGTCTTTGGCTGGAAAGCGCCACATCAAGCGATCAGCTCGATCCGCTTGACGATCAAATTATTACAAAGGACACCCTTAGCGATTCAGCCAATTTGAAAAGCATCTTCCCCACTATCTCATCAAAAGGTGGTTTTGATGCAATCGTAGGGAACCCTCCTTATCGAAGAGAGTTGGACTACAAAGAACTTTTCGACGTCATTGCAACATACAAATTAGGGCAAAAGTATCGCTCTCCTCGAATGGACCTTTGGTACTATTTTGTACACAGAGGCATTGAATACCTGAAAGATGGATGCCCTCTGTCATTCATCACAAATGCTTACTGGGTTGCCGGAACCGGGGCTGAGAAGCTTATTGAACAGTTAAAAAACGAAACACAAATCGAAGAGATTGTGTATCTGAGAGACCTAAAAGTGTTTGATGACGTATCCGGCCAGCATATGATCTTCAGGATCGTAAAGGGGTCGGGCGATGGTCCGACAATCGTAAGGCAACCGCCCGAGACAAAGTTGTCTTCTGCCGAACCTTTGTTTTCAGGAGCCGCTTCCTTTGTTTCATATGAAAAATCTCATCAGAGTCTTTTTAGAAATGGCAAACTAGACATTCAAGAATCTGATGACGGCCTTCTTGCCAAAATTGAAAGCGGCACGCGCCTCGGAGAACTTGGCGAAATTCGACAAGGAATTGCTGAAAATCCTGCGAGTATCGGTAAAAAGGTAAACGAAAAGTACGGACGACGTTGGAAAGTCGGTCAGGGCGTTTTTGCGCTGACAGAGTCGGAAGTTAGGGGCCTGAAGCTCAATAAAGATGAAAACAAACTACTAAGATCCTATCATGACCTATGTGACCTAGGTCGCTACTGGGTTGCCGAAAAACCCTCGAAGCAGCTTATCTACTCCACTAAATCCACTTGTCCTTCGTTAGAAAATCTCAAAAACATCAAGGCTCACTTATCTAACTTCAAAGTCTTGATGGACGCTCGTCGCGAAACTCAAAACGGTTCGAACTCTTGGTGGCATTTGCATTGGCCCAGAGATGAAGAGATCTGGAATTCCGACAGAAAAATTGTTTCAGTTCAGATGGGCCGCCGTCCAATCTTCTCCAACTGCACCGGCCCCCTATATGTACCTTTTAGCGTCAACGTTTTCGTTCCGAGTAAGAGCTGCTCTTTAAGCCTTGATTATATTCTTGGCATTCTTAACTCCAAGCTACTTTGGAAGTGGTTTGCCCATTCTGCGAAACGCAGAGGCGTTGGTTTAGAAATCAACGGTGGAGTGCTCAAAATGGCTCCGATTAAAACTGAATTTAAGAACCCGAGTGAAACCAAGCTTAAAGACGAAATCGCTTCCAAGGTGACGAAAGTGAAGGAAAAAGTGCGCCGTCTGAGGGCAGATGGAAATTCGGAAGCAGAAATTGAAGCTGCAATTTCTGCGCAACAATCGGAAATAGATCAGGCCGTATTTAAGCTTTACGGGCTAACACAAGCTGAAATTAAGGCATTGGAGAAAACGTTTGCGTCCGAAGAGACCGGAAGCGAAAGGGTTCAGAAAAAAGCTGCTTAAACTTTGCAGCGAGTTGCGAAAACAATTCCCCTTTTTGCGGGCACGGGTAATGGCTTTTTTAGCCGTTTAACCATCAGGACTGGCCATGCCCACTTTTCCTTTTCCGTTGAAAAGAAAAAAGCAGGGTCGTTTTCTTCAACAAGATGAAGTTTGCGCTCTTGTGTCCAATGCAACTTATTTTGGTACTTGTACGGCTTTCCAAACTTAACGATACCAATGATCCTTGCCTTTTTTATCGACCTACTTTTTCCCGGAGTTTCGATAACGGCCAGGCTTTGTCCCACGTACTTTTCAGGAATCGGATACCCCCGGGTCTCGACCAGTTTCTTTCCAGAGATGATTAGTTCACTCCAAGGAGCCTGAATATTGATGCCTGGAAGATACATGATCAGGCGTTTCCATTAAAAGGAGCAATCACTTCTGAATTTGAAGACGCAGATTGATACTTTTGGTCAATCGCATATTCGGTTTTCTCAGAGTCGTATGCCATTTTTTTATTCGGTGTATGTCGAGCACGCTCGGACCAAGGAATTTGTTGGCTTGTGTTTTTAAAAGAAGACAGGTGCCCTTTAACATCGCAACAATCGGCTTTATTTGACCATAAATCTTGATGATCGAAATAATCCTTAGTTCCGTTTCCGCCGATGTAGCAAGTCGAGAACCTGAGTCCGGCCTTTTTCGCAGCTAAGTATGTCCTTACGTAATATGCTCTTACTTCCGGATCGGAAAATTTCTTTTCCCGATTCCCTCTAAGTCCAGTCACGGCAACTTCTGGTCGGTAAAAAGGAATTAGGTCAATACCGGCAGATCGCTTCATTAAGTTAAGGGAAGACGACTTTAAACGAACCATTCCCGCAAGAACTGTCCTGACGTTATTCTCAGCCAGACGCTCCATAAAAGCGTCAACTTGATCAATATCAAAAAAAGAAAACTTTGGTATTTTGGATTCTGTTCCGAAGCGTTTGATCACAGACTCCCGATCAGAAAAATAGCCATCGGGATAAGTCGGGAATAGAGGATTAATTCGAACAGCTGTTAAAATACCGGCTTCTGAAACCTTTTTGAGCGCTTTCATCCTACGTTCATTTGACGGTGCTCCAGGTTCGAGAATTTTTGTTAGCTTGTCGTCAGAGCCACATATCGACATTTGAACCGAGCATATGTCAGCATCCATAACCTCCAAATAGCGATCATGAGCCACTAAGTCCGAACGCGTAAACACGATGTATGGATATTTATAGTGTTTAAGAAGTTTCAGTACCTCAAGCGTAACTCCATACTTTAGATCGCTCCACATAAACGAATCAGACATTGATCCGAGTCTAATTGGTACGCGAGACTCAAGAATTGATCTCCATTTTGAGCGTTTAGTAGTCTCGAATACTGTGTAGAAGGCGGATCTAATTTCATTGAGGTCAATTGGCATGGGCATAGGGTTATTCCAATATCCATGCAGCGAAAGCTCATCCTTAGCATAGCAATAAACACAGTCGTGAATACAACCTCTACCATAAGTATCTAATTCAAATGTGTAGTGACACTTAAAACAACTCGGATGGTAGTTTGCTAGTTTGAGGTCGGTTTTACACACCAATCCACCTCTAACAAATTTTCCGTGATACCTTCTCTCAATGTCCCGATAAACTTCGTAATTGAAATTGCAGGGATACTCTGAAAGGGCGTCTAGCTTACTTGCCTTTGCAATAATTTTATCGGCATTCGGCGTGCTGACCTCGACATTTTCCAATTTCACCTGCTGCTGAACAGGGATTTTTTGAAACGGAAACTTCACTACGTTATTAGGCGATATTTGTTCCTTCATAAAACTACTTCCTTGAGCCACGGAGGATCTTTACCAAGCACTCCTGCTAAATGTGGTGCATTGGCGAGTTTCACTTCCGATGGATTTATTCCCGTTGCAAGATAGACAGACGAAAATCCCGCTGAACTAACCTTCTGCGATACTTCAAGTCCATTCTCATTCTCCAAATTTAGATCAACATAGATTGGAGTAACCGCAGGAATTGCAGAAACTGTCGCAAAGAATTCCTGGCTATTCTTAAAACAAAGCAGATTTTTTCCTGCTTGCTCCGCTCTAAACTTCCAAGCCTCATGAACCAGGATTTCATTGTCGATCAGAACTGCATCAAGTTTTTCTATAACTGTAACGGGAATGAAGCCAGCGAGTCCTTTGGGTATTAAAGGCACCGTTAGTTCGGCACACTTTTTCCTAATAGCCTCCTCCTCAAAACGACTCGTCACGAGAATTGAATTCGGCGCGATTCCAAACTTACCGACGAAGTCGAGTCCGGATTCGGATGACCCGATAAGTTCGTAGTCAATCAGAAAACGAGCTGGCGTATTCGGATGGTCAGAGAGCCATTGGGCGAGTTGATCAGGAGTGGAGAAGTGCTCTATACGCACTCCGGTACTCTGCAACCGTTTATCCCAAATTTGGTGTACAGAGGAATCATCATCAAGAATTCCAACCGTCATTCCGTTACGAACCTTGAGCTTACCGACGAACCATTCTGGAGATTCAGCAAGCGGAAGAAAAATTGTAACGGTGGTGCCAACTCCGATTTCGGAATCAAAGTTTATACGGCCATCCCAGGAGCCGATAGTTTTGAATGCGTGGGAAAGCCCCAAGCCAGAACCATCCGCTTTTATCGTAAATCCATTGCGCCCTATTTTCGCAATGTCTTCCTTGGAAAGGCCTTTGCCCGTATCCCTAACTTCAATCTTCGCAAAGCCATTTACAACTTCTGTTGCGATTGTAATTGAACCATCGCCTGTCATCGCCTCTACCGAGTTGTTAACAAGGTTCGAGAGAACGCGCTTAAATTCCGAGGGAATGATTTCGCAAAAGATTCCATACGAAGCTTCGCACTGCTTGTGAGTAATTTCTATTCCGATTCGTTCACGGTATTGAGTGCGCTTCTCGGTGACAATTCCTTCAATGAGGCTCGATACGAGGTGAACGTCACGCTTTTTGGTTTTCTCTTTAAGAGCTTCGCTACCAGAGCGGCTTTGCTCCAAAAGGTTGTTAGCAATGTCCTGAATCCTCGTGATGCTGTGGCGAACGAGAAGCCTGGTTTCCTCATCAAGTTTCCCAACGCTGCTTAGAACTACGTTAAGCGCTGCAAGCGGAGAGCGAATGTCATGCGCAACCTGGCGAGCCAGATCGACTGACGATGCACGCATAACCGAATGCATGATCGTCTGAAGTCTAGGAAGAATTGGTTCAATCTCTTTGGGTACGGGAATCGCTTCAAGCCCCTCTTTGTCCGTCTGGTCGTTGTCCAGTCGCTCCAAAACCTTATTGAAATACTCATTGGGCAACACGAGCTTCTGGTTAATCAGAATGAAGATTGTGAAGATTAGTCCACACACAAGCGCAGACACGAGAGCACCAATTAATAAGCTCCACTTGGCCCATTTGATAGTTTCCCAAAGGGTAAGGCGATAGCAGACGCTATATCCATCTAAACTTTGGCCGATTCCTAGGCATGTGTAGTTTGCTGTGAGTGCCGTGGTGTCATTTACTAAAAAGACCTGAGCACCAAGTGGAAAGCCATGTTTGATTTTCAGGCTATCAATCAGTTCCCCGTACCGGAAAATTGCAGTAAGGCTTCCTAAGGTTTTATCGCCCTCGGTGATCGTCTTTGAAAGGTAAACAATTCGAAGTTGTTTATTACGAAAGTAGCCAAACTCACCATACTTGTTTGAGATGACTTCCCTATTAGCAACCATCTCCCAGTTCGTTCTCTGAATCGTCGCATCTTTGTCGATGCTCATTCCACCTGAGTCCTGCGTGTTGGTGGCAAAGACCTTATTGTTGTTATCAACCAGATAAAGGTACGAGATGTTGTCTTCGTTTGCGATGGCCTTATTCAATAGTGCCTGAGCACTTGCCTTGTTTCCGTTCTTCATTTGAGTCTGAAGAACGCCAAGCTTTGAGAAAAGACTGACTTTTGAGGTCATGTCTTCAATGGCTGTCGTAAGGTCAGAGGTATACTTCCCATACGAATCCATTAAGTCGGCTTTTTTAAGCATGTATGTGCCCGTTACCGTGCCGATAGCAAGGAGTAGAAGAGTTCCAACTACAAGCTTTTCTGTTTTGCTGCCTCTAAGGAGGTAATTTCTAATGAGCATAATTACCTTCCATAGAGGAGCCTTGCATCGCTGACTGGATGAAAGCCCTGCTTCCTAAGTTTTTGTGAGATCGTAAGACCCAAACGTCTTGCTTGATTCAGATTTACTTCCTCTTGGAAGTATTTCGCGTTCACAAATCCAATTTCAGACAACGTTACTCCGCCAACGAACGACGCAACCTGCTCACCCATTTGCTTTCCAAGGGCCTGAGGACTTGCGGGAATGCCTGCGAGCACACCGATCTTCGTTGAAATGCTAATGATGCCAAGAGACGGAACCTTAAGATGGCGTCTAAGCCACGACCCAATACGTTCAACGGAAACTTCGATACCGTTTTCGTCTCGCACGTTGTAAGGCACTAGCACCCAAACAGCGTCGTCTTTTGCGTTGATCTCTTCAATGGCTCGCTTCCACTCACTCCAGTAACGAAGCTGATAGACTTCTCGAACTTTGACCGAGCCTATTTTTTGAAGGTCGGTTTTAACTTGGTCGGTAACGAGATTTGAGGTGTCGTTGGTAGAAGTTAAAATCGAGAAGTTCTTGACCGAAGGCTTCATAGTGCGAAGAAGCTTAACGGAGGCTTCGGTATCGTAGATTTCTAACGTACCAGCAGCTTGATTCTTTCCGAAGGATTTCAGCCAAGGAATTTGCGCTGTTCTTCGATTGAGGCCAGTGAAAATCACAGGCTTGTCGAGAGCTGCAATGTCTTGAGCGATGAAGTCCGAAATTTCATCGTCGCACATGAGGATGATGTCAGGATTCTTTTCCTTCAGGAATTTGAGAATCCGATTTTTCTCTGCAACTAGACGTTCGGACTCGCGATCCTTCCAAAACTCGGAATGGAATACGAGCGGCGAAAGGTTGAACTTGATCCCCTTATCTTTGAGCACCTTACTAAGCGAAGAGTTAATGCCGTAATACCACTCACCCTCGGGGTAGCTATGAAGGATGGCGATCTCAAGCGGACGCGTGGGATCGACCTTCACTTTGTACGACTTCGTACATGCCCCAATCAAAAGAGTAAAAGCGATAGCGGCTTTAAACCTCATGAAACACCGCTCTCTCTTGTGAAGCGATGAATCGTTTCGGCGAGTCGAGGGAATTCTTTCTTTAGTGCCTCACGATTGCCGATGAGGAAGTCGTCGTATTCAAAAGCGGGAGACACAGTAGTTCCAACAAGCGCCCAGCCGTTCTTGGATTTGCTATTCTCCGAAATACGAAGCGCTTGCCACACTCCACCTTCAACTACAACTTGTGGGATTTCTCCGTTTGCGATGTCGTTGCCGAATGCAATTGTTTCAAGCTTGCCATCGATGATCTTGATGAACTCGATGGAATCGCCAGCATAGAAATGGAATATTTCATCTCGCTGAAGCAAATGAAGAGCCGAGAAATCTTCTGGAGTGATTAAATAATAGATCGCAGAAACAATAGGCTTAACAGCGTTCCGGTACTCAGCCGTTTGGCTTGAGCAGTAGGTGCGACGAAAGAAGCCGCCTTCACCAGGAAGCGGTTCTAACTTCATCTGCGATATGACTTCTTTAGCGTTCACTGCGCACGCTCACTGACTCTACGTTTCTCAAGCTTGTCTTTAAGCTGCGCGAGCTTACGCAAAACACCGGAAGTCATTGTGCAAGCAAGATTGAGCTTCTCCGGCCCCGTCGTGATAACGTCTACAGCCGTTCGCTGAAGCACGATGACCTCTTCCAGGTCATGCAGCACTTCCGAAAGTGTATCTGAAGTGGGGTTAACGGTTTTCTTGACTACTGCTCCGCTCATGTCGAAGGCTCCATTCCGCGACCGCTTTTCTGCTGGAGAAACTTAATCTTTTTGGAAACAGAAGATTCTGAGATCCTCAGCTTCTCCGCTGCTCGACGGTTGCTGCCATACTTATTTCTGGCTTCTAAAACGATGATCTCTTCAAGCTTTGCCAGAGTTGATTGCAAGCCAGGGAAGTCATCGCTTATGTACTCAATTCGAGAATCTAGGAGCGTCTTGACGTTTGACTTAGGTGATAGATTCCTTCTGACGGTAAGTTCACGGAGTTCGGGAATAGAGCGCCAACGATCAAGCCGTTTGGCACCATTTGTGTCTTTTCTTGCGAGGGTTAAAAGTTGGTGCAAAGCAATCTCAAGGCCACGAATGTTGAGGCGTGGAGGATTGTTTTGAAGTGCTTCAACAAAATCGTCTGGAATTTCCTCAAAAGCTACGGCGCACCTAGCTTCTTTGGAAATCTGCGGAATGAGTGATCGAATAAGATCTGGAATGTCTTCCACCCGGTCCTTTAATGAAGGAACTTGAATCGGGAATGTAGAAATACGGGCTAGGAAATCTTCTCTGAACTTTCCTTCGCGAACTAACTGGTTCAAATCTTTGTTCGTTGCGCAGACGAGTTTGAAATTACTTTTTAAACGCTGCTTACTACCAACGCGATGAAACTCACCTTTGTCGAGGACTGTGATGAGCTTAGCTTGCATCGAGAGGTCAATGTCTCCAATCTCATCAATAAAGAGAGTTCCATTGTTTGCAAGTTCCACAAAGCCAACTCGCCGCTCGGTTGCACCAGTAAAGGCACCCTTTTCGTGTCCGAAAAGTTCACTTTCAACAAGTGTTGGTGAGAGGGCCGTCAGGTTGATTGCGTAAAAGTCGCGCTCTTCCTGTTTAAGGTATTGCTTTCTATAGTCGTGAATTGCTTTTGCGATGGTTGTCTTACCCGCACCCGATTCACCTAATAGAAGGACAGGACGATTACTTTCAGACACAGCTTCTAGTTTGCGAAGAACGAGTTTCATAGACTCGGACTTGAACTTGAAAGCCAACGACAAGCTGGACTGAACTGAGCAGTTTGATTCGCTACGCTCCATGCGAGTACGGGCGAGCGCAATCCGGGCTCTTTGGACTGCCTTGATTAGCTTCATTTGGATGAGCGAATCGTCCGAGCTCTTCCTTATATAGTCGGCGGCTCCATTTCTCATCGCACAGACAACGTCGTCGGTATCATCGCTGCCCGTGTGCATGAGAATCTGAAGATCCGGCTTAAGACCCAAGAACTCTGGAATCGCTTCGATGCCATTGCTCTTGGTTCCATCGTCCAAGTCTTCGCCAAGATTTTTATCGAGAGTCATAACTTGAATAGGCTCTTGAGCAAGAACTGTGCGCGCTTCTTCAAGGGTTGTGGCGCGAAAGAATCGGCAGGAGGATAGCTCTGGAGTCGCCTGGCAGAGATTCTCCAATCGGAGGGCCATCAGTGGCTCATCATCAACAAATAGGATTGCTGGCCCGTTAAAGCGGTCTGGAGGGCTATCAAAAGTAGCGGAGACACCGCCGGGATACCTTTCGGCCATTCAATATGGCTTCTAGTACACGAAATGATGCACTGCAATAAAATAATACTTACGCGGGCAGAGTTTGAATTTTTTCAAACTTCAGTTTGAAGTTTGAAAATTTTCAAACTTTTCTTGTTTAACCAAGAATCCAAATAGTTCTCATAAAAACAATAATTTATTGGTTTTTCGAGCCGAGCGTAAGGGTCTGGCACAGATTGCTTTCCTCTCTTCTTCGAGACGGCGAAATCACTCACCGCTCAGAAAGAACAGAGGAAAAGAAAATCACTATGAACCCTAATCAGAACGGCCCCATGACCCAATGTCCGCGTTGCGAGCACATGACCTTTGAGCATCTAGGAAGCTACAGCCAGTGCGTTGGTTGCCTGTACTCGGAAGAATACTCGCCCAAAGATGCAAAGACTTCGCTCAACACCGGAAGAAGCTTTCTTGAGCGTCTCCAAGCTTGCGAGTTTTCGCTCACGAACCTCGCTCTTCTCGCAGTCGTCGCAACTCTTGCGGCGTGTGCGAGCGTGAACACCAACAAAGAAAATCAAAACGAAGAAGCAGCGAAGCGAGAACAGCGTCAGGAGATGCGACAGTTCCACGTTGATCGACACGTTTTCTAAGGAACTCCCATCATGAAAAAAATCGGAAGAGTTCTTCAAAAGATTTGGAATTGGTTCAGCGAAGGATGGAGCGAAGCAAGGCAAGTCCAAAACCGAATTCAAGAAGAACGTGATCGTTATCACAGAAATTATTGGGGGCTCTAATGAGTGCTCCCGAAGAAGAGGTTCCAATCATGTTCGTTCAAAATATTGAATTCTTCGCTCAACGAGAATCGCTGAACGATTACCAGAAGAAAAAATCAGAGACTGAAGCTCTCGCACTTAGCATTCCGAAAGGAATCATTCAGCGAGAGGTCATCCGATTAGATGATCTTCACCGCGAAGCTGTTATCAAGTTCTTTTGGGAAAACTTAGATATTCCTGAAATCGCATATCGAATGAAGCTTAGGCCGAAATCCGTGCAAAAGCTGATTGAGTCAGCAATCAGTACGATTCGGCAGAGGCTTACAAGCAAGGAGGAATGGTCCCCCGCTTAGTTAGAAACATTTGGAGGTGTTGCAGGAGAAGAAATTTAGAAAACAAAAAATAAGGAAACAAAATGACAAACGAAAAACCAGAGAAATTTAATCTCTACTGGCTTTGCAGCCAGACTGGAAGGACCTTGCCCGCGGGCGTGGCTTTCTTCAACGAAACCCAAGGTGACTATCGACTCAAGATCGACGCCTTCCCCGATGACAAGCTCGTGTTCTTGAAACTTACGGGCGCAAGCGACGGTTCTGTTCACTACCGAGTTGAAACGGTTGTAAAACGAGCAGGCCAAGTCACTCACCGCACGCAGATTGGTACGGGCTATTCTAAATCTGAGACCGGATTCCCTGTCTTCATGGACATCGGACCCTACTCGAAAATCCTGATGATGGAGCTTGCCTAATGGGTAACTTCAAAATCGGAGGAATTGTCCTCATGGCAATTTTTGTATTGATTGCACTCTGTCCTGAATTTGCATTCGCGCAATTCGCGGGCGGTGGCGCACTCCAATCAAAGGTAAGTGGTATCACAAATGGCCTTACTCACTTTCTGCTTCCTGCGGTCAGTGTGCTTGGGATCGTGTATGCCGCAATCTTGGCCGCAACGGGCGATGCTTCGGCCAAATCCCGAATGGTATTGGTCCTTGTAGCCTCAATCGTAGGCTTTCTTGCGCCTCTTATCATCGGCTGGCTCCAGGGGCTTGCAAGCTAGATGCTTGATCGCTCCAGCGTGCACCGAAAGCTCGATGCGAAGTTCAAGATCGGCGGCGTGGATGCCGCCGATCTGATCGCGGTGCTGCTAGTTGCGGCGCTGATGAATCTGTTCTTCGGTCGGATGAGCATCGGACCCATTTTCATCTTTGGCATTCCAGGGATTCTATTCGCGGTGCTCTACTACGGAAAACGTGGGAAACCCGATGGATACCTCATGAGTGCCATCAAATTTTATCTCTCACCGGGACGAATCAACCCTGGTGAGAAGAAAGACGAGGAAGAATAAAAGCGTACATTCAAGATAGGATTCCGTTTTTCTGCTTTCATGAAGACCTAAGCGTATTCAAGGACGGATCACTCGGAGTAGGTTTCAAGCTCACTGGTATCGACATCAGTTGCGCAAGCCCTGACGAGATCAATGCTTTTTCAAAGAAAATCGAAAGCCTCATCATCGGACTTCCCGAAAAGATGCGACTTCAAGTTTTCTACAAACTGACTAACGAAGCTAAAAACATCATTGAAGAACATAGAGGAAGCGCTGGTGCTGACGACCCTCTTTACTCCCCTATAGCTGAAGCTCGTTACGAGTTCTTCGAGAAGAAAGTTCGAGAGGAAATGCTTTTTGTGCCTGAGATCTACTTCTTTGTGAGGTCGGATGTACTGGCCATGAAAAAGCGTGGCCTATTTGAGAAAAAGCAAGAGTTCGAGGGCTTTCCGGTCGAGCAATTCACAGCTCACAAGGAAAAGTTTCTAATCCTGGCTCACCAAATCGAAAGTTCGCTCGCCTCAGCTCGCCTTCAGCCTCGGCGAATGAGTAGCGAGGAGTGCTTTGAGCTTTCGTTTGGTTACTACAACTTCGAGAGAGCCGAGAGTCTTGGAAAGCCTGGGTATCGAAACCCACTAGAGGCATTGGCTCCGAGTCTTTCCTCGCAGCTCACGATGACTCCAATGACAGTTCATAACGATCATTTGGAAGTCGGGCGATATAAGTTCAGAGCGGTATCCATGAACCTTCTGCCGGAGGGGGAAACCTTTTCCTCGATGGTGGATAGGCTTTCAAAACTACCGTTTCACTTTTGGATGTCTCAAAACATCCTGACGCTTGACCAAAAGAAAGAGATCGAAAAGCTCGAAATGTCTCGTCGTATTGCTCATTCGATGGTGTCAGGCAGTCAAAACGTCTCTGACATTGAGAGTGAATCGAAATACTCGCAGATTGAAGAGCTGCTTCGTGAACTTATGAATGGTTCCGAACGTCTTGTGTCTTCGAGCCTTACGATTATCTATTGGGGAGAGAGTACAGAAGAGCTTGAGAAGAAGTCAGAAGAAATTCTTCGTGCCTTCCGAGCTATGAACCAAAGCGAAGGACTAGTTGAATCCTTTTCGGCTGAGGACGCCTTCTTTAAGGCTGCACCTCTTGTTTGCGAAGGCTTTCGTCACAGAAAGATGAAAAGCTCGAACTGCGCTCACTTGATGCCGCTCTACTCCTGCTGGACAGGGAACAAGCGACCCGTGGTTTTGCTTACCAACCGAGAGGGAACGCCTTTCGCAATCGACCCGTTTGCTAAAGAGCTGCCAAACTGGAATGGCCTGGTGTTTGGTGGTTCCGGTGCGGGCAAGAGCTTCACGATCTCGCAACTAATGCTTCAATTCTGCAATCAGAATCCGAAGCCCAAGATTGTTTGGATCGACAACGGAGCATCGAGCGAAAAGTTGATCGAAGTCATGGATGGCGAGTTTATCGACCTCAATCTCAATTCGGGAATTTGCCTGAATATGTTTGATCTTGAAGGTGGAGAGGCAAAGCCCAGTTCATCGAAGATCAAACTCATTCTAGGCTGTCTTGAATTGATCCTTAAGGACGAAGACAAGCCAGGTCTTCCTAAACGCGAGAAAGCATTACTCGAAGAGAGCATTTTCGATGCGTATAAGAAGTCAGACGGCAAAGTGCCGCAACTTTCTGACCTCCGAAAGATTCTAGCGAATCACGGGGTTCTTGAAATGCGAAAACATGCCGATGTCTTGTATTCTTGGACGGGAGAGACCGCTTACGGTCGAATGCTCGACGGGCAGACGAACGTGAAGCTTGGTAAAGACCTCGTTACCATCGAGATAAAAGGCCTCGATAATCACAGGGAACTCAAAGATATCTTCCTTTTGCTTTTCACCTCTTACATCAAAGAAGAGGCAGCACGAGACTTATCTAAGCCTTACCTCCTAATTATCGACGAAGCGCATAGGCTATTCCTTACCCCCAGCGGAAAGGACTTCGCCATCGAGAGTTACCGCGTATTCCGAAAATACAACGCCGGAATCTGGTGTATCTCGCAGAACTATCGCGACTTCATGGCCGATCGAGAGCTTGCAGATTCGATGATGCCCAACACAACCAACGTTTTCATTCTGCGACAGCGTAAAATCGACTGGGAGGACTTCAAAACCACCTTCGATTTTAACGACGCGCAAGTGGATGCGGTGAAAAGTCTTGAGATCGTCAAAGGAAAATACTCCGAGTTCTTTCTGATGCAAGATGAGAATCAGGGAGTCGTAAGACTTGAACCTGAGCCGTTGAGCTATTGGATTTGTACGACTGACGGCAATGAAAAGGCGAAAATCGCAGAGCTTCGAGAGAAGCAGCCCGAAGCGTCTCTAATGGATGTCCTACTTCAGCTTTCTAAAGGAGAAGCATATAAAGTTAACTCAAAAGTGGCGGTTTAGCGGAATTGTTTTTGCGGCTTGCGCACTCATCACGCCGGCAGCTCACGCCGACCTATTCGGCGGCGACGTAGCAGTTCTTACCCAAATCTTGGCCGAGCAGATCAAGCAGTATTACCAACTCAAATCAATCATTGAGAATGGGAAAGGACAGCTTGATCTACTTCGGAACATCAACGCGGGTATAGATAACTCGATTGCGCTCGTGAAGACGCTTCCGATCAAAGACGAGAAAGTATGGGCAGAGGTGACGCGCTTTGAACAGGCCGTAAATCGCATTCGCGATCTTTATGGGAAAATTCCTCAAAGCCCCGAAGAGGCAGTCCAGGTGATTCATGACCAAACGGTTGCGGAAAGTTTGAAGATGGCTAACGAGTTCAAGGAGTATTCCACTCAGCAAGAACGAAATTCAGAAGTAATCGCTGTCCAAGCACGTTTGGCGTCACCAAAAGGTGCCGCAAGGATGCAAGCTGCGACGAGTGCCGAGATTCTTCGTTCGCTATCGCAGCTTTTACGTCTAAATACGCAACTTTTGAAACTTCAAAGTGAGCAACTGGCGATGAATAACAAGAAATCAAAGGATGGCGTAGCAAACTTTCAGCGAGTGAATGGCGATCTTGGACGGGGCTTCAACAACTTCAAGCCAGACATGAACCTTACGAGATTCTAAATTGTTTGAATTTCTTAAGGGGGTCGGCGCGGAGCTGCGTGGAAATCTCATTGAGGTTTACTGGGTGCTACTTGTGCCGCTTGTTGTGTTCTTGCTCGTCCTTGAGCTCATAAAGTCTGAGAGTCCAAACGTAAAAGAAATCGTAAGGCGTATTTTCATTTCCGTACTTCTCCTTCTAACCTTTGACTGGGCTGTAGATGCAGTTGCAACCATCGGTGACGCAGTGACGACGCGAATTGATGGACTGAATAAACTATCTGAGGTTCTAGCGCATCTTTCGCCGAGCCAAGACCAAGGAAGTAACTTGTTCAGCCTGAAAGACACGGCCATGTATGTATTCAGCCTTGCTGCGTACATCATTGCTTATGTCGGCTTCTTTACGGCTACCGCTCTCACGCACTTCATCTGGACAATTCTCTATGTTTGTAGCCCACTCATGATCTTGATGTATGTAAGTCCAAAGACCTCACACATCACGATGAGTCTCTACAAGGGGCTTGTTCAAGTTGTCGTATGGAGAATCCTATATTCGATCCTAGGAGTTCTGCTACTGAAGCTTGCCCTACAATCGAAACTAAATACGGATGCGACAGGCTTGGAGGACTATCTTCTAGCGCTCGTAGTGAATCTTTGTATCGGAATCTCGATGCTATTCATTCCAGTTGCAACGAAATCATTGATTGGTGATGGACTAAATTCACTCGCGACAACGCTTGCGATGGCTCCAGCGGTTTTAGCAGCGGGATCGGTCAAGATTGCGGCTATGAAAGCGGGGGCAAAAACTGCGGTAGGTACGAAAGACTTTGCAAAATTTGCAGCAAAGCCTGTCACGAATCCTATCGCAGGTCGCTTCCAGCTCATGAAAGAGCGTCTCACGCCTAAAGTTGATTCCATCAAAAAGGACTACTCCTCGATTGGGCTTCCAAAAGAACTAAAAGAGAGAAAGGAAAGCAAAACGTATAAAAAATAATGATTACTAAAAAATCCAAGGAGGAAAACACGGTATCAAACATCTGGGCCGTGCAGGAGAACTTGATCCACTTTTACAAAATGGTGGCAATTGGCAGTGCTGGGCTTTCGCTCTTCATTCTAATTTTCACCATAATGGCGTACTTCCGCGATCCGATTGTTGTCGTGCGCACAGGTGGAACGCAGGAGTTCTATGCAACTGCAAGGTCTGATGTGACCGTGGAGAAGAAGGACGTTGATAATTTCATCAAGGAGTATCTAAAGGCACTCTTCGTTTGGGAGTCATTTGATCCCGACACTCTGGGTTCCGAGATTCGGCCATATTCCGAAGAGGGACTTGTGCCCAAAGTTCTTGCCACGCAGACCCAGAAGTTCGGCAAGATCAGGGATAAGAAAATCTCCCAGGATATTTCCTTCGTGAAAGTCAGCGTTCTTGAGGACCGAGTTACTTGTTCGTTTCTTCGTATCCTGAAAGTCGAAGGCATTCCCTTAGTAGTGCCAACACAACTCACCTTCGCGCTAATTCAAGGCTCAAGAACTACGGCAAATCCGATGGGCGTCTATGTTTCCGGCATTTCGGAGAGTGAAAATGCAAAATAGAGCATTCGTTTTCATGGTGCTGGTTTGGAGTGCGTTAGCGTTTGCCGATCAGCCTGGCGATAAGCGCACGATTCTTACTTCCGGCGAGAAGGTGCATCGAATTGGCTTCAGCCTAGGACAATCCACGGTCCTATACTTAGGCTTTAAGCCGGAAACGGTGATTTGCGGAAACAAGAACTACTTCAACATCGAAAAGATCAAGGAAGGTGTGACGATCCAGCCGCTTGCAAACTTCGCAACGAATCTGAGCATTTTGGACAAGGACAGGCGCTACCTGTTCTATCTAGTTCCCGCATCTGGAAGGAATGTAGATTCCTTTGTCGATGTGAAATGGGTTCCTGCGAGTGAGGTGCTACCGGTCGAGAAACTGAGCAGCACTTATTCAACGAAGATTTCGGAAATCAAAAGCCGAATTCGAGTCACCAAGACCATTGAGCTAACAGTTCTAAGGCAGAAGGCAGTTGATGGTAGTAGCCGAAGGATTTTCGAAATTGAGCTGAATAATACTAGCGGTGAACCAATCAAAACAGAGGAAATCGCGGTCATTGCAATGCTTGGCAAGACTGCCCCTCGCGGCCAAGCGGTTGTCTGGGAAGACGACGAGGTTCGTAACAAGAAAAAACTTCTTGGGCGTCTCATCGTACCCGCAACAATCTCCAAATCATTTGATTTGGTCGTTCGCTATAGAGGCAATGACACTCGAATGAAAATCAGTGGAGGTTTTCGTTGAGCTTCAGAGACAAGCTGAAAGGATTTTGGACAAAGACGAAGGCGTATTTTTTCATCGAAAGTGGTGGAAAGAAATCGCTTAGTCCCAAGCGTGCAGGAATCGCTGGAGGGAGCCTAGTGCTCCTTCTGGCGGGCCTTGGGGCTGTTTTTTCTCCTCCAAAAGATACAACTTTCTACACGCAAAGTACAAGTCCTCCATTGGACGATGATGCAAAGGAAGCTTCAACTGAGTCTACACCGAGTGAAGTGCAGGGCATTTTTAATGGCGGCACACAACAGCTTGCTGAACAGCGTAAGCGTGAGGCAGCGCTTAGAAAAAATGCCGTTCGCATTAAATACTTTGCTCCGCAGGTAATTGGAGTTGCAAGCAAGGGACCGAAAGCAATCAGGACGGGAGCAAAGCTTTTGGGCTTTCTTCTTACGTCGATTGATACCCGAGAACCTTCACTTGTCAGCGTGCTCTTACCTAGAGGAGGTGTTTCCGATTCGGGTGTTGAGATTCCAAAGGATTCCGTTCTTATGGGCAACTTTGCGTATCGCGGCGGAGGAGAAAAAGTTCAGCTTAGTTTCGCGAGGCTCGATACGCCAGATGGAGATTCGATCAAGATTTCTGCCATTGGACTCGATGTTGCAGATTATACGGCTGGAGTTCGGGGCAAAGTCTTCTCGGACAA
The DNA here is from genome assembly GCA_964609695.1 of uncultured Bacteriovoracaceae bacterium. Classification (GTDB taxonomy): domain Bacteria; phylum Bdellovibrionota; class UBA2428; order UBA2428; family UBA2428; genus JAGNHS01. The sequence continues at coordinate 157,118 of CAZSSP010000001.1, forward strand.
TACGGTGAAGCTTGCTTCAAGCCTTGGACTTACGATGGCAGCCAGCATGACGGATGTTCTGACCGAGCGAGAAGCACTTTCTCAGTTCGGATATGCGGAAGCAAAGCCCACTATGAAGAACGCACTTCTTCAGGGGATTTCCGGAGCCGCAAAGGAACAGGCCGGTAGAACGGCTGAGGAGATTAATTCAAAGCAGGATTACGTCGTGATTCCGAAAGGTAACGAAGTGATCGTTCAACTAACAGAGGATTTCACACAATAAGTCAAAAACCAAATGAAAGGGACAACCTGACCCGTCTTGTGGTCGGGTTGTCGGTGGTCTTTTGGATTTTCATATTCAATGCGACTCGCGCGATTTTCAAGCGATCATTCTGGTCTCTTGAGGCAAAAATTATCTGGGGAAGCTATACGGTGGCGGCGACAGCCATAGTGTTCTCACCTAGATGGAACCTCCCTAGGATTCTCTACTCACTTTCCAGCAACGAGTATCTCCAGGGCTTCGCTAAGTTCGTGTATCTGCACATTCCAAACTACGTTCAAGCTTTGCTGATTCCTCTTCCGCTTTTTCTGTATGCTTTCGCAACAGAGCTTCCGGGGGTCATTAGAAAACGCAAGATGGAAAACTCCCTCAAGCACTTGGGACTTAAATCACCCACTGGGCTTGAACCAAAGGTAATTGGCGTAGAAAGGCTCAGCGAAAGTAAAACCAAAATTAGCGTGCAGTCAGTTGGGATCGACATTGCAAGTTTCCAATCAAAGAAAGGAACAATTGAGGCCAGCCTCAACAAGATCGTGCAGGAGGTTCGGCAAAGTCCGACGAGTAAACAGATCGTTGAAATTATCGCGTCCGACAAAGAACTTCCTAAGATGGTCCGTTTTGATACGGTGTCAGAGAAGCTTTCACGGCCCTATACGTTCCTTGTCGGCGAAGCCAATAGTGGCTTCATGACGGGAGATTTGCGCGAACTTCATCATATGCTGATTGCGGGCTCCACGGGTGGAGGTAAGAGTGTTTTCTTCAAACAAGCACTCATCGGAATCCTAAAAAGCTCGAAATACATTCAGCTCTATCTGATCGACCTTAAGCGTGGCGTAGAAATGAAGCTCTTTGAAACACTTCCCAATGCTCATATTGCGAAGGAGGTTCCAGAAGCACTTGATTGTCTTCGGAAGGTCGTAGCGGAAATGGATCGACGCTTTGTGTACCTGGAGAAAAAGGGATTTACAGAGATTGATTCTGAGCGGGACAAGCTCGACAGAATCGTTGTAGGCGTTGATGAGGCTTCTGTACTTTTCACGGTCGAGCGTACCGCTCAATTCAACAAAGAGAATGCACACGAAGCTAGAGAGCTAACGGATAAGTTGACCAAACTTGGACGGGCTGCCGGAATTCATGTGATCCTTGCAACGCAAAAAGTAACCAAGGAAACCGTGGATACGCGAGTTCAAACAAACGTCCATGCGAAGATCTGCTTTCGAGTTAACACAATCGCAAGCTCAATGACTGTCCTTGGAAACAAGATGGCTGCCGAACTTCCAGAGATCAAAGGTCGAGGTATATGGTCGGTTGGCAGCAATGACGTTGAAGTCCAAGTGCCATTTCTAAGCCATGAGGAAGCAGCCGACGAGATTGCACATCTATCTCAAAAGTTTTCCGAAGGACAGAAGTCGAATTTCCAAAAAATGCTAACCGATACGGATGAATTGAAAAAAGAAGGAGTCGTCGAGAACATTAAAGACCTCGATTCGAGCGAGGAGAATGCAAAATTGGTGATGAATGCCACTTGAACTTCAGCAAAGAGATGTAGAGCTGATGCGATTTGTATTCGCTCATAGAGTCGTTAGCACCTCTCAGATATGGCGAAAATTTTTTCCTGGTAAAGATAAGTCAACGCTGTCCCTGCGACTCAAACGCTTGCGAAAAGAAGGATACTTAAAATCAGCAATGATGCCAATTAAGGGTGAGTATGCTGAACGCTACTACCTGCCGAGCGAGAAATCATATGAACTTGTGCGGCACCATTGGGGCTTTGAGATCGACAAGCCGCTTTACAAAAGTGAATCACTCACACACGACATGCATATTGTTGATGTTGCGCTACGCTTTGAGAAGCTAACTCAGTTTAGAAAGCTTCTTCCAGAAAATCTTCTACAGTCATCCTCTTCTTTGATTCACGATGAGTTTCTAGGTGATTTAGTGAAAGCGCAGTCTGACGGGGCTCTGTATGTCTCAGGCAAGAGTGGAAGGGATCACCTGCTTGCACTCGAAGTGGAGCTGAGTGACAAAAGTGTTGATCGGTACAGAAGTAAACTTAGCTCCTACTACTTGGCAAAAAGGATCACAGGCGTTCTTTATATCTGTTCGGATCAAAGGGTTATTGCTCCGTTGGTAAAGGCAGATGAGGAAGTTCGCAAAGATCGAAACTCCGTTTTGTACTTTGCGCTCGAAGCTGATGCACTTGCCGATTGCGAAAGAATCACCTTCAGAAACGCAAAAAGCGGAAGCTTTGATCTTAGATAGTAAGACCTCAACTGGTTTGTAGCCCTACAAACGAAATGCAAATTGGTTTGTAGGGTGACTTGCAGCAAACGTGCAGAATAATTGAAAAAGCTTTGGGGAATTGTGAAGGGGGTCGGAAATATAGAGAGTGAGATGATTTATTTGATTTTTTGTTGGGTTTTCGTGGGCGTTTTGGCGAGGTGGTCGTTGGAAGATGGAAGGAAAGAGAAACAAACAAACTATAAGGAGTAACTATTAACTACAAATATATTGGCGGGATTGTACTGGTATCCGTGCTCAGCGGTTGCGCTTCGATGAGAGACTCATTGGTATTGGGTGCAGGAACAGGCATCGCGGCTGGAGCAATTGCTGGCAGTCAGATCGGAAAAGATTCTACAGAAAATGCAATCAAGGGTGCTGTAATCGGCGGGCTTGTAGGCGGTCTCGCGAGCTACCTAATTCATGGCTCGTTAGAAAGTCGTGATGCGAGCGTTCGCAAAGATACGCTCATGAATCTCGAACAGTACGAAGTGATGGGCGTAGATAAACCCTATAGCTCGAAGCTTCAGAGCACCAAACGAAGCGGAAAGTGTTACCAAACGCGAGAAGTAGATGGACGAACTGTTTCGGTCCCCTGTGACCTCGCGGGCGATCTGGAAGGCTCTAAATGAGTTCGGAAGAGGGAGTCGAAGGAGCTATTGCAAACGATAAAGACTGTCTTCGAGTCGTCCTCGATTCTGAAGCTAGCCAGGCCTTCTCCGAGATGTCAGCACGGCTTAAAGCCATTGGGAGCTATGTAAAATTCTATCCTTCGCAGCTTGTAAGCTGCATCGTCTCGGAGTTCTTCGAGGCGCATTTTGAAAAAGATATGGACGCATTAGTTTCCAAATTCTTTGACGCGAAGGCTTACATTGCGAGTGAGGTTCAACGCGCTCAGAGTGCCGATGAGGCGGTGCAGATTCTCAAAGGTCTCTCGGAGTCTATCGACAAAATAAAAGGAAAAGGACGCCCCTACAAACGCTCTAAAGAGCGTTCTGCGGTGGGTGTACGAATAGGCAAAAAAGACGATTCTCCCTATGAGAAAGGCAAGATTTAGCTATGAAAAATCACCACGTTTTCGTTGAAAGGGACGAGCATAGATAGTAACCTGCAAAGCAGGAAGCAGATTCAAAGTGAGTCTGCAAAGTTCTTTGAAAATTTCATTTGGTTAAACACAAAAGAAGCTGCGGTGTATTTGCGCACCAGTCCTAAGCAAATTAGGAACTGGGTCTATCAGGGAAAAGTAAAGTCCTACAAGCTTCTTGGTCGTAGTCTCCGTTTCAAGAGAGATGATCTCGACTCCTTACTCAAAGGAGGAATTTAAAATGGGAATTACGATTGAGAAAAAAGTAACTCCAACTGGAGTTATCAAAGAGTTTTACACAGTCTTCGCTGAAGGTATTAACAAGTACACCGGAAAAAGGGTTCAAAAGAAACGCAGAGGGATTGTCTCTCTTCCAAAAGCAGAGAGAGTTTACAATGAACTTTGGAATCTGTGCCGAGAAGAACATCCTCACGGCGAAGCCCCAAGAACTTGGGGTGAGTTGAGGGAAAGTTACTTTTCATATGTTGATTCAAACATACGGAGCCAAACAAACGTAAACGGATATAGCCCAAAGGCTGCAGTTTCTAAGAAGAGTAGGTTTTCTCACCTCAAACATTGGGATGACCTGCACCTCGATCTATTCAATGTGCACTTCGTGGAGTCGGAACTAGATGCTCTTGAAAACAAGGGCATCGCTGGGCGGTCATTGACGGCGCAGATTCAGAAGGAAACGAAGTGTGTTTTGAATTACGCCGTTAATCGCGGGTATTTAAGTGCGAGTCCTCTCGCTAACTTGAAGAAACGAATTCTGCCGAAAAAGAAAAAGGAAGCTTTGAATCATGCAGAGGTAAATACTTTGCTGTTCGAGGCAAAGAGACGCAATCATCCTTTTTACATTATTTGGTTGTTAACGGTCGCGTTGGGAGTACGACGAGGTGAGCTGGCCGGTTTGAAGTGGAGCGATATTGATTTTGAAAGTCGACTCGCTTTTCTCAGACGGCAGCTCCATCCGAAAGAAGGAATTGTTGAGCTATTGAAGGACAAAGAAGACCGAGCGGTAGCAATACCGATCTATGTCATTCCCGTTCTGAAAGAGTTTCAACAGAAGGCTAAGTCGGAATTCGTTATTGAGGTCAACTGTAACAAGTGGAAGGGCGGGCATCAGGCCCAGGTAATTCGGTCTTTCTGCCGAGAAATCGGCATTAAGGAAGTTACCCATCACCAGCTCCGAGCCACTCACATTACATTGGCTTTGATCGACGGAGTTCCATTGGGCATCGTTAAAGAGAACGTAGGTCACTCTAAGCTGAGCACTACTGACGGTTACTTTAGGTCGTCGGGTATTCAGCTCAAGGGACAGACCGATGCTCTTAAGCTAACGATTCCACAGGAACAGAAGGAAAACGACTTTGCCGCCTAATGGGCGGCAAAGTTCCCCTGCCAAACCCTGCCAATCATGTGTTAACTGTTTGAAATTTAATGTCGGGAGGAGTCCCGACCAATTTTCGAGTAGTCAGTAACCGCAAAAAAGCGGAACCCTACGAAACCCAAAACCATTTAAACCTGAGACTGAAGGACAACGATCCCTCGCCTCATGCGCATCCCATCACCCAAGATCACTGAACATGGCACAGTGCTGGCACAATTGAGGCACAAAACTAAAGCTAGATTTAGCGGCTTATGCTCACTTTCACTCTAACCCTTGACCAATCATAAACATCTTCTTTACCAATAACTGCACCAGATATTCTGAAGTCCTCAAGATCAATCATTGGAGCAACCAACCTAGCAATGTGTCGTGGCACATATCCTAACTCGCTCCCATTCCCATCCAACACGCGAATTGCGAATGCATCGTACTCATTATTAGACTCACGCTCCAGTCGTATCAAATCTCCTATTTGTACTAAGTTCGCTATACTTTTTCTTGTATCGGAATAACTAATTCCCTTAACTTCAAAAACCCAATCTAAGTCTTCTTTCGGCGACTTACTTATCTTATGAGAAACATCAAAGACATGTTTTATCTCACTTCCGTCCAACCCCGCTGAACTTAATTCCTCGTATGAAACAGTTCTTAACCACTCCAAAGCGTCTTTAAGTTCAGCGGAAGGGATTAAATGACTTAATCGCATGGCCAACGGTCTGCTAGAAACTCCAAGACTTAGCAACAAAGCTGCATTTTTATTGCTCACTCCAAATTTAATATACGTTGACAATAATCTAAATCGCTCTGGTAGATCCTCAAACTCCACCCCTTCTACGGCAGCATAAATTTGCATCAAAGCAGAAGTAACCCACGGATATCGGTAAGTTAATGCTTGGCTGAGAAACTTTTGAAATTTATGTGGATCGATCTTACATGTACCATTAACGATAGAGCCTATAGCTTCGCCATTAATCCACGAATCGATAATTCCAAATCTATTCTGATCTTCTAACGCATTAAAATAACTTGCTTCATCAAAACTTGCTTCATTAATCTCAGAATTCAAGAGGAAAGAGACCAGCCTATGAATTAGCCCATGAATATCGTCATTGTTGATAAACTCAGTAATCTCAGGAGAGGCCTCTTTTAAAAACTCATAAAGCTCTTGATTGGATTTAAGTGACAAACCCGTTTTCTTAAACACACTTCTAATTTTTTTATCAGGCACTTCACTTTCAATTCTGTTAGGCAAGCCTTTAAAAACTGTTCGAATAACATCTAAAGCGGGTTTACACGGTTCGTCTAATAAAATTTGCGTATTAAATAGCGTGTGGTTAATTAAGCTTTCAATTCGCTCCTGATCGGGAGTTTCGATTGTATCTTCTATTAGAAGCCCCAATAAAGATGCTTCTGAAATACCGCTAACAATATCTCTAAATTTTTCGACTTCAACTTTTTTCTCAACCAACAATTTTGCTAACTGGTAGAAAACACTTTCAACGGACTCAATCTTTTCTTGTTTTAAAAAATCCAAGTATAAACTTCGGTCAGATTTTTTTTCGGTGACAAAAATCACTTGTCCTTCTGTTTCATGTCCCGCTCGCCCAGCCCTACCGACTAAATTCCAAAAATCTCTCCTGGAAATTTTTTCAGAATTAGAATCTTCCTTACTAATTACCAAAGAATGAACAACTAGATATTTTATTGGGAAATTAATCCCTTGGCTGACTGTCGAATTTGCAAACAAGATACGAATTCTTTCTTCGCGAAAATCATCCTCAACGGCTTTCCTTAAAGCATCTGGCAACCGCCCATGGTGAATGCCGATTCCTCTGCTTAATAAGTAATATTCTGTTGAATCTTCGCCATACCATTCTTTGGCTGGTCCCAAAGACTTTAGGTCTTGACTGTGCCGAAAGCACTCGGGGATTTCATCCCCCTTCAACTCCAATCCTTTTAGCAAATCTAATAATTTGCTGGCAGTTGAAACAACCCAATCTGGGCGAGGTGTAAAAACTAAGGTGGGTCCTTTTTTAGAGAACTCAAATCCCAGGAGTGCAGATGTTTCACCTTTATGAGTTGCGCTAGGAAAAACTCGAGTTTTGATAGACTTTTTCTTAGGAGTTTCATATGCAATTTCCTTCTTGTCGGCTAGTCCTCGTGCAAAAGCAACTTCTCTTTTAAAAACTCTGGCATTTAAAACAATCTCTGGATAATCGATTTCACCAACACTGCCATCCCATTTGAAGAAGCCAAAAATCTTTTGTGTGGGCTGCCAAGCTTTACCGCCCTCTTCTTTTGGAGCTTGAATAAGTTTCGACTCATCCCCAGACAACCATCTAGCCAATTGCTTTCCATTTGCTTCGGGCATAACAGCTGAAATAAGTGCGATTCTCAAATTGGGAAATCTTATCCTCAATTTTGCTAATAAAAGTTCAACTTGAGCGCCTCGTTCTGCATCACCTAGTATATGCCCCTCATCAATAATTACCGATGACAATTCATTGAAATAATCCGACTTCAACCTTGTGAGCATATCTACTTTTTCGGGAGTGCAAACAAGTATGTCAGTTTCTGAAAGAACTAAGTCATCTAATGGATCAAGCTCAAAAGTACCTGAAACCGTAGAAACAGAAACTCCAAGGGGCGAAAGGGATTTTCGCAAATCATCCTCTAGTTGGTTGGCTAGAGCCTTAAAAGGAGCGATAAACAAACACTTACTACTGTCACTTTTTAAAACCGAATCTAACGCAATCAGTTCACCAATAATGGTCTTTCCCGCACTCGTGGGCATTTGTATTGCGTAACTATAGTTATTTGAAATAATCCCGGCATTTAGTGCTGCTAGTTGAGAATCCCAAAACTCAAATCTCGAACGTCGCTGGTCCACTGGTTTGAGACGCATGCCCTCGTAGAGATCATTTGTTTTTAAGCGAATATATTTACCCCATAATCCACCCGTATCTTTTCCTGAGCCTTTCAATACATTCCAAAGTGATCTTCTTTCATAAAATTCAAGGCGAACCACAAGTAAGGATAGCGTTATATTTAAAACATAATCCCCTTGCTCAAATGATTTTAAATAAATGGCACTTAGATCATCTTTATATTTAGTGTCTTTGCCAGTTAGAATATGCACATAAAGCCTATCTAGAAGATTTAATATTTTTTCTATAAACAGACTTTGATTTTTTTCTTTTACGACTTGTGCAAAAGCAATTTTCTTCTCTAAAAATAACTTTATTGAAAACAAAATTGAGTTTGCTGGATGTGTTTTGGCGCACGACTCTTCTGAATCTAGCTCTAGAGTTTTGAAACTATAACTTGTAGCCCGCTTCATTAGACAAAGAGAATTTGCCTGATAGCCAGCAATATCATAAGCGAACGCTGCCAATATTCGAGCAAACTCACCATCCGTTTCTAGTGAAGTGTCCGACATAAGTTCTAATAAATGGGCTGCATCCTTAAATGCAGCCTTGATCTCCAAACTTTCATCTTTTATAGAAAAAACAATTGAAGCATTCGAAATTAGGCGAAACGCCCATTTCCAAACCTGCGACTCGTCGATTTGGACTGAAATTCTCGCACCTAACCTTTTAGCATGCATTTGTGCCCTAACTATTCGCAATTCCCTACTGTTTCTCAGCTCACTAATTTCAGTTAGCAAAGCAGATGAAAGTTCTTCGTCATTCACTCCATCACCCCATATACGTAGTCACAGGCCTTTTCAAAAGCAGCTTTAAATGAACTCTCAATCAAATCTTTTAAATTAGGTAGAAGCACCACTGATACCAGAAGTGGTTTTAATTCGGGAGGTAACGTTTCAAGATCCGTAATAACTTCTTCCTGAAATCCTTTATCCTGATCAAGAACAAGACCAACACAGTAATGTCTATTGTGTGACTGTGAATTATCAACAATTTTCCCGTACTCTAAAGATAGCTTTCTAAATTTACTGGCCTCATTTGAGTTATTCGCTTCTTGAAACAATTTTGATTTCTCAAAGTGCATTCGACGTAAAAAATCTGCAATCTGCTCTGAGGGTAAATTTTGATCAAACATTAAACTATCGTGGGCAACTATTGAGATGTAATAATTACTTCCTCTTTTGTGACTTTTCTCTTTAGCTAGAGTTTGCCTTACTTTCACTTCGTAATAATGAAGGTCTTTTATATCTCCGCTGGAATTATGTGCAAAAATATCAGTACAGAATGAAGATTTGTCATTTCGTAATTTCCACATCATCTTCTCAAAAGGCACATCTAAACCATGAACTTCTTTCGCTAGCTTTCCCAGGAGAGCTTCACCAAAGTCTCCTGATCGAACCATTTTTTCCGATGCAGTGGTGGGAACGCCTAGTCTATTTGTTGGGAAGACATAGCTCTCTAAATAGGTTAACAAAGCTTCTTTTTCTTTATCCCTATATTGCTCGCGCAAAAAATCACGCTCTCGGTACGATTCAAGCAGCAAGCCTCCCATGAACTTAGGAAATTGTGCCTGAAAATCTGTTTTTATAAGATATTTTTCCAGCTTGAGTTTGTCAGCGGCTCGGGTTTCATCATGCTTAATTAAGTAATCAAGAACTGTAGTACTCATGAATCACCCCCCTCTGACGTAGCCCAGTGCAATCTCTAAAGTTAAACAAAATCAGTATATTTCAGTTCGGTCTCTCGGCAGCATTTCTTTACCTCGTACAGGCCGATTCCCGCCCTCAAAAAGGGCGGATTTCCGCCTGTTTTAGGGTCGGAAGTCGGATTTCCGACCTTTTTTCTGCAGCACTTAATGTCACTTAAAATCACTGATTAGCTCAAAATTACAGGCACTTAAGTCGTTTTGGCCCGTATTTCACCCTCATTGCACCTATATAACTGGGCCGAGGTTGGCCCAGAAAGGAAGTGCAACCCATATGTCTTATCAATACAGGAGATGTCCTAAATGTTTTTGGAGGTCGGTGTACCTGCGCAGGAAATGGAGGGAAAAATACAGACGCAGCTTTGCTCCCAAAACATCTCCCATCGTGAATGTTTATGTCTCACAGAAAAAGGAAATACAGAAAAGTGAGGGTGCTGATTATCCCAACTCTCAGCGGTCTCATGCTGAGTTTTCTGACTCCGCTAATAAGAAGACATAAACAAAAATTCTAAAGGAATTTTAGATCGTTAGAAGAACTTCCGCCCGCCTAATTTCCCCCAGGGTCGCGGACTGACTCCACCAACTCTACATATTGCATATGTTAGCTAAAGCTATCGAGTTAGTGGAGTCAGTCCGCTGGGGTAAATGGCGGCGGGCGGATTAAATTGGGGAGCCAAGTCAAAGTGAGAGAAATAGAAATACAAAAGACTAGAGAAAGAAAAAATGAGGAATTAAAACCAAAAGAGTCCGTGTTCTTTGAAAACTTGAGGTGGTTAGATGCGCATGAGGCAGCAGTTTATTTAAGACTCCCATCCGTGGGTGCTCTTAGAAACCTTGTGTATCGCAGGCAAATCCCATTCACAAAACTGGGTCGTTGCTTGCGTTTCAATAAACAAGAATTGGATCGTCATCTGGAAAGTCTCACAACAAGGAGATCTTTTCTATGATTACAAAACAAATCGATAATGACGTTACAACCTATGCTGTCCGCGTGTTTGTCAGATCAAAACAAAATGCACAACTTCGTGTAAGCAGACACGTTGGCCGAATTAAAAATGAGGCCGAAGCCAAACGGATAGAAGCAAAACTTAAAAAAGAATGTGAGCGTGAGCTAAGAGATTTAGAATCACGCGGAATTCTTTTTTGCGATCTTCTAAGCGGCTGGTATGCGTATGAACAAAAAGTAAAAGTGGATAACAATCTTCGCACACAACTGGTTCACGATGAGTATTTATCATCCATTAAGATGTGGTTTGGAGATTATCTCAAACGACCTGCACTGGATTTAAATACTTTCGCAGTCGTAAACGTGTTTGAAGAAATGAAGGCCAAGGGCCGCAGCTTTAAACACATGCGGAGAATTAGAACCGTGCTTAGAACAATCTTTGATTACGGTATTCAAAGTGGGCTACTGCCAGCTTTGATGAGAAGCCCCACGCTAGAAGTGGTGCTTAAAAAAGAAGACGAGAAAAAGCCGGAGATACTTACGCATGCTGAGATCACAACACTGATCTCGAAAGCCTATGAAGATAAACATCCTTGGCGTTATGTATGGGCCACAGCACTTCTTACAGGAATGCGCAGTGGCGAGCTGTATGCCTTGCATTGGAAGGATGTGGACTTTGAAAACAAAAGCATTTCGGTTACACGTTCTTACAATGGCAAAAGACAAGAGTTTAAATCCACAAAGGCTGGCTACTGGAGACAGGTTCCCATATCGAGTGAGCTAGAAGTTGTTCTTCACGAGCAACAAACGAACACTGGCAATGGCGAACTAGTCTTTGAGCGGAGCCGTGAGTGGGAGAAAGGCTGTCAGGCCAAAGTGCTACGGCAATTCTGCTTTCTTCAAGGCTTACCCTCGATAAAGTTCCACGCACTTCGTGCTTGCTTTGCAACGCAAATGCTACGGAACGGAGTCGAAGCAGCCCGCGTTATGAAGATATGCGGCTGGAAGGATTTAAAAACCATGCAGTGCTATGTGCGGCTTGCTGGTATTGAGATTGAGGGAGCAACCGAAGCCCTAAAGCTTTTTACTTTTAAGACCCCAAAACCGCAGGTTCATCACCTGCCGTCACTGCGTTTGGTCACAAATGAGGCACAAGCAAAGCTAACTACTTGAAGTTTTGTCGGAATAGCGAGAATTCGCCACGCCGACCAATTTGAAAGTCATACAAACCACTAAAAAGCTCGACCCTAGCTTAAGTTGTAAATTTACGACTCTAAATTCTAAAGTCTAAATTAATACAATAACTTTGCCAGTGTTTTTCAGATAATCTCACTTTAAGGCGCACTTCTTAAAAGTAATTTCTTTATTGTTAGAGACTAAGTCCTTCATTGAATTTGACTCGGCTCCTTGCTAGCTCTACGCCCACCGGAACAGAGGCCCCTATGAAAAAATTTAAAAAGTCGCTAGCTCTTCTTTTTATATTTTTTAGTACCCAATTTTCATGGTCACTGAACTACTCTGATTTTCAGCATATTCTTATTGATGTTAGGGCTGATCGCGGTGGCAAGGGTGATATCGCGGCAGGATATCTAGCCTATGTTGAATTGAGTGCTCAATATTTAAAAAATTCAAATACTCGAATAACTGTTTTGGCTACCGAAGAAGGATTTGAAACCTTTTCAACCCTTTTAGGTAAAAAAATAAAGGGTTCATATTTATCCGATAATCCTCGTTATCAAATATTTACCGATAAAAATTTCAAACAGAGTCATGCGCACGAAATTCCTGCCGACCTTGTTTTACAATTGGCAAGAGTTAATGGATATCAAACTCGTAGTGAAGAGTTTTCTGAAGACGACGACTCGCTTGTGAAAGTGACTCCCGATGCTGTCACGGCAACTCTATCGGTCTACGGTAATTCAGAAAACCTCTCATTTTTGTTCAAGGCACGAAGATACACTCATCCTGCTTCTCTCATAAAATATAAGGGCTCTAGGATTGAAGTGGCGAGTGCAGGCTTGGGCGAACTTGAATTGGGTTTATATAGAGATATTTCTGCCTCAAAGCTACGTGGGGTTAATCGTCAACGTATAAAAGCTGATTTGATAAAATTGCTCGAAAGTAAATTGGCTGGAGTAAACGAATTAGCCTCTTCAATACAAGAAACCTCTTTAAATAGACTTTTAGAAATTCTTAAGAATAATAGCGATAAAAATGTTGATTTTGCCTTTGCTTACGGTGTGCAGAGCCATGATCGGATAGATCAATTCTCACATTATGTTGAGCAAGTGAATATGAGGTCTTCAAAGAGAAAACAAGTTTCAATTATATTTAATCCTGGGACCAATCCTGATCTCAATGAAGAAAATATGCCCAAAAATCTTGTGCACGTGAAAAGCACTGATCTGCTGCCTGAAAGTTTGCGATCCGCTAATACTTATTTAATTGAAGTACCAGAAATCCCAAATGAAGTTTTTAATTACTTGTTAGCCCTTTCTTATTATCCTCCAGTAGTTGCCGGAGATGGGGGTTTATCTGCGGTTGTTGAGCTTGGAATACCTTTTTTCATGGTTTTTGTTCCTTGGAATATGAACAATCTAGTTGAACTAGAAAATACATTAAAAGATTTAGAGAAAGCAGCGGGTAAGTCTAAGTTTTATTCCAGCTTTGATTTTTCACTAAGCGCCAAATTAGAAAGATTTAATTATTATTCTCGAGCTCAACGTTTGGCCTTTGAAAAATTACATTTGAAAAATGGAAAATTACTCGAACAAGTGATTTCTAGAATTTCATTAGTAAAACGTTTGGAAGATACTCCACAAGATTACTATGATGTTATTATGGAGCTTCGAAATCCAATCGAAGTGGTATCGTTTTTCCAAAGAGCTATTGCTCTTGGCGCAAGAGGCGCTAAGAAGGCCTATTACGATTATGTGCGACAGCTCATGAATTTAGAAACTGATTATAAGCAAGATGGAATGAACTACTGGAGGCGATCTAAGGATCTGGTAAGTATCAATAAATTTTCAGGCTCTGCTAAACAACTTTTAAACCACATGCTTGAAGACAAATGGTACACAGTTTTAGTGCAAGCCTATGATAAAATGGGCACTGATCTTAAAATTGAAGTGCTCAGATCTCTGATTTTATCTTTTCGAAATCCTGACAAAGGCACTGGTAAAAATGGATTCGCAAAAAATCTACCTATTTTGATTCAAAAAAGTGGATATAAAAAGATAGATAATTATGTTCAAAATCGAATTGGGTACTTTTTTAAAGCGTTGTTTATTTATGCAGCAATGGACCCGGCTATTGATCGTGCGCTACTTAAGGAATTTTATACTACTTCAGTAAAAGTGGGCGAAGATGTTAATTTTACACAGGATGTATATAGAAAGTGGAGTGGAAGACGTACCAAAGCCTGCGAAGATGCCATGCTTAAAATGACAACTGGTTACGGAGAGCAATAGACTTTTGCAAACTAAAATTACTTGTCGATCTCCAAAAAGATTGCCCGCTAGAGCTCCTCCCGTAGAATTTGTTTTTTAAGTCTTATTTTTTTAATGGCATCACTCAGGCTCAGGAAGTCCACTATTTTTTTGGAAGAACTATCGAAGGGGCTATACAAATTATTTGTGTGATACCAGCCTAAGTTCTTGAATATATTAAAAGCTCACAAGGTATTAAGCTAATTATTTAATTCCCAAAAGCAGTTTAATTTGCTATGTTTTGCCGCCATGCGGCATAATGCAATCCTCTGGATTCTACTGAGCTTTATTGCATTCAATGCATTTAACTTTGCAGGCTCATCAGAACGCCCCTGCGACTATTCCATACTCGATGATGTGATATTAATGGAATTAATTTCGGGCGCTGATGATAAAGCGGCAGGTAAAGCCTTTGAAGAAATTTGGGAACGCCACAAGGCACCGGTCACGGGTTATATTGTGAATCAACTCAAACGCTTTGCTAGCAACCAACTTCTCGTTGAGGAGTTATTGAGCAATACGATGGTGAGCGCATGGAAGTCATTTGCAAAGGGTAATTATAAAGTTGAACTCGCAGGCGCCGGAGGCGTTCGCGGTTATTTAATGAGAGTAGCCTTCAGCCAAGTACAACTTCACTTCCAAGCACATAAGATACGAGAACGAAATGCTGTCACTACTTTAGATCAAGTGTTTTTCGACGGAACTACTGCAGAACGAAACTTTGAAGCTCAAGCCGAACCTACAGCCACAAATATTCCCAAAACGAGTCTACCTGGCCAAAGTCAATTTAATGCGGAAATGCTTCTGAGCATATTAGAAGAATCGATTTCCGAAGCAGACATGAAAGATCTTGTAAAAGAAATTTTGCGATTACACATCATTCAAAAAATGAGTTTCTCAGATATTTCTAAAAAACTTGGGGTTCATTTTACTACAGTCAAATACCATTGGAACAATGGACTCAATGAACTTCGTTCATATTTGAAAAACAATGGACTTGATTTTGAAAAACTCATGAGTGGAGAAATAACTGATCCGCGAATAAATGTTGAAGGAACAAAAAAGAACACAAAAAAATCTCCTCAAAGTTCCGTGGCTCTAACTGACGTTCAGAACAACATACGCACCCAAATACTAAATGCATATAAAAACGCCGATCTTACATTGAAGATGAAATCCCTTATAAAACTAAAAATATTTAAGGGAATGAGTTATCTTGAAATTGCCCAAGAATTAAATTCTTCAGAAGCCAATATCAGGCAAAATTTTTATGATGTCGCCGAGAAAATCGAAGCTTTCTTAAAAGATTCTCAGCTCACTTATGAAAAAATTCTCAACTTGGATTTGTCAAAAACTACTTTTCCCACTGATGCGGATTTTGGTGAAGAACTTACAGCGCAATCACTCGTTCCAGATGAATTTTTAAAAAATGTAGTGGATTCCATCAAAAACGCAGGTCTTATTCCTAGAAATAGAAAAATTGTAATACTTCGTCTCTTTTACAAATGGAGCAATCCTGATGTGATGCAGGCCTACAACATGAAAAGAACAGCCGCGAGCGCCGCATTCACCACCTCAATAGATAAAATGGCGAAGTATTTAGAACGCAAAGGTATTAGTTCTGAACATTTACAAAATGCGCAATTCAATCTTTCAGAAGATGAGATTAAAGAATTATTTAAAGGAGGCCGAGCTAAAGCCGGCAAACTGAGTCCCCAAGAATTTCGATCAACTATAGAATTAGCTTTAAAAGAAGCTAAGCTTAGCGAACGACAAGCAAGCATTGCTCGCTTTTATATGTTTGATCACTTAACGGCTCCCGAGATTGCTCTTAAAATGAATCTCTCGAGCGCAAGAGTGAGTTCCGAATTTATTGAAGCTCGATTTAAAATGAGCAAATTTCTTACAGAACATGAAGTCACCGAGGAAGACTTACTTTTTGTGGACTTCACCTTACCCGAAGTTGAGTGGAACCCCGCTCGATACGAAATTCATGTTGCCAAATCCAATATTTTAAATGAGTCACCAGACGATACATTTGAGAAAGTTCTTTTAAAATATGAGTTTTCAGAACGTCTTCTCATAATATTAAGACTTCACGTGATTCACCATTGGTGTTTTCAAAACATCGCTGAAGCCTTAAATATAAGTGTCGAATCAACACAAGCCTACCTCAAGCACGCCATCGACAAAATGAGTGTTGAACTCTCGTCACTCGGCTTTAATGTGATCACTATTAAGAGTGATCACGAATGTTTTGCCTATAAAGCGAAGCGCCGCCCGCCCTTCCCCATTCCAGATTCGATTAAAGATATGGGATCTCAACAAAGCACAAGTTTAAATCCTACCGAGATCCGGCACAAAGTGGCCTTAGCTTTAGCGGCAACAAAAGATTTATCCGATCATGCGCGTGAACTTGTTCAATTGCGAATTATTGAGAACGTGAGCACCGCAGATTTAGTTAAAAAATATGGCATTTTAGACTCTTCTATTAGGTTGCAAATCGAGAGAGCCACCCGAAAAATGAGTCCTCAATTAGAAAGCCAAGGCATCAGCCGTGAACACATCGCCATTGTCCTTCACGATCACAACTAAGAATCGCTACCACAGTGAAAATCATTATCGACTCAGGACATCGTTTTTACGCGCAAATATCTACAATACCCAATTCACCGATGTCTCCTGATAGATTTCATTTACTTAGGCCTGAATTTCAGATATAACTCCTCGCGTTAACGCGAGCTTTAAACGCTTTGACATTTTATTGGAGCCCTTTAATGAAATTTCATTTCCTCTTTTTGACCATGCTAGCTGCAAACCTCACAATGATTTCTTGCTCTAAAGAGGCCACTTCAACGCAGTTTTCACAAAGCCCTATTAGCTACCAAGCCACACAGAACACAACTTCAACGAATTTACAGAGCATTGAATGTTTTGAAAAAGAGGGATGTCCACGCTCTGTAGGTAAAATGACTTTTTACTCAACGGCTCTGATCAATAATCAAAAGACTAAAAAAGTTCTTTCTTGTACAGGATTTTTTATTGCAAAAAATCTGATTCTCACAAACTCTCATTGCATTCCTTTAGAGATTAAAAACAACAATGAGGACTGTAGTGAAAATGTCTTTTTTAAAAACTCACAGGGTGAAATCGCTTTCTGTAAAAAAATAATCGATTTTTCGCCCATGAATCCCACAAAAGTTTCAATCGACCTTGCATTAATTGAAACAGAAAACACTGAAATTCCACATTTTGATGTCGACGATAATCCAAGCGCTCAAATTGTTGAAGGCAACTCCTATTATGCATGGGTCTTTGATCCTGGCACAAAAAATACCCCTCCACAAATCAAGAAAAAGATTTGTGAGATTGGATTAGCGAGAGCTCCTTTTTTAAAAATCGAGAAAGAGGGCGGCAGTATTTTTACCGCTGTATCTTGCAATATTGTAACAGGCAATTCTGGATCACCTTTATTTTCATTTAAAAGCCATAAAGTATTTGGCTTGAACCAATCAATTCACGATCCCGCAGATAAAATTCAGTATCGATTTAGCAATCCTGAGCAGTCTTTTTTATCATTAGGAAGCAACCTTAAATGCCTTGACCTTGGAAATCGCAAAATTCGCTTGGCCGATGAAGACTGTGCTGAAGGCTACCCTGGCACTCGTATGCCAAAACTCCAAAACCTAGGCTCTAAAGAAATTATTCAGCTTAAAATTGAAAATCATAAAAAGCGAAACGCCAAACCTTTCGCCATAACGGGCGACAAAGCTAGCCAGGGTATTTTGCTTTGGCAACCACGGATCAGTAAGTCAGATGAAAGCGACTATGATTTTAAAGTAAGTTATTTTATATCTTGTGCTCGAAATTTTGTAGAGATGCCCGGTCAAATGCTTTATGAACACGAAGAAGAAATTCAAAGTCTCATCCTTGATGAAAAATATAAGCTTTTCACAAAAACAACATCACTAAAGAAACTCAAAACTTTAATTGAATTTATTTCATGGTCGGAAGACAAAACGCAACTGACGATAAAACGCGGCGGCAATCTTGAACAGATTCCCGCATGTAAAAACTAAGATACTCAGATTTTTATGATTCGACCTCAATCTTTCTGGGAATTTACTGATTCCCGGTGAAAATGAATGTTGCCTTTAGAAAAGCTTTTATTCTATCCATGCTATATTTAAATCAAGATTATGGACCCAAGAGTAGAATGGATAAGCAATCGAATCCCCCTGATTTGAAAATGGCTCAACATCGCATGTGCTTTAATAGGAATTGGGCTTTTATACTTTGCTTACTCCTCAGGGAAAGTACCCTTTCACCTCATACGTCATGGCCAAAGAATTGATGGGAAAATCGTCGACTATGTGCTCGTCAATATGGGACCAAAAGCTTTGATTGAAACTGCTCCAAAAAAACTTCACTGGCAACCTATAGTTGAGTTTCAAGTGGGCAATAAAAGCTTTCAATTTAAAGATCGTATTCTATCAAACTATTTTGTGAGTCCAAATAACATCGTAAAACCCCCACCCTCATATCCTGTAGCTGTACTTTACGATCCCGCAGATCCTTCACTCGCCATGCTCGATAACCCTAGCTCTAGCCAGCTCCCATTCAATTGGATTCCTTGGGCGCCAGCTGCAATTCTTGGAGCACTCTTATTATTGATATCGATTTCAAATCTGCTTCGAGCATGAGCATATGTACATTAAAAATCTCTTGGGTTAAATTCTAGCCATCATGAATCACAAAGCACTCATCGAAAAATACTACCAAGCCTTTAATCAACAAGATGTTGATGGAATGCTCTCGTGCCTTCATCCAGAATTTGTGCACAATCCCAACGAAGGCCAAGCCAAAAACGGAAAAGAAACATTCAAAAAATTTCTCCATTACATGAATGACCACTATAAAGAAAACCTAGAAAATATTGTGATTATGAGTGACGGCGGAAACAACTATTCTGCAAAATTTATTGTGAATGGTGTTTATTTGAAAACTGATGGCGATTTGCCAGAGGCTCGAGGACAAAAATACAGAATTCCAGCGGCAAGTCTTTTTGAGCTCCGCGACGGTCTTATCTGCCAAGTGACGACTTACTATAATTTGAAGGATTGGATTAAAACGGTTTCTTAAAAAGTGTTTAACATGAAAATATTGACGAGGTGAATTGTTTCCATCTACCTAAATTAATTCACCCCGCCTATATAAAGGCCTCAAGTATTCTTAGCTTCTATTTTTTTTCGAAATAACTTGAATAACGGCCTTTGAGGGTTGTCCATTAAGCTTGAAGGTTTGGAATTCTTCATTGCTCATAACTTTTTTTCCGCCGCGAGACATCTCTTCTTTGAGTTGAGCGTCGCTAGAATTAAATGCACGAGCTAACCAACTGGCTTTTTCAGACATGTTGTAAACATCGATATCGCTAACGTTAAGTGGCTTCTTTAAGTAATCCTTTATGGCAATAGCTCGTTTATGAGCTAAGGATCTATCTGGCCTTGAAAGTTCAGTTTCTGTTTGCGGCAAGGCCTTATCAGACCAAACGGCCACTTGAACTTCATGAATTCCACCTTTTTTTTCGGCGTCAGCAATAAGTTCATGCAACTTAGTTTTAGAATCTGCACTGAGCGTGGCTGTATTGCGATCAAAAACAATTGTGGTGCTTGGCCCGAGCATTTTATCATTTTCTGCGGCTCTTAAGAGTGGAGTTACACCCACACTTAAACTCAGCAATGCTACTGTTAATAATTTCATTATATTTCTCCTTTGAATTGCGACTCAAAAAGTTGATCTTTTTTACGACAACAAATTCGTAATTGAGAACTAACAAATCGACTCAATGTGGGAAAATATATAATTTCTATAATATCGATAGTTTTTTACTATCTATTATCGCAAACCTTTTTAAAAGACTCCGCCAAGGCTAACACCAAGGGATCTTCTCTATTTTGATTATGGCATCCCATCCAAACTCTATATTTCCAAAAACCTTCCTTGGGACCTAAAACTCTAATCTGTTTTCCTTTAATTTCTTTGTCTACGTAAAGTTGAGGTAAAAACGCCACTCCGATTTCATCACTCACTGATCGAATTAGAGAATCCATAACATCACTTTCAAAAACTATTCTTCCCTTGATTTCATTGTGCTCAATAAAGCGATCTATATCAGACCTTAATTTAAAACTCACAGAGGGTAAAACCCATTGAACTAAGTCTTTTCCGAAAAGATCACGTATAGACTGAGCTGATTTTACATTGATAGTCTTGGTGTGAAACTTTGTTTTTGTAGAAGCCACTAACATTACAGGAACTTCAGTTCGCATTAAACTCGTCAATTCAGGATCACTCATTCCGAATTGAGAAATCATAATATCTATCTCTCTCAATCTTAATCGGGAAACCAAATGTTCATGTGTTCCAGAAATCATGGTCACTTTTGGTCTTTGAGTTAAGCCATGTTTCTTCATAAAGGCACTCACAACTTCAACCGCAAACGACCTCTTCACTTCATTGGAAACTCCCAAACTCAATTTTCTAACTGAAGTGGGATGTTGCTCTAAAATCAACTCACTCAACTCTTCAGAAATATCAAACATACGTCGGCAGTAACCGTAGACAATGGCTCCCGATTCAGTAAGTTGATTGTTTCTTCCAACCTTTCTAAATAATTTAACTTTCAAAAAATCTTCAAGCACACCTAACTGACTACTGAGTGAAGGTTGAGAAATTCTCAAATGATTTGCGGCCACCGTAGTGCTACCTGATTTAGCCGTAATATAAAAATAATAGAGATGATTGTAGTTAAACATACATAACTAATTACTATACATTTGATAACAATTATATATTTTTCATATATCCCGCATGAGGCTTATAAGTGACTCGTTACCGAAAGCTGTTAAATGAGCCGCTCTCTCAAGAAGGACACTTTTAGGGCTCCGGTACCGGATTTATTTGAACTACCCGGAGTTTAACCTAACAAAAGGAGAAATTTTATGGACAACAATAACCTTAGGAAAGACTGGTCTGAAGTAAAGACTAAGCTTAAAGCACGTTTTGGCAAGCTCACCGATGAGACTATAGATTCTTTGAAAGGAAATCTAGACACTCTTTCGAGCAAACTGCAAAGTACATACGGCTATGCCAAAGAGCAAGCTGATAAAGAATTTGCGGGATTTAAAGAGTCGCTAGACGAGGCCCACAACGACATGAAGAATCCACCACCCATTGACACAAAAAACAACACTTCATCCAGCTCTAAGCACGTATCCTAAAGTACGGGAGGAAGCCTCAAAGGCTTCCTCCCAAATTCTTAAACTCGACAGCAAAGGAGTCCATCATGTCTATTTTTATTGTTATTTGCCTAGGACTTTTTGTGGGTTTCATCGCAAAAGCGATTACTCCGGGGCCAGATCCTGGCGGATTTATTATGACCGCTCTTTTGGGTATCGGTGGTGCGCTAGTGGCCAGCTATATCGGACGAGGTATCGGTTGGTACTCTTCGGGACAAACTGCGGACTTTGTAGCGGCCGTCTTCGGATCGATGTTGATACTATTCGTGTATCGGTTGTTTAGAGAAGGCAAATCATCTTCAGTTTAAACACTACGCTGAACCCCTAAGTTGACTTTGTAAGTTGATGTAAGTGTTATAACAAAAAAAAATCTTATACGTTATGACTTCTTATGGAGACAAATAGGGGTCAGCTTTTATTTATTGTTATTTTATTATTTTCAATTTTTAGCCATTATAGCTATGGAGAATTTCGCTACAAGCAGTTTCCTAAAGAATTCTCACGTAAAATAATTCCAAGTCCAAGCAAGAAGAAGGTAAGTTGGGGAGAGGTACAAAAAATCACACGTGAATGCGTGGCCACTCTTATCGAAAGTTTAGTGCGCTCCACCTATCGAAAAACTGATTCTCAATTCATTATCGAAGAGGGCCTAAATCGTTTTAATGCCGCTCAAAACGGCCCCAGCTATGGCGCTTATTTTTGGTCCGATCGTTTTTATTTTGCCGATAATCCCACACATAAAGCTATATTCAATCTCCACCAATCCTCTGTGCTCACTCGAAATTTTAAAACAGAAAGCGGAGAAGACAAAGCTTTCTACTATAATGGCCCTTTCGGATTTTCAATTTGGGATAAAGGACTCTCTCTGAGATATAATTTGCAGCCTTTCTTTTCAAAATTTTATTTAGCCAACAACGAAGAAGAATCCTTTTTAAATTGGGGATTCGAACAAGCCCTTCCCATTCTCCATGTCACACTGGAGGATTCCGGCAGTGGAATGACTGGCCAAGATATGAGTTTTGAAGATTCTAGAGAATTTGAAGAACTTGATTTGTTTTACCCCTTTTATTTCAAAGAAGATTTTCCGCACACCTATATAGGCGACGATGAAACCCCTATTGCTTACGACAGAAAAGCTTTCACAAGTTGCCTCGAAAGAATTGCCAAAGACTAATCGTTTAATGCGATGTAAATAACTTTATTTAATTATGATGAGAGTCATAGATTAATCAATGAGTTTTCAATAGGATCGTCTCCAGATCATAGGGTTATGGAGGATGAACATGTTCAAAACTGTATTTAAATTATTGTCTCTTAGCTTTTTAATGCTTTCCTTATTCTTAGCTCAATCAACTCAAAGTATTGCAGCTGAAAAAAAATCGAAGGGCAAAGAAAATGTATTAAAAACTCCAGTCCCCAAAAGTGAACTCAATCTTGAAGACCTAGGCATCACAACTCAACAACAAAGCGGGAATCAAGCCAACCAAGACATCCTCAACCAAAGATCTTCTATGCTCCAAACTCACCAAATTTTGGGACTTGTTACACTCGGCTTGATGACAGCAACATATATTACATCTCGAGACGAACAAAAAGCCACCGATCTCCATCAATACTTAGGCTATGCCAGTGCAGCTTCATATGCCGCAACTGCTTATTACAGTTTGACCGCGCCCGAACTTGAAGAAGGCTTAAGCGAAAAAGGTTGGAGCATGAAAATACACAAAGCTTTGGTTTTTGTGCACCTTCCAGGAATGATCTTAACTCCCATCGCAGGATATCTAGCCAACAAATCTTATAAAGACGGGAAAAAACCTACTGGACTTGGAAAATATAAAATCGAATTGGCCAATGCCACATATTTTTCATTCGCAGCCGCAGCTTTAAGTGTGACTGTAAATTTTTAATTAAATTGTTTAATCGGGAGATTCTATGAAACTTAAAAAAACATTTTCAATAGCGACACTGGCTCTGCTTTTACTCAACAATCTTCATGCAGCTGAAATTAAAACTTGGTCTCTAGAGTCGGCTGACGCCAAATACTTAGCCAAACATATCGCACACAACACTCAAGCCGAAAGCAAATCGGCCAAAGGAAAAATAAAATGCGATAAAGAATGTGAAGCCCTTATTGCTATTGAAGTCAAAACATTTGACTCTGGAAACACTAATCGCGATCTCCATATGCAAAAAATTACAAAGGCTGCCAGCATTCCCTACGTAACTCTTAAACTACACGGTCCTAATGATATTAAAACTTGGAATAAAGATAATATTACGGCCAACATTGATTTTGCAGGCCAAACTAACGCTGTAAAATTTAATGAATTGAAAGTGAATGCCACCGACACCAAGCTTTCCACCGAAGCTAAATTCCAAATCTCGCTCACTCAATTTAAAGTCGATCGACCAAGCCTCCTCGGTGTTCCTGTAGACGACTTAGTGGAATTAGAAGTTAAGGGCGATTGGAAAAACTAAACGTAGCCTCTAAAATTGGAATTGATAAAAGCGTATACATAGTGAACGGGCCTAAAAGCATAAGACCCAGTAGATTTGAACTTGGCCATATGAAATCTATGTCTAGAACAAATTTAGTAATTCCAAATCCCACAAAGAGCGAAAGTCCAACGGCGATTAGAGATGAGAAAAAAGCAGCCATTGAAAATTCACCCAAATAAAGCATACGCCTAGGCCAACGACCCCAACCTAAACATTTGAGCAAAAACATTTCTTGCTGAACACTTTCTCGTTGCGAAACTAAAATGCCGAGAAAAACAAAAATAGCAGCAAGAATTGTAAATAATCCTACGGCATATAAGGCTTGCGAAAGTCGACTAATGAGCGATTTAAATCGCAAACTCAAGGATTCCCCATTCAAAGTACTCACGTAAGGTAATTTAGCTAAAATTTGCTTCTGTAGGATCCCAATTTTCTGTGGATCTTGATGAGAAAAAACCACAAAATCCATAGGAGCTTCAGCCAAATCGTCGGGATGAAATACTAAGAAAAAATTAGGCCTAAAATTCCACCAATCCACCTTTCGAACGCTATCGACTCTGGCATCAAGATCAACTCCAGCAATACTGACTTTAAATACATCTCCAATAGAAAGACCCACTCTTTGTGAAAAACGATCTTCAATAGAAACTCGAATAAGATTCTCTGCCTTTTCTGAAAACATTTGCTTTCCCTTAAGCAAACGCTCTCCTTCACTTAAGACATTTCGCTTTGTTATTGTATACTCTCGAGTTTGAAGCATGCTTTGCTCGTCAACTTCGTTGTCGCGCGCCTCTACAATGGATTTACCTTTAATGTCTTTAAGTCGCGCTTGAGTGACTGGAACCCACTCTGTTTTATCCATAATGGAATCAATAAACTTTCGATCTGAGCCATCCACTGATAATAAATAAAAATTCGGCAACTCATTACGCTTTGATAAATCCACCTGCCCCTCTAAAGAACGGCTCACTACAGAGAGAAGTGAAATAAGAAAAACTCCAATTCCAATAGAAAGCAGCATAAGTCTGAACTGACCCGCCTTTCGCGTTAACCTCAAAAACAAATGTCGACGTATTCCTTGAATTGAATTTGAAATTTTATTTAAGCCAATAAGTAGGCCTTGGCCCAAAAAAATCAACAGCGCCACTATTAGTAATATAGAAAAAAGAAACGCTATTCCTAATGTA
The DNA here is from genome assembly GCA_964609695.1 of uncultured Bacteriovoracaceae bacterium. Taxonomy (GTDB): domain Bacteria; phylum Bdellovibrionota; class UBA2428; order UBA2428; family UBA2428; genus JAGNHS01. The sequence goes on from CAZSSP010000001.1 coordinate 182,181, forward strand.
AACGACCGAGCTACCCAAAAAATTAAAATTAAAGCTACAAAAAAAACCGGAATAAAATCTTTTTTCTTTAACCCTTCTTCTTGATTTTGATCCTGAATGGATTGTGCCACTGGCCAAGAAATAATTTCCCTAAGCGGACCCCACAAACTCGCAAGCACCGTTAGAACTGAAACACCCAAACCAAAGAGAATTGATGGAATAATGCTTATAGAGGATAGATCTATTTTATAAAATTCTTGAGCCATCAAACTCAGCCGTGATTCTATAAAAAGAGCCATAACACAGCCTAGAATGGCTCCTATCAATGCCAAGGCCAATGATTGACTAACAACTATGGATATTAAAGCCTTTTGTGTGAGCCCCAAACAACGCAAACTTAACCACTGTTCTTTTCTTAAAATAAAATGTGATCGCAACATCATAAAAACACCCATGGCGCCTAGAAAAAGAGAAGCTAAAGCAACCAACGATAAATAGGAACTCAATCGATTCACAACACCTTGGATTTGAATATTAGCTCTTTCAGGCGTGATAACTCTCCAGTGAGGGTCGGGAATTAAAGCTCTAAAAGATTTACGATATTCATTGGGCTCAAGTTGAGTTTTAATTAACAAATATCTCAAAGCTCGTGAACCCGGCCCCAAAAGTCCAACATCTTTGGCCCACTTTTGATGCAAAATTATTTTAGGGCCCAAACTAAAAAAAGTAGAAGCTGTTTGTGGTTCTTCCTGAATAAAGCCAATCACTCTAACTTTTAGTGAGCCTACACTTATAAAATCGTTCAATTTTAATAAATTTTGTTTTAATCCGGCATCAACAAAGGCCGTAGCTTCTTGAGTCAAATCAGCAATGCCCTTGCCGGTATCTGTAGAAAAATTTCCATAAAATGGGTAATCACCTTCTAAAAATCTCAATGTCACATTCTGAGCCTGAGTATTATTTAAAAAAACAGTAGTGACTAAATCTGTCTGACGTATCATTCCATTTGGCGCTGCTAATTTTTGAGCTGTCTCTAAAACCTTATCTTCAAAATCACGAAAAGCTTGAATTTGAAGATCGGCCGCTAAAAACTTTCTAGTGTCCTGCGAAATACTTTTACTGATTCTACGTGAAAAGGCCTCGAGCGAAACTAACGCTGAAACGCCCAGGGCAATACTTAAGACCACTAAAAATCGACTTCCCCATGATCTAAAAAAATCCTTCTTTAAAAAAAATCGACTTACCCTAGGAATGAACAACCGAGAGTTCTCCATCTTTGATTTTAAATTGGTGCGATCCCATTTTTGCAATTTCAACATCATGGGTGACTACGAACAAAGTGCTTTTTGATTCTTCCACCAACTCTTTGAGCAGCTTGAGCACAAGTGAACCATTAATGGAATCCAAATTACCAGTAGGTTCGTCGGCAAAAAGAATTTTAGGTTTTGAAATAAAGGCTCTCGCTAGAGCCACGCGCTGCTGCTCCCCGCCCGAAAGTTGAGAGGGAAAATGATCCATTCTGTGTGCAAGGCCCACTCTATCAAGAATGGCTTTAGCTTTTTGCTCGCTTTGCTTTGAATTGAGAAGCTCTAATGGAATTTGAACATTTTCTTTTGCTGTAAGTGTTGAAATCAAGCGAAATGATTGAAACACAAACGACATATTATGAGCTCTAAACTGAGTGCGCTGCTCCTCTGATAATTTTTCCAGAGACTCACCTAAAACTTTTAAGGAGCCTTGAGAGGGAATATCCAAGCCTGCCAAAAGACTCAGTAATGTGCTTTTGCCCGAGCCAGAGGGCCCCATGAGTGTGGCCCAAGAAGATTCTGGTAATGCGAATGTTACGCCCTTCAAAACCGTGATACGATTTGAAGCGATGAAAAAATCTTTGCTGAGATTTTTAGCCTCAATAACCATAAATTCTCTTCTAATCTCAATTAGTCTTCTTGCCACGAAAGGATTTGCAGAAGCTTCGACACCTACAGCCAAGGACATTAAAATCTTAAGTTTCGGCGACAGCCTCACGGCTGGGTACAATTTAAAACCAGAAGACGCCTATCCGGCCCAACTTGAAAAGATTCTTCTTAAAAAGGGAATTAAGCTCACAATCACGAACGCGGGCATCAGCGGCGAAACAAGCCACCAAGGTTTGAAAAGAATAGAATGGAATTTAAAAAAGGGTGGGCCTTATGATTGGGTGCTCTTATGTCTTGGCGCCAATGACGGACTTAGACAATTAGACCTCAATCTTATGAAAAAAAATCTTGAGGAGATTATTTTAAAAATACAAAAATCAGGATCGAAAGTTATTCTTTTGGGAATGAAACTTCCGACTAATTTTGAAAAGGGATATCGAAATCGTTTTGAAAAGATTTACCCAGAAATTTCCAAAAAATTAAAGATTCCACTTTTTCCATTTTTACTTGATGGAGTAGCCCTCGACTCCAAACTCAAACTCGACGACCAAATGCACCCCAATTCCGAAGGCCACAAGATTATCGCCACCCGCCTCGCCAGCTTCCTCCTGCCTTTTTTTAATTAAAGCCCGTAGCGGGAGAGGATTTCTTTCATTTTGGGGGTAGTTTTGAATTTCTTAAAAGATTCGCTGAGGCTTTTGGCGTAGTCTTTTGATTTTGGATTTTTTGGACTAAAGGCCACATACAAAGGTGTTGCCTTTAGACATCCCACTTTTAGTATGTCGTTTGCATCAATAGATTTATCATTCGCCAAACTATACGCAGCAACAGATTCATCTTCAATTATAATTCCCACTCGATCATCGAGCAGTTTTTTAAAAAGCTTAAGCGTTGTTCCTGTTCCCGATACCAAATCCACAGTTTTCGATTTCTTAACAAAAGTATCGAAGGGCTCCCCATAGGTATAATCTTGAACTGCGCCAATTTTTTGATCCTTTAAGGAATCTACTCCTTTATATTTCCAAGCTGAGCCTTTTTTTACAAAAAAACATGATTTTTGATTGGCCCAACTGACACTTGGAAAAATAAAATCTGGGGCATCGGCTTTTAGGGCCCCAGCAACAGCATTAATTTTATTATCTCTCGTATCGTTTACGGCCCTAGCCCAAGCCACTTCTTTATAAGTTGCATTATGACCAACTGCTCGGAACACTTCTTTAGTGACTTCAACAATTAATCCAGGCTTATCGCTTGTGGAATCGCAGGTGAAAGGACACCAAGGATCGCCAGCCACACTAATCTCATCAGAATATGCAAAATTTATCGCGAAAAAGAAGCAAATCGCCGCTCCGCATCTATTCAAAATCTTAACCTTATTCATTCTCATGAAGCCTCCTTGAAAGACCGATAATATCACTTGTGAAACTAGTTCTAAAGAGAAGTCTAAGCACTACTGTAATCATGGCTGAGCTGTTGGGTATTTCCCTACCTTTAATTCCCAAAACCATTATAGACTACAAAGAACAAGTTAAAAACCTTGAGAATACTTTCGAAAACAATTTTGAGAAAACGAAATCTGCACTTGCCGATGGGTTAGACCTGCCTCTTTGGAATTTTTCACCAGAAGATGTGAAAAATTTACTCAAAGCCACCACCAACTCTTCCGCCATAAAAAAAGTCAGCGTGTGGGATAACCAAAAAAAACTTTTTGCTGAATCAGCAAATAAAAGCTGGATCCAAAACACAGAAAACTCTAAGGAATTCCTAACTTCAAATATTGAAATTGTTCATGAAGGTAGAAGCATCGGTAGCGCTGAAATCATATACACTAAAACTGAGCTTGAAACTAAAAAAATGGCTGCGCTTAGATACCTCATTCTAGGAAACACCCTAGCTATCTTTTTAATCATTCTTCTCACATCAGCTCTCATGAGACTGACTGTAATTAGAAAAATATTCACACTAAAAAAACAATTTAAAAAACTTGAAAACAAAGAACTCAGCGAATCTTTTGATTGGAAAGACGGCGATGAAATCAACTCCCTAGGCATGTCTCTTGAATCCGCACGCAAAACCCTAAATAAACTCTTTGAAGATCTCGAAAAATCAAATCAGAATTTATTTGAACTCAATAACAACCTCGAATCTCAAGTTATAGAACGCTCCAACCAACTATCAGAATCATCTCGCCTAGCCTCACTGGGAGAGATGGCTGGCGGTGTTGCCCATGAAATCAACAATCCACTGGCTATTATATCTGGAAAAGCTCGAAAACTTAGAAAGCTCTTAGCAGCTCGAAATTTAGAGGGCATTGAAAACGAAATCAAAGAGCTTAACTCTATCGATGCCACCATTGAAAGGATATCCAAAATCATAAGAGGCCTTAGAACTTTCTCAAGAGATGGAAGCCAAGATAATTTCGAAAATATAAAAATAAAAAGCTTAATCGATGACACTCTTGAAATGTGCAAAGCTCGCTTTACCAATCATTCCATTGACATTCGCATAAAAGAATTTGACCCCGAACTCAGCATCGATTGTCGATCCGTCCAACTTGGCCAAGTCATTCTAAACTTACTCAGCAATGCTTACGATGCACTCGCTGATAAAGAAGAAAAATGGGTAGAAATTGCAGTTAGCACTCAAGCCGATAAAATCACTATTCAAATTACAGACAGTGGGCCAGGCATTCCCGAAGCCATCCGTGCCAAACTCATGCAACCCTTCTTTACAACTAAACCCGTAGGAAAAGGGACAGGTTTGGGCTTGAGCATATCCAAAGGAATCATTGATGCTCATGGAGGCAAATTCGAAATCGACGAAAAGTGCCCAAACACACGATTCATTATTGAACTCCCCATAAAAGCCTCTCCTAACGAAAAGAAGGAGGCCGCTTGAATCAAGAAAAGTTTTTAGATGTTGCCGAAGAAGTCCAAAATTCTTTGTTTTCTAAATCTATTCTGTCTGCAACGACTCACATTATACTTGTCTTAATTTTGTTGAAAATCACTCCAATTGTAACTGAAGATTTTAATATTAATTTTTACTCAATGGCCATTATTGGCTTAGCCACTCTTCGAATAATTACAGCTCAAACAGTTAGATTTTTAAAACAAACTCACCAAAAAATTGCGGCTAATATTTTAAGATCACTAGTTATAGTAACTGGATTATGTTGGGGACTGATTGGATATTTCGGAATTGCAAACTATGGAATCACGCTAGATTCCATTATATTACTCATTCCAATTGCCGGAGTTGCCGCAGGTGCCAATAGTAGCCTTTTCTACGAACCCACAGTTTTAAAACTATTCACCACACTCTCAATTGCACCCGCAATTATCGCAGAAGTTGTTTCGAAAAATTCAACGGCCTACGGCGTAGCCGCCATGACTACATTGTTTTTAGCCTTCTTACTGATTCAGTGTGAAAAAAACTGCTCAACTGCTCTTAAATCACTTCATTTAAGAAATAAAAACGTAGTTGAAAAAAACAAACTCAGCGCCTTATTAGCCGCCATTCCTGGCTATATTTCCTGGATTGATTTAGATGGAAAATATCTTGGCGTTAACCCACAATTGGCAGAATTATTCGGAAAAAAAGCAGAAGATTTTGTTGGAATGGATGTAGGAAGCTTTCAAAACGATAAAATATTCAAAGACATCATTAATAATTTCACACAATCAGACAAAAGTGTAGAAACTCATGAAGTGCTTTTAAAAACACCCATGGGAGAACGCTGGATGCTATTGGCCCTCAAACGCTATGGTTCGTTTAACAAAGAAAAAATTGTGGTAATTGGTATTGATAGCCATGATAAAAAAACAGCAGAAAGAGAGCTAGAATCAGCAAGGGCTTCTTCGCTCAATTCCTCAAAACTCGCCTCTCTAGGCCAAATGGCTGGAAATTTCGCCCACGAAATCAACAATCCACTCGCCATCATTTCAGGAAAATCAAATCGAATCCGAAAAACTCTTGCAAACTTTAAAGAGCATGATTTTTCAGCAGCAATAAAAGATTTGGATTCTATAGATTCCACCCTGATTCGAATCACAAAAATAATTAAAGGTCTCAGAAACATGTCTAGAGACGGTAGTACCGACCAAGCCGAAAAAACATTGGTCAAAAACTTAATCGACGAAACTATTGAAATGAGCCGTTCAAAATTTAGAAACAGCATGGTTGAAATTCGAGTCAGTGATTACAATCAAAATCTTGAAATATTTTGCAGGCCCGTGCAAATCGGACAAGTCATAATTAATTTGCTCGCAAACGCCGTTGACGCTGTAGAGGAACTCCCCGAAAAATGGGTAGAACTCTCTGTATTAGACTCACCCACAGAAACACAAATTCGTATTACTGATAGTGGCAAAGGCATACCCCTCGAAGTGCAAGAAAAACTCATGCAACCCTTTTTCACTACCAAACCCGTGGGTAAAGGAACTGGCTTAGGACTCAATATTTCGCGTAAAATTCTTGAAAATCATGGCGGTCAATTTTATTTAGACAACAATTCACCCAATACATGTTTTGTTTTAAGTCTTCCAAAATTAGCTAAAATTAATTCCGACGCCGCATAACTTAAACAATCAAATTTCTTCAAGTTTCATAACTTCTTGATAAAAGTGCGACATAAAATAATCTGTGGCATGCTCTAAATCACTCTCCGAAGTTATTATATTGCCCAAACTATCTCTTCTAATAATCCAATGAAAATCTGCATTCACGCCACTTGTGGCATCATTAAGAGCCCGTTCTTTTAATTCCCCTATAATCATACTTCGCGTGTGTTGGCTCGCTTCCTTGTACAATGGTGAATCAGCATCAAAAACATGCCCTTCATAATGATGAGCTGGAGAATTTAACATCGTAGACCACGACAACAGTTGATGCGCATTTTCGTGAGTTAAATAATTATAAATAGCATCATAGGTTAATGCATTTTTTTGCTCTTCTTTGGGTAACTTCATCATAAATTCTGCAAAATAACTGTGGAAATTTCTAGCCAATTCTTTTGATCGCTGAAGCTTATCGGCTCCACCCCATAATGAAAATTTAGTTTGTCCCGACCCATTATGGGCCATATCGTGCCCAGCAAATTCAAAGGGATCTGTAAAAATTCTACCATCAGCTCTTGGAAATTCCCCATGACTTATAAGCCCAATGTCGGCCACCCCCGAACCCCATCCATAAGATAATTTTCTTAATTTAACTTCGGACTGAGGCACAGGCCTAAATATGCTTCCTTCATTATGAGCTATCGAATTCCAAAAAGCTTTTTCCGATTTAATATCCTCTACCGAATTTTTTTCGTGAAAAGGATTAGCAAAACGTCGTGTTGCCTCCATAAAGTCTGAATAATTTACATTCGGATTTAGTCTCAATTTTTCGATCGCTGATAGCGAAGCACGAAGCCTAGCTTTGGCAGCTTCTTTATTGGCTATTATCCAATTCAAAGAATCCTCATAAGGTGTTTGATAGGTGTATCTATTCAATTGAATGTTTTCGTTGTGCTGCTGCTCTACTTTAGCAATTACAGAATCAAAATCTGCTTCAAAGCGTTTTAAATCCGCAATCATCCAATCAAGAGTTTTTTTATCAGCAGTTTTTAATTTTATTTTCGAATAAGCGTCTCGATAGCTTTTCACTTTTCGAATATCCAAATAAGGAAGTAGCTTGTCGAATTCACGAGCCACATCAGCGCGATCTTTCCCGATGAGAGCATCCCAAGTTTGCCCACGCGAATCAGAACGCCTAAAAACATGAGCAATTTTTTCAAAAATGGGGTCGCATACGGCGGGTAAAATATGAATAGCAAAAACAGGTGTTGAAAACTGAAAAAGACAAAAAACAACAAAGCTAGATATTAGCTTAAACACCCATCTCATAGTCTAAGCCTTATTTTAGCTCTCTTAACACCAAGCCCATATTAAGATTCGGTTAAGATTTTGCGCTTGGGCTGCTTTCATGGAAAAATATGATAATGCGTTCTAAGCTTAGTTTAATCGCTTTAGTTTTAAGCCTAATGCAAAGCAGATCTGCCATGGCTAATAGCGACCATAGCGAACGCCTTGCCCAATACAATGCCTGCATGGAAGGCAAGGCCAATGTGAGCGCCCCAGGCATGGAATGCACCCTAGTGAATCGCAATCAACTAACAAACGCCTGTTATTCTTATGGAGCTGTTGGTATTTTTCAAAGAGCTCTTAAACGAGAAGGGATTCAAAACGCTCCACGACTATCCCGCGAATGCGCTGCACTTTTCTTTTTGGCTTCTAAAATTCCCACTATGCCTGAAGAAGATTGGAACAGATATTTAAACACTATTCGACGAGGCACACTTTTACCCGAAGGCCGAGACGATAAATTGTTAGAGTGGATTTTGATAAACCCAATTCTTCCCGATGAAAATCAATGCAGTCCCAATAGACTTGCACAAATCACAAGTGAATTACAAAAAGTTGCACTCGATAACAATCCCACTCAGGCCCGCAGTAAAATACAACAAAGCATTTATAGTTTTGCCCAACCCATGCCAAAATATGTGAGTCCACTCGGTGGTAAAAGTTTGTATTACAGAGTCCACGATTGGCACACAACTATTGAACTTAAGAACCCCTCGGCCCGCCAGTGCCCCGAGCAAGATGCCATGATTAAGCATTATTTATGCGCGCAAATTCCTGTGTCTATGAGTTTTATAAAAAGTGCCGGTTGCACCACCAAAGACAAGAAAACAGGTGAATGTAAGGAACCCAGTTCTGGTTATTCTACACACTCCGCAATTGCTTATGAGATTAACCATAGTGATTCTAAAATCAATTATATTGAAAGTGCTTCGAAGACTGGCTTAGACCCCTCGGAAGGATTATGGGGCAATTTTAATATCACTGAGACTTGTAGAATTTCTCGTATCACCGCTCTTATGACTACTGCAGATAAAAGTTTTCTAGACAGCATTGAAGCCGCTCGCAGAATCACTCTTCATTCTTTGATTACAAACACCATTGTAAATCACGAAGTAGACACCTCTCAATTCAGAAGAGGTGTTAAAAATCCATCCTCACTCAGAAGACATTAAGAACTCAGTGCTATTCGGCCTCAATCTTTACACATTTTTTACTAGATAATTCATAGCCATCATCACAAGAAGTGCAATTATCTTTTGAACCTTTACCATGACTACAAGTGCTTGACGAAGAACCACCACTGCCACTGTTACCGTTGGAGCTGTTATCATCGCCATCATCTTGCATAGCGGATACAACTCCATAAGCTAAACCACCAGCAGCAACGGCCCCTACAACTTTTCCAGTTGTAGTACTAAAAAAACCACCAGTGTTACTAGCAGTATTTCTTGCTCCACTAGCTATAGAAGAACCGGTGTTTCCGCCCGCCAGAGATGAACCGGTGCTTCCACCTGCAAGCGATGAACCGGTGCTTCCTCCAGCCCCTGTCGAACTACCAGCACCAGCAGTTGCAAGTTTGCTTTGAGCGTTATTAGCAGCTGTCGACACTGCACCACTGTGATTTCTAGCATCAGATTTAGCCATTTCTGCTTCACCATTAAAAGTTCTTGATGCACTTTCAATAGCATTAGAATCGTTTTGAATTGCAGCATTTTGTAAGCTTAGATTCTGGGGCCCCGGATACCTAGCTTGTGCTTCCGCCTTTAAATTATTTAAAGCTGTCTTTTTCTTGTTAGCGACATCAGCCTGAGCTTTTTCGATAATTGGTATATTTGCTTGAAGCTGACCATACTCTTGAGTTGAATAACCATACATTTGCGAAGCGCTACCAGCTGCACTACCACTCGCTGCACCTGCAGCTGAAGGCAATGCAGCAACCGGTAACTCATTTAAATCTGCAGTAGTTTGCTGTGCCAAAGTTACAAAAGATGTACAAGAATTTAAATAACATCCAGATTTATTTTTCTCACCTTGCGAGGCAGTCGAGCCTGTGCCTCCACCACTTCCAGTTGTTCCAGCGGGGTCACTTGACGCAGTCTCAGGTGCATTCGAGGTATCGGTTAAAGGATCATAGGTTGTGCCCTCGGGAGCAGCGCTTAATGAATTGCCTGTAGATGCGGCTGGCGCATTTGAGGTGTCGGTAAATGGATCATATGTCGTCCCCTCTGGAGCAGCACTTAAAGAATTACCTGTAGATGCGGCTGGTGCATTTGAGGTGTCGGTAAATGGATCATATGTTGTACCCGCTGGAGCAGTACTTAAAGAATTACCCGTAGATGCAGCTGGTGCATTTGAGGTGTCGGTAAATGGATCATATGTTGTACCCGCTGGAGCAGTAGATCCAGTAGTAGAATTCGAAGCAGGAGGAGTTGTCCCACCATTTGCTCGAACCTGATTTTCCATTGCAGGAATAACACCCTGAGGAGCATAAGCTTGACACACTTCCCCAACCACAAAACTAACAGCTGCACCTAAACATCCCGCGAAGGATTGATTAATGTAAATAAATCCAAATAAAGCAATTAAAAGAGGTAATAATTTTATACGTAACAATTCTCTCATAAACGTGCTCATACAATTCATTATCGGGCTCTTTACAGAGCCACAAATGAAGATTTCATGAAACTTGTGTAGAGATTATGCCGAACTTTTAGACAGCAAATTATTAAGATGCTGTAGATTCAATAATTTGCACTTTTGATACTTAGGCTAAGTTAACTATTCAGACCCACTCTTAACGTCGCACAGTAGTTTCTTCAAAGCGGGCGGGTGGGAATAGCGGGCACGTCGCGAATGAGTATGGGTATTCCGCGCAACTGCATGGGGAGGGCTTGTCGATCGATGGACATAGCATCTTTTAAAAAAACTATATGCATTTTCATAGCCAAAGTGATGATCCATTTTGGCGATGGCATTCCTAAACTTTGTGCTTTTGAAATATAGATGGGTGCCAAGTAACTCATGCGAGCAAGGGATTCTATAAAGTGCCTGTAAAAAGCATTGAGATTAGGCTCTTTCGAAAGAGCTTTGATTTCATTTTCACAAATTTCTGAGAACTCTTTAAAATTTGCATTTTCTAACGCCAAATTCATTTGCACTTTTAGAACGCGCAATTTGGGTTCATAAAAATTGGCCACTTTGGGCCAAGGCTTTGGAGCTTGCTCAATAAAATTGGGCGCGCTTTTCATGTCCACAAAATCTAAATCCAACAATGGAATTCCGGCCTTCTGATATTTGCGCGCAAATAAATCTAAAACAAGAGCCAGGGGCTTAGCGGTTTTTTGTTTAAACAATATTTTTCTAAAAAGTGCATCAGACTCTCCGCCCGAAACCTTGGAGTACAAAGGCTTACGACGTTCGTATTCTTCAATGGCACTATTGAAGTGATGCAAAAAACATCCGTGCTGAGTTTTGTGGGCGCTAAAACTAAGGGTGTCGTTAACGAGTTCAGACATTTGAATATGATTCTTTCCATCCAAGCTTTCGCCTGTCGAGAATCTTACGCATTCTTCGCTGACGTTCTCTAAACAAAAACGTCAATGAGGGCTTCACCCAAAGATTGAGCACGGGATGTGCGGATTTTATAAATCCCATAGGCAATGAGTAAGTGATTTTATCTTCCACCATCACTCCGCCACCACGCTCTTCAAAAATATGCTCATGGCGCCAATAACTAAAGGGGCCACTTTCCTGCACATCCACAAAGCAACGACTTGAGCCGTGGTCGCGAACTTTTTCGATACGCGCAATCCAATCATATTGATATAAGAATCCTTCGATTCCTAAACCCATATGAATAGTTCCGCCTTCATAAATTTTAGAATTTTCTTTGAGAAACAAGCCATATAACTTGGGCGTTAAAGCCACTAATTGCTTTGGACTAGCTGCCATATCCCAAACTTCATCAATGCGCGCAGGTATAAAACTTTTAATCGTTAGATGATATTTTTTCACACTAAGCCCCTCCCAGAATTCCCACTAAGACTCTATCCCTATGCAATCATAAATCGCTTTGAAGCCTTAATCCAGTCACCCAGCCCTCTGTAATTTGCCTATATTGAGCAATAAGATTTAGGGGACTAGCGCTATCATAATTTTGGAAGAAAGCCCCCAATTGGTAGTGTTCCGAAATATCGTAGCTATAACTAACGGAAAAATAGCCAGCCCGAGCCTTATGAGTTAAATAATTTTCCAGCATCAAAGTGGACTTGTCTTTTGTGAAGCTGACAGGAAGATAAAGTATTTTTTCATAAAAGTTTTTAGACACTCTAAGAAGTGTAAATTGTGGGAAAAACGTAAAGTCTCCCAAAAACAAATCAACACCTGCTGTGTAAAAAGTGTTTTGCGATTCGTCGCTTCCCCATTCAATTTTGGGCACGACATCTTCAAGAGCGTAGCTCATTCCCGCGCCATAATGATGTTTTTCAGAGATGTAAGCGTATGTAGGAGATATATCAAAACCACTTAAGCGAAGTTTTGCCTTTAAGCCGCCATGCGCATCCCAGTCCTCATTTGTTTGCAAAGAGCCTCTAGGCAAATCATTTTGGGCCAAACGAAAAACTCCAAAGGCATCGAGGTCAACTGAATCTGATGTGTAGCGAAGCAAAGTTCCAGTAGAATGTTTGAGCTGGTCTTCAAGCGGGTCTAAAAAAAGTCTATCAAATTTTCGAGCCGTCCAATAATCTAACGAAGGCAAACTCCATGAGTCCGACCAGCGAAGTGCCTGTTGCCCCACCCGCACAAGAAGTGGCCCCCCGGTCCATTCCGCATAAAGCTCTTGCAACTGCAAACGTGCATCTTTGCCATCTCTATAGGGAATTCTATTGGCCGCATCAGCTTCAGCAAACACTTCTCCACGTAAAGTGAATTGGCCAAGGCTTGCTTGAAGCTTAGGTTTAGCAATCACTCTTTCGGCGAGCGGCTTAGCTCCCTGTATAGATTCCAGCCTAATTTGCAAAGATGGAGTGACTTCAGCATTCAAAAAATTTGAATTTAAAAAAATGATAAAAGCCAATAATAAAATATTATATTTCATAGCTCAGCACCCGACCTCTCAGCCCCCAAGCTAATTCACTACTTCAAACTCGACAATCGCCCTTCGCTAAAAAGAGAATCCGAAAGCTCTTCAGACTTCATAGACAAAATATTCAAATAACTTTCCTTAGAGCCCACATCTTGAATTCGAATGAGAGTAGGGCGCTGTTTTCCAGCCATGGCTTTATAGTTTTCAAAATAAGCTGTTTTCAAAATCACTTTTCCATCGCGCGATAAATATTGAGCTTTAAGAGGGCGTTCCGTTTTCTGATCGACCTCAAGTTTGATGCGCTCATAAGTTAGGCCAGTTTTATTAGCGAGTAGATTTAATTCCACAACCCCATCTTTATTCACACTCGAAGACTCAATGTCGTAGTCGCCATACCAGCGAGTGCGCGCCACATCTCCATAGGAAACTTGTCCACTGAGTTTTTGCGAAAGCGACAATCGCATGGAGCGTTTTAAATTAGGCATGTAGAGGTAAAAATCGCGATTCAGCATCAGCATGTTTCTTCCGGCCTCGCGCGCGGGCTTTTTAGAGACGATAATACTCTTTTCCTTGCCCTTAACGAGCACATCATACTCATATTCGTGCTCGGCATCCTTAAGCTGCACCTGCATCTTGAATGATTCCGAGGGGTTACGTATTTCATCGGCTGCTTTTAGGATTTGATTGGCGTCTAGTCCCGCTGTAGAAACTGAGGGCCGCAAAAATAAGACTAAGGCTAGGCTGAACACATATTGATAAATTCTGTCAGTAATCATGTTTGCGATCTTAGTTAAGTGCGGAGATAATTCCAATGCTTTTTTAGGCAATAAGGGAGCCGAAATTGAAAACTGAGTCAGTGTATAAAGCTGAGAATTTGAATTTTTCTTATCCTTTGGGCGAAACAAAAGTCGAAGCTCTTAAAAATGTGAGCTTCGAAATTCCCTCCGCGTGTTTTCTTGCTCTGAGCGGCCCATCGGGTTCCGGTAAATCCACACTTTTAAATATTTTAGGTTTAATAGAAAACCTTCAAGAAGGTTCGCTTAAAATACTGGGCCAAGACGTTAAAAGCATGAGCGAATCCAAAGCCAACAGCATTCGCCGCCATGATATAGGTTTTATTTTTCAAAACTTTCATCTCATGAACGTGCTCACCGCCTATGAAAACGTAGAATATTTTTTGTTTAAACAAGGACTCTCCCACGAAGAACGTCAAAAGCGCGTCCGAGAATCTCTTGAAGCCGTTGGGCTTTGGGATCATCGAAATAAAATTCCACTTAAATTAAGCGGCGGACAACGCCAACGAGTAGCCATTGCACGAGCGCTGGCTAAAAAACCCAAAATCATTATTGCCGACGAACCCACCGCTAGTCTCGACCAAAAAACTGGTCGAGAAATTATGACGCTACTCAAAAAACTCAATCAAGAATCAGGAGTCAGTGTTTTAGTGTCGAGTCACGATCACATGGTTTTAGAATTTTGTAAAAACGTTTGGAGCTTAGAAGATGGTCAACTTAAGACTACTCATTAAAATTGCCATTCAATCACTCTTACGCAATCCCATTCGAAGAACTGCGGCCATTCTCTTAACTGTGGCCATGGGCACGGGTTCACTTTTTTTATTTCATGGTTTTAATCATGGAGTGATGAATCAATATCGCGAAAGCACTATTCACTCTCGCTTTGGCAACGGCCAAATCAACATCAAAGGTTATCGCGATCAAGTTTATGAAAAACCATGGGATCACTGGATTGCAGATTCCAAACCCATAGAAGAAGTGCTCTTAAAAACTCCTGGAGTTGTTGAAGTTTTTCCAAGAATTGAATTCTCCGCTCTTCTCACCAACGGGGCTGTGAACGTTAACGGTAGAGGCCAAGGAATTGTTGGCCAAAAAGAATCTAAATTTTTCACATCTCTTAGAGCCGAAGAGGGTGTGCTTTTAGACCAACAAGAAAATGGTATTTTCCTCGGAAAAGGCTTAGCCCGCTCTCTCAAAGCCAGCCCCGGAACTATTGTCACGCTTTTAGCCAACACCATTGATGGAAGTTTTAATGGAATGGAATTTCAAGTGGTGGGAATTTTCTACACGGGCCAAAAAGAATTTGACGACAGCGCCTTTAGAATTCAGCTCCCCAAAGCGCAAGAATTGCTTAACACTCAAAAAGTTGAAAATATCACTGTGGGATTATCTCGCATCCCAGATTGGAAAAACGTAGCCCAAACAGTTCAAGCTCAATTTCCCGAACTCGAAGCCACTCCCTTTGAAATTTTAGATAAATTCTTTTATCAAAATGCAGTAGACTGGCTCGACGCTCAGTTCAACGTCATTCAAGGCATTATAATTTTTATTGTCATATTAGGCATATTTAACACTGTTTCGACAGCGGTATTAGAACGCAAACAAGAAGTCGGAAACCTTCGCGCCAATGGTGATTCTCGCTGGGAAATATTGGGCCTTTTTTGCTCCGAATCCTTTGCTCTTGGAATCGTTGGTGCACTGGCGGGAATTTTATTAACTTATATTTTAACTCTCACAGTGCTTAAGCACGGCATACTTATGCCAGCGAGCCCAGGATTTACCAAACAATTTTACGTAAAAATTGAGCTCAACATGCTTATGGCCGTGAAGGTTTTCATAATGGGAAGTTTTTGCTCTACACTTGGAAGTTTTTTTGCCGGATGGCGAGTGGTGAACATGCCTATCTCTGAAGCCTTGAGGTCGAATTAAAAAAATGCACAAAGTTAGACTTTTTCTTAACGATCGCTCTTCAAGCCAGGCCAAAGTAGCCCCGCAAATTGAACTCGTTAAGCAAAAACTCTTTCGAAGTGAGCTTGATTTTGTAAGCCCAAATTCTTATGAAGAATTAAAAAATGAACTCGCTCGCGCCGTTAATGAAAAAATCGACGTAGTCGTTTCTGTTGGGGGAGACGGCACCGTTAACACTCTCATTCAAAGTTTAGGTGGCACCGACACGGCTTTTCTAATTATACCTGCTGGCACTGCCAACGACCTCGCCCGTGAAATGGGCCTCATTCGGCGCATCGACAAAGCTATTGACCTTATTCGTGGTGGCGAACCCGAAAAAATTGATCTCATCAAAATCAACGATCTCAGAATGGCCACCAATGGTGGGATTGGAATTGCTGGTGAAGTGGCTGATCACGTCAACATTCTTAGGAATAAAATTCCTGGCTTCAAAAAAGCCATGTCTGTTTTTCGAAGCAAAATGTATTCACTGATTTTAGGATATGAAATTCTAATTCCCGATCTAAAACTCTATGAACTTTCTATAGAGTCCAAAGAATTCACCGGAAATATTCGCAGCCCGTTGTTACTGATTAACAATCAAGCCGCTCTTGGCGGTGAATTTAAAGTGGCCTCGCAAACTCGAAATAATGATGGAACTTTTAACGTCAGCGCTTTTTTGCACACTAATAAAAAAGACTTTCTTAAAGCCGTTATGCACATACGGCTTCACGGAGAAGCCCCTAAGAACGACCCGAATTTCTTAAGTTTTGAATGCCAAGAACTTAAACTCAAGAGCTACAAACCCGTTTTGTTTTTCGGCGACGGAGAAAGCTTTGAAAGAAACACACAATTCGATATCAAAATTGAGCCTAATGCTCTAAAGGTTTATGGGTACCGGCATATAAGTCAGCAAATTCATAAACAGGAGGCCCATCCCACATGAGTTTTTTTGTCAGTGGAGCCAGCGGTTTTTTAGGCGGCTACGTTATCCCTGAATTGCTTAAAAGCTCAGAAAAAATCTTTTTACTGGTGCGCCCCCAAAGTGTTGGAAAAATTTCTGACGATTTAAAAAATCACAAACAAATCAAAATTGTATTAGGTGATATTTCCGCTCCAAACGTTTTGGCCGAAGAAAACGCATTAGAAGCTCTTTCTTCTGTCACTGATTTTATCCACATGGCGGCCAATTATAATTTAGATGGCACTCTTGCAGAAGCCTATGTAAATAATGTTGTGGGCACGCAAAATATTCTCGACCTCGCAGCTCAACTTCCCAACTTAAAAAGATTTCACGACATCAGCACAATTGCCATCGCAGGTGATTTTAAAGGGCGCTTTCATGAAACTATGTTCAATGTGGGGCAAAAATTCTCCAATCCTTACGCCAGCACTAAATTTCGCGCCGAAGGCTTGCTGGGTTCCTGGAAGCGCGACGACGTTAAACGCATTATTTATCGCATGGGAATCATCGTGGGTGACACTAAAACGGGTTATATCCCCAAAGTGGATGGTCCTTATTATTTTTTCAATTCCTTAAGAGATCAAAAAAAACTTTGGCAAAATCTCACACGTTTTGGGAAATGCCCCCTACCCTACAGCAGTGAAGCTGAACTTCCCATGATTCCCGTCGATACAGCGGCTGAATTTTTAGGAACTATGATTTCTAATCCCTCCGACGTTCCTGGCAAAATAAGAACTTATCATCTCTCCGGAGCCCACACTCGAGTAGAACAAATTCTAGAGCGTGGCTTTGAGGAATTTTCCTATCATTGCAAACCCATTCCTCTACCTAAGTTTTTAGTTCCTAAATTTTTACTGCCTCGACTGAATCTTCCAGTATCGGCCATGGATTACATGTATCAATGCATTCATTACGACGACAAACATGTGAAAACAGATTTTCCCTCACTTAAAGCGCCCACCTTTGAAGAATATTCAGATGCTCTCTTTTCATTTATTAAAGGACAACACGCATGAAGCATGTTGTTTGTTTAAGCTTCACCTCTAGCGCTATGAATTTTGACCACCGATTGAAATTTATGGGCGAAGAACTTCGCATCAGTCGCTTTGGCGTTGATTTTAGTGCCGATCTCATGCGCAAACTTCTTGAGCAATACGATGGAGTGGCTGATGTCATTGGTATTCAGGGCATTCACCCCACCATTCGTATAGGTGGAAAAGTTTACCGTCACAAAGAATCAGAGGAATTCTTAAACCTTGTAAAAAATTCACGCTTAGTGACAGGTGAAGTTTTTAGAAGTGTTTACGTGCCTTGGGCCTTGAGAAATTTCATAAGAGCCAACGACAATTTTTTTGTTGGTAAAAAAGTTGGATTTTATTCTGGCCTACTCGATCGTGCGATGGTCGACACCATTTCTAATTACTCTGAACGACTTGTGTTTTTCGACCCGCTCCTACATATCGGCCTCAAAAAAGCTCTCCATGGAAACGACGCTCTAGCAGCTTATGCTCGTGTTTGCGCACCCATGCTTCAGCGAGCGCCTCTGAGTGTTGGTTTTAAAAATTCGGGGCAAAAACGCAGTCTCATGAAAGCAGAGCCTGTCGATATTTATGTGTCGCGCGCGAGTTTGCTTGAAAGATTCACCCTCGACCATCTCAGCGGAAAAACGCTTATAATTGATGGCCTCAACCCATCCATTCGCCGTCAACTTGAAGAAATTGGCGTCTCCAATATTTTAGATTTAGAGCCAGAAATTCCTGAACTCGATGTGATCGATAACAACAGCTTCACTATTTTAGAGGGAATATTTCAGGCTTTAACTCCCGGTTGGGAGCCACTCAACGAAGATGGCATTTTGGGTTTTATTGAAGAACTCAAACTCAAACCCAAATACAAAAAGATAACCAAAGCCGAACATAAAGCAAAAATTCGAAAATTTGCTTTTGTGGTGCATCCACTCAGCATGATCGACTTATTTCGCCACCCCATGCTTCGCCCTCTCTCGCCTGTAGCCAAAACTGCCGAGGGTTTACTTGAAAAAGGCGCCAGTCTACTGCCAGCCGTTAAATACGGAGAAATCACAGGTCTCAAAAGTATTGCCACCGGAGTCGAAGCCGAAGGAATTATTTACAGCATTTTCGACACTCCAAAAATGATGATGAACAAACCCGCCGAAGACACCTATCAGCGTTTAATTGCTGTTTGCGAAAGAGCCTCCAATGAAGGCGCCGAAATTATCGGCCTTGGTGCTTACACTAAAATTGTAGGTGATGCCGGAGTGACTGTAGCCAAACACTCTCCAATTCCAGTCACGACTGGCAATTCACTATCAGCCGCCTCTACTCTTTGGGCCGCACGCGATGCGTGTGGAAAACTTGGATTTACAGGTCACTATGAAAGCGGAAAAGTGATGAAGGGCAAGGCTCTTGTCATTGGAGCCACTGGGAGCATTGGAGCTGTTTGCGCAAAAATGTTGGCCAACGTGGTGAGCGATTTAGTGATATGCTCTCGCACTCCCGACCGTTTGCTTGAACTCAAAGAAGAAATTCAAAAAATTGCCCCTCAATGTAATATTCGAGTGGTCACGAAGCCCAACAAAGAAGCTCGGAGTTGCGACTTAATTGTAACTTCCACAAGTTCTATCGACAAAAGAGTTTTAGACATCATGCAAGTCAAACCCGGTTGCGTAATTTGTGATGTGAGTCGCCCACTCGACATAAGACTCGAAGATGCACTCAAGCGCCCTGATGTATTGGTCATTGAAAGTGGTGAGATTAGACTCCCCGGAGACTTTCATATGTCGTGTGACATTGGCACACCTGAAAGCGTTGTATATGCCTGCTTAGCGGAAACGGCACTACTCTGTTTGGAAGGTCGAATGGAATCATTCACACTCTCACGCCACATCCACTACGACAAAGTTCGAACGATCTATGATTTAGCTAAAAAACATGGCGCTCAACTAGCGGCCATTCGCGGACACAGCGGACTGATAACCGACAAAGAAATTGCCCTTTGTCGAGAACACGCAGAAAAAGCCCTAAAGGATTGGAAAATAGATGAGTCAAAGTAGCACTGAATATTTTAGTTCTCTAAACTACACCCTAGCCAATGAGGACACCGCTTTTGAAGTCGCAATTTTAAAAAAGCACAAAGCCAAGGTGATTGTCAGTGTTTGTGGAAGTGGGGGTCGCGCGCTCCCGCTTTTAAACACAAACACTAAAACCTTGCATTGCGTAGACTTGGTTCAAGAACAGCTTTATTTAGCCGAACTTCGAAAGGCAGCCATCCTTGCCCTAAATCACACTGAGTATTTGGAGTTCATGGGATTTCCTCCCTATCAAATGACCGCCCCATCACGAAGAAAAGAACTTTTTTCTGAATTAAAGCTCTCTGAAGAAGTAGGAGACTTTTTCAAAAAGTATTTCGAAGAACGACAGTGGAAATCTTTGCTCTTTGATGGAAAATGGGAGAAGACCTTTGCCAAAATCTCTAAATTAGTTCGTCTCATAGTGGGCAAAGAAGCTTGGCAGTTATTTGATTTCGACAACCTTAGCGAGCAATCCATTTGGATGAATAAAAAATTTCCTTGGTTCCGTTGGGGTGTTGTACTTAAGATTGTGGGCAATGCTTCTTTTTTTAACGCCCTCCTCTACAAAGGCTCCTTTGTTAAAAAGAACATTGAAGAAAATTATTTAGATTTTTATAAAAATGCTTACAATCGCGCTTTTAAACAAGCGCCCGCTCGAGAAAATTTTTTCTTACAACTCAGTTTCTTAGGTTCACTATATTTCCCTGAAGGCAACCCAGTAGAGGCTCGAAGCAAATGCTTTAATGAAATGAAAAAATCACTAAAAGCAGGCGCAGAAGTATTGACCATCAAAGAAAACTTAATCAACTACTTGGAAAAACTGACTCCCGCTAGCGTTGATTTTGTATCCCTCTCTGATGTTCCTTCTTATTTCGAAGGCGATCTTGAAGTCGAATATATGAATCGCATTGCCAAAGCCTTAAAAACGGGTGCCCTTGTTGTTTTACGAAGTTACTTGAGAATTCCCGCAAACACTAATCTTATGTACTTTGATGAATGCACTCATGAATTTAGTGAAGAAATTGCGCAAGAAAAAACACAAATGTACAAAATTCAAATATTCAGGAGAAATAAGCTCACATGAATGTTTGGATTGTGTCTTCGGAATTAACTTTTGTTCCAGGTAATTACCAAGAAGTGCTTCTGCCACTTGTGAAGCATCCTGATGTCAAAGGTTTAATTATTCTTAAGAATCGCAATCCTAGTTTATTATTGAAAGGTTTATTCTTTTCTCTCAGCGGTTTGGCCCGAGGAATTGGAATCAATCTTGTTAAAAATTACTTTAGATCTTTTTTTGATTCTCGCCGTAAACTTTTCAAAAGCTTCGGAAAAAAAGTTGTTGATTTAAACACAATGAACTCCCCTGAGGCTCTTCAATTAGTGAGTGATGAGAAAATTGATCTTCTCATAAATGCTCGCACCCGCGACATTTACAAAACACCCATCTTAAAAGCCCCCACCCTCGGATGCATCAACATTCATCATGGATTACTCCCCGATCAACGAGGAGTCTTTTGTGACCTCTGGGCCATTTCACAAGCTCGCGACGCCGGTTTTAGTATTCATAAAATGTCTGAAAAACTAGATGATGGTGAAATTCTAAAAGTCAAAACCGTAAGTACAGCTGGAAGCACAAAATCATTTGAAAATTATTTAAATTTAGGACCCAAGCTAGAGGGCGAAGAACTCTTTAAGCTACTAAACGAAATTAAAAGTAGTGCTAAAATTTCTGGGATTAAAAACATTCGTACTCCAAATACAAAATATTTTAAAAACCCTAAAATCTCTGATCTCAAACGTTTAAAATCGGAGGGCTTTTCTCTATGACATCGATGTTACTAGCAATCAATGCTGCTTTTTTTCATGGCAATCCCGGCTTTTTTGAAGATTCCGAAAGTCTTAGGCAAAATCTTGGATCTCAATATCAATGGATCAAAGGTGAAGACATCAAAACTCCTTGTGAAGTTGAATTAGCTGTTGGCTACTCCTATGGAGCCTACTCATTACTTAAGGCTGTTGCAGACGCCAAACTCAAAGCAAAAACCATTGTGCTCATTGCGCCCTTTCTAAAGAGTGATACACCACTTTCAAAAACTGCAATTTTGATAATGAAAATTCCTTTTATTCGAAATCTAATAGTTTCTAAATCTTGGTTTAAGTGGAAAATTGAACTCATTGATAAAATGTTTTCTAAATCTGATTTAGAAAACTCACTTGTTACAAAATACCTAATTAAAATTGGCTCTGAGAATGTTTGGAAAGATGTTGTCCAAGCAAAACTGACTCAAGAAACCCAAAAACTCACACCCCAAAAACTAGAGGGAAGCACAATCTATGTTTTTGTTGGAAGCGACGACAAGACTTCTTCGCTTTCTAAAGTCAAAGAAGATTTATCGGCTTTAGAAATCACACCCACGGAAGAAATCATATTTCCAAAAGCTTCTCACGGAATACTTTTCACTCATAACCTTGAAATTGCGCAAAAACTTTTAAAGCCTAGCACTAAAAATTCAAAGGAGATAAACCCATGACTAATTCTAAACGTATCGGATATCAAAGTGGATCCAGTGTCGATAACAACGTGATTCAATATCTCGAACAGCACAATCGTGATTATCCCGATCGTGTGGCACTTCGTTGGGTTAAAGCGGGCGCCGTTAGTCAATGGGATGGAAAAGCCACAAGCGCCCTTCCTCACGACGAAATTAATTATAGAGAATTCACCTCTCGCATTCGACACTTTGCTGGAGGACTTAAAAAAATCGGCGTTGAAAAAGGCGAACGCGTTATTATTTTTCTTCCAATGGGAGTAGATATGTACACGGCCATGTTTGCCGTTCAACGCATTGGCGCCATTGCTGTTTTCTTAGATTCCTGGGCTCGCAGCCATCACTTAGGAGCGAGCGCAAAATGCGTCGAACCCAAAGCCATGATTTCCTCAGATCGCGCTTTTCAAATTGTGGCTCAAGTTAAAGAATTCGAAAACATGCCCCACAAAGTTGTCTGGGGTCCCGGCGAAGGATACTCGCATAAATTCAGCGAAATTTTGGCTTGTCCTGAAGAGGCTCCTATCGAAGCTGTTGAGTCTGAAACAACAGCACTCATCACTTTCACCACAGGTTCTTCAGGCACTCCCAAAGGAGCCAATCGCACTCATCGATTTTTGTCGGCACAACATGAAGCCCTTTCAAAAGTTGTTCCCTATGTTGAAGGTGACATTGATATGCCAGCCTTCCCCATTTTTTCACTCAACAATCTCGCCTCGGGCGTTACAACTTTATTGCCAGGCTTAGATTTAGCAGCCCCCTCTGAAAGAGATTCCGCTATATTGGCTTCGCAAATACTTTCTGAAAAAGTAAATTGCGCTACACTTTCGCCCGCAATGCTCGTGGGGCTTAGCCAATACGCTATAAAAGAAAATATTAAATTTCCTGGACTTATGAGAGTGGCCACTGGCGGCGCTCCCATCAGCAAAGACGATGTTCAACACTTTTATACAGTGGCTCCTCAATCCGCCCTGTGGATTCTATACGGCTCTACTGAAGTAGAACCCATGGCCCACATTGAAGGACATGAGATGTTGGCTGAAGGACCCCACATAGCCGACAAAGAAGTGCTCGAAGAAGGCGTGAACGTAGGCGATGTTTCTGAAGATCTTGAATACAAATTTATTAAAATAAACAAAGAGCCCATCGATTTTTCAAAAACTTCTTGGGAAGCACTTGAAGTCAATCAAGGAGAAGTTGGAGAGTTTATTGTGAGCGGCGATCACGTTTGTGAAGGCTACTACAACAATGAAGAAGCTTCGTTTAAAAGCAAAATTCGCGACAATCAAAAACGAATTTGGCATAGAACTGGAGATCTCGCCTATATCGATAACGATAAAAAGTTATGGATTGTAGGACGAGTCCACAATGTTATTCAACGCGCCGGCAAGGCTCACTTTCCCGTTCGAGCTGAAGTCTTATTAAAGAGAATGGATGCCGTAGAACAAGCCGCTTTTCTTGGACTCGAAGACTCTAAACTCGGTGAGAAGACTACAATTGCCGTTAAGTTGAAATCAGGAGTTGATTTAAATTCATTCAAAAAGGAAGCGCTAAGAATTTTCGACAAAAATAAAATACCTGTCGACGAAATATACTCAGTTTCGAGCATTCCCATGGATCCTCGCCATCACTCTAAGGTGGAGTATGGAGTCTTGAAGGAATTATTACTTAAAGGTGAAGGTCAAAAATTATGAATTTAAAAGGTTGGACAGCACTGATTCAAGAACGATTTCCTCCGCTCTCCTATGGGCCCATGATCTTAGTGTTTTGTCTGGCCAATTTAACTCCCAATGGAATACTCTCAAAAATCTATTGGCTGCGAATACTCTTAGTTTTAATTTTAGGATTCTCTTATTTCTTAAGATTACGCCTATTTGATGAAATCAAAGATCTCGACACCGACATAGCCGTAAATCCTCGCAGGCCACTGGCTCGCGGGGCCATCAGCGTAGATGAAGTGAAGCTTGGAATCTTTTTTCTCATTGCCTTAGAGGGGCTTCTCTTTGGAATTTTTGCCAATGGATCTTGGCCTTTTTGGTTAGCCCCTCTGGGTTTTAGCCTTCTTATGTATAATGAATTCTTTATATCCAAATGGATTCGACCCTATTTAACTCGATACGCAGTCTCTCATACATTCGTATCTGTTTTTATGGGCTTAAGTCTTTGGGCCTTCGCCGCCCATGCCACGCGCGTTTATACTTTTGAGTCGATGCTATTTTTTCTTTCAAACTGGGCCCTTTTTAATTTATTCGAATTTGCCAGAAAAACATTTGCCCCAAAAGAAGAACGAAAATCTGTAGAAAGTTATTCAAAAGTTTTTGGACTCTGGGGAGCATGTTTTTTGAGTTTCTCGCAACTTTCAATTTTCATTTTACTAGTTAATCGAAGCTGGACTTCGAGTTGGGCCATTGATTTTCAATCACCTATCGGTCGAATCTACATGGCACTACTATCAATTTATGCTCTTTGTTGTTTGGGCTTTTCCGTTAAAAAATCTGTCAGCTCTGCAAAGTTTTTTCGCGCCATCAGCGGATTATTACTACTCGCATCGTATTCAATGATTATTTATTATTCTCTGTTAGGAGTTAAGCCATGATTCCCGTTAAACCCAATAGTACTTTTAGTTTTGCAAAGCGCGAAGCCGGCGGCAAAGGATTCAATCTTTATTTGATGAGCAGCGCTGGTCTACCCGTTCCAAACTGGGTCGTATTAGGAAGAAGCTTTTATTCTCAGTTCATTGATGAAACTCAAATTGGACCTAAACTTGAAGCGCTTTTAGAGAAATTTCAAAGCAACAGCATAAACGCAATCGAAACTTCAAAGCAAATCGAAGAGCTCATCCACTCCACTCACTTTTCATCTGAATTAGAATCAAGAATCTCAGAGTATTACAATGAAATTTCTCAAGGCAAGCTCATTTCGGTGCGATCCTCTGCTGCCGATGAGGACAGTGGACAGTTTTCCTTTGCTGGACAACTTTCGAGTTTCCTCTACGTTAAAAATTTAAGTGAAGCTTTAATTTCCGTTAAAGGTTGTTGGATTTCAGCATTTTCTGAAAGAGCCTTAAGCTACAGACGAGAGTCTGGAATATCTTTGAAAAATATTGGTATCGCTGTTGTGCTTCAAAAAATGATTGATCCAGATAAATCTGGAGTTTTGTTCACCTGTGAGCCCATCGAAGAAGACAGCACAAAAATTCTCATTTCTAGCGTCTACGGCGTTGGAGAAGGAATTGTTTCTGGAGAACTCGCAGCCGACACCTTTTGGGTAAACTCCCAAGATGGAAAACTTCTTAGACAAGATATAGTCGACAAAGAAAATGCTTTGCGCAGAAATCCAGATGCAGCTGGTTGCCTTTCTGTTCCAGTCGCTGAAAAACTTCGTCAAGCGTCTTCGCTTTCGGAATCTGAACTAGAAACAATTGCCAAGCTTGGTAAAAAAATATTTGAATTCTACAACACTCATCAAGATGTTGAATGGGCCATCGAAAAAGGCCAAGCTTACATACTTCAAAGTCGCCCCATCACTACACTAAAAAGGCAACTCGTGGGCTATCCCAACTTGTGGGACAACTCCAACATCGTGGAATCCTATGGCGGCATCACCAGCCCCCTTTCATTCACCTTCGCTCTTAGAAATTACAAAAATGTTTATATTCAATTTTGCGAAGTTCTCCATGTTCCCCACGAAATCATAAAAGACATGGAAGATTATTTAGGAAACATGCTGGGCTCAATTCACGGCCGCGTATTTTACAATCTTTATAATTGGTACAAACTAGTCGGGGTTTTGCCTGGCTTTAAAGCCAATAAAGAATTCATGGAAACCATGATGGGAGTTTCAGAAGCTCTTACAGATGAAATAAACGAGCGCATTGCCCCTCATCCTTCCTGGCTCAGCTGGAAAGGCCGATGGAGAAAGTTTGTAACGGGACTTTCGTTTATTTATTATCATTTTAAAATCCAAGACATTGTCGATGATTTTCTAAGTTCTTTTTACAAAGACTATCTCTACTATCGTTCGAAAAATTATTTCCGCATGCGCGGCGATCAAATCTATCGCGTTTACGTTGAAATGGAACGCAATATGATTGGCCGCTGGAAAGCTCCCATCATCAACGATTTTCTGTGTATGGTGCATTTTGGATTGCTGAGAAAACTCACCAGTCAGTGGCTGCACGAATTAGACGGAAGCATTCAAAACGACTTACTCGCAGGAGAGGGCAATCTCGAAAGTGCCGAACCTACCAAACAGCTCATTCGATTAGCCGCAAAGGTAGCAAAAAATCCCGAGCTAAAAACTTTAGTGGAAAATTCTAAAGCTCATGATTTACTCGAAGCCTTGAATCAATCCCAGTTTCAAGAATTCTATAAAGACGTGCTTCTATACATCGACAAATATGGATTTCGTTGTATGAATGAAATGAAACTCGAAGAAGTCGACCTCTACTCTGATCCTTCTTACTTTTTTGTTTGTTTGAAAAACTATCTTCGTTCCGGAACTCTTGATCTTGAAAAAATGGAAATGCGAGAAAAGGAATTAAGAACTAACGCAGAGAAAAAAGTTTTCTCATACCTAAAGGGTTTAAAACTCATTGTTTATAAATGGGTTTTAAAACATGCACGAAAAGCCGTTAAGAATAGAGAAAACACTCGATTTGCTCGAACTAGAATTTACGGCGTGGCTCGAAGTATGTTTCAAGCCATTGGTGAAGATTTAGCCGCTACTGGAATCATCGAATTTCCTCGCGACGTGTTTTATCTAGAAATGGATGAAATTTTCGGAATTTACCGAGGAACGCTCACCACTTATTCTCTAAGAGAAATCATCCATCTTCGCAAAAGCACCTATGCAAAATTTGAAAACGAAGAGCCTAAGACTCGAGTTTTGAGCCGCGGCCCTACTTATTGGGGCAATCCCCTGCTTCAAACTGAAGAAGTTGAACTCGATGCCGTGAGCGACCCTAATGCCGATCTACAGGGGCTCCCCTGCTGCCCTGGTATCGTAGAAGGAATTGTAAAAGTTGTTAACTCCCCTCAAGACAACTTAGAACTCAACGGCGAAATTCTTGTCACTCCAAGAACAGATCCGGGATGGGTTCCACTCTATCCAAGCGTGAGTGCCCTGCTCGTTGAAAGAGGAAGTCTTTTGTCACACTCAGCCATTGTCGCCAGAGAAATGGGCTTACCTGCTATTGTATCTATTAAAGGATTAGTGAAAACTCTTAAGACGGGAATGCGTGTTCGCATCGACGGAAAGCAAGGAACCATATACATCCTTGATAAAGTTGAGAGCGAGAATATTTCCGCCGAGGTAGAAAGCAGTGCCAATACTTGAAGCCGACATTGCATTAACTGATTTTTTTCTTTTTGCGATCACCCTAATTTTAGGATTAAAGCTTCAAAAACGTAAAAATTTAAGGAAGCCCCGCGAACGCTGGGTTTTTCTTTTACTTTTTTATACGGTAAGTCTTTCAAGTTTAGCGGGAGGCATTGCACACGGTTTTTATAGCAACGCCCCCGAATCAACAATTTTTAGAATTCTCTGGCTTATTATTTTTGTGAATGTGGGATTCGCAACATATTCGATGACCCATGTGGCCGCTAAAAGTTTAAACAACATGAAACTACTTTGGCTTTTAAGTGTGTTTTTATTTCCATTTTTTATTTACGCCTTATTAGGTGGAAATAATTTTCTTTACTGTGCACTGATCGCACTCTTTGGACAAATCATATTTCTATTCACTTCAATTTATGAATTTAGAAGAGGAAACCTAGCTTGGAAAGCTGCCTTGCTGGGCTGCCTAGCCACTTGCCTTGGCATGATCGTTCAAGTGGTCCATATAGGTTTTGAAAACTTTGGCCCCAGCGCCATCTTTCACATGATTCAAGCCGTTGGCATGCTCTACTATTTTTCTTTCGCTAAACAATACCTCGGCCAATACTCAAAATAGCTTAGGGGCGGAGTCGATTTTGACAAGGGCTTCATCGATATTAAGACCGATGAGTTGGCCATATTCCCGTAGGGATTCATAGCGAGGTTTTCTAAATTCATCTCCTCGGGCAAGACCTTCTTCGCGACTCAACATTCCTTCACGAATCATATTTGAAATCATCACATCATCTTCTGAAAAACCGGCCATGCTTGTATAAATATAATTATAAAAAGCGGCCGTGCCATCGCCAATACGCCAAGTGGTCTTTGTATCCTTAGCCACTTCCCAATTGTAATCATTGATAAGAGTGTCAACGATGGTTTTCTCGTCCCAGGGAAGATAATGGTAGAGCCAAAGGAAATCCTCTTTTTTAACAAAAGTGTGCCAGTAAGCCATGAGCGTGTCTTTTAGAGATTCATTCCAATAACCAGGATTTTTTAAATATTGCTTAAAGTAATACCAAAGAAGTTGAAATTTATCGGATGGCGCTAAATTTGTAAGAGTCATGGCATGGTCTTTTTCAAGAAAACCACAGAAACCCGTCTTATAAGGTGTGTCTTCAATCATGTTTCCAGTGCAGAAAATAATAAGATCAATTCCAGTTTCTTTTCTGAGCTCTCGCGCATAGTGATAAAACTCTTTGTCACCTGCCGTAAAAAGAGTGACCATCCCTAATTCAGGTTTATTAAGCCAGGCCTCTACGTTTTTTCGCACATAGCGGCGTTTCGTGGGAATGTCAGCTGCACGAATAATATGTTCAACGCCTAATTTCGAACAAAGCCTAGCTTGATTACGTCGAGCTAAATCGGTGACTAAACCCCAATCAAAAGTAAAGGCGACAGGATTCATCCCCAATTCTTTTTTCATGTAATGAAGACCATAACAGCTATCGCGTCCGCCACTAAAAGCTACGATACAATCTGGGCTTCCATTTTTTGATCGATAGGGCTCAACAAAGCGAGCCAATGCCTCTGGTCCCTTAACGGCAATTTGCTTGTGATGACGACAATAATTACAAACGCCAGACGAATCAAAATCTATGCAAGGATAGGTTTCGGGCAAAATACACTTCGTGCATCTTCGGAGTTGAGTCAGGTTTGACGAACGATCAAACCAGCTAAAAGTTTTTAATGTTAAACTTTGAGTGGCTTTAGTATTTTCTAAAATTTTTGAGTCCAAAGAGAACTCAATCAATTCTCCAGTGTCAAAGGAAGCTCTAATAGCAGTTCCAGCTTTAAGTTGATGAATACCTACATCAGAAGACAAGCCCAAATTATGATTATGGTTTTTAAGAAAACTTGCGAGAATAAATCTTTCAGATGCAAAAAGAGTTACATTCTCATTATGCACATAAAAAAGTGATCCCGTATTTGTGGCTAAGAGCAACTCCGATGAACCCTCTAAAATACAGGCGATCGAAACAGACCCCTCAACCTCAGAAAATGCTTTCACAGTTGCTTCTTCTATATTTCGATTTTGCGAAAAATATCTTTCAATAATTTTCACAAAAACTTCAGTATCAATTTCAAATTCGCGATCTAATTCTGGATGCTTTTGCCAAAGCTGAGCCTCATTTGTAATAATTCCATTGTGAACAGCGGCTGCACCTCGAACAATCACGGGTTGATTGTTTTCATTTTTTGATTGGAAACCATTCGTCACCAATCTTGAATGCCCTAAAGCTACAACGAAATTCTGCTGCCCCTTAGGCTGAGAATTCACATCGTCTATTAATTTATTAAATTTTTCGAGTTTTATAAAATCGCTGGCGGTGATGGCTTGCTTTAGAGAGTATACAGAATCAGATTTTTTTACGACTAAGCCTGCAGCTTCACGACCTCGAGTTTCTGAAAGCAAAAACAATTCTTTTAGAGAATTTTCAAGAATTTTTGATGTGGCCGCATAAGATGACTCATTAATTAATATTCCGAAAATTCCGCACATTTTTGGGATTAAATCTATTTAAAACAATGAAGTCAACCCAAGCCTTAGAGGCTTTTATGAAGGGGTTCTTTTTTATGACTATTTTTATCGACCGCTACAAACTCTAAAAAGAGCTGTATTCCCACCAATAAAAGAATAACGACTATAGTTCGTTTTCCACCCTCAGTTGGAATACCTGTTCTTAAACCCACCTGATGATATGAAATCCCCAAATAGAGGCCCAATATCAAGAAGATCGAACCAAAGACCAAGGAGAGGGAGGCAAATCGAAAATCCTGCACAAAATACTGAATGGCCAAGCGCTTTGGGAAACGAATCAAATGTTGTCCTAAAAAGTTAAAACCTTCTCTAACAACTTTTAAATTACTTTTTTCGTCTCCATAAATTGCGGGAAGGGCGACATCTTGAACCACACAATTAGAGAGTGCCAACCTAAAAAGCATATCGGTTTCAAAAAAGAAACCCCGAGATATTTTATGGGTCGGAAGTAAAGCAAAAGCCTTAGCATGAACTGCTACGTAACCGTTTGTGGGGTCCATTAAATCCCAATATCCCGTTGTAAATTTTGTCATAATCGACAAAACGCTATTCCCTATAAAGCGCATAATTGGCATACGAGAAAAGGAACTCGGGGAATAAAAGCGATTTCCTTTAGTAAAATCGGCCTTTCCCTCAACAATAGGAGATATAAGTTTTTCAATTTTAGCTGGATCCATCTGACCATCGCCATCTAACTTCACCAATATATCGGCGCCATCCTCTAGAGCTTCAGAGAAGCCCCTCAAAACGGCTCCACCCACGCCTTGGTTTTTGGGCAAATAAATTACAGAAACCCTGGGATCCTTATTATTGGCTTCAACAAATGAACCCGTCTTCTCTGGACAAGCATCATCGACAACATAAACCGAAGTCACTTCAGAAGGAATTCGAGATAAAACATCTTTGATGTGTCGCTTAACTTTATAACAGGGAACAACTACAGCAATTTTCATAGGATTTTGTAATTAAAGATCTTTTAATCGCTCCATGATGAGTTTTCTAGTCATGAAATTGATTTTACATGTGGGTCTTCAACCGATAAAGTTTAGCCATTATTTATGAAGGCTAAACTCTTTCTTTTTGCACTCAACGAATTCAATCGAGAGCTACTCGAAAATGCGGCTAATACCTGGAATTTAAAGAATATAAAGAAAATACTAAAATTCAACTACAGCCAAAGCATAACCCAAGATACCTACGAAAGTGACTTTTTAGAACCCTGGGTTCAATGGGTCTCAGTTCAAAGTGGAGTAGAATCTAAGGTACATGGGATTAAGCATTTAGGAGACGTTCCCGATCTTGAAGTTCCTCAATTGTGGGAAAGACTCACTGAAAACGGCGTTAAGTGCGGTATTTGGGGTGCTCTCAATGCTTCACTTAAAAAGACCCAAGACGCCGAGTTTTTCGTGCCCGATCCCTGGACCTTCACTCAAAACGCTCATCCTAAAAAGCTGCAAGGTTTTTTAGATTTTCCACGATACCTCGCTAAAAATTATTTAGATTTTAATGTTTTTACAGCCCTCAAACATCTGAGTTCCTTTTCCATTTCTTTAATCAAACAACCCAAAGCCTTGATGGATTGCTTTCGCCATTTCCCACTTTTAATTAAGGGAATCCTAAAACACCCAAGAGAAATTTTTGTTTATTTTAGTTTTGCAGAAATTATTCTGGCCCGAGTGTTTTTTGAAGAACGAAAAAAGAAGAATATCGATTTTTCTATGTTCTTTGCCAACGGCATTGCTCACCTTCAGCATTACGATTGGTTAGACACCCCCCTTAAAAGCAATTTTAGACTTCAATATGGATTTGAATGCATTGATAGAATACTTGAGCTTGCCTTTCGATATCAAAAAGAACGCGAAGACATCATTGTGATGAATGCGCTTTCTCAATGCAACACCAATCATGAAGCCATTTGGAATTCCTACAAAATCCAAAATCCTCAAGAACTTTTTTCATTAATAGGAATTAAATACCAATCTATAGAACCTCTCATGTCCTACGACGGTCATATACTTTTCTCCAATCTCACAGATGCAAATTTGGCTCTCAGAGCTTTTGAAGAAGTTAAAATTAATAGTGAAAAGATTTTTCTTGTCGAAAAAAACCCAAAAGACCCAATGAAAATTTTCTACAGAAGCCAATTCTACGCCCCGCTTAAAGAAAATGCAGATTTTTATATAGGAAACAAAGCCTTTAAATTTTTTGATTATTTTAAATGTTTAACAACAAGAACAGGCAAACACATTCCTACTGCCGATGTTTTCACAACTCTTAATTCTCTCCCTAAGAGAATCATGAATCACGAAATTTATTCTATTGTTTGTAATTTTTTTGGGGTAGAGCCTTTAAAAATGCTTGCATCAAAAGATACATCAAAGGAAGAAGTTGCCACAAGGCACGATTGGCTCCAGTAAGAACAACTTCACGATAGGTACCATCGGGAAAACCTAGAAAAGCTGTTGGAATTAAAACAATCAAAATAAAATATGGAACACTCGCTATTAAACATTCTTTTTGATTTTTGACTTTCCATAATAAATATAGAAAATACACCACTAAAGGGCCCCAAAACGCCGGCCTGAAATAGACATCTAAAAAATATCTTGAAATTTGAGGCACACGTTGGGTCCAGGTTAAGGGATCCACTATTCTTTCCAATAAAGAAGTTTGGTTTTCAGAAATTGGAAAATTTGAAGCCCATCGCCAATAACTTATAGCACCCACCAATAAAGAGCTGAAGGCTATGAAAATTATGGATTTGTTTTTGCTAAGTAATTTCTTGTTAAGCCACATCCACGAGCACAAGAAAAATAAAATTTGAACATAGGCTTCTGCCTTTAACCAACACGAAGCTAAAATTAACGGAGCAAGAATCCATCGACCCTGCTTCGGATGCTCTAAGGCCCACCAAAGAAAAAGGATAGATCCAAGCACCCACAAATCTGCGTAAATATAAAAAAGAAATCTGGCACTTATTGGAGCCAAAGCAAAACAAAGCCATAAATACTTATCATTTTTAGGCCTTAATTTATAAAACAATAGTCCACAAGCGAACATCAATAGCACTTGAAAAACCTGAAGTATCAATGGATGAGATGAATTAAATAACCACAAGATAAAAGCGTAAACTTGAGAGACCAACCAAGGATAACGTAAATAATCTTTATTTTCTAAAATACGAAATGAATTCCAATCTGTTAAAGAGTGCAGCAATCCTTTAGTTTTTGAGTTTTCAAAAATAATAAGAGCACGGGCATACCAAACCTGATAGCTATCCCAGCCGATGTCTGGAACCTTCAAAGGCTTATTCCAAACTTGGCAAGATTCTGGTGGCACCCACCCAGTGTCTGGATTTAAATCCGTCATCAAAGGAGTGTTTTGTTCATAAAAACATTTTAAAAGTTTTCGTTGAGGATTTACCGGGTAACTTAATACAATCGATTTTTCACGAGTAAACAAACAATCGTTTGTATGCAACGACCAGTTTTTACTGATTTGGCACGCTGTAAAATTCCAATTTTTTAGAGATATAAATTCAGTTTTAAAAAAGAGAGTATAAGCAAAAAGCATGGCGCTGATGAGTGCCATATAAAAATGAAGTTTTTGCCTTGGCTGTATCATCTATAAGAACACTTATCCTAGCTTAAAGCGCAAAAACGATCTACTTTGATAGGACCAAGATTTTAAATTTAGGATTTAGGTGGGAAAAATAAACTTCCAAAAGAGGCCCTCATTCGACTCAATAAAAGAGCATATATTTCTTCTCTTTCAGTAGCTTCAATTTTACGAGCTCGAAGGGCCACCCAAAAGGCCATTCCAAAACTTACAGATATATTCATTAAGCCAATTCCGGCAATTCCTGCGATAGCCCACCAAAGTTCGGGACTCTTGAGAATATCGAATCCTTGCGAACAAGCCGCCAAAGTGACAACTCCGGTAGAAAGTGTGACGTGTCGGACGTCTAATGGAATTCCTAGAAATGCTAAAAACTTTGGAGAAAGTCCAAGCAAAAAACCCAAAACAATAGAGCCAGAAATTCCAGCTAAATTTGACCTATATTTCTGAGCCAGCTTTTCGGCTCTCAATGAACCTAGCAACCATCGAAGCCTTCTATTATGAGCAATGGCTTTATCAATTTCTCGAAAGGCAGACCAATTATCAATCCAGCCAGCAGCTACAGAAGATAGCCACAATAAAATTCCCGTAAAAGCTCCATAAAACAACAATGTGGGCATCTTCAGCGAATGAGCCTTAAGCAACTCGCTTCCTAACGAAGAACTCACAAAACTCGACCCCTTAAGTGAATAAAAAATAAAATTAAGACCTATACATACAGGAATCACCATCGTGATATTGCCCAATATTGCACCAATCTGAGAACGAAACAGGCAGATAATTTCATCGACCAGTGCTTCAAGATTTTTTCGCTCTTTGAGCATCGACATTTTTGCAGCTAAGGCATTGGCCGTCATAGCAGGTTGTTTTGTGGCCAAGGTGAAACCAAAGAAATGAATTAACACAAAACTACCAGCGTAATTCAAAGAGACTATAAAACCCTTAATAAAATAGGCCAAAGATAGATGTTCTAAAATAACTTTAAAAAAAGCTGTAAAGGCAGTTAAAAACCCTCCTCCAAGAGCCTTTTCAAACATATTTAAATATTCTTTTCTAGAATGAGTAATATAATGATCGCCAGTCTCAGCACTTCTTTCAGCAATTTTTTGAGAAAGTAAGCTTAAATTTTCAGAGAATAAAGCTCCTAAACTTTTTCTTTGAGCGGCCTCGATGATTAGGGATCTAAAAAAATCAAAAATCTTTCGAACAGAATGCTCTTTTCCCTCTAACAATTCCAGCATTGTCTCTAGGCGCTTAAGCATCGATGAAATTCGATCTAATTGATAAACTATGGCAACACTCACACCAAACTCTTCTAAATACAAATGAACTTCAGTGAGTTGACTTAAGCACTCTAAAAGTGTTTTTCGAAAATTATTTGCGGCTTCCGATATTTTAGCCTCTTCACCTGACTCTAAAGTTTGAATAAAATAATTAGCATCTCCACTCACCTTAAAGAATGGACGCTCACGAATACGCGCAACCTTTGTTCTTCTTCGGATTCGCGGATCCAAACCCAGGGCCCTCACTTGACCCGCTAAAAATAAAAAAGCATCTTCGAGATCTCTTTTAAAAAAATTAACATCGTGCGAGGCCAAACCATATCTTAACAACGCACCTAAATCTTCTAAGGTACTGTCATCCAAAAGCGAGAGCCAGTTAGCATCTTCTTGAGAAGGAAATAACATTATAAATATTTCACCCAAGTCCGTGTCACGGGGAGGACGCGGAAGAGTTCTCAACAATAATCTTTCGGTGGCTTCAGACACAAATCCAGGTTCTTCTGGTAATCCCGAAGTGCAAAACAAATCTAAAGCCGAGGATTCCGAAATGATAGAACGCAAGGTATGCGCGACTTTAAGCTTCCATTCAGGATTTCTCTCTAAACTTAAAAGAAAATATCTCACACGAGCTGCTTTTAATTGGCTGCTTTTAGTCTTTTCAGAGTTTTGCATCGAAATGCGGCCAGGACTTCTGGCCCATTGAATGAGCTCAACCAACCAAACAACTCTATCCCTTAAGGACATGTCTGGGCTAGCACTCGAGAGTAAGACATCGAGTTCCATTCTTGCTCGCCCAGCATTTTTCCAAAGTGATAAGAAATTCTTCATAATCTTAGTAAAATTATTGTATATGAATTATGGAGAGGCTTCTATACGCGAAAAAGACACTTATTGAAGCCAGATATTTTTATAACATTCCGTTTTTCGATCTTGCCAATAAGATCCAGGGCCAAAGGGCAAAAGCATCACACCTAATTGACGAGATTGAGCTGTAATAAATGTTCTTTGTCTCGGATCAACGATAAGGCCAATGTGGTTATAATTTTGCTGAGAACTTCTATGAAAAAACACAATATCTCCCGACTTCGCCCAATCGCATGAAATTTCTGCATCCGCCAAACGCAAAAGATCTCTGTAATAGACAGATTGATACTGATACGACTTTCCACTGAAACGAGCTATTTCATTTAAATTATAAGGATAAGGAAAAGTTTTATCCCCGACCGTTTGACGAATTACAAAATGAACAAAGCCAGAGCAATCAAAGGAATTGGGGCCATTGGAATTCCAAACATAAGGACTTCCCCTAAGAGATAAAGCTAAATCCACCGCCGAAGATCTTGAAGAAGCCTCCACCCGAAAAAATCCAGAAAAAAACAATAGAATACCTATAAACTGCACCCAAACTCTACCCATGGATAGGCAAATTAACTTTTGGGAATTTTTTCGGCAATTCGCTAAGACAAAATACTTGGACCCCTAATACACCAAGTCAATTTGCATTTAAGACATAGTCCATTAGGATACTTTTTGGAGGGGAAATGAAAAAGTTATTTTTATTAGTCTTAATTAGTACTTTAAGTTCATGTGAATATACGACTCAACTTTGCGATTTGGAGCATCGAGTTGATGTTGCGGGTCTTGATCGACCCCTAACTCTTGTAGCTCCGAATGATAAATTTCAAGTTGAAAGACAAAGCACTCAACTTAAACGTATCGGAAAAGGCGCCTATGAGGGTAGTGCCTTCACCTGCGCTTACAATGGTAAAATTCTTTTAGAGTCGAAAAATGATTATGGGAATTGGTCGGCTCAAATTATTAATGAAACTCCAAAAACTTTTAACTTAACCATAACAGCTTTTGATAAGAGACAACTCGACAGCTATCAAATTCCTTACAGAATAGAACGTCGCAAAAGCAATGGACTATTTCCTTTAATATTGTCGGCAAACAACATTGAAAGCAACGAAGAAACAACGACCGAACAACTCGTGGTAGACAACTCTCACACTTCGGCCGATCTCATTGTTGAACTACTTCAAAACACTTCCTTCAGTTTGAATCTATATAAATAGATTAGAGAATGAACAGCCTTAATTTTTATGAAAACTTAAATCCCCTCAAAGAACTTAATGAAGCTCTTGAGGGGAAAGGCTTTAGCGAAGTCCCAATCGACTGGCATGTGATTTTGTGCGACGTAAAAGGGTCAACTCTAGCCATAGAAAAAGGCCAATATAAAAACGTCAATTTTGCTGGAGCCTCTGCCATTACAGCCATTCTTAATAAAATAGATCATCAAAAAATACCATATGTTTTCGGGGGAGATGGGGCCACCATTCTTGTTCCTTCAGAGAATTTAGAATCAATAATTTTAGCGCTCATCTCAACTCAGAAATTTGTTCAAGACACTTTTGACCTCAAATTGAGAGTCACAATTTTTCCATATAAAAACTTAGTAGAATCAGGAAAACGTATTTTTGTTGCAAAACTTCGTAAAGGAGAAAACTGCTTTCAAGCCCTTCTCATGGGCGAAGGACTTTTAGAAGTTGAAAAAACAGCCAAATCTCATTCTGAACTTTTTCTAAATTTAAGCACCGTAAAATGCGACATAGAAATGGCTCAAGACAATCCAGCGCCTCTTGAAGGCCTCAGCTGCCGATGGCAACCCTTAGTCACTCAAAGAGGTCAAATACTGAGTATCATTGCTCTCAGTCAAAATTCAAAAGACACTAAAAACACCATAGCGTCTTTATTTGAATCTATTAGTAAAATCGTACCCAACCTTTCAACACGTTCACCTGTCGACCAAGAGAGCCTTAAATACACTCTGATTCCTCAGGGTTGGAAATTAGAATGGAAACGTGACGCTTTCCATTTACCAAAATGGCTTTTCTTAATTTCAATTTTTTTTAAAGTTGGATTTTTGAAAATTGTTTTTGCCTTAAGACCCAATATGCTTTTAGGCTTTCCTGTAGAAAAATACTTCCAAGAAATGCTCAAGCAAAATGATTTTATCAAACTCGAAGAAAGTATAAAAATGATCATCGATTGCAATGCCGATGAGTCTGAAAAAATCGAACAGTTACTAAACCAACTCTATTCCGAAGGAAAAATATTTTACGGTCTTCATAGGGCTAATAGCGCCACCATGACCTGCTTAGTTTTTAAAGGTGAGAATGGAGAACACATTCATTTCTTAGACGGAAGCAATGGTGGCTACACCAGTGCGGCCAAAAAGCTCAAAGAACAAATAAAAATGAATTTACAAAAAAACTCTTAATAAAGTTAAACTATTTTCTTTTAGTGCTTCTGACCGCAACAAGATCGAGCAAGCTGACGCATTCGACGCTGAAGTTCTTATCGGGATAATAAAAACTTAGAAATCTTCTAAACTCATAATCCTTCTGCCATCCTTTGAGAATTTGAGAATCTGCTTTCATAACTTTTTTTAAACCCGACATTCCATGGAGTCCGCCAGCAACTTCTCTAATCTCATTTAAAGTAAATTGCTTTGTAATCAACATGGACACGGCCAGTTTTGATTGTTCTGGCTCATCGATAACCTTTAGTAAATTATTGAGAGCCTCATAATCTACAGGCTTTGAACTGCCAAAACCTTCACCATACTTTTCAAGAGATTGACGATAACGTTGCTCATAAAAAGTTCTAAGCACATTAAAACGATCATATGAATTCACTAAATTTAGAGTGCCTTCAGGTATATAGAGATCGGATTGAGACATCCATTTTCTAACTAAAAAGGCAGGATTCAGTTTATCTTTATCATAGTTTTGAAAATTAAAATCTAAAAGTTTTTTATGTTCTATTGTATAAAAGGGTTTAAAAAAAGTACCCTTCTCACTCGCTTTATCCAGTAAAGCGCTATATCGAATTTGCAGCCCTACTAAAACAAGCAAACTTTTACCAAAGTTGGATCGAGGAATGGATTGTTGAGAAAACTCATGAATGAGATCGGCAAAATAACCCATTTGATGTTTAAATCTTTTTTCAAAATCTTCTCTAGCGGTAGGGGTTTTGGGTGGATGTAATTTAAATTCTTCTAAATCAATAAGCGTTTTTGCCATCACCATTCGAAGATCGAGCATTTTAGCCTCTAAAATATTTTCACGAAGATTTAAAGGCGCGCGATCATCGGGGTCATCAGCTCGAAGCTGAGCCAGACTGAGAACAAAGAAAAGCTGGATTAAAAACCTCACCTT
Source organism: uncultured Bacteriovoracaceae bacterium (assembly GCA_964609695.1). Lineage (GTDB taxonomy): Bacteria > Bdellovibrionota > UBA2428 > UBA2428 > UBA2428 > JAGNHS01. The sequence continues at coordinate 221,449 of CAZSSP010000001.1, forward strand.
ATCTACTATTGTAACTTAAAGAATTTTTTAAAACCTGAGTTTTTTACTTGCCAAAAAGCATCAAGATATCAATTGCTTAGAACTTTGCGCCTAATAATTTTTAAGTCTAAGTAGCTTCACTAATAGCCTATTAGATTCTATAAAGGATTCTTATGCAAAGCTCATACTCGATTTCCACCCTCCTCAAAGGCCAAGTTTCAGTTCCCGCTCCGATTGAAGTTCGGGGATGGCTTAGAACGCGCCGTGATTCCAAAGGTGGATTTTCGTTTCTTGAAGTCAATGATGGCTCTTGTTTTGGCAGCATACAAGTGGTGGTGCCAGGAGAACTTCCCAATTACCAAAATGAAATTTTAAAATTGTCCACGGGTTGTTCACTTCTTATCAAGGGAAAATTAGTAGCCTCTCAAGGTAAAGGGCAGAGCGTAGAAGTCCAAGCAGAATCCGTGGAAGTGATTGGATGGGTGGACGAACCCGAAACTTATCCTGTTTCCAAAAAAGGTCATACATACGAATTCCTTCGCACGGTTGCTCATTTGCGACCACGCACTAACACTTTTGGGGCGGTGGCAAGAATTCGAAATTCTTTGGCCCAAGCGATTCATAGATTTTTCCATCAAGAAGGCTTTTTTTGGGTTCACACTCCCATCATCACGGCAAGCGACTGCGAAGGCGCGGGGGAAATGTTTCGAGTGAGCACACTCGACCAAATGAATTTGCCCAAAACTGCCAATGGAAAAATAGACTACACAAAAGATTTTTTTGGAAAGGAATCTTTTTTAACAGTTTCTGGCCAGTTAAACGTTGAAAGTTATTGCTGCGCTCTTAGCAAAGTTTACACTTTTGGTCCTACTTTTAGAGCAGAGAATTCCAACACCACTCGCCACCTTGCTGAATTCTGGATGATAGAACCTGAAATTGCTTTTGCTACACTTAAAGAAGATGCTGATTTAGCAGAAAAGCTTTTGAAATTTATTTTTAAAGCTGTTCTTGAAGAACGTAGTGATGATATGTCGTTTTTTGCTGAAAGAGTCGACAAAACTTGCATCACTCGCCTCGAATCTTTCATCAAAGAACCTTTTACAAGAATGGATTACACTGACGCCATCAAAGCCTTAGAAAAGTCAGGAAAATCTTTTGAATATCCCGTCAAATGGGGAATTGATCTACAAACTGAACATGAACGATGGCTCTGCGAAGAACACGTGGGTCGACCTGTAGTGGTGATGAATTATCCTAAAGAGATCAAAGCCTTTTACATGCGGCTCAATGACGACAATAAGACTGTTGCGGCTATGGACGTTTTGGCTCCTGGTATTGGAGAAATTATCGGCGGTTCTCAAAGAGAAGATCGTTTAGATATACTCGATGCTCGTCTTGAAAAACACAAACTCAATAAATCCGATTATTGGTGGTATAGAGATTTGCGTCGATACGGCAGCGTCCCTCACGCAGGTTTTGGATTAGGATTTGAGAGAACGGTTGTTTACGTAACCGGTCTTGGCAACGTGCGCGACGTGATCCCATTCCCCCGCGCCCCCGGCCAAGCCGATTTCTAAAAGGCGTCTAGCGACTTTTACCGATCGACCCCCACCTTTTTACAATAACGTTCAGGTGCCGGTTTAAATAATGTTCGTCTAATTCCCCTTCTAGTTTGTTCTAATTTAACTCCTAATAATTCTAAATTTATAAATTCAATTAAATCACAGGGATTGGATGGGTGAATTTCAGAAAACAATTCTTGAGGCCAAATCGGACAGCCTAATGCAAAATTTCCCGCTATCCCGCTCATTGTAGAATATTTATAATCTGCCCCTGAATTGCATAGCTTGGCTCTCACAGGATTCTGATAAATGTATCTAAGTACATTTGCGTAATAACTTGCCTCTCTTATAAGTGACCATTTATAACGTGATGCAAATCTAAATCTCTGTGAAGCGGCTAAAACAGATATTTCTCTAGATATATTTGATTGAAAAAATTTCATGGCTTCATCAAGATTCTGATCTGGAGTTGAGCAAAGTAAATGATAATGATTACTCATTAATACAAATGCATGAATTTTTACTCCGTAGCTCCAAGATATAATTCGACAATTGTCTAGAAATATCTGCCAAACAATATCCATATCCAACCTATAAAATGCTTTATCAAGAGTCCGATTATAAACGTGATAAGGAAAAGTCTGTTCTGGAATAAATTTTCTTCTAGCCATAATAAATGTCCCCTGCAGAATTCATACCAAGCCACTTTAGATTATATTTAACTTAGTGGTGAAAAGGTGGGGGTCGATGCGTAGAAGTCGCTAGACGCCTTCTACCTTCTACCACGGTTTGCCGCGGGAGCCGTCGGAGTTGTCGCCTTGTTTTTTGCGGTCGGAGGCACGATCTTCTGCATCCGAACGAGCTTTTCGTTTTTGAATTTCTTTTTCTTCAGTCGAAACACTTTGTAAGATTTGTTTGGCCTGATTTTCATTCACATCAGTTCCACTATATTGAGCCTTTTGTCCGGACCCTTTTTGGTAATCCTTTTTATCTTCAGAGCCGCCTTGTCCACCTTGCTTTGCTTTGTCGCTGCCGCCACCGCCGCCCCCTCCGCCCCCACCACCGCCTCCGCTAGAGCTAGAATTCTGCTCTTCCTTTTTTAAGAGGCGAATGATGTTGTTCCGCGTGCGCGCATCGAGTTCTTTATTTTCACTTAAAGATAAACTTTTATAATAATGCTCAAGAGCACCTGGATTTTGCTCTGCCAACTCTAATGCTTGAGCCCATTGATGTTCTATAATTTTCTTCTCTTCATTAGAAATTTTAAGCTTAAGTAAATTCTCATAAGTTTTCACAATGGGCGCCACTTCTTCGGGTTTAATTTGTTGGCCCTGTCGTTTACGATTTTCCAAAGAATGAAGTTTATTCGTAGCCCAATTAAACAAGAGAACCGGATCACTTCCTCTGGATAGGGCTTCTCCAAAATACTCTTCGGCTTGATTAAAATTCTTTTTTTCAAAAGCCCCCAATGCTCGATTATTATTCCATACACTTCGAGGATCATTGGCCAACAAAGTCTTTGACATCAACAAAACTATAAAAAATGGAAAATATTTCCAGCCAATTCTTAATTCAGGTAAAAGGAAATCAATCAATAAAAGAATAAATGCCGGTAAAAGGAAATACATAAATCGATGCACGCGACTCATCGTTGAGCCCATTTCGCGCATGTCTCTTTTATAATTCTTTAAAGAGGCTTCTAATCGCTTCCAAGCTCCAAATCCCTCAGAGCTATAATAAACTTGGCCACCCGTTTTCTGCGCAATTTCTTTTAGTGCTTTATCTTTTAAGGTTGAAAGCACGGGCTGATTTGTTTCGGGATCTTTCACATATCCTTCTAAAGTTGTATCTTCTTTTCGAATAGGAATAGGGCCACCCTTAATAGTTCCCATGGCAATTGAATAAACTGGAATTTTTAATTTAAGAACTCGAGCTAACGCATTTTTATAATCCTCTACGTTATCTTCGCCATCGCTCACAAGCACAATGACCTTTGAGCTCTCGCCCGCCAAGTCTTCTTGAGTATCTTTTTCTCTTAGCTCTAAAGCATCGATACATGCATCCACACCTGACGCTAAATTTGTAGATTGATCCGATATAAAATCGGAATTCATGGGCTCCATGAAATCGAGCAACGATGCATAGTCGATACTCAGGGGAGCTGCCACATATCCAGAACCCGCAAAACCCGTTAAGGCCACACGATCACCGCTTAAATTTTTTAGAAATAATGAAATTTGATTTTTAGCCTGCTTCAAACGATTAGGCGTGCTGTCTTCTGTATTCATAGATCTAGACAAATCAATAGCAATACAAAGATCCAAGCCTTCTGATCGCATCGATTGCGCGTTTTGTCCCCACTGTGGGCCCAAGGCACTCACAACTAGCAAGGCATAGCCTGTAATTCCTAAAACATATTTTAGTGGACGATTCTTCGGTGCTTTAAAAGATTGATTACCAGCTATTAACTGAAGCCTCTTAAGCAATTGTTGTCGTTTTACATTTGCCCAAATAACTAAAACTAAAACACACAGAAAAACTCCAACCCAAAAAAGATTTTCTGGAAAAGCAAAGTTCACACCAAAGACACTCATGGAATTTTTCTCCAGCGTGTATGAAGTGCTACAAATTCAAGAGTCATTAAAAGCAGCGCCATTAAAATCCATGGCCATGCCTTTTCATGTACTAGAGTGAAACTTTGAGTTTCAATTTTAGTTTTTTCTAAACGATCGATAGTTCCAAAAATTTCGCCAAGCATTTTTTGTTCAGTTGCCGAGAAAAATTGCCCGTTAGCCGTTTTTGCAATATTTTGGAGAAGCTCATCATTTGCGGCATCTGTTAAATATTGGAGTTCTTCAAACTCTCGGCCAAGAGCATCTTTTCGAACGACTGGAAAAGCCACGCGTCCCTTTTTACCAATTCCTATCGCATATATTTTTATTCCATAACCCGCCGCTAAAGTGGCAGCCGTCATAGGGTCAACGCTCCCCATATTATTATCGCCATCAGTAACCAAAACAACAATTCGAGAACGAGCCGAAGAAGTTCTTAAATGACTAACAGCCACGGCTAAAGATTGACCAATCGCCGTGCCATCTTGAAGTTGATTGTTGCTACTTCGTCTTATGGCATCTTTAAGTATGTCGTGATCAAGTGTCATGGGCACTGCCATATAAGCCTCACCACTAAAAAGCACTAAGCCAATTCGATCATCAGCACGACGATCAATAAAACTACTGATGGTATTTATCGCAACGGTTCTTCGATTGGGTTTAAAGTCTAATGCATCCATCGATTTTGAAAGGTCAAAGCAAATAACCATATCAATAGCATCGACTGTTCTTTTAACTTTTTCCGCATGCTCTTGAGGCCGAGCTAGAGCGACAATAATAAAAGAAAGAGCCAATGTACGAAGAATTAAATGCACCTTAAATGGGGTTGGCTTAGAAAAGCGAGGACGCTGTTTCATCCATGAATCGGTAGGATAAAAAATTCGACTTCTTAATCTAACCCCAATTCTCTGAGTAAAAATAAAAACTAAAATTAAGGGAATAAAAAGCAAAAAAGCCTCAGGATGGGCGAAGTTCATTCACCCTCCTTTTCTGCAAAAGTAGAAAAAGCTCGCTATAGTCTTTTAAAAAGCTTTCTCTTTCTTCTTTTGTAGGAAAATATCCTGCAAAACGAATTTGCTCAGCGCGTACAAAAAGCGCTTCTAGTTGAGCCATTCTTTGGGGATCTAATTCTTTAATTGAGTTAAGAGTTCGTACATAAGACACTAACTCTTTGCTTGTAAAATACTCGGTGTTTAGTTTTAGAGTGTCTTCTAAATAACTTCTGAATAAATTTATGGCCTCTTCATAACTGGCTCTTAACTTAACTTGCTGTGTTTCCGTTAAGAAAAGCTCAATAGCAGCATTTCCCAGTCTCATTCTAATTTTTTCTTCAACAGTGGCTTCACGTTTTTTAACTTTTTGCTTTTTAACATGAGCGCCTTTTCTATAAAAAATATAAGCAGCCGCGGAGGCAAAGATAACAAGAATTCCTACGACTAACCAAAAAATCCAGCCAGGATAGGCTATTTCAAATGGGTTTAGAGGATCAAACTTTTTAATTTTATCGGCATCTTTTGGTAATTCGATTTTAACGGAAATCTGTTGCTGTGAACTTGCACAAGGATATTCAAGAGTTAATTCTCCCGCTTTTAAAAATCCCACTTGCATAGTTTTGTCATGAATAGACACGACTACGGCTAATGCTTTTTCAAGATTGGGCAATCTCTGCCCAACATGCATCCCTGGAGCCAATCCATCAGGACATGTTAAATCCATAAGCTTCCCTGGAGGAATGTTTTCCACTAGCGTCGCTTCCTTCTTTCAAAAAACATTCTGAGAGTTCGTCCGTAATCTTCTTCTGGAGTCAGAGTCATCAACTCTGCTCCAGCTTTGCGAAAAACATCTTGCGCCATCAATCGACGAGTTTCGTAATGCTGAAATAAATAATTTCTTAAAGTATCAGAGCTTCCATCCAAAGTAGCAGGCCGAGATCGTTCCGAACTTTCGATTTCAATAAACCCCCATGGAGGAACCTGCCATTCGCGAGGATCTTCAACAACAAAACAAGCAAATTCATGCAATAAAGAAGTTCTTCTTAAAACTTTTTCATCGGGGAGCACTTCTAAATCTGTGAGCAAAAAAACCAAAGATTGTTTTTTTAAAACTTGATCGAGCTGACGAAGCGCCATGCTAGGATCGGTGCCATGCCCCTTGGGTTCAAAGGCCACGATGTCGCGAATAATTCTTAGTAGTTGAGTTCGACCTTTTGCAGGAGGCACCACTCTTTCTATTTGATCAGAAAACATTAGCAATCCAAATTTATCCTGAGCGTTCATAGCTGAGACGGCCAATGTCGCCGCAATTTCTGCAAGTCTTCGAGCTTTGGAAGCTCCCCATGGGCCCTTCCGCAATGAAGCGCTCACATCGACCACTAAAAATAAAGTTCGCTCTCTTTCTTCTTCAAAAAGTTTTATAACTGGGTCCTGTGAACGTGCACTTACAGTCCATGAAATATGTCGCACATCATCGCCATACACATATTGCCTAAATTCACGAAATTGCATTCCCGTTCCTCGAAATGCCGACAAATAAAGACCCGCCATTCCGTCTTGGACAATTCTCCGCGCGCTCACCTCAATATCTTTTACAAGTTTGAGAAGCTCGCTTTGAGTCACGGGGCAGCTACCGTACTAAGAACCTTTCGAATGACTGTTTGAGTATTCACGTCTTCAGCTTCAGCTTCAAACGACAAAATAATTCTATGTCGTAGAACATCCGCCGCAATGCTTTTCACATCGTCTGGAGTTACAAATCCTCGGCCTTCTAAAAAAGCTTTGGCTTTAGAAGCGCGAGCTAATGAAATCGTAGCCCGTGGTGAAGCCCCAATTGAGACAAAGCGCTTGAGATCTTCGAGACCTTTCTTGCCTTCTGGCTCACGAGTCGCGAAAACTATATCTAAAATATAATCCTTAACTTTTTTATCCATATAAATGGCTGAGCAAAGACTTCGTGCTTTTAAAATCTGTTGTGCGTGAGCCACGGCTTTCGTTGTAGGATTTTCATTCGAGGATTGAGTTTCCAAAACTCTCATTTCTTCAGCTCTATTGGGATAGTTCACCTGAACCTTAAACATGAAACGATCCATTTGTGCTTCTGGCAATGGATAAGTTCCCTCTTGTTCAATGGGGTTTTGTGTAGCTAACACAAGGAAGGGTTCTTCGAGTCGATAAGTTTGATCGCCAATTGTAACTTGCTTTTCACCCATACACTCAAGGAGTGCTGCTTGGACCTTAGCAGGAGCGCGGTTGATTTCGTCGGCAAGTAATATGTTAGTAAAAACGGGACCACGTCGCGCGCTGAAGTCACCGCTTTTTTGATTAAAAATCATTGTTCCCGTTAAATCGCTTGGAAGTAAGTCTGGAGTGAATTGCACTCGACTAAAATTCACATCGAGCACTCGTGCCACACTCTTAACAGTTAGTGTTTTAGCTAAGCCCGGCAAGCCCTCAAGCAAAACGTGACCGCCCGTAAGCAAGCCCATGAGTATACGCTCAACCATAACGCGTTGACCCACGACAATTTTGGCCACTTCCTCTTGGGCCTCCTTAAGAAAGGCGCCTTCTTGTTTAATCAATTCAGTTAGACGAGCAACTTCTGGATTCATCTGTTAAATTCTAAGAGATAGATGAAGAAGTTTAAAGGCACAGAGCTTTCTTTCTTCTTTTGTTTTTTAAGAAGCATGGGTTTTCACATGCTCTTTGCAACATTTTGGGGAATATGGGGATTCTTAGCGCTCGACAGAAGCCTTTCGATCGCTCTTTTTCTTTGGGCGCTCATTGTTGGACCCTTCATTTTTCTCACTTTACTTTGTTTTAAAAGACCTTATACCGGCCAAGGTTTAAAAAAGATCCATTATGATAAATACCCAATACTAACTCGTGAATTTTTTAAAAATCTGATTAAAGTGCCTGGCCCCTACCCTATTGTATACACTTACCCCTCAAATGAGATCGCTTACGCTTGGCTAGAACATCCTATAAAACAAAAACAAATTCTGATTATAAGTAGCGCACTTTTAAATTCCGACAAAAAAACTTTTATTTTCTATTGGAACAACATATGGAATGAAATCGCACAAAAGCCCCGCGAATTTCGTTGGCTCAGAAGTTTCGAATGGAGCCTTTGGATGTCTAATGGTCTCCCCTTAGCTCTTTGCGTGAGCATTTTAGAAAAAACCATGCAAATTTTAAAATTAGATGGAGTTCCCCGACCCTCAACTTGGCTCCAAAGATGGTGTTGGAGTTTGAAATACCTTTGGTTTGAACACCTTCAAGAAGGCAGCCATGAGGAACTTCCCATGAGCAGCACGCTGACCGCAGAAAAGCTTGAACTAGCGGCTCCGATTGTTTGGGGCAATGTTCTTTGGGGTGTGTGGTTTAAAGTAGCCAACAAAGGCATTCACCCTGCCTGGAAAATACTAACGCATGGCGATGCCTTCATGCCGGACCCCGTTTAGAATTTTAAAAGATTCATAAAATTTAAATAAAAAAATATTTAGAATTTTGAGCTATCTACTGAAATATTCTTCCAATTAAAATTGTCAAAATATTTGGGCCTTTTCTTGCCCCCTCCGCGGCACTATATTGTGACTTATATGAGCGATAAAGATACAGCTCCAGCACTTTTTTCAACTTTTGTTATGGGCTTAGCTTCTGCGGCTATGATTGAGTTAGGTCTGATTGAGGATCCCAATAACAAAACTAAAAGCAAAAATCCTCAGCTCGCACGACAACACATAGACTTACTCGTAATGTTTGAGGAAAAAACTAAGGGCAATTTAAGCTCAGATGAATCCCAACTGCTTAAAAGTGTCATCACTGACCTCAGATTACACTTTGTAAAATCCACACAAAAGTAAAGGAGAAATTCAAATGAAATCTACCCTTAATAAATTTCTCATTTGGTCGTTAATCATAATGTTTGCTATTTTTATTTCTCAACTCAGAGTTGAATGGAAAGTAGAATGGCCCCAAACGGCTATGGCAGATTCTAAAACTGCCACTTGGACTGAAATTCCTGATTCGGAAAAAAAGAATTATTCCAAAGAAGCCGAGGCCCTTAATAAAGTCTTCACTGATTTAGCAGCCAAACTCTCTCCTGCGGTAGTCAATATTTTCACAAAAAGTAAAATTTCCATGGGACAAGCTGGCGGAAGCCCCGAAGATCTCTTTGGATTCTTTTTTGGCAACCCCGGAATGCGCCCCTATCTGCCCAGACCCCAAGAACGCGAAGCCCAAAGTTTAGGTTCGGGCTTTTTGATTAATAAAGAAGGAATCATTGTCACCAATTCACACGTCATCCAAATTAACGGAAAAAATGCCGACCAAGTGCGTGTGAAATTTCTAAAAGATAAAGAAGGCGAAGAAGGCACTGAAGCAAAAATTATTGGAGTCGACCCTTCCAGCGATGTCGCCGTTTTAAAACTCAAAGACACTAAAAAAGTAAATGCTGTTATGCCGCTTGGAGAAAGTAATTCACTCAAAGTTGGAGAATGGGTTTTAGCTATTGGAAATCCTTTCGGTCACACCCATTCCGTTTCTCATGGAATTATTAGCGCTCTTGGAAGAAGTTCTGAAGGACTCAACATTCGATCGGATTTCATTCAAACCGACGCTAGTATCAATCCAGGAAATTCTGGTGGACCTCTCATTAACCTTGCGGGCGAAGTCATAGGAATTAATACAGCCATCGATGCTCGTGGCCCAGGCATAGGTTTTGCGATTCCAATCAATGTAGCAAAAAATGTGGTCAAACAAATAATCGAAAAGGGAGAAGTCACTCGTGGTTGGATTGGAGTTGTGATCTCAAATCTTAGTCCACAAATTGCTCGCTCTTTAAAAATTAAAGACACCAATGGAGCGCTCATTCAAGAAGTGGCTCCAGGCGGCCCCGCTGAAAAGGCCGGCTTAAAATCATATGATGTTATCATTGGCATCAACAATAAAGAAGTCAACGACTCTCGCGATTTAACTATGCAAATTGGAGATATGGCACCAGGCACTAAAGCGGAATTTAAAATCATACGAGGTGGGAAAAACTTATCCATCAATTTAGAAGTTGGAAAAACTCCAAGCCAAGGCTTCATTGCAAAAAGTTTTGGTCGCCAACAAAAACCTGATTCTTCAGTATCTCGAAAAACTGGTCTAGTTTTAGCTGATCTCGATCTTCAGTCTCGAAAACAATTTAATATTCCCAAGCAGCTCAATGGTGCCCTGATCATAGACGTTGTAGATGGAAGCGTAGCTTCGCAAGCGGGCCTTGAACCTGGCTTAGTGATTACAGAGGTTAACCAACAGCAAGTGAAAAGTGCTGCGGATGCCGAACGCGCCATGCTTAAATCAAGCAATGGCGTTTTACTCAAAGTCCAAACGGCCAATCAAAGCGCTATAGTAAGTATAGAGTTTTAGAGATAGTTAAATTTAATCAGGATCCACAACAGGAATTGGGCGCCTATAAGTTCCACTCACGCATCGGATGCCACCCAATAGTGGCAATGTTGATTGACTTGAGACCATAGAGTGCACTCTATATCCCAAATTTCTATATATATCCTGAGCTTGAATATCTAATCTAGGCACGCCCAGTCCTGGAATCAATACATACGAATCTGAGATTATAGAATTGGTCCAAGTAAAATGCCTAACTTTAGTATTTTCTTCTTTTAAATTTGTATGATGCATAGTTAATCCAGGAATTCTTTTAACTTCAATTCCTTGCTCAGTTAAATCACGAGCAATGTCGTCAAGCTGTTGTTGATGAGAAATAAGATCCTTAAGCGACACTCCTCTTAGCGTTTGTATAAAATCTTTTTCGATACCAACAAGTTTATCAAAGAAACCTTTATCAAAAAGTCGTGCATCAGGAGTTAGAATTCCAACTTCATCAGGTAATATTCTTGCTAAAGTTCGCAATGCCATTTTAGGAGACTCTAATAAAACTACATCTTTACCAGTGTTCTTGTTTTTAACCACGGCCATCATCATATCAATATGAAAAATTGGTTGATTTAACTGGGCACGATCGCTTGATTTCATCGACGAAGGAGATGCAATTTCTATAATTGGTAATTTAAACTCCTCACTAAGCGCAGCAATGGCCTCTGGTCTAGAAATTTTCAGTCTTTCCATGTTTTGCATAATTGTATCAGTGCCCACAAAAACCTGATTGGATCCTACAATAATATTACCACCTTCAAATTGAAGAGGACTTTTTACATAACCATATTGCATTCGAGTGGCCCTCCAAAGGGCTTCTTGCGGACTCGTTCCAGTATGTTCGCCCTCCTTCCATATGTGCACAGGAATTAATGCTTCATACCCTTTTCCATGAGAAACTATGGGCTTCTCATGATCCTGAGTCCAAATTGGAGCCACCGACTTTTTATTTGGATCAGGAATAAGAGTGATTCTATTTTTTATGTCCTTAAATTGATTATCTAGTAATTCAGCAAAAACTTTCAGTTGTGATTCAGGCACATTTATCCAAAGTTTTAAATCAGGCTCGGCACGCAATACTTCTATATATTCAAGAAATACGGATAAAGCTGTATCATGGAAATGATTTAAATTAAGCCTAATAACATCTAATGCCAAACTGCCATTCTCAGGAGCCAAATGCTCTAATCTGCTTGTTTTATACTTAAAGACTCCGGTTCGCTTATCATAAAACTTATGCAATTCTTCAGGAATACCAAGTTTATTCAAATTTTCAGTCGTCAACGGCATTCCTCCCAAAACACGTTCAGCGACAGTCGTATGACTATGATTGGGAGTGTGTTTAGGCAGTAAGTATTTAGGATTCTCTCTTGTTTTTGTATTTAAAAAACTTAGTACTTTTGAACATACAAAAGCAGCCTTTAAATCAAGCGAATTTAGAACAAATAGGAATACTAAAAGATACTTTATCACCTAAGTTAATAATATCATTAAACTTGAGAGGAAACTGAAATATCGAATTTCATAAAAATCACTAAATGATTAAATTTTCAAAGTTTCGAGCTTAACAAGAAATTAATTTTGAAAAAAAGTGTTCTACTAAGTTTTCTTTAAAAAATCTCGCTTGGAATATTCACCCGTAATTTTAGCTCGAATTTGATAAAGAATTTCGAAAGCAAATAAAAGTTCACCCAATGGTATAGGTGCAACCTGCACCCATCTTTGCAAACGAGCCAGAACGGCCGCCTGATCTGGATATTTTAAAAAAGAAGTGAGCTCTATAGTTTCCATGAGATAGTCAGCAAAGGCTAAAGCTTGCTCTTGTGTAGCCCAATCTTTGCGCCCAGCCTCTGAATATTCTTTGCTCTCAGGAAAGGGTCCACGATTTTTTTGCGAAATGTTGTTCTTGCTAAAAAATTCAGAATAGTTGTGCCAATGATAAAGCAAGCAACCCGTAGCCATGGCTGCATTCATAGCGGGATTTTCTTGTGTGGTGGGAATATAAACCAAATGCCGACAGAGCGCGATTTCATCTTCTCGAAGGCCATCGTCTTCAGGGCCAATCACTAAGGCCCATCGAAGCTCATTGGACTTCTTTTGCTCCATCCATTGGCCGAGTGAATCTAAGGCATCTTGCATTTTTAAAGTGGTGCGCGAGTAGCCGTCTTCGTTACCGCGTGGTCGGCCAGAGGTTGATATTGCAATTTCGCAGTCATGCAGAGCTTCTGGCAAACTTTTAAAGATTTGCGCTTTATCTAGGATGCTTTTGCCTTTGCACGCCAAGATCCAATCCACATCTCCATAACGAGTTTCAAGTAAATCTGCATTGGCTGGGGGGCGATTCACAAGTCGGAGTTCAGTGATTCCAAAGTTAGACATCACACGCGAAATAGCACCTACGTTGCCTTGGGCTTGAGGCCTCACGAATATCACTATAGGCGCCGGAATAAACATGAGAAGTTACTTAAACGCTCTGTTAGAAGGCGTCTAGCGACTTTTATTATGTTAGAAGGCGTCTAGCGACTTTTATCAATCGACCCCCACCCTAGAAACACGTTTAAATTGTATTGACGGTTAAAAGGTGGGCGTCATCTGGTAAAAGTCGCTAGACGCCTTCTACCAGATCATGCGGAGGCCGCCGTTCCAGTTGTCGGCGGACCACTCTTGGGTTTGAAGACGGTAATGCGCGTCTATATACAAATTGTCTGAAAGCATTAGCGACATTCCGGCATGAACATGACCCTTTTGAAGTTTAGCGTTCGAATAATTCGTATCGTAACCCACACCTAAGGACCAATTGGTCACATCGACCACAAAAGAAGCATCTGCAAGATAATCCTTCTGATCGTAAGGTTTATCCTTTTTAACATCGAGCTCTAAATACAAGTTGTCGCTAGTTCTAAGAGCCACACCAAAATCTAAGCGATTGGCACCATTAGAAATACTTCGCGCCACGACTCCTGCACGAAAATTAGACAAATCAAACATTAAAGAAACATCGCCATCATCTGAATTTCCACCCGTGCTTCGATAAGTTCCACCGAGCATAATAAAATCACTTCTTAAGCCAATAGCCCCCTCATAGATGTCTTGTTTATTAGATTGAGTGCCCTCTTGTCGGTAAGCTGCCGAGAGTCCAAAAGTCTTCATCCCTAAAGTTAAAGATCCATAAGGCAATTCTTCTTGAGCTCTATAGAGACCATAAAGACTCCCAGGAGGAGCCTCGCCTGCAACTGCAGGATTCACTACCGTTGCCATATGAGGAGCAGGATACATGACTCCCGAACCCACACCCCGTGCAGTTCCGTTTTTAGCTTGCACATATAAACTTGAGCAAAGAATTAGCAAAAAACCTAGTCGATAGTTCTTAAACACCATAGTTTCATTTTACACTGTGTAGACTTTAAACTCAGTCGTCAAAAAACCATCGAGGGCCTAATGCTTTCTTCTAGTTGAAAGTATCACGCCATCATTTGGATCGGCCTTAGGTGCAGCATTGGCTATGGCAAAAGCTTTTTGCTCGATAGCAACTTGCTGAGCCAATAACTCTACTCTCTCCGAAAAGGCCCTTTTAATATTATTGTTAAGCACATCTTTTCCATGTCTAATAAAAGCCAAAGCAGAGTATTTTCCATGCAACGATATAGACTCTTCACAACCAGCCTTAGTCACGGATCGACTTATATCTAGACTTAAAAAATCAAAACCAATGTCGCCCTTTCGAACGCGGCAATTGACGACGCTTTTATCGGCATTATCAGCTCTCGTGCAATCCAAGAAAATTTCTCGATTTTTAGGTTGAGTGATTAATTTTAAAAAACCACCCTTAGCTTGCATGCCTTGCTTTTGAACTTCTTTTATTCCATTTTTGATTGGTGAAAATCCAGATAAAAAGTCTGGATTAAAATAATCCTTATCAATTCCACTAAAATTACACGCCGACTTAGATGGCAACAAGTGAGTGTCCAATAGGTTGAAACATTTATCGCCGCTGCACTTACAGTCCACAACACACGATTTTCCAGCCCAACTTTCCACACTTAAAACAACAACTATCAAACTTAGAAGTCTTTTTATAATCATTAAATTTTTCATAAAATCTCCCCAAATGTTTAAAGGCCCGAATGAGTTTTCACTCGGGCGATATTTTCTATATTTAATCTCTAGGTGGTGGTGGAATGGCACAAATCAAACGGTCCGTACCAGGTTTATGATCTTTAACACATTTTCCTTTGACGAAGTTTCCTGTAAACACTTCAACTTTACAGTCCTGATTAATAACCTTATCCAAGCAAGCATTAACCATGAGATTTAAAATATGGTCTGGGATTTCTGGCTCGCCATCTTGTCCGGGTCTTGGAGGGCGTTGTCCATTATCTTGACCGGGTCTTTCACGCACTCTTCTTTGAAACTCATGGACATCATCATCAAGTTGAGAATACTCATTAAAAGCCACTAAAGCCTCTCCATTGCTGGATGCAGCTATGGCTTGATTCATTCCTAGTAAAATTACAAAACTTCTTAATAGTAGGTTTTTCATAATCACTCCCCTTACTCATTTAGAATACGGGTGACTTGTGGAGTGATTATGGAAATTTGGTTAAGACAATTTCATAGGGAAATCGGGCCATTAAGTTCAGTCAAATTCAAAGAGATAATCTTCGGCCCCCGCAACAATTCTTAAACTTTTCAGCTTTGGCTCGGGAAGGGCCTCTATATAACGAAACTCTATGAGATTTATAAGTCCTTCATTGTTTTCAAATTTTGATATCTTTTGCCCCTTAGTTTGGGTGGCGGGGTCAATCAGCACAGGTTTAAATGATGTTAATTGCTTTGAAGCATCTCGCCCCATAAGCAATTCAAGTAGTGGCCAAGCTTTGAGTGTTTTGGCAGGAGCCTTAATAAACTCATCTTTCCCTGAAGGATTCACCAAGGTCAACTGATGTTGCTGGCTATCGTATTTATAAACCACAGAGGCTTTTGGACCATAACTTTTAAATTCAAAACCCTCTTTGCTTGTCTCCAAATTAAACATGGCCACATCTTTAGAATCTGTGATGAGTTGTCCTGTTTTTGTTTGTCCTAAAGGGGGGAGTATGCGTTGGGCTTGCAGAAAAAGTGATTCTCCCGCCATTGCTAAAAAATTTAGAAAAGCAAAACTCAATAAGATGAGTCGTCGATATTTAAAAGGTCTTTTCAAGTTCACTTCAGAGACCATTCTACTCTTAATTTCGAAACTAACCATTGAATATTGGCATCTTTAGGATCCATTCGCTCTAAATTTTTTAGATAAGATTCTCGACTCACTCGCCCAACACCTGCCTCATGGCGGGCTTGAATTAAAGCAGCATCTTCTATAACAACTTGAGCCACATTAGAGGGCATAAGGTCTGGACTCATTCCACTTCGATAGCTCAGTAGGCTTTGGTCTCGAATCACAATTCGGCATTTTTTAGGATCTGCGGAATTTTCAATAAGTATGTATTCTGATCTCAAAAGTCCATCATCATTAAAACTCACTTCATAGAGCCCATAAGGCCTTTTATTAGAATTGAATTTCTTTAATTCTTGAACTTTTGTGACTGTTTTCAGAGTTTCATCAAAATCCTTTTTACAGGGCACAACGACTAAAGCCATTGCCGAATTCATGATGAGACTTAAAAATGCGCTTATAAAAATTGTCTTTTTCATATCAAACGTTCCTTTGTTAAATTTAATTTAAGTTGGAGCTACTAAGCATTTTCCTCGACTAAACCAACTAGGATAATTTTTTGTTCCTAACTGCCCACAAGTTCCGCCGATTCCTCCATTATGAACTACGCGACCATCTTGCCCAATCACACCCACATGCCGACCGCTCGAAGAGGCTTGTGCAGTATGAAATACTGCTCCCGGGCCACACGCTCCATCTCTCCAGCCTTGGGCTCTGAGTTTAGAGACCAATCCATTTACTGAAGCATCCCAAACATTCACGCCCGCAGCACGAAGTATAGTGGAGGCTTGCACAGCACATTTGATGCCACCACTTAAACCGGCAGCACAGTTTTTAAAGCCAATCATTGCAGAAGCCATTTTTGCTATGTCTGCTGAGCGCCCCGAACCTTGAGGAGTGACTCCTGGAAACATTTGGCCATAAGCCCCCTCATAAGCTTCTCTATCGGCATCGGAAAAGTGAGTGGCCTCCTCTGGAGACACTTGTTCATTACCACTCGAATAATAACTTCCTATTTTACAAGCAGATAAAATTACGACGAAGAGTGGGATTATAAGAAAATTTGAAATTCTAGATTTGAAACTATGTCGAATGATAGTTTTCCCCATAGTCTTATTCTAAGCCCTCACAGGCTAAAAACAAATTAAATCTCAGTTAAGATTTGATGAATAAAAAAAGCCCGGAATCCCTAATAGGATCCCGGGCTTAAAATTAGTTCCTTATAGGAACAAGCGTCTTACTTATTTGTAAGGTGTTTGCTGACTAATTTAGTCATATCAAACATAGACACTGAACCGCGTCCGCCGAATACAGCTTTTAGCTTGTCATCAGCGTTGATTTGACGGCGATTTTTAGAGTCTTGAAGGCCATTCTTCTTGATGTACGCCCAAAGTTTCTTAGTCACTTCAGTACGTGGAATGGGCTTACTGCCAACTACTGCAGCAAGAGTTTCGCTAACATTCAAAGGCGCCATGAACTTAGCGTTTGGCTTCCTTTTAGTTTTCTTAGCGACTTTCTTAGTGGCTTTTTTAGTAGCCTTTTTAGTTGCCTTCTTGGTTGCTTTTTTAGTTGCTTTCTTTGTAGCTTTTTTTGCCATTGTTTTTTTCTCCTCTTCCAAAAACTTGGTAAATTCATTTTTACACGATTTTTCACTCTGACAATAGTGTTTGTGAAAATTTTTTCACTCTGGGGTACTCTCACTTGACCCATCAACGAAAAAGCCGCTTAATCAGAGGAAGTGTTTTTTCATAGGAGAAAGCGATCATGAAGCAAGAATCCCTCTATATAACCACCCCCATCTACTATGTGAACTCACACCCCCACCTTGGTCATGCCTACACCACTGTCATAGGAGATTTCCTCAAAAAGTATGCTCTTATGAGAGGGAAAAAGGTCTTTTTCCTCACTGGAACAGACGAACACGGTGAGAAAATCGCCCAAAAAGCCTCTGAAGAAGGCGTTGAAGTAAAAGCTTTCGTCGATCGTAACAGCGACGCCTTCAAGACTGCATGGGCCAAGTTGAGCCTGGAAAACGACGATTTCTATAGGACAAGCGCCCCTGCACACTACAGCATGGTCCAAAACGCGCTTCAGTTTCTGATGGATAAAAAGGAGATTTACTACTCGGAATACGAGGGAAAATACTGTGTAGGATGCGAGCGATTTCGCACCGACCAAGAATGGAATGCCGAGGGACTTTGTCCCGACCATCTCAAAGCCCCTGTCGTACGTAAGGAGCCCAATTACTTTTTTAAAATGAGCGCCTACCAAAATAAGCTCATCGAGTTTTACAAAAACAACCCCGAAGCCATTCAACCCTCTCATTACAGGAATGAAGTCTTAGCATTTCTCGATCAACCACTTGAGGACCTCAACATATCTCGTCCTATCGAGAGACTCAGCTGGGGAATTCCACTACCCTTCGATAAAAAATACGTCACCTATGTTTGGTTCGACGCCCTTTTAAATTATCTCGGTGGACTGGGTTATGAGGGCCATGCTCCCTCAAAAAATCCGAAATTTGATGCTCTCATGTGGGAAAACTGCACTCATCTTATAGGAAAAGACATTCTTAAAACTCATGCTATTTACTGGCCTGCTATGCTTTTGGGATTAGAAATGCCTCTTTTCAAAAAAATCTACGTGGGAGGTTTTTGGCTCACAGGTGGGATGAAAATGAGCAAGAGCCTTGGGAACGTAGTTAACCCACTTGATCTGGCCGACCTCTACGGGGCCGACTACTTTAGATACTTTCTATTGAGCGAAATGAGTTTTGGTGGCGACGCTAATTTTACCCTCGAACTCTTTATCAATAGATGCAACGCCGATCTTGCCAATGGTTTGGGAAATCTTACCTCAAGAACCCTCACTTTAGTTCACAAAAATTTTGGACCCAAAATTCCCGCGGCACCTCAGAGAGAAGCCATCGATCAAGAGCTGCTTTCTAAGATTGAAAAGTTACCTGAGCTCATGGCCACAGAATTTGACCAAGCTAAATTTCACTTGGGAATAAAACATTTCAGCGATGCCGTTGCCGCTTGTGACCGTTACATTAATGATACTAAGCCATGGGCGCTAGCCAAAGATCCCGCTCAACACCCTCGTCTTGCTGTTGTACTTAGAACAGCTCTCGACGCCCTTGCTGTGTTTTCACTACTCTCATATTCATTTCTACCCAAAGCCAGCACTGAACTTCAAAAGGCTCTCGGCTTAAATATCAACAGAGAAAATGCCTGGAACAAAGCTCAACTAAATTTACTTAAAGATGGATCCGCACTTGGAGAAATACCCCGCCTCTTTCCGCGTATAGAAGTTCCTAAGCCCGCTTAAGAAAGTTAAGATTACGCTAATAACCAAATCTTAATCTGGCTCTAGACTAGCTTAAGATAAAATAGTCTTAGGTTATGTTCTCGTTTAATGGTCTCGCCTTTGACTATGATCGCTCTAAGTTTAAAGAGCTGGGAATTGCGTGTGGCCTTTTATTTTTTGCATCGTGCGGCCAAGTCTATGTTGCTGGTCCTAAGCCCGATAAAAGTGCGAAAATTAGTGTTTCTTCTCCTAGTAACAATATTATTCATTACAAGAATACTTCCGTCTCTTTTACTGTAAACTATGACCCAGGCAGTAGCATTAGTCTTTCAAGCTCTAGCATACAGCTCACTAGCAACGATGGAGTTAGTTGTAGCGCTAGTGTGAGCGCGCCTAGCGCAAACACCCGTGAGGTCACTATTAACAACTGCAGTGGCCAAGGAACTTTAAATGTTTCAATTGCGGGCGGTACTGGAACAAACGCAGAGGGTGCCGTCACTTCAGGTGCAAGCCTCAATCAAAGCATTCAAGTTTATATGGATTTAGAAGACAATGCCGCAGGAACTTCAGCATCTAAAGATTTTTTACTTGGCAATAACAATGGTACATCATGGTCGTCGTCGAAACTAACTCTTGCTAATTCTGGGAGTTGCAATGCTACAGGCACCAATTGCGCTAATCTTTCATCAGACTGGACACCTCGATGGAGTGCTCTTCAAAATTATTGGAAGTTAGATGGTACATACTTTGATGAAATTAGTGGTGATAACCTTTTACAAGTTGGCACACCTACATATGATACCGATGCGAAAATTGGCACTAGATCATTATTCATGGATGGAGTGAACGCACAAGTATACACAACTTTATCGCATCCAATCACTATGAGTAGTGATTACACTGTAAACGCTTGGATAAAACCCGACCCCACATCTGGGGCACTGAATGGAGATGCCTACCGTGTCTTTAATCTTTCTGATTGCACCGGAACCGCTTTATATGCGCTCCAAGTTTGGTTATTTGATAATTCAGGACCAAGCTCAGGAGAGGCCTATAATTTACGTTGTGACTCTGGTTTAGGATGTGTAGGCACTACAAACACAGGTGTAGGTTTTTTCAGTCAGAATAAGTTCTACATGATTACTTCTGTAAAACGAGGTACGGATTTAGAATTTTACGTAAACGGATCAAGAATGTTCACGGGTACAGACACTCTGGGTTCGGTGAATTCAAGTTGCAGCACTTTTAGTATGAAGTTAGCAGGATTAGTAGACGATGCTGCTATTTGGAACGAAGGTATGCTTCCCGAAGAAGTCGCTCTTATATACCAGCGCCAATCAGCAAAATTTTCAGGCAGCTATACATCACGTATATTCAATTTTGGTTTTGAAGGACTTGCTAGCACTCTGGCCTGGAAAAGCTCATTGCCGTTCAACAAGGAACTTCCTGATATAAGCTACAATGAAAACTCTAATAACTATTCTGCACTGGTGGGTTCAACTGGATCTACCAACGACAACGACCTCATGAGCGGAATTATGGCCGTTTGGCATTTAAATGAAAGCACTGCGGTGCTGAACGACTATTTAGCTGATTTTGACGATAGCAGCGGTAATGCAGTTTCATTACAAGCCCAAGGAACAACTGTTATGCGCACCAATGAGTACTCAATTTTCGACAAAGGAGTTTATCTACAACAGGTAGCCTTAACCACAAGTAGCCCGCTGCTCTCATCGCTTAGCGTACAGGCTTATACAGTTTCCTTTTGGTTTAAAACTAATTCACCCCTAAGTAATGAATACATTATGGCCCAAGGCTATTCATCAAATAGATTAAATATTAGTATAATTAACGGAAGCTTTTGCTATGAGAAACCTGCGCTTGGAGCTGCCAAATGCACTACTAGTAAAATTAACGATGGTCACTGGCATCATTTCGCCTTTACCAGAGCAGAAAATAATGCCCTTAAAATTTATGTTGATGGTCAAATTGAGTTCATTTCTTCTGATGGATATCCATATGAATTCCAAGAATTTCAATTTGGCTCTTTCAATATTATTCCTACATTTTGGGATGAAGTCGCCGTATGGAATCGAGCACTCCATCCAAACGAAATTCTCCAACTCTACAGACGGGGCGCGAACCGGGTAAAAATTCAAATGCGCGCTTGTTCTCAAAGCGACTGTTCGGACAACCCCTACTGGCGTGGTCCCAACAACTCCACAAACAGCTCAGCCAAACACAGTTACTATAGTGAGCTTCTTAATAACGATTATATCGACACCTATTTTCCAACAGGAAACGTAAAAAACAGCTCCCCACTTTTAAACTTGCTTAATTTCTTTCCTGTCACTTCGAGCAATAAACAATATTTTCAATATCGCGCCATTTTAGAAAGCGATGAAACTAGTGGGACTTATTTACCCGACCTCCAAAGCTTCCAAATTCTCCCTCAATAATCATTCTGCGACTCTAAGAATCAAAGGAGGTCAAGATAAGTTTGTAGAGTCCAAGCCACTCGCCATTCGCCGCCAACACCAAAACCTTTAAAAATACCCAAAGTATTTTTTATATTCGAATAGTGAAAAACCTGGGCAAATAAATCGTTCTCCAAACCCACACTAGTAAAATACTGTCGCCCCATTTTATATCGAGATAACTTATTAAATGAGTCCCATGAAATAGTCTCTGCCACCCATCTTTGCTCCCACTCCTCCATGCGCAAACGATTCCATGAGCTGCTAAAAATTCTATCCTTAACTCTATATCCAGCTTCAATCGAAAATCTCATGAGTTCTTGCGCGGCCACAAAACGAGGAGCAAATCCTCGGTTTAAAAAATCTTCAGCACTTTTTGCAAAAAGTTCTCGTCCACCCCACTCCCAATAACTAGCAGGATAATTTCGCCTATCCGTATAAGCGTGCAAGGCCACTAATTGGAGTGCCATTATTCCATGAACGTTTTGCTGTATTCGCAAAATTTCCTTTGTAGCCCAAGATTCATAATAGGAACTCATTAATTGCAAACTCATTGCATTGCTCATTTTAGAAAAACGTAAATCAGGATCTGCAGGATCTTGATAGGGCCCTAAGCGCCAATGCAATGAAAGCTTTGGACTCCAATAATTATACGATCGCAAAAAGCGCGTTTCGCTAGCCTGACTTTGCTCAACTCCAAGAGACATTAATAGAGCTTGAGAATCTCCCCTCCACAAAGAAAACTGGGTATTGAATCCATAATTTTGCCGATTTTGTATTTCAGAAGAGACAAGCCTTGGCCAGTACTCCCCATAAAGTGAGGCACTCAACAAAGACAATCCTCCATCAAAGCGCCGCTCTAATTGGCTTAATCCCACAAGAGTTTTAACCTCACTTGAATAAGCTAAAGTTGTATTTCCCGACCACCGTTGACTCAAATCCTCATAAAAGGTGTTGGCCCCTATAAAAGTTCCACTTTGATCGTGAGCCACAAGTGGAATCCAAAACTCTGGAACTATAGTTTTTAACGGTGAATATTTCTGAGCCTCTGCATTCTCAGTTTTCTCTAAAGGAAGATTTACTGTCTTAACTTTTGAGATTTTAAATTCCGGTCCGGCAGTCTTAAAATCAGAAGTAGAAACCTTTAAAAGTTTATCGGCTTTCCAATGAAAGCTTTTTACTACTAAAAAGTCTCCCCAAGGAGTTGCGTCAGTAGCGCCAGTGCTCAAATCTAATTTTCGACTCTTACAACGATCTTTTGAACAACTCAGTATCACCGGCCCCCAATAGTCTGGAGAAGCCAGCTGGAGCGAATAGCATTTTAAATCACCGGGTCCACACCATGAAGAATTCAATTTCCGTAATTGAGAGACAGGATAGGCCCCCTCAATAATTAAATCGCCAATTTTAACTTTAGTTTTTTGCGTATTTCGAGAGCTTGAAATTGCAAAACTCAATTCATCTTTGGAAAGTTGAGTCAGTCCACTCACACGCTCAAAAGCTTTAGCACTTTGATAAATGCTTTTAACTTCAGCCCAATGACAGGGCCCTTTATATTGGGCGCTTTCCACATAAAGCTTCATTGCGTAATCTTCTCGAATCCAAGTTAACTGATTTCCATCAAAGTCCAGCTCTCGAATTCGAGAAGGCAATTCGGCTCTACATATTTCTTGATGCTTTTGGTTGAACTCAAACCAAAAATGTTTTTTTTCTTCTGACTTAAAACTATCCGGACTCCAAGCCTTAAAAATCCATTTATTTTTAATTTTAAATACTTTTTCGGGAATAAAATTAAAATGAGGCCAAAGCCAAGAATCTTCTTCACCATTAAGACCTCTCAATTCAACGCTAGCTAAATGTTCATCGCTCCAGCTAATCCAAGTTAAATAACCCTCGCTATTTTGAGGCGAATATAAGTTTTCCCCCTCGTCGATAATGTTTTTTTCATTTATTTGGAAACTGCTTGGCCTATAATATTTTTTCCAATCGTCTTTTAGAGAACTAAAAACTTTATCGAGATCAACTCCAAAAGCACGAAGCTCAACTTTAAAACTAGTTCCTAAACTATGAGCCTGCTGTTTTATAAATTGCCCTATTTTTTTCCCATCAGCATTAAAGATTTTGTCGATGAGCAAATATCCAAAGTGATAAGGAAGATCACCTTCTTGAACAAGATTGAGAGCAGCATCACCGTCTAAATGAAAAGTTTCGAAAGCAGATTTATTTTCATTGTGCTCATATTCCGCTAATTCTCGAAGTTGTAAATCTATAATGCCAGAATGTCCGCGACCGCCTTTTTGTGATTCAACCCAAACCGCTAAGCCTTCATGCAACCATTTGGGCCAAGCCCCTACAGGTCGAGATAAAGCTCCAAACAAATAACTCAATCCCTGGAAAACACCTTCGCGTTGCTGAGTCACAATCAAATGAGTCAACTCGTGCCAAAGTGTGTCGGCAATATAATCGTCTGAATAAGCTAAAGTGCTACCCTCTTCTGGTGATGCGACATTTAAATAGATGCGACTTGTTGGAATTACAGTAGCCAACCCATTATGCTCTTCGGGATGCGAATTAAAATAAATCCAGATCGAATCTCTAAATTCTAAGCCTAAAAGCGTCTCAACTCCGTTTAAAGCCTCGTAGCTAAGTTTTTCGAGATCGGGCAACTCACTTTCAAGCGATGGATGAACTAACAAATTCACTTGAATTCGCGATTTCTCGCGCGGAAAATTAAAAGTTCTATAAAGTTCATTTGAGCTAGCATTGCTGCAATGAGTCTCAAAAAGAACGAGAAAAAGCAAAAGGATAGTGAAATACGCTTTCATTTTTTTTAATACTAAGTAAGTCTAAACAAATAAATGTGCCCTTTGTAGAGGAGTAGTAAATGAAATTAAAAAGATTCACATCAGGATTAATCACAACCCTAGCTTTAGTGCTAGTTGTAGGCGCTTGTTCAAAGAAGAAAGTTGGAGAAGAACAAGAAGGCGCTTCGGACATCACATCATTTGATGGCAAGAACGGCGGTTCTGGAACAAAAATTCCTGAACTAGACGTTGTATACTTTGAATACGATTCTTTTGCTCTCACTGCAGGATCCAAAAAAGCTCTAACTAAAGCTGCTGAGTGGATCAAAGCCAATGCTACTATCCAAGTTCAAGTTGAAGGCCATTGCGATGAGCGTGGAACCACTGAATACAACTTGGCTCTTGGCGAACGTCGTGCGGGATCTGTAAAAGATTACCTCATCGGTAAAGGCGTTCCTTCATCTCAACTTTCCACAATCAGCTATGGCGAAGAGCGACCTGCTGTAAGTGGATCTGACGAAAGCGCTTGGGCGAAAAATCGTCGTGCAGAGTTTGTATCTGTTGGAAAGTAATACTTTCGATCTTATAAAAGGAGCTAGGGGCCAACGGTCTCTAGCTCCTTTTTTTTATGCGCTCTTTATGTTCATTTCTGCTTGCTCGAGCACTGAAAAACCCACTCAAGAAATGATTTTTGCTAATGCAGCTATGAAAGCGGCTGAGAGATCGCTCGCCGAAAAACGTGCACCCGATCTTTTTAGAAGAGCCGAACAAGCTCATTGGAGAGCTCAAAGGTATTATTTAGCTAGAGATTTTGAGGAGGCCAAGAAATCGGCTGAACTCACTCGACGTCTTGCCGAAAAGGCTGAATTTAGCGCGGAACTCAAAGCCGCAGAAGAAGATGAGTTTTATGAATAAGAAATCGCTTCTAAAGTTAACACCTGTTTTCTTTTTTGTTTTAAATTCCTGTCAAACAACTGGGGATTTAAGAAAAGGCAGAAACGCTTATCACGATCCTGTAGTAACAGAGGAAAGTGGTCCTACTAGTCAGAGCGTTGGTATTGATGAACTCGAAAGAGAGCTGGCCGTTACTCGAGGAAAGCTCAGCGAAAGCGAAGAGCTTCATCGCAGAGAAAGTGCTGCACTTGAAGAACGCATTCAAATTCTTGAAAAACAAAACAACGATTTATTAGCCCAAATTGCACAACTGCAAAATCAAAGCTCCACTCCTAAGCCAGTTGAAGCGGGCGATTCTAAGCAACAAGATAATTCACTTGGACTTTTGTGGAACCAAGCCATTAAAGAGCTTAACAAAGGCAATTTTCCCGCCGCCGAACAACTTTTTGCTGAAATCACCAAGGCTCCTAAAGGTAGTAAAAACTTTTATGCCCACATAGGAGTTGCCTTCAGCCAATACAGCGCCGGAAACTTTAAAGAATCCGCCATCACTTTCAATGATATTTTAGATAAGTTCCCAAAACATAAAAGAATTGCGCTGGCTTGGTTTGGCCAAGGAGCTTCTTTTGATTTAATGGGACAATCCAAAGATTCAAAACTCTTTTACACTGAAGCCGCCCGAAGTGCGCCTCTATCGAAAGAAGGCAAACTTGCAGCACTCATTTTAGCTAAAAAAGCTAAAGCTCCCAATGATCTATTCGCTGCATTTCCCAATTGGGTAGCGCCCTAAGCCAGAGCAAATTCATCATTGAGTGCATTCCCCTAACATGGCAGTCTTGCCAAAATGTCGAACGCTCCCAACATTCTGGCAATAGAGTCTTCCTGTGACGACACGGCTCTTGCTGTAGTTTCTGCTAATGGTGAAATACTCGAAGATCTCCGGCATTCGCAAATTGCACTCCACAACAAATTTGGTGGAGTGGTGCCCGAAGTCGCAAGTCGTGCCCACGAAGAAGAGCTCAAATTTTTGTTTGAAAAAATCGGATTAGAAAAACTGAAAAGCTACAAACTCAGTGCCATCGCTGCCACTTGTGGTCCGGGCTTAGTAGGCCCCCTTCTAGTAGGTGCCAGTTTTGCTAGGGGAATGTCCCGAGCCCTCAATTTACCTTTTATAGGAGTCCACCACCTAAGAGGTCACGTGGCTTCTGCTTTAATAAATGAAAAATTAAATACCCCTTTAAAAGAAAGAGCCGCTCAAATTTTTCCATCACTGGTTTTATTAGTTTCAGGCGGACACACTCAGATATTATCGGTGAATTCAGACCTTAGCATACAAAAACTAGGCGAAAGCGCCGACGATGCTGCCGGGGAATGCTTCGATAAAAGCGCCAAGCTTATGGGCTTAGCTTATCCCGGAGGTCCAGAAATTGAAAAAATGGCCGCTCTCGCTGAAGCTTCGTCGGAATTATTAGCAAAAGCAGAAAAACTAGCTCTTGAACTTCCCGTACCTAAAGTAGAAAACGGTTATTCGTTTTCAGGTTTAAAAAGCGCCATTCGCCTTAAAATAGAAAAAAACCCTTCCTATAAAACTGACCCCGCTTTTGCTTGGGCCATTCAAAGCACTATTGCCTCTGCCTTAGTGCGTCCCCTAAAAAAAATCATAAATTCTTTAGAAGTAGCGCCCAGCTCATTAATCTTTTGTGGTGGAGTTGCGGCCAATAAATGCATTCGAAAATCTATGGAAGATTTTTGCCTAGAATCGCAATTACAACTGCACTTGCCTCCCTTAAAATATTGCACAGACAATGCCGTCATGATTGCCACAGCCGCTCACATTCAAAATCCTGAATTAAATCTTAGCGACGTTAGAGCCCAATTTCCGCTATGATAGAAACTCCATGAAGAAAAAAAAGCACTTCGGCCAGCACTTTCTTTGTAATCCCGGAATTATCGAAAAAATTGTAATGAGCCTGAAGAGACTCGATCAGGAAGGAATCAAAACTTGCCTTGAAATTGGCCCCGGCGATGGGGCTCTCACGGGAGCGCTACTTAAAGAGGGCTTTAAAGTTACAGTTGTCGAGATTGACGAGGATATGGTCAAAAGCTTGAACGAAAAATTTAACTCAGAAGTTTCTCAGGGAAAACTCGAAATTATTCCCGGTGATTTTTTAGATATTGATGCCTCACAATTTCTTCACCAAAAATGGAGCTTTGCTTGTGGTAATTTGCCCTATAATTGTGGAACTGAAATTGTTTTTAAATTCCTAGAAGATTTTCCGAACATCCAACGCTTTGGATTCATGCTCCAACGCGAAGTCGTTGAAAAATTTATTTCCAAACCTGAAGACGGTAAACGCTATGGAGTTCCCTCTGTAAAATTTGGATTGAGCTGCAAGGAACACGATCACTTTTGGATTCAAGCCGGTAGCTTTAACCCTCCCCCCAAAGTGGAAAGTGGTTTTTTCGTATATTCCCGACAAGAAAAAGCATTGGCCGACCCGCTTATACGCAACGCAGATTACGACAAAGTTAGCGAATGGATTGAAAAATCCTTTCAACAACGACGAAAAAAATTAAGAAACTCCTTAGGTTTAAAGTCGAACGAATGGAGCGACAAACGTCCCGAAGAACTCAGCCCCACCGACTTCATCAAACTCCTAAAAGGCGCCTAGCGACCCGCGAGCCTCTCGGCGAGCATAGTTTTCACTACCATCGCCCCCCACCCTAAATATTCTCTATATTTTAATAGGAGTGCAAAAAAATGAGAGCGATGCTAAAGTTCATTTGGCTCGCACAATAGCTCGCGAGTCGCTAGGCGCTTTATGGGAAATAAAATTCGTGAATATTTAATTTTGGGACTCATTTCGATAGCTCCTTTGGCTATAACCATTTGGGTACTTTGGAGTGCTATTCGCTTTCTTGATGGTTTCGTACCCGAATCACTTCAAGCCTTTCCTGGATTAGGCATTATTTACTGTTTCGCCATACTTCTTCTCACAGGAATCTTTGCAAAAACAGTAACAGGTAAACTTCTCAATACTTTTGGAGAATCTGTTTTTAGCAAACTTCCCATCGTCAGAGGTCTCTACTCAGTGTCTAAACAAGTGAGCACAGCTCTTTTCTCAAAAGACGCTAACAAATCTTTTAAACGTGTTGTCTACATTCCCTTCATGGGCGTGAAATCTAAAACCTTAGGTTTTGTGACTGGTGAAATCAAAGCTGAGCATAAAATTTTAGTTTTCGTTCCTACGGCCCCCAATCCTACTGGCGGCTATGTACTTCTTTTTGATGAAAAAGATGTAGAAGACTGCCCCTTTACTGTGGATGAAGCCTTAAAAATTGTTTTAAGTTGTGGAGCCACTGTTCATACTTAATTATTTTCAATGGCAGACAAAGCAGTTAAATTAATTTCTCAAAACAGAAAAGCCTTTCACGATTATCATATCGAAAAAACCATTGAAGCTGGCTTGGTTCTTAAAGGTTCAGAAGTGAAATCTTGCCGCGAAGGAAAAGTCCAATTAGTCGATTCATTTGCTAGCTTTTCAAAAGGCGAACTTTTTTTACACAAAGCCAATATCTCCGAATTTAAACAAGGGGGCCCCTTTTATAATCATCCCCCCGTAAGAACTCGAAAACTCCTTTTAAAAAAGAAGGAGCTTCAACAACTTCTAACGGCTGTCGATAAAGATGGATATACACTGATACCCATTAAAATCTATTTTAAGAATGGCTACGCTAAAATCGAGCTTGGGCTAGCCAAAGGAAAAACTCGTGGCGACAAACGAGACACCCTTAAGAAAAAGGAAGTCCAACGCAGCATGGATCAAGCAAAAAGACGCGATCGATAAGCCCCTTCTAGGTTGCAAAAAGGGTTCTAAGACCTTACAAAGAATATATGCTTCCTAAGTATAAGCGAATGACGCTCAGACAAAGGCTTTACTTGCCCGAAATCATTCGCGGCATGATGCTGACTTTAAAATTCCTGTTCCGAAAAAAATCTACAATGAGTTATCCCGAAGTTAAGCACAATTTTCCTGTGGGATACCGTGGAGTTCCTCGCTTAATTGCCAGCCAAGATGGCAATGAAAGATGCGTTGCCTGTAAATTATGCGAAGTAGTTTGCCCTCCAGTGGCCATCTATATCGAAGCCGAAGAATTCCCCGATCAAGATTACAGAGAACGTCGTCCAAAAGTTTTTCAAATTGATTTTGGTCGCTGTATTAATTGCGGATTCTGCGAAGAAGCGTGCCCGGTTGAGGCCATTGAAATGAGCCAATCTGTAGAAATTGTCGGCGAAAGTCGCGAAGCCTTAGTATACCAAAAAGACAAACTCCTCGCGATTCCCGAAGATCCTCGCCGACAACATCTTCGCACCCTTTAATAAGTCCTTAGTGAAAAAACTCAAAGGATTGAAGAGACTATTTTATATCCTGCAGCTTTGTGTGCACGATTCATGACTGAACTTAAGAGAATCATCCATACAATTTGAAGTTCCTTTATGCCGAACAACTGAAGCTTTAGAGACATCGATTCTTTTGCTCGATCCAAGGCGAGCCAAACAAGCGTTGACTGCATTAGCCCGCAGTCCATCGGCCATAGTTTGTCCATCTTGAAAATACTCTCTAGCATTCATGCGATTCACACCTATCCCACCCTTAACAGGAGAGCTTTGAACAATTATAAAATTGAAATTTTTAGCACTTATATTTTCTAAACTGCACTGAGCAGGAGACACAAATCTATTTATCCCCCAAGGATCGCTTTCAACAGACTCAATAATCACAACATGTCCTTTAATAGCAATGATATCGCCTGGCTGCAGATCATGATCGGTGGCACTGGGCTTCAACTTTGATAAACATGTTAATCCATTATCTTGGGGTTCTTTAAACATACTAGAACTCACTCCGTGAACATGTTCAGGTTTTAATTTTGTATCCGCCTTTAATTTCATACCCATAGAGGCTAGCGATGAAAACACCACGGCAGAACAGTCTATCCCCATAACTGATGTGCCACTTCCTGCATCTGTAAAAAAATCCAAGATTCCATTGGAAGTGTTGGGCTTCCCACCAAAATCATAAATGGGTGGATTTTTTTTAACATCCACACATAGCACTCCATAACTATCCACCGACTTGAGATAAAAATGTGTGTTTAACAATTTTTCTTTATCACTTATTACTCTCTTGTTACCGCCACTTGGATGTTGGCCAACCACTTTTATGCCTTCCACATCTGGGTCATTGAGCCCATAGGGCTGCCAGCTCATAGCATCACAGGTTTGATAAAAATTATCTAAAGTTTTTCTCGCTCCTTTAGAGGCCAAAGTTGGAGAAACAGCCGATTGTTGTGGCTCTGGAATCATTTCAGTAGCGCAATCTATGGCATTGTTGAGAGCAAATACTCTCATACTCTGAATCATATAATCGAGGTGATTTAAATAAACATCAGCCGCCTCAGACGTTCTATCTCCTAGTTCTGCAGCGGAAATTCTATCCAATCTAAAATCACCCCCAGGATCTTTTTTAAAATCCCTATGACCCAGAAATAAAAACAAATATAGATCTCTAAAAGCTTTTCTTAAAAAGGGTAATTGCGCTTTTCTGGAATAACTCCAATGACGAACATCATTAAATGTAATTTTGTTAAATATTTCAGGAAAACTTTTAAATTCAGCAGGACTTCTTCTAGTCCTCAAAAATTTATAAGCTAGATCAAAAACTTGACTTCGAAAATCAGGACAAGACAAAGACCCCATGGCCTCGATTTGCATAGTCTTAACTTCAACTTCACTTAAAGCCTGAGCCTGAAAAGAATGCGCGACCAATAATACAAAAAGACAATAAAAATATTTCAAAGCAAACTCCTAATGGTCTTCTTCTGTCCCAGGGTTGCAACGAAATGATGTGATTATTTCCGCGTGCAGTTCATAGAATAAGAATTAACAAATTAAATGAAAAGGTCTGTCATATTATTGGCAAAATAATTGAGAGATGTGTCTAAGTTTTGTTTTTTTGGACAATCTTAAATCAAGCGACAATTTTGCAATGCTGGCAATCTCTTTCGAACCTCATTTAACTCTTCTCGAGAAAGTTCGCACACCAACATGTTTTCTCCCTCAAATGGAGCTCGATCCAAAACACCGCCCCAAGGATGAACCATAAGAGCATTTCCGTAGCAAGATAAGGCTTCACCACGAGAATTAAAGTGATCGCCCCATTGAGCAGAAGCAATCACATAAGATAAATTTTCAACGGCACGTGATCGCAACAATAGCTCCCAATGCAACTCACCAGTCAAAGCTGTAAAAGCTGCAGGAATTAGAAGTACATCAGATTTATTCTGAACAACAAGATTTCTAAAAAGTTCAGGGAATCTTAAATCATAACAAATACTCAACCCGAATTTCCAACCACGCCATTCTACAGTGACGGGCTTTTCTCCAGCTTGATAATCTTGAGACTCTCTATACACTGCACCGGGGGCATCAAAATGAAATAGATGAATTTTATGATAACTAATGGGCTTCTCGCCAGGTTTAATAAACCAATGAGCATTATAAGGAAGCTCCCCTTCCGCAGGGGCTTCTAATACAGACCCCAATGAAACCGCTAAATCCAAATTAGAAAACGCCTCATAAAAAGCTTTATTCCAATCATTTCCTTCTCGCAGAGCTCGCTCGGGATTAGGATCTAAAAAGATTTCTGAGCGTTCAAAATCCTTCGGATGGCGCGGACCTCGATAAAATACGTTTTCAGGAAAACAAATGAGATCACATTTTTGCGTTTGTGCTTCGGCGATGAAGCTTTGAGTTAAAAACAAATTCTCCCAAGGATCATCTGTTGAACGCATTTGTACAATAGCGATTCTCATAAGAGCATGTTAGAAACAGCTGATGACTTGGTCAATACCACAAATCTTAGAACACTATAAGAAAGCTAAAATTCTTGAATCCACAATCAGCCTATTAGAATGGGACCAAGAAACTTACATGCCCACTCAGAGTGTCAACATTCGCTCCGAACAACTCAGCTATCTTTATGGCGAACACTTTAAAATTCAAACTCACCCAGAATTTGTAAGTTCTGTTTTAAAAGCCCATTCCCCAAATCCCCGGGAACAAAAAATAATTAATAAACTTCGTATTGAAGTGGCTAAAAAAACAGCTCTCGACGAAAATTTTGTACACAAAATCACCGTCTCTAAAGTCAAAACACTAGAAGCTTGGAAACTGGCTCGTTCCGAATCAAATTTCTCCAAAGTCCAAGAAGCTTTAAGTGAAATTGTTTCGCTAAAAAGAGAAGAGGCCCTAAGACTTTCAGAACATAAATTACTAAAAGAGCATTTTAACGGCTGCACACTTTACGAAATCATGCTCGACGAATACGAGCCTGGAATGAAAGCTCAACAATTGAGAACTCTACTTAGCCATTTAGTAGAAGGAACAAAGCTTCGACTTGAAAAAATTATTGATAAGCAAAAAACTAAAGGCTGGAAATCTATCGCCTACCCCATGCCCAAAGCCGAGCAACGTGAACTTTCGCTTAAAATTATAAAGCAATTAGACTTTCCCATGGAGCGCGGACGCCTTGACGAAAGCCACCACCCTTTTTGTGGAGGCAATCCAGAAGACGTTCGAATGACCACTCGATATGATGAAAGTGATTTTCTAAACGCCTTATTCAGCACTATCCACGAAACTGGCCATGGAATTTACGAAGCTAGTTTTCCTAGAGACCTCATAGGCACCCCCTGTGCCAGCGGCGCCTCTACTGGTGTGCATGAATCTCAAAGTCGCTTTTACGAAAATTTCATAGGACGCTCTCAAGCTTTTTGTGATTATTTAGGACAATTAACTGGAAAGAATTCAAAAGAACTTTTTGAAGCTTTAAATCTAGTAGAAAAATCTCTCATCAGAGTTGATGCCGATGAAGTGACTTATAATCTTCACATTGCATTACGAATGAAAATTGAAGAGTCTTTGATTGAAGGTAAAATTGAAGTCAAAGACATTCCTGAAGTTTGGAACAGCACTTTTAAAGATTATTTTGGCATTCAAGTTCCCAACGACAGCAAAGGATGCTTGCAAGACATTCACTGGCACGGCGGCTCGTTTGGATATTTCCCCGGTTACAGCATTGGGAATTTGTTAGCAGCCGAAATTCATGCTGATTTCTCTAAACAATTTCCCGATTGGGAAGATAAAGTGAGAAAGGGTTCTTTTGCATTCATAAAGGATTATCTCTATAAAAAGGTTCATCATTTTGCAGCACTTGATAACAGCACGGGCACTATAAAAAATATATTACCTGATAGAGACTTAGGCGCTGAGGCTTTCTTAAAA
Organism: uncultured Bacteriovoracaceae bacterium; assembly: GCA_964609695.1. GTDB lineage: Bacteria > Bdellovibrionota > UBA2428 > UBA2428 > UBA2428 > JAGNHS01. The sequence continues at coordinate 255,079 of CAZSSP010000001.1, forward strand.
TATCTCGATAATAAATATTTAAATCATTAAGTTATCGGGAGCCAAAGATTTGGCTCAATGTGCAATTCAAGTTTTCCGAAATAAATTCATGAAGCAGAAAATCGCCATGGTCACTGAATGGGCTTGGTCTAACAAGCTCATCGACTCCAAAGAAAAACTCCGAGCCTTTGCGTATGTCATTTTTAAAAAATTGAGCGAAAAGAATCCTCAAGCAAGAACTAACCCTAATCGCGCTGTGAACGAAATTGAAAGAGACATCTACCGATGTGTGCTCAAACTCAGTTATGGCGGAAGAAAACCCGCTGAAATTTCCGAGGCCCGCAAAGCTAAACTCACAGAGGAATCCCACGAGTTCTTTTTAAAATCCGCATGAAATTTAAACGTCAACCCAAAGAAAATCCTCTATACGTTGTGGTCAAAGAAGGCCATAAGAATTCTTACTGGGAAGACCTCTACCACAAACTTCTCACGAGCTCTTGGATTTACCTAATTACTTTCATCTCTACAGTTTATCTAGGTTATAATTTTCTTTTTGCAGCACTTTATTGGCTCTACCCCGATTCCATTGCCAATGTTCGCCCTGGTCACTATTGGGATTATTTCTTTTTCAGCATTCAAACTTCCGCCACTATTGGTTATGGAAATTTTTATCCTCAAACACAATTTGCTCATATAGTTGTCACCCTTGAAGCCATTTTTGGCTTTGTTTTAACTGCCATAAGCACGGGTCTTATCTTTGCTAAATTCGCTCGACCCAATGCTAAAGTTATTTTCTCTAAAAATATAATTCGAGCTCCCTATGCCAAAAAAGATGTTCTTCTTCTGAGACTCGCCAACACTAGAATCAATAGGATTATTGAGGGTTGCGCGCGCTTTAGCGTCCTGCTCAATGAAACAACAGAAGAAGGTCACTTTTTAAGAAAAATTCACGACCTCAAATTAGAACGCGACACCACTCCTATTTTTGGTCTGTCTTGGACATTGATGCATGTCATAGACACCAATAGCCCTCTTTATGGAAAAGATCATAAGGAGCTTGAAAAACTCAATCCTGAATTTTTCGTTACCTTTCAAGGAACCGATGAAACTTTCTTTACGGCCATAGCGGCCAATCATTATTATAAATTCGAGCATCTATTAAAGAATAAGAAATTTCGAGACATCATCCGCTCTGAAGGAGAAAAAAGAATTATCGATATTGGAAATTTCCACACCGTCGACGATGCATAATATCGAAGTATAACTTTTAGACAGTGTTTTCAGTCTTTTGTCTGACTCATAAAATATCTGCCTTCAAATCAATTATATTGGCTTTTCAGCCTGGAATAGCACTTGCATAAGTCTTCTCGATGAAAAATTCTGCGCGTTGGTCACTTATATTTGTTGCGTCTTGCAGCGGTTCAATACTCTATACAAAGCCCAAAAGGGTTAGAGACCTCCCACCCCCTCCTCCACCCCTAGTTAGCGCTCCCAATAGCCCTGGAAACCCCACTGTAAGCGGTAGTCCCGATGGTATTAGTCCCGATAATTCCAGACCTCCTAGACGCCCTGGAGTGCCTCAAAACGACAGTCATAGCCCTGACTCAAATCATAGACCTCTAAGCCAGAACGACTCCAATAACGGAGATCGATCTTCGGCTCCAAGAAATGCCTTCAATAACAATCCAAAATCCGCACCCGAGGGCTATTTTGTTGCCGATGAAAAAACGACTCTTAATCTTGCAGAGCTCTTTTTTGCCGATAGAAAAGTAGCCCCAAGTTCAAAGGATCCCCTTGATTCTGTTGTCGATGGACTCAGCAATCAAGCTGGCTCTTATAAAGTTCGTATTCGAGGTGTTCACAGTCGAGAAAGCCAACAAGTTCATAACATCGAAATCAATTTAGATATATTATCTGGAAAACAACGACTTCATTTAGCCACAAATCAAGATGGACAGATTGTTATGTCTTCCGGAACTAGAGAAGCTCGACAAAATTTAACGGCCACACTTCGCGGAGTGAATACGGCCAACGAAACAATTGTACTCACTTTACGTGGAGAGCTTAAAGAAAAAGGTTGGGTCATTGATGTTATCAATGATAACGAAAAAATCGGAACAATCTTTATCGATAGAATTTAAAAGTTGAAACTAATTATGCGCAAACGATCAAAACATTTCTTGAAAGGCTTTTTTTCTTTCAGAAAACATCGATCCAAGCGCCCGCTTCACAAGAAGCTGATTGGCCAAAGAATTCAGTGGCCCCAGAGGCAACTCATACTCTACTTGATCGATAATCCACGTGCCGGGCTGATGGCTTTTAATGTCTTGGCCCGAAGAAGAGCGAAACGTTTCATCACCCGACTCAAGCTTATGAGTGTGCTTCCAAGAGCTAAATAAGCCCTTTTCCATCACATCCACAAATTGTCTTTTTGACCCCTCTGCTACGACATCTTGCACTCTTGAAGACCAGTTTAAAGTGAAGGGCAACCACGATGGTCTGAGTTGTATTTCAACCAAAGCTCCATCCTCAGTAATGGGATCTCCCAAAACATGAACACCAGCATAGGCAGGAGATATTTTTTCTAAATTTTTTGGATAACGATAAATCTCCCAAACTTTATCAATAGGAGAAGGCACCCAAAACTCTAAATTTAAAATCGACATTTCATCAAGAAGCTGCTGCCGCTGAAGGCGCTTCTACTTCAATAGGCTTTTCATCGGGTTCACCAATTTGGCGACCGCGTTTTCCAAATCCACCTTGATGCTCTCCTTGAGTAGGACGAGCCACAGTCACTTTATGCTGAAGTTTAATAAGTCCATCAATCAAAGCTTCAGGCCTTGGAGGACAACCTGGAACATAGACATCTACAGGGACAACTCGGTCCACACCCTTAAGAACGCTATAACCCTCTTTCCAATAAGGGCCGCCCTTAGTGGCACAGGAACCCATCGCAATCACCCATTTGGGATCGGGCATTTGATCATAAAGACGTTTCACTCGAGACGCCATTTTAAGTGTGACTGTTCCAGCAACAATCATGAAATCTGCTTGTCGTGGAGTGGCGCGAAAGACTCCGCAACCGAAACGTTCAAGATCGTAATTAGCAGCACCTGTAGCCATCATTTCAATGGCGCAACACGCGAGACCAAAAGTCATTGGCCAAAGAGAATTCTTACGTCCCCAATTTACAACATCATCAACTCGGGAAAGTATAACGTCGGCAACACCGCTTTTCATTTGGTCAAAATCATTCATAACTAATCTTTTACCACGCCTTGGCTAAGCTTCAAATTTGAGGAGCTGTCACTATGCAGAAAAACTTGAGCCACAGCCGCAGGATGTCTTAGCGTTGGGGTTTTGAAATACAAATCCTTGTCCGTTCAATCCGTCACTGAAATCAAGGACTGTACCCTTGAGAAAAAGAATGCTTTTGGGATCGATGGCAATATCAACGCCTTCGATAATAAATGTTTTATCTTCAGGCTTCGGAGCCTCAACAAAATCAAGCTTATAAGACATGCCTGAACAGCCACCACCCACCACACTCACCTTAAGAAAATAAGAAGACTTATTGTCTCTTTGCTTAAGGTTTTGAATATGGGCAGCAGCCTTCGGACTTAAATCAAATAATGTTTCGCTCATTTAGAGTGTCTTATAACCCAATAATGAGTTTAGCCTCAAGGATTTCTCACTTTTCGAACTTGCAAGAAAGTATCCGTGCTTCGACTAATGAAATTTTTGTGAGCCTTAATGGCTTCCTCTAAATTTTTAAGCTCAGGATTTTTAACAGAAAGCTCATCGATACCTCTAAACAAAAAATCTAAGGAGTCTGGATAGGCTCTTTCACTGCTATATTTAGATCGTAAAACCACTGCTATTTCAGCAAGATTTTGGTTCACATTAACCAAGGCAGCCCTGGCGCTTTCAATGAGCTTAAAACGTTCTTGTGAATCTATATCGGCCAATAGTGCCTGACCCAAGGGGCTTAGAACATCTTTCTTAGCTCCTTCAGTGATATTTGATATTAGACCCGCCAAGCTTTTTATTTTTTCTTCATCATTCATTTTAGAAGTGGCCATTATTTGAGAAGGAGTCATAGTTTTAGCTGGAGGATCAGCAAAAACCCCCAAAGTTGCGAGCATTGAACCTAAAACGAAACAGATCTTAGTTAGCGATTTTTTTTGCATTTTTACTCCCTTTTTTTAAACAATCCATTTTTATGACTTGGTGCGTTAATATCTAGCCTATTTCAAGTCGCTTGTAAAATTAAAAGATCTTACGCGGTGCATATATTTTCAATAACCCCAAGCAACTCATCGCCTAAACTACTCAAATCTTTTTGAATTTTGCTCTTTTCTAAATTCAAAGAGGGCTTTAGATTGCCCCCTGCGGCAAAGCTACTTAAACGGAAATTAACAAAGGACCGATAACTAAACGACATGCAACATTTGTTGAGGGATCCAGTTCACCGAACCATTTCATTATCGAGCGACGAACGCTCGATGATTGACCATCCCTATTTTCAACGTCTCAGAAGAATCAAACAAACTGCATTTTTAAATTTGATTTTTCCGGGCGCCACTCACGATCGTTTCTCTCACAGCATCGGCGCCATGCACATGTCTTCTAAAATTTTTGACCCTCTCGCAGATGAATTCATAGCTTCTTATGGTCCACGCGCACTTCAACCCTCTCAAAGAGATTACTTTAGAAGACTCGTTAGAAGAGCCGCACTCCTTCACGACATTGGACACGGTCCCTTTTCACACAGTCTTGAAGGTGTGAGTGCCGCGGGCAAACCCATTTACCCAACCAGACAAGCTCTCTTTGATAGCGGACTGATTCCGCACCATTGGATCGCACCTCGAGGCCCTGCTGCCACCAAAGGCTGGATGCAAAAAGCCGCTCAACACGAAGATTTTTCTGTCGCCATTATTGCTATGATCTCTGAGCAAAACAATGGACAACTCGGCGGGCTTCTTGCTCAAGACATAGTGGCTCTCATGACAGACTGGGTGCTTCCTTCTCCAGAATTTTTAAATATGGACAAAGTAGGTCCCTCTGGAAAATGGACCATGAGACAGAGTCTCAAAAGTTTAGTGTCTGGAGAAGTCGACGCCGACCGAATGGATTATTTACTTCGCGACTCTCTTTATACGGGCGTTCCCTATGGGCAATACGACCAAGAAATGCTTCTTGAAAATTTACTTCTCCGCCCTGACCCCGAAGACAAAAAACAGCTTTGTTTAGCTCTCAGAAGAAAAGCCCTTCATGCTTTTGAAGATTTTCTAATTTCTCGCTTTCATATGTTTATGCAGCTTTACTCCCACAAAACCGTTGTAGGTTTTGATGTGATTTTAGAAAATGCCATAGCGGAATTACCCGATTTTCATATTGAACCCAATTTAGAGGAATATCTCACTTGGTCTGACGATTGGTTGTTGAGAAAAATCATTGAAAATAGATCATCTCGTTGGGGAATGCATATTCGAGATCGTATGCCCCTCAAACATCTCTTCACGCTTCGACAAAAAGAACAAAAGCTTTTCACGGATTTCATTAAGCCCTACGAATTATCAACTGGGACAACGGCCTGGTTTCCTTCTTTAAAAACTAAAGGTCGAAGCTATAAAGAAAGTGTTCCTAAAATTTGGTGGCGCTCGAGTATTAATTTTCTCACCAAAGGACTTCGAGGACACTTCCCGCTTTATTTAGAAGATAAAAAACGCCTTATTCCAATTGAAGAAGTTTCATTACTCCTCAAAAGTGACTACGTTCGAAAATTTGAAATGACCCACGTTTATTGCCTGCGAAACGACGAAGACGAAGTGAAGTCTTGGCTCAGAAAAAAAGGTTTTTCAGAAGACATCATCCGACAAGATTGGTCTCTCTCAGATTCTTAAAATCTGTAAGTGCCGCCGGCCAAGAATTGAAAATCATAAGCCGCTTCTGTAAGACCCCATCGAATACTAGCATCGAGTAAGGCCTTATCGTTGAGAGCGAAAATTCCACCCATACCGAGCTGAGAATTCCAAGGAGCAAAGTCTTCAAAACTATTGCGGCTATAATACTCGCCATAAAGAGCCGCAGAATCAAATATTGGTCGAGTGATGCTCACCGAATTTACAAGTTCAATGTGATATCCTTTTCCGTCAATATCCTCAAACACATCAAGCTCAAGCATCGCTCCAAAAGTAAATTCGTGTTCAAGTTCCATTGTGAAGGGAGCCTTCACTCCAAACTCCACTGCATTATTACTCAATCCACCTGTGTTAGTTGGAAATTTTACAAAGGGCGCTGCCGATATCGCGCTATTAAATTCTTGATTTTCCCAAAAAGTATATTCTCCACCAAGTCGAGTCTCACCAAAACCATTCTTACTGTGAGAATTACGAGATTTTAAATGCTCAAAGGGTTCCACAGACAAACTTAAATCAACCTTTTCCGCGATTCCATATTTTGCAGTGACTGGGAAAAGTTTCAGATCATGTGCCCAATATTTTCCAGATTTCTCATAGGAATATTGAAGAGCCGTTCCCTCTATTTGAAAAAGTCCTAGGCCAAGCGTGTGAGGCTTTTCAGTCAACTGTGGCCGATCCATAGTACGCAAAATATCGTAGTTCGCAAAAGACTGAAGCGATAAACTCAAAAGTAGAAGTGAACAAAGTTTAGTAATTCTCATATACTAGCGAGAAAAATTCTTTTCAGCTTAAGAGTCAAGGGCCCTTAATTCCCTACTAGCCATTGCGTCAGAGACAAAAGAATTGATGGAACTCTAATGGATGACCGCTAAAAACAATTTGATTTTTAGAAATGACTTTAATTCTCAAACACGAATACAAATCACTAAAGCCACCCTTAGAATTTTTTGCTTTTTTCCTAAGCAATGTTAGACGCGCCATGCAATCATCAAAAAGAGTTTGCTTATTTAAAACTAATTGAGCCTCTTCCAATATTTTTTCTTTAGCAAAATATGCAATTTCCCGACTTTTCAATTCCCATTTTTTTCCAAAAACAGATCCCTTATACACAGGGGAATAAAGCAATTTTTCAACTTGTAAAGACGGACTGGCTATTGGAGCTAAGCGTTTCCATTTCCAATCAGTTTCTGAATCATTCTTTATAATACCCAACAAACTCGTCGACCTTTGACGCAAAAGCATTGGCAGTGTTTTGACGTTAATTTGCCAAGTCTCAATAAAAAGCTCCTGAATCTGCCACTCAGCCCAATCATATTGACGACTGGCAAGCGAAGCCATGAGCGCCTCTGATTGAATTCGAAACTCTGGAATATTCAATGTCACCTTTTTGTAAAAAACACAGCTCAAAGACACTATCAAATTGAAAAGATCAGCATGGCATAAAACTATCGCTCAAGTCGCTTGATCCTCAGTAGACTTCGGGGTTCAATAGAGAGTACATCATGGATTTTAAAGCATTCTTAAAAGGTATCGAAAAATACTCAAGCATTGCGATCACAGCTCCCACACCACCCGACGGAGATTCCGTGGGAACTCAATGTGCGCTTTTAGAACTCATCGAAACTCTTCATCCTAAGAAAAAAGTTTTTATCGTCAATGAAGAATCCTGCCCTCAAAAATACATTTTTTTAAAAGGTTCAGACAAATTCATTCAAGCTCAAGACTTCAAAGAAAAAGCTGAGCTTTGGATTTGTGTCGACGGCGGACCCAACCGACTTGGAGACGCCACTACAAAACATTGGGAAGCAGCCAAAGCTCACGGCCTCATTGACCATCATGCCGTCGGGACAGAAGATCATTTTGAAATATCTCTTTACGATCCCACGGCAGCATCTACGACCGTCCTTGTGTATAAACTTTGGGAAGAATCCAAAACAAAATTAACCCACACTTTGGCGGAAGCCCTCTATGTCGGTTTAATTTATGATACAGGTGTATTTAAACACCCAAACACCACTCCAGAAGTCATGCGAATCGGAGCTAAGCTGCTTGAAACTGGTTTTGCTCACACTGACACTGTTGAAAAATCGCTTCTCATGCGAACCGAAGCCAATATTCATATGTTGAAAAGCCTATTAGAACATTTCAAGGTTGAATTTTCTAAACGATGGGTATGGAGCAAAGTCGATCACAGCGCCTTTAAATCCTCTCAAGGAAGCTCTCAAGACAAAGATGGTCTGATTGATTTTCTATTTTTAATTCCACAATGTGAAATTGCTATTTTATTTTTTGAAGCGAAACCCAATCTTTGGAAACTCTCTTTTCGCTCTAGGAGTTGGGATGTCGCCAATCTAGCCAAAAGCTTAAATCCTCAAGGCGGTGGCCATAAATTAGCCTCCGGCTGCACTCTACAAGGAAATTTCGACACAGTTTATTCAACGACCCAAAAAGCGGTGCAAAAACTATTACATGATTAACAGGGATTTTGGGGCCATCCTTGGAGCCATCTTTTTTAGTTTTTTAGCTATTCAAGATTTACAGTCGCAAAATAATCAAAACCCAAACCCAAATAAGAGCAATCGCAGGCCCAATTCCTTTTTTTATTTTGGACGAGCCCCCCAAGCTCCAGAGCCCGAAACACTTGAAGTTTTATCTAAAAACTTGGGTTACGAAAGCCTCGATAAAGCTAAAGAAGAATACAAAATATTTTCAGAAAGAATTCGAGCTGGATTTGCCAGAGAAGATTGGTTTCAAAATTGTCGAAGCCAGTATCATGAAAATCTTTGCGGAGCTCTTGAGAATTACTTGAAACCCGAAAAATCTATTCGAAATTCACGTCGTCGTACCCCAATTTTTAAAGTTCCACTTTTGCCCAAAAACCTAGGAAGACTTCAGGCAGAGCCTTTCTCTTCTCTTCACAGACGCTTTCCTAAAATGAGCTTTGCCAATCTTTCAAAATTTGCGCAAAAATCTCTCGAAACAGATTCCTGTCCTAGAAACTTTTCCCTAGCTCTAGCCGTTGAACTTGAAAATCATGCCGATCAATATGGAGCCTGGGCTTTAATTGATAAACTCTACGCCCACGGTCTCTACTGCACCAGCCCAAGTGACGACTGGAATGAAATGACCAATCTTAAAGTGGCCTACACTTTAATTTCGCGTAGCCGATTTCAAGATGCCATAGGATTTCTCCAAAACGCCCTAAAATCTGAAACTAAAAGAGAAGATTTTCGAACTCTCTACTGGCTCTACCGTTCTTATAAAAAAATAAAATCTGAAAAAGAAGCTCAAAGCACACTCGATGAACTTTTCAAGAAGTATCCAATTTCATGGTACACCATAGCCGCACTCCACGATGAAAAGAGAGATCCTTTAGCCCTCATAAAAAAACGTCCCCCCATTACAGATGAATACGATTGCGGCGAAGCTAAACTCAATCGACATTTGAACTGGTTAAAATTTGGTCTCCTCTTCGAAGAAGACCCCTACGATCTCATTAGATACGGTGAATTTATTGCTCGAAGACTTTCAGATACAGGCAAATTAGCCGTGGCACAGAATTTAGCTAGAGCTTTTTTTAAAGCCAAACTTTATAGACTTCAAATTTTAGTATTGAGCCAATCTTTAAATCAAAAGCCAGAATTATTTAACTATGAACATTTAGAACTTCTTTTTCCTCAACCTTATTTTGAAACCATGAAACAACATTCTGGAAAAATTGATACCGCACTCCTGCTAGGACTAGCTCGACAAGAAAGCGGCTTTGATCTCAAAGCGCGATCTGCAGCCAATGCTCATGGATTACTCCAATTGCTTCCCTCAACAGCAAGAACACTGGCTCGTAAAACAAAAAAATCCGATCTTTACGACTATGAAACCAATATTCAATTAGGTTCTACATATGTCTATAAACTTGTAGCCCGATTTGATGGAAGTGTAGAAAAGGCACTGGGCTCTTACAATGCAGGCGCTACAGTGATGGGTCATTGGGAAAACCAATTTAGCTGGGCCAAAGAAACTCAACTTTTTGTGGATCTCATCCCATATCGCGAAACCCGCGACTACATTCCTTCAATTTTAAGAAATGGTTACTGGTATCATCGGCTTTTTCCAAGTTTAAGAGAAACCTGGAACGACACTATGGTGACTTCGCCGGCTCTGAAAGCCTTACTTGAATCAAGTCCATCCAAAGCTGCGTCAAATCCTTAAGATTATTTTTAGGTTTGCAAATTTTCAAGCAAGCACATTTCACACTGAAATGTCGTGCAAACAGCATAAGTTCACTTGAAAAATAATCCCAACCTGGAGACTGCAAATCATTTTCAATCACTTTATAAAGTTCTTCAACTTTAATGGGCTTATTCGCAGCAAACAAAGGTCGCTCGGTAATCACGGGCAATCCCAAAGGCGAAAGCAAATTTAAAAGCAAACGATGAGTGGCTTCATCAAACAACATTTCTTCATAGAGAATGGGACCGCTGTGGAAATCCAAACGACCATGAGAACGCAAACCAAGACGAGGAAGAAAAACTGAAGTTTCCTCGGGCGTGCTTAATGAGGACTGCTCTAAAACACCAGTTGAAACAAAGGTATCAATGGGTAAATTTTTATACACCCATCGAAAGGCATCTCGATGACCTGAAGGGTCTTTATCCAACAATAAAAAACTTGGAAGCGCTTTATTGGTATCTTCTTTTAAAACTAGCAATCGAGTGCCAAAAGGTGTTTCCTGATTTTCATAGAGCTTTCGCTCCATTTTTAAAAAGGACTTAGAGAGGGCCTCAAACTCTGAATCTTGATCAAGGATGGCAAGCCACATTTAGTTTGTCTCAACGCCCATTTGGAAAAAGAAGTTTTTCAAGTTCACCTTTAGTATCAAGAGCTTTAATATCATCAAATCCGCCCACACCCGCTCCATTAATAAAAATTTGTGGAACTGTTCTTCGAGGTGAAGCTTTAGTAAGCATTTCTTGATACTTCACAGAATCATGAGTCACATCAATTTCAGTGTAGGCAACCCCTTTTTGATTCAAAAGATTTTTAGCGGCCACGCAATAGGGGCAATAGTCTTTGGTATAAAATAAAATTTCAGCCTGCTTAGGATGTTTTGGTAACATGAGTTCAGCCTATACGATTTAAAGCTTCGACTCAAAGGCAATCCACTGAGCGGTATCTTCCTTTTATTTTTTCTTAATCTCGTTACGATTATTCTTTTCCATTTCCTCTGCAGCTTTTTCTGGACCAGAAATCGCTTCATTAGAATTAATCTTTTCACTTTCTTCGTCTAAATCAGGATGTTTCGTGATAAAAAAGGCGACATCCATAAAAGCTGCGTTATATCGAACAGATCGAAAAATACCGTCCCAAGCCTTACGAGCCTTTGCAGAATTTGGTTTTTGCGCATCAGAAAAAAACTCGCCCATACGCCAAGACGTGTGTTTTCTTCGACCTCGACCTTGTCTGACGGATTGCTTTTCAAAATCTTCGACTTTTCTACCCTTAAACTGCTCTAAATAGGGACCCTTCGAAAGTTCGGCCAGAACATCGTCGGGTAGATTTTCAACTTTTATATTCTGAATACTTCTATTGAGATCATAAAAAACAAAAACATTGGCTAACTTTCCATCGTATTCAAAGCTTGAACCATGAGCCACTCCAAGATGTTTTTTATCTTTTAAGACATGATACATATAACGTTTCACTCTTAAGCCTTCAGTTTGATCGTCCAATCGATCGCCCAAAAGTCTTACGACAAGTCCAGTAAAGGTAGTTCCGCCAGATTTAGCTGGCAAAATTGCAGCTTCTTCAAACTTATTTCCACCTTGATAATAGGATTGCAAAAGTGATTTATAATCATTGAGTCTAGGGCCCTCAAAAGTAGAAACATCACTTTTAACAATATTTTGAGAGGCTACGGCCGTTCCCCAAAGTGCTAAAGCCAAACAAAAAAGGCCAGATCGACATAATGACATAATTCACTCCGCAACTTCACTTAGATTGGATCGAAAATAAACTTTCCGACCCTTCTTAGCAGTGATAGAACTACTTCTCATGATAACACCTATTTTTCCGCTCTCCGTATATGCAAAGCGGCGTAATTTAATAAGCCAAACATTCAAGCCTCAAAGCGATATTTTGCTTCTCTTCAATCCTGCACCAAGGATCAAAAGTAACGACACCCATTTTAAATATCGTGCCGATTCATCGTTCGCATACTTAACGGGTTTCACTGAAGCTTATTCAGCTTTAGCAATTTGGAAAGATAATAAAGGAAAAACTCAATCAACCTTATTCTGCCAAGCCCGCGACCCCATCAAAGAACTTTGGAATGGTGAAATTATTGGACCCACTCGTGCGCGCCAAAATTTTGGCACTGATGAAGCTCTTCCAATAGAAAAACTTAAAGAGTTTTGCACAAATTTTTTCGCCAATAGACCCAGCGGAGTCAGCCCTCGTATTTTCACGAACGCATTACAAGATCCTCTACTTCGCAAACAACTCGATGCCATTACTGAAACTATTAAGACAGATCCTCGGGGCTTGAATCGCGCGCTACACTCACTCAATAATTCTGAACCCCTCACTTTCGAAGCTCGTCTCATCAAAGATAAATTTGAAATTGAAGCCATGAGAAAAGCTTCAAAAATAAATGTGGCTGCTCATTTAGAACTTTTAAAAAAAATCCAACCTGGCCTTAAGGAGTATCAAGTTCAAGCCATTATAGAATACGAATTCATGTATAGAGGTGCCGATGGCCCTGCCTACGGATCTATATGCGCCGCCGGTAAAAACGCGACATGCCTTCACTACGAACCCGCAAAAACTTCTCTCAAAGATGGAGAACTTATCCTTGTCGATGCGGGATGTGATTTAAATTATTATAGTTCCGACATAACTAGAACCTATCCTGTTAACGGCAAATACACTCAAGCTCAAAAAAACATTATGGCCATCGTTGCCGAGGCTCACCAAGAAGCCATCAATAAAGCAAGAGTTGGAATCGCCTATTCCGCTTTTCATGAAGCGGCCACAGAAGCCATTATTGAAGGGCTCCGTCATATAAAATTCCTAAAGGGAACTAAAAAGGAGATTTTAGAAAAAGCCTCATATAAGGCTTATTTTCCCCATGGAACAGGACACTGGCTTGGCCTAGATGTTCACGATCCTTGTCCCCGTTTTGATGATAAAAATAAAAGCATAAAATTAAAACCTGGAATGATCTTTACAGTTGAACCAGGAGTCTACATTCCTGCAAACGACAAATCAGTTCCCGAGGAGTATCGAGGAATTGGTATCAGAATTGAAGATGACATTTTAGTAAAAGCTGGAAAACCCGAAATTCTCACAGACGGACTTCCTCGCTATGCAGATGAAATTGAAAAATTTATGAGTCGGCACAAGCCCTCTGTTTAGTTTGTGTAAAGCCAGCAATAAGTTTTAATAAAATTCGATCAAATAATTTTTTTATTTTTTATTTTATGTATACTGGAGATCAGTAAAGTCCATACAAGTTAAAATTCTCAAGCGGAATGTAAGACGACAATTTCAATCTTGTTAAGCTTACTATTTTAGGGGGCGTCTTGAGAAAGCAACTTTTAAATTCAATTTTCTTTATCGGAATTTTTCTGAGCCTTAAAACCCGAGCCGCTTGCGACACCGACAAGCTTGAAGCAGACGTTAAAGCGGGTGCCGCCACCTGCGCCAACTACGAAGTCGATAGAACTATCGTTATTAAAAATACTGTAAAATTCGATGGTAAAGGGGCTCGAATAACTGGAGTTGGATCTTTTGATCAATGCGATCAATTCCCTACAAATAAAGCTGTGTTTTTTATTTACTCCAATGGAAGTATTTTATCGAATTTTACGATTGTTCAATCACCAGAAGGTATCCACGTTGCCGAGGGTTTCAAAAACCAAATCGTTAACGTTCGCTTCCAAAAAGTTTGTGAAGATGCCATCACCAACGGAAACAATAAAAACAACAACAGCGCCAAACACACCATTATTAAAAACTGCAGCTTTGAAAACGCAGAAGACAAAGCCATTCAAAGTAATGGTGGTTCAATGCACATTATAGGAAATCAATTTATAGATGTAGCCCGCCCCGTTTCAACATGTGGTCACAAAGCAGACCCTGGCTATCACGACCCAGGAACTTGTCCAATCAGAAGTGATTTGTATGTAGAAAAAAACAAAATGATACGGTCCACCACCTATGCCGTTCAAGCTTCTGGGAAATACCACTCCGTGGTTTACAGTCGAAAAAATACTTTTGAAAAATTTGGAAGTCTTATCTTTAGAACAGAAAACAACAGCCAACTGTTTTCCAAGGATGAAAATTGCTCAAAAATCAAAGGAGATGTTAAATGCAATTCCTCTAAAGTTGACACTGCCTTTACTAAATTTCTAAGCGAATAAGTTTATTCTCAATCGAATTGAATTAAAGAGTATCAAGAGAACGCCTTTATTTCTTAGGAATAAAGGCGTGTATGCGATGACTCCTAACAAAATTTTCTATCCACTTACGATGTTGCTCTGCTAATTCCACAAATTGAACACCCATACCCCTAGGATTATCGGGACTTTCGCGATTTCGAATCCAAGCAATCTTACCCACACCTGCAATGATACTAGACGCATCTCCAGCATCTTCATTCATTTTATTGACGAGCTTATTACTCACTTCCACCTGATTGTTATCAGAAAGTGTCGCCGTCTTTTGAAATTCAAAATCAACAAAATCCCCCAAAAGAGCTCCGGAAATTATGGTGTTTACAAAAAATCCACCAAAACCCACGTTGAGAGTTTCAGCGACCAAGGCTTGTTCAAGAGTTGAATATTTAATTTGAATTTTATGACGTACAGGAGCACGTGGAACATGCCGCTTCAATCGGAATCGATCGCTCAACAAATCCCACAAGGCTTCTGAAATTTGTTTTGGATCAAAGTTCCAATCCAAAATTCCTGAAGCGCCCCTATCCATCCAGTCCATCAATTGATCCGAAGTTGGATTAAAGTCGACCAGCAAAATAATACAGACACCGGGATCTAGCTTTCGCATTCCCGCAAACAAGCTCTGCATATCTTCAATCTTCTTTGAATTGAAACCCCGTGAAGTCATGTCAAAGAAGACCACGGCAGGATCATTGTTTGAGTAAAAGAATTTTGGAACCTCATTGAGTTCCCTCACAAAATTAAACTGAAAGCGAAGCTCCACTATTTGTGAAACCTTATCGTTGAATTTGTGAAATAAAATTGGTTCTTGCGGACTTAAAGTTAGAATTTCCATCCCCATAGAAGCCTCATTATGCCTCAAGGCCAGAATTAGTTAATCAAGATAATCGACTTTATGCGCAAGGCGTCAACTCTATATGATACTTGACCAAAAGCCCTCGAGTCAGGATACTATCCCGCGCGTGAAGACTAAGGCTATAGCTAAACCTCCTTGGCTTAAAGTTAAGGCTCCTGGTGGCGCTAATTTTTTAAAAATTAAAGAAACTCTAGCGTCGCACAAGCTTCACACAGTTTGTGAAGAAGCTCGATGTCCAAACATTGGCGAATGTTGGGCCGGCGGAACCGCCACCTTCATGTTGTTAGGAGACACCTGCACACGCGGTTGTAAATTTTGTAACGTTATTACCGGAAATCCTCGCGGAGTCGTAGATTCTGATGAACCCGCAAAAATCGCACTCAGCGTAGCCGACATGAATCTCGATTACATTGTGCTCACTTCTGTAGATCGCGACGACCTCCCTGATCAAGGCGCCGCCCACTTTGCCGACACCGTTCGGCTTGTTAAAAGACTTTCTCCCAATCTCATCGTTGAAACACTCACTCCCGACTGGAGAGGCTCATTGGAATGTATCGATACCATGACGCAATCTCCCGTTGATGTCTTAGCTCACAACATTGAAACCGTAGAAAAACTTCAAAGAAAAGTCAGAGATCCACGCTGCTCTTATGCACAATCCCTTATGGTTTTAGAACAATATAAAAAGCGAGCTGAAAGTTTCGGCCATAAAGTTGTTACAAAATCTTCCATCATGCTTGGGCTCGGAGAAAATGAGTCCGAGGTGCTTCAAACACTTCAGGATCTTTTAAATGTTGGTGTTGAAGTTCTAACTTTAGGACAATACCTGCAACCCAGCTCTCGCCATCTTCCAGTAGAAGCTTATATAAGTCCTGAAAAATTTTCTGAATGGGCCAAAATTGGAGAAGATTTAGGCTTTGCCTACGTCGCCTCGGGCCCACTTGTTCGCTCAAGTTACAAAGCGGGGGAATATTATATTCAAAAAATTCTGAGAGGAGAGCGGAGTCATGGAAATCTCTTGGGGCCAGAACACCAATATCAACAAACAACAAATGTCATATCCAGCGCAACCCTTTAAGGACAAAGATTTTTCACTGAGTTTTTATAAGCTCATGATGCGCGCACGCGCCCTTGAAGAAAAACTTATTAAAATGTCGAAAACCCAAGATGGTTTTTTTTGGATTGGTGGCCCCGGAGAAGAAGCTTTCTCCATTGCACTTGGACTTTTAGTCAATAAAGGGCAAGGATTAGATCACGATTTTTTACACCTCCACTATAGAAGCAATGGAACTCTAATGGCCATGGGCGCTCCCATGATAGATTTCATTCGCCAAATGAAATGCTCTGAAAAAGATCCCTTTTCAGGTGGAAGAAATTTTGTATCCCATGTGTGTCGCAAAGAATGGAACGTGGCTCCCGTGACCTCGACCATTGAAACACAATTTTCGATTGCACCTGGAACCGCGCGAGCTCAATGGCGCTTACGACAACAAGGAAAAGATTCCGGTATCACTATAGTACTCGGAGGCGATGCAGGTACGGCTGAAGGTGATTTCGCTACTGCACTTATATGGTCCTCTCGCCCCGGTGAAGAACTTCCTCTTCTTATGATTGTCACAAACAACCAATTTGGAATTTCAACAAGCTATGGAACTCAACATGGCGAAAAAAACATTGCCGATCGCGCTAAAGCTTTTGGAATAATGAGCTCTACTGCCGACGGCAACAATCCCGAGAAAGCTTGGGCTGCTTTGTCCAACGCTATGGACTATGTCCGTAACTCAGGTCGACCTTTTTTGCTCGAACTCAGTATTGCTCGACTCAATGGACACAGCTCTTCTTCAGGGGCCAACCGAGAAGAAGGCTTCGATTGCATCGACGCATTTGAAAAAAAATTACTCAAACACTCTTGGATTACTGAAGACAGCATTAAAAAAATTCGTAGTGAGGCCACCCAAGAAGCCAACGACGCTTATGATATTGCACGCAAAGAAGCCTACCCCGATCCCAAAACTTTGCACGAACACACATTTGCAAACAACAAAGCTGGCGGTTTGCCCGGGAAGGATTCATAAATATGGCAAGTATGGCTCAAGCTATTCGAATGGCCTTACATTACGGTGAAGAAAATTTAGGCGTGACTGATATTTTTGGTGAAGATGTTGGTGCCCCTCTTGGCGGAGTCTTTACCGTAACTCAAGGACTTAAAACAACTTGGAACACTCCACTCGACGAAAGAGGAATTATTGGAACGGCCATTGGTCTTGCACTCGCCGGACAAAAGCCTGTCGCCGAAATTCAATTCTGCGATTACATTTTTAATACTATCGACTTATTAAAACTGGCTGGTAACTCTTGTTGGTCAACACAAGGCGCCTTTCCTTTAAACATGGTGGTCATGACTCCCCATGGAGCGGGTATTCATGGAAGCCTTTACCATTCGCATTCTTTTGATGCTCTAGCCACGCGTTTGCCTGGTTGGAAAATTTTATGCCCTTCCAATGCAAAAGATGCCTATGGACTCATGATTTCTGCTATTGAAGATCCCAATCCAGTTATGTTTTTAATTCCTAAAGCCTTACTTCGCGTAAAAGGTGAAGAACTGATTCCTGGCGAGCCTCAAGACGAAAAGGAACTCAAAGAACGTATAGATGCTCCACTAGGAGAAGCCAGAAAAAATTGGAGTCCTCGATGGCCCGCTCTTGAAGGCTATCAAGTCCCCATCGGAAAAGCTCAAGTCGTGCGCCCAGGAAATGCGGCTTGCATTGTGACTTACAGTCGTCATGTTCAACAAGCTCGCAACGTGGCCGATCGCCTCAGTCGCGAAGGTCTAGGTGAAGTGAGAGTTTTAGACCTAAGAACACTTTACCCCTACGACTGGAACGCAATTTCCCAAGCCGTTAAAGAATGTGGGAAAATACTTTTTGTAAATGAAGACACTGAAATTACTAATTTTGGTGAACACTTACTTCGCAGGGTGATCGACGAGCATTTTTATGAACTTAGAGCGCGCCCTAGAGTTTTAGCCGCTAAACATTTGCCAGGAATTGGCCTAGCTCCTTCTCTTGAAGAAGCTACTGTGCCTCAAGAAAATGATATTGAACGCGAAATTCGCGAAATTTTATCGGAAGCAACTTAAAAGGAGATGACAATGGAATTTAAACTTCCTGAAATTGGTGAAGGACTACAAGAAGGCGAACTCATTCGATGGTTAGTGAAAGTGGGCGATAGCGTCAACGTGGATCAACCCTTACTTGAAGTCATGACTGACAAAGCCACTGTTGAAGTTCCCGCCACTGAAGCTGGCACCATCAAAGAGCTCAAAGCCAACGAAGGCGACATGATTAAAATCGGTCAAGTCATTGCGCTCATTGACTCTGGTGCAACTCAATCAACTACTAGCACTCCTAAAGTTGTTGAAAAAATCCAAGAAGCAGTTGTTCAGCCAGAATCTCATGCAGAAGTCACTCGCCCCACTGAGGCGGTGGCCCCTATTCCTGAAACTAAAAGATCTCCAGTCTCTCCAAACCCTGCAGGCCCTTATCAAAGCGCCCTTGAATCATTAAATTCAAGCAGCATTCCCGCAGCTCCCATTGTAAGAGCCATGGCCCGAGACGCTGGAGTGAATCTTGCTGAAGTTCAAGGAAGCGGCCCTAACGTTGGCGGAATCCCCAGAGTCCTTGAAGAAGATCTTTTAAAGTATCTCAATCAAAAATCAAATGCGCCAAGCGCAGCTGTCTCCCAAAAAACTTTTCCTGCTGGCGCCACACAAGCTGGGCCTGCTAGCACTGTAACAACTCCAGTGAAGCAACTCACACCTGCCACTAAGTTTTCTTCAGATGAAATCGTTGAAAGAAAACCTTTGCGAGGTTTACGTCGCCTTATTGCGCAGGGAATGGTGAAAAGTAAATACACGGCTCCTCACTACTCTTATGTAGACGAATTTGAATGCAGCGACCTTATTAAATTCAGAGAACAAGCTAAAGAAGTTGCCGAATCTTATGGAATCAAATTTTCTTACCTTCCCTTTATTATCAAAGCTGTTGTAGCTGCACTCAAAGAATTTCCAATCGTCAACTCCACACTTGAAGACACTGCGAATGGACAAGAACTTGTCTATAAGAAATTTTATCACATCGGTTTTGCCGTCGCGACCGATGAAGGCCTGATTGTCCCCGTCATCAAACACGCCGATCAAAAATCACTTTTA
Source organism: uncultured Bacteriovoracaceae bacterium (assembly GCA_964609695.1). Taxonomy (GTDB): domain Bacteria; phylum Bdellovibrionota; class UBA2428; order UBA2428; family UBA2428; genus JAGNHS01. The sequence continues at coordinate 274,504 of CAZSSP010000001.1, forward strand.
CAAATTGCCAAAGAACTCGTGGAACTCTCTGATAAAGTCCGTGCAGGCAAAGCCACTGCGGATGAACTTAAAGGCTCAACCTTCACCATCACTTCAATGGGAAATCTCGGCGGAATTTTTGCCATGCCCATTATCAATTATCCCGAAGCTGGAATCTTGGGTGTTTATAAAATTCAAGAAAAGCCTATTGTGCAAAAAGGACAAATCGTTGTGGGCAATATGATGACCCTATCGCTTTCACTCGATCATAGAATCGTTGATGGGGCTGTGGGTTCTAAATTTTGTTCAGCCATCATTAATCGACTCGCCAATCCCGCAAAATTACTCTTGGAAAATTTTTAATAAAGGATAGATAAAAAATATGGAAACTTTTGATTTAGTTGTTATCGGAGCTGGCCCTGGTGGATATGTAGCCGCTATTCGCGCTGCTCAAGAAGGATTAAAAACCGCAATCATCGAAGGTCACAAAATGGGTGGAGAGTGCCTTAACTACGGCTGCATTCCATCAAAAGCCTTTATTCAAGCATCGCACGTTTATGATCACATCACTCATGCTGCTAAAATGGGAATTGAAGTTCAAGGCGCTAGCATCAACATGAAAACTCTTGTTGGCTGGAAAGATGGCATTGTAAAAACCCTAACAGGAGGGGTGTCACAATTACTCAAAGCCAATGGAGTGACTTCTATAATCGGAAGCGCCTCTTTTGGTGGACTTGATTCCACAGGTCTTAAAAAAATCGTCATCGATAGCTCGGTAGATTCTTACGATTCTTCTTCGACTGGAAAAGACGAAACAAAAGAGATCTTAGCTAAAAATGTAATCATCGCTACTGGATCCAGCTCTGTGGATCTTCCATTTCTTAAAGCCGATGGAAAATATGTTTTAAATTCTAAACACGCTCTAGCCTGCGACAAAACACCTAAAAAGCTCATCGTTTTAGGTGGTGGTTTTATCGGACTTGAAATTGGAACTTTCTTTGCCAAAATTGGAACTGAAGTTATTGTTGTCGAAGCGTCCTCGCAACTCTTAAGCGGCACCGATCCCGACTGCGTGGCCGTAGTTCAAAGAAAACTAAAAGATCGTGGCGTTCATGTATTGCTCAACACTAAAGCTACGGGCGCCACTCCAAAAGGTGAACATGTAGAGTTGAATATTGAAGATGAACGCGGACAAAAAGAAAAACTTTCCGCTGATTGGATACTACTCACCGTAGGCAGAAAACCAAGAACTTCTGGTCTGGCATTAGACACCATTGGACTCAAAACAAACGAGCGCGGATTCATCAGCGTTAACAGTCGACTAGAAACTTCTGTTCCCGGTGTATACGCCATTGGTGATGTTATCGGAGGCCCCATGCTGGCTCATAAAGCTAGCAAAGAAGGTCTTGTTGCCGTTGAAGCTATTTTAAAACCCAGCGCAAGAATGGATGTGGTTGCACTTCCATGGGCTATTTTTGTAGATCCCGAAATTGCAGCCGTTGGACATACTTTAGAATCAGCAAAAGCTGCCGGATGGGATCCCGTTGTAGGAAAATGTCCATTTGCTGCCAATGGAAGAGCCCTCACTACGGGCGACAGCGCTGGATTTGTAAAAATTATCGCCGATCGCAAAACAGATAGAATCCTCGGAGCACACATGGTGGGCCCCGATGTTTCCAACTTGATTGCTGAAGTGGCCTTAGCCATTGAACTGGGTGCCACAGCCAATGATCTTGCTAATACTGTTCACGCACACCCAACACTTCCTGAAACTCTTATGGAAGCGGCGGAATCCGTGCATGGCAAAGCGATTCATATTTTTGAGCGTAAGAGAACAGAAAAAAGCAGTACCGCTCACGTCTAGCCTCTTTGCTTTGAAAAGAGTTTATTTTTGAGGCGTAACTAGTTTCACAAATTGAGACGGGCAATCATTTGCCATATTCATGGGTGGAATATCAATGTATCTAGCGTTCCAAGCTTTTTGATATAATTCTTCCGTAAAGAGCCCGTCTATTGAATCAATTGCTAACTTTAACCTTAAGGGGCCTCCAATACCTATAATATTTATAAAAGACATTACCTTTTTGTAAACTTCTGAATGCCTCGACTCTAACATCGAGTTTACTATTTTAGGCGAAGCTACAATTCTTCCGCCCTCAGGCATAAAAAGCCTTCCTAATTTTCTTAAAAATTCATCTGAATTTCTCATAAAATTGTAATCACATCCAACAGTGCAAGAAACCAATCTTAATTCAGCGCCTGGGGTCATAAATTCAATTGGACCTAAAATCGATATATTTTTTATATCTATTTCTCCATTATCAAAAATCAATTTACCTGGAGTTCCATGCAGGATCATATCAAGGCGATCATATTTAACTTTTTCTTCATTAAGCTTCCAAATCAATGCCGACAATTCAGCGGGAGATGCAACCTCAAGAACCTTAATAGAGTCTGGATTATATTTATTCTTATAATACTCAACAGTTTCACCTGGCTTATGACTAGTTACGCCTTTAGGTTTTGAAATAACTAAAATGTTCTTAGGCTTAAGATTACTAACACTGTCGCTTGAAGCATGAAAATCTTCCATAGTTTGAAAAAAATACATATCTTGAATTTTTCCCAAACCATAGGCCAAAACCACATATCCGATCACGTAGTTTTGATCTTCCTTGCGAATTTCATTTAAGGATTTTCCCTTATTTAATTTAATAGCCACATCGATAGGCACCGTTATTGGAGCCATAATAAACTTTGTACCGAACCAAGAGCTGTCCTCTTCTTTGGCTTTTTCAAAGTGAAACGTAGCAGGAATATAGTCGGACTCATCGTCTTCAAAACCCGCTCGAATTCCAATTGAGCCCCCACCTTTAGATTCAACTTTTGCTGAGCTTAAAGCGAGCAAAAGAAAGCTAATTAAAGACACAAATCGCATGAATTCTTATCGGAATCAAAGATCCATAATTAAAGTCAAAATTCCATCACTTTGGACTGCAAAAGCCTTTCAAACCTAAATACTCTATTCGACTTAAAGAATCTTAATATCCACCATACCCCTTGTTGATTTTTAAAAGTCTACTATAAAAATAAATGGAGAGAGTGAGGGGCATTTATGGGGGCGGGAAAACGCACTTGTGTTCGTTTTGTATTTCTATTTTCAATTTTTCAATTTGTAAGAATTTCAGAGGCCACTTCAATAGTCAGTGAAGTCTACCCTCATCAAAACTTTAAAGCCTTTAGGCAGTTTCCAGAAGAGAATATATGCTGGGCACTGGCTTCTAAGGCTATAATTAGAAGTCTAAAACGAAAAGATTATCTAGCTTGCGATGTAGTAGGACGCACTCGTGGCCAATCCTGTTGCGATACCAATAATAGCGTTAAGGAATCGTGTAACGAAGGTGGGCAGGGCTATAATGCATTAAGAACTTTTGGAGTCTCAGTAGAGCGTGTTGCTCCCAATTTTGCAGGAGTCTATGCCACTCTGAGATCGGGTGGGCTTGTAACACTAATCACAGATATGAGGAATAGTATTTTCGGCTCCCGAGCAGGTCATGAATCCGTTATCTATAGAGCTCAATATTTGTCCGATGGGAGTTATACATTTTACGTGGGTGATTCAGCCAATGGTTACTACAGCTTTAACAGCGCGGATTTAGAGTTAAAAGCCAATGGGACTTACGAATACATCTCCTTGGATATAAGCTTTACATGGGAAGCTAGCCTATACGCGCATTAATCTTGGCCAAAATTTAAAGCTGTGCTTTAAACATTTAGGTCATGGAATTTAATATTATTGATTGGGGTCAAATCGATTACCTTAAAGCTTGGGAAGAACAAAAAAAACTTTTGCAATTAAGAATCGACGATAAAATTCCTGACACTTTAATTTTTTGCGAACATCCTGCTGTTGTGACTCTAGGGAGAGCTTCTCAAAGAGAAAAAGAAAGCTTAGGGCATTTACCATTTCCAGCCATCGAAGTTGAACGTGGAGGTCACGCCACTTATCATGGGCCTGGACAGATAGTTGTTTATCCAATTGTAAAATTAGCACCTTCAAAAAACAGTCAATTTCCTAATGGACTTAAAAGCTTTATAGAGTGGCTCGAAAATATAACCATTAAAAGTGTAGAAGATTTTAAAATTCCCGCCTCTCGAATAGAAGGAAAAACTGGTGTTTGGATTCGAAATGGTGAAAAAAAAATTGCCAGTATTGGAGTCGCTGTTAAACATTGGACTACTTATCACGGACTAGCTCTAAATATTTCTACAGGTATAGAGCCATGGCGCTTTATCAATCCCTGCGGATTTTCTGCTGAAATCATGACTGATTTAAATAGCGAAACTGGACTCAATATTTCGTTCAACGATGTAAAAAAATTGATTATAAATAATGCAATTTCTCCATTAATTAACATTCCAATGGCTAAAGCAATTAACTCCCTTATAAATAACGAACTTCATAGCTAAACACCTTAAACTTTTAGTATTTCTTCTTAACAATATATGAGTTTAAACTTGTTTGTAATTTCACCCACCTTGCCGTCTGATTTTGCTAGTATTTATAAAGGCGGAACGTTTACTAAGCTGTATGTAAGATGGGGGAAACGTGAGTCACTTCAACACTAAGTATTTAGTAGCTCTTGGAGAGAAATCGCCACACTTTGGATCTGAGTCAGTAAAAGCTTGGTCTAAAGGTGGTATAGAAATTGTTTTCACTCAAAACGACAGAGCTTTAATAAATTTATGCCAACAAATGACCTTCAAAGTGGCTTTTCTTGAAAGCAATTTTTGCCCAAATTCTATTCGACTTTTAGACTGGGGTGTACGAAATACAACAGCCGCTTGGGTTTACAGTATACGAGGCGAATTTCTACAATCCTTAAGCCAACTCGCACTTCAAAAGGGTGCAAAATGCGTTTTGCATGAACCCAAACAAGTTGATCTTCTCTTACTTCGACTCGGCATCGAGCACAATCGCTCAAAAGACAGTTCTTATAGTTCAGATCCACTATTTGAAAAACTCAATATTGCTATTGCAGAGCTTAAAGAAACTGGAAAACATTTATTTAAAAAGGAAAATCTCAATCCCTCTCACTTTGAAAGAAGACATTCCGAATGGGAAACTTTTATTAAAAGTGCTAACACCGAATCAGAACAATCCTTCACTGGCTTTGATTCCTACCAAAGAAAATATTCCAGACTTTTACGCAATATGAGTGCGACTATGGAAGACACAGAAATTTCCTTTGTCACACTTAGACCCAAATCCATCATCGATAAAAATGATAATGGAGTCAGAGTGCTTATCTCTAGCCATGAAAAGAACATCCAAAACTCTACCCAAGCTAACCTGCTAGAAAACACTAAACTTCCTGAAGTGATGCACACCGTGCGCTCACAAGAAGTTGTTATTCTTAAGAAAGACATCAAAGACTCAAACGGAAAAGTTAACGGTCAAGAATATTCTGCAGCTATTCCTATGCGCGACTCTAATGATAGAATTTCAGGAGTTTTACTAGCTCGAAAGAATGCTGAAAATATTGAATCTCATAAATTCATAAGAAATACTTACGATCTTTCTTCGTTCTCACCAAAGCTTCAGAGACCCTTTCAAAGCTTAGAGTATTTCTCAAGAATTTATAATGGATTAGCGGCTTAAGCCCCTTAATTGTGGAATTTTTGCTCTGAGATCTTCGAATGCTTTATAACGATGGCTAATACTATTTTTAATTTCTATATCTAACTCAGCCATCGTTTTTTTAAATTCTGTTACATAAAAAATTGGATCGTAACCAAAACCAGAGGCACCACGTCCATCCTTTATAATCTCTCCACGACAAATACCTTCAGCTTCGAATTCAAAGATTTTATGACTTTCAAAAACTATAAGACTTAAAGCACAATGATATTGAGCACCCCGATTTGGACTTGTTCCCAATTCAGAAATTAATTTTTTAATATGTTCAATAGGCTCTACATGATCTCCAGCATAACGAGCCGACAAAACACCGGGCTTTCCGCTTAGAGCATCCACCTCAATCCCCGAATCATCTGCAAGGACCCAAAAATCTTGAGTGTTGTGTATTTTAATTTCTTCAAAAAGGGCCCTGGATTTAATCAAAGCATTTCCTATAAATGTATTTTCAATTTCTTCGGCATTTTTAGGAGCTTGACCAATCCACTTTGTAATTTGTGGAAAAAAAATTTTTCCGAGCTCTACAATTTCTTTTAGCTTTCCAGAATTTCCAGTGGCTATAAAACACTGCATTGTTATAAATCAACCCCAGGCCAAATCGCCCAGCAAATCTCTCTGCTTGCTACAAAGATGATTGCAAGCCATTCTCCCTTTTTCAAGCAGTTCATCAAAAACGACTTTTTCAAAGGGTTCTTTTTCTGCAGTGCCTTGAATTTCTACAAATTTTTCCTGAGAGGTCATCACTAGATTCATGTCTGTATCGGCATTGGAGTCTTCTGAATAATCTAAATCCACCAAACACTTTCCATTCACAATCCCCACTGAAACTGCCGACAAAAATTCGCGCGCGGGAAATGGAGTGTTTTTCGCAATCTTTCCAGCTTTTTGCAAAAAGCGAAATGCCATAGTGACTGCAACAAAAGCACCCGTAATACTCGCAGTTCTAGTGCCTCCATCCGCTTGAAGCACATCACAGTCGACTAGAATAGAACGCTCTCCCCAACCTTCATTTTTAAAAACAGATCGCAGAGATCGGCCTATCAATCTTTGAATTTCTTGACTGCGCCCTGATGGACTAGGTCTTTCTCTTTTTATTCTTGAAGAACTCGATCGCGGCAACATTGCATACTCAGCCGTAATCCAACCTTTTCCAGTGTTTTTCATATGATAGGGAACATTGTCCTCGATAGTGGCCACACATAATACTTTGGTTTTTCCAAAAGACACCAAACAAGAGCCCTCAGTGTAATCATAAAAATCTGTTTTAAATTCTACTGGGCGGAGCTCATTTTCATTTCTATTATAAGATCTTTCAAGTTTCATTGTGCCCTCACTATGCCCTTTTTGAGAGTCTTCGCCAAGTCCTCAATCAGTGGTGCTAAGACTTTTGATCGCTTTTCTTTGTTCACTATATTTTCAATATCCTTTGAATTGTTTAAATAGGCTAACTCAAGCAAAACGGATGGCATCTCAACACCATAGAGCAAATAAAAGGGACCCATTTTTATAGATTTTTTATCAGCCGCAATATGACTTTTAGACAAAGCTCCATCTATAACTCGAGCCCAAGCTAAAGATTCCTTGAAATGAATTTCTGCTTTGAGCTCTTGCAATGCATTTTGAGCTATATCTGCCGATTTTCCGGTAGGCATTTTCATGTTTTCAATTAAAAGCGCTTTGTGACTTTCACTAAGATCATTGGCCTTTAACGACAAAATATAAATCTCATACCCCTTTAATTTAGATTGAGGCTCATAATTTAAATGAATGGATAAAAACAAATTTGATCGATTTCTATTGGCAAAATTAGCGCGTTCAGACAAACCCAAATAAACATCATCATCTCTAGTCAGCAAAACCTTAAAAGATTTTTTTTCAATTTCTCTTTTTAATTCTCTTGCTATTTCTAAAGTTAAATTCTTTTCAAAGAATTTTTGCCCACGATAAACACCCTCAGTTCCCCAATCATTTCCTCCATGTCCCGCATCAATAATTAAATCGGCCTGCACGGTCTCAGGAGTTGGGAAAGGATGCTTGGGGGCCTTCCCCTCCAAAAGCGGTCTCAACACCCGATCACCAAAATCTAAAGGAAGCAAACAATCGTTTTCAAGTCTTTTTGGAATTGAGGAAAGCGAAATTTTTCCCCAAAACCCACTCACCTCATTATGCCGAGTACTTATAGTGACCTGTCTTTGGCTTTTCTCTTCGGTGATTTTTAATGCCCCTCCACCCTCATCTATAATTTTCAAATTAAAACGAGCCACAATATCTGAAAGCCGCAACCAAGGGAGATCATCGATGACGGGCATGTTTTCAAAAACTACATTTTTATCTTTATCATGATAGGTCCATTTGCCCTCATAAAAATTGGCACGCAAGGATAAGGATATAAAAAACAGAAGAAAAGAACTCTTAAAAATGAGTCCATTAAATCGTCTCAAATTTAAACTTAAATATTTTTTTTTAAAATTAAACGTTAAAGCGGAAGTGAAGCAAATCGCCATCTTTGACAGTATATTCTTTTCCTTCAGTCCGCATAAGACCCGCTTCTTTAACTTTTTGCTCAGTGCCTTTCGCAATGAGATCCTCGTAATTATAAGTCTCAGCGCAAATAAAGCCTCTTTCAAAATCCGTATGTATCACTCCAGCCGCTTGAGGGGCCTTCCAGCCTTTTCCGATTGTCCAAGCTCTCAATTCTTTTGGGCCGGCCGTAAAATAAGTCTGCAAACCTAGAGTTTCATAAGCATATCGAATCACTTTGTTAAGACCGGGCTCTTCAATCCCCAAGTCTTTCATAAAAACTTCTTTTTCAGCCTCATCCAAGCTGTCGAGCTCAGATTCGATTTTGGCGCATACTGGAATCACATGAGCTCCAACTTTTTTAGCATATTCCAAAAGTCGAATATAAAATGGATTTTCCATTTCCTTTCCTTTTGCTGCATACTCTTCACTCATATTGGCAACATACATTAAAGGTTTTTGAGTGATTAAATGAAGATCTTTAACAGACTCCCACTCTTTGGCATCCGCTTTCATTAAACGCGCCATCACGCCATCTTCTAAACTTTTCTTAAGGCGCTTTATAAAATCTAATTGAAAGAGGGCATCTTTATCACCACTCTTAGTGAGCTTAGCCAATCGCTCTTCACGTTTTTCAACAGTTGCAAGATCGGCCAACATCAATTCAGTCTCAATGACTTCAACATCTCGAATAGGATCGACGCTGCCTTCAACGTGAATAATATTTGGATCTTCAAAGCATCGCACCACATGGGCAATAGCTTGGCATCCTTTAATGTGTCCTAAAAATTGATTTCCCAGACCTTCGCCCTTGCTGGCGCCCTTAACCAAACCCGCAATATCGACAAAGGAAACGGTTGTAGGAATGACTTTTTCTGGTTTAAAAATAGCGGCAATCTTTTTCAAACGTTCATCAGGCATTTCAACAACGCCTACGTTCGGATCAATTGTGCAGAAGGGATAATTTTCTGCAGCGGCCTGGTGCGAAGAAGTCAACGCATTAAACAAAGTCGATTTACCAACGTTGGGCATGCCCACAATTCCACACTCTAGAGCCATTTATTTTATTTCCTCTTCTTCATTCTTTGATTGAGCAGCTAAGGCTTGAGCTTTAGCCAAATCTTTCCAAACAAGCGCTTCTACCACATCCACGCCTACATTAAGCATATCGATTAATTTATCATTTTCTTTTGAATTGAAGCTTTCCAACACATAAGAAGCTAAATCTTGTTCTCCGCCTCGTGGGGGACGCCCCACACCAAGACGAACTCTATAAAATTCACCGTGCCCTAAAGTTTCACGAATGCTTTTAAGTCCATTATGACCAGCATCGGAGCCACCCATTTTCACTTTGATTCGACCAAAAGGAAAATCACTCTCATCATGAAGAGCTATGATTGGGCAGTCGCGTAGTTCTTTGTTTTTTTCAAATAAGGAAGCCAAACTTTTACCTGATAAATTCATAAATGTTTGAGGCTTCATTAATAGAATTTTTTTGTCGTCTTTACTGTATTCAACAACATCGGCTTTCAGCGCGCTTTTATGTTGAAATTTTTGATTCCAATTAAGCGCAAGCAAATCGCCAAGCATAAAACCCGCGTTGTGGCGGGTTTTTAAATACCGTGGACCTGGATTTCCCAATGCCACAATCAGGGCATCGTAAGACATTACTTCTTCTTAGCTGCGCCTTTATCGCCCGCCGCCGCAGGAGCTGCCGCGCCCGCTGCTGCAGGTGCTGCTGCCGCACCAGGAGCCGCCGCACCAGCTGCTGCACCTTCCGCAGTAGCCGCTTCAGCAGTAACTTCAGCAACTTTTTCTTCTTCAGGAGGATTCACAGATACAAGCACAAATGAATGCTCGTAAATAAATTCATATTTAGTGGTTCCCATTTTCTTAACGAGATCATCCACGTTCAAGGAATCATTTAATCCAACGTCAGAAACGTCGACGTCAATGTGATTTGGAATATCTTGAGGAAGAGCTTTAATCTCAACCTGACGAGTGATGATAGACATAATACCACCCTCAGCAAGACCTTTTGCTTTACCAACAAAAGTTAATGGTACAACGATACGAATAGGTTTCTTCAAATCTAATTCGTGAATATCAACGTGAACGACAGTGTTTTTTAAAGGATGTGTTTGCACTTCTTTAAAAAGAACTTTCCTTTGAGAAAGATCAGAAGGTGCGCCTTCTTTGGGTTCGAGTGAAAGCAAAGTACTTTTACCTTTTAAAGTATAAAGTTTTTTGAAATTCGGAAGACTTAAAGACACTGGAAGTGCTTTTCCATCTTTTGATAATCCTGCTCCGTAAATAACCGCAGGAACTCGTCCTGCTGTACGAACGCGAAAAGACGCGCTTCGACCAGTTTTTTCACGGGGATAAACTTCCAACTTGAGTTCTTGATTCGTTTCCATTTCCAATCTCCAAAAAGTTAATTAACTCGGCCTATGAGCTCTGCATTATTGCTCTAAGAGCGCACTCACGGAATCGTTGCGTTGAATTCGTGCAATGGTTTCCGCGATCAGGGGTCCGACGCTAATAACCCTAAGGTTATTAAGCCTTTTGAAGCCATCATTCAAGGGTATCGTGTCAGTAATAAAAATTTGGTCAAAAGCGGCCTGAGACATATGTTCGAGGGCTAAACCCGAAAAAACACCATGGGTGGCACAAGCCACAACCTTTGTAGCGCCCTTTTCTTTTAATAATTGCGCGGCTTTAACCAAAGTTCCACCAGTATCAATGATGTCATCCAGGATAATGGCCACTCGCCCATCAACGTCACCAATCAAGTTAAGGGCCTTAGCCTCATTAGGAGCTAAACGTCTTTTATCGACTATAGCCAAGGGGGACTTCAGCAATTTAGCCATAATTCGAGCTCTTTCAGTTCCTCCTGCATCTGGACTGACGACCGTAATGGGCTCATTCACATAGGCCTCGTGAAGATGAGGAAAGAGAACCGACATAGTAAAAAGGTGATCAACAGGGAAATTGAAAAATCCCTGAATTTGTCCAGAGTGTAAATCAACTGAAATCAATCTCGAATAACCTGCAGTTGTGATGAGATCAGCAACCAATCGCGCACTAATGGGTGTTCGAGGAGCTACTTTACGATCTTGTCGAGCATAACCATAATAAGGAGTGACGGCACAAATGCTTCTTACAGAAGCTCGCTTAAGCGCATCCCCCAAAACCAAAAGTTCCATTAAATTATCATTCGCAGGAGCACAGGTGCTTTGAATGACATAAATATCACGACCGCGAACGTTTTCTTGAATTTCAGCGCGGATTTCGCCATCAGAAAAACGAGAAATTAAACACTGCCCCAACTCGATATTGAGATGTTGAGCCACTTTTTCGCCGAGAGCCCGATTGGAAGTCCCACAAAAAATTTTATAGGGCCTTTCAATGAGGTGAATATGACTCTCTTCTGACATGCTTATTGATAGAATTACTCTGAGCGACTTATGCTGTCTATATATGCGAGCACTTACGCGCGTTGCACCTTGGATTTTTTTCATCGCTTGCGTGGTCACGCTTATTCAACTTCTTTGGCGCGGTGAATCCGGGCACTATTTAATCTTCAGTGAGTCGGCCAAAATACTTTGGAGCGCCAAAAACCCCTACGGAATACTCTATCCCTCCGCCTATTATCTCTATTCACCCTTTTGCGGGCTGAGCTTCTTTAGTCTTTTTGCATTCTTTCCTCACGCCATAGGCCTTGCGCTCTACATGATTCTCTCAATAATTCTCTTTTATCTAGGATTTCGCTCCCTAGCCGATGCTTTCCAATTAAACATCGAGGCTCGAGCAATCTTTTTGGGCCTTATATTTTCTGAAATTGTAGGTGCCATACTCAACACCAGGCTTGAATTAGCCCTCATTGGAATTCTTATGCTGGCCGTGGGAGCCATGCTTCGAGCTGAGAAAGTTCTCTTTTGGTCCTTTATGCTTGGACTTATTGCCAATTGGAAATTTTTAACACTACCCGCAACTTTACTTTGGCTCTGGAGCTATTCCTTTAAAAAGAAAAGCTCAGCACCAGCACTCATGTTCTTGCTCGCTCTAGCCTTGAGCTTTGCCTTTCCACTCTTTATTTTTTCCTGGTCAGAGCTTCAAGAACTCCATCAAAGCTGGGGCGAAAGCATGCAAAAATTTATGCTGGGTGGAGACAATAATTGGTTAGGCTTTCAACACCTCTTTCAAAGCTTGAGATATTTTTTTGGATATTCAATGAGCTACAAAGAAGCACAAATAACTGGGCTTATTGCAGGATTATCTTTATTCGCAATTTTGCTAAAAAAACTCCATCGCGACAAACTCAATCTCAAGGAACTTTGCGCATATTCCCTTTCTGCGGGCGTAAGCTTTAGTTGCTTATTCTCTCCACTCAGTCAAAGCGCGGCTTATATTCTCTACGCACCCCTTTTGTTTTTTTTCCTTAAGATTAATGAAAAAAGACTTTTCCAAAAACTCACTCTATTAAAATTGTTTATAAGTTTTGCAAGCATTTCACTTGTCTATGGCGATCTCTGCCCGCGAAGCCTCCGAGTCGAAATACAAAAATTTTCGGGGAAAGCTCTCGGGGTTCTTCTCTTGTTTGTATTTTATCTTTATGACTCTAGAAACTTAAAAAAGTCCGCGCGCTTTAAATAATTCAACAATTTTCTCCAGGCGCACTCTCACAGAAGCCATTTCTTCCGGACTCAATATTTTTTCAAACGATTTCGCCCATTCCTCGTCACTTAAATTGATGAGATTTTCTAGGGCTTTTGCTCCTGGAAAAATCTGATCAGGTCGCTCGTTTATTCTAAGCCAAATATCTTCATCCTCTACAGAAAAGACCAATTGCTCTGGCTTTGACAAACCAAAATCAATAGCCCATTGCTGACGATTTTTATCAATCACAAGATTTCTCATTCTTGTTTGACTAGAGTGCCATCCTGGAGGGGCATTCGGAATTCCGGCACTCAATCGATCTACATTTCTCATTAGATAATCAAGAAATAAAATCTTAGCCTCGAGAAGCACAGGTTTTTTAGTCCCTCTATTTCTCGGTTCTATATATTTTTGCAAACTTCCGACTTCATCTCCTTCTTTATAAAAGAATGTTTCAGGGACCACATTAAGGCCCGACAATTGACTGAGCTTATAGGCGGCCACTTCATAAAATGGATTTGTCTTACGGGACTTCACTTTATAAATGCCCACAAATCCAGGCTCAAATTCAAGCTTCCACACTCCAGCCTGAATAAAAGTTTTACTTTTCAAACGGGTTAATCGACGATCTTTGTTAATTAGGTTTCCCCAAACTACACTCAAAATCATCGAGCAAAACTTGAGCGGATTCATGGCAAAAACTTCGCTCGCAAAAGATATAAATAAGACTAATGATATCTTCCGAAGAAAGCCCATCTTATTGAATATCGGTCCTTTTCTAAGGAAGGATAATTAAACTTAACTCATTTACTCAATATTAACTAAAGTTTGACGCTATTTCTGACGAATAAAAAATAGTCCTAATAAGGGTGAATTATGAGCATGAAAGAAAAAACTAACTTTGCATGGTTAATAGTTCTATTCGTAATGGCCTCAATTTTTATTAGTTACTTTTCACAATAAAGAATCAAAGATTTTTAATTAACAATTATGGCCTTGCTGGAGACTGAGCTAATTCTATAGCCTGTGCCACGCTTAATTCAAATATTTCATATGCCCCAATAATTTTTATAGGCTCATAAGAATTTAACTTTTTTGCTCTAACAGACCAAAATCCGATCAAATCATTGGCTCCAGCGTAAACATAAATTCGACTTTGCAAATCCTTAGTTTTTAATTCACTTTCGATTAAGGAATTTACGTGGATTATCAAATAAGGAAGCTCCTTCTTCAAACGATTAGGAATATCCTGACCCCAGTCATTATTGGCATCTGTAAATTTTCGAGTCGTCGGCGTGGGGGCTAGAGAATTAAAGTAACTAAGATAAGAACCTGTCGCCAATGTTCTTTGATCTAAAATCCACAAACCAGAAAACATTATAATGATAACCCAAGACCCTTGATTGCCCAAAACCTGATGAAATTTGGCTAAGCCACAAGCAGCTATAAAATAAATTAAGAGAATTCCAGGTAAAAAATATCTTAATCCTGTTTGCACATTCAAACGCGACAAATAAATCAACAAAAAAAGTGCAGGAATTGCACAAAGCCAAAGCATAGTTTTGTCGCGCTTTATTCCTGAATAAAGTCCGAATGGAAGCAAGACTAAAACCATTAAGGGGGTTTTTGAGAAAAAACAAACTAAATAATAATACCAAAATCCAGTGCTACGAATTTCTCCAAAGAGTGAAGAAGGATGGGTTGCCACTCTGTCATGTAATCTTTGAGCATCAATACCCTTTCCATACCAAAGAATTTCAGAAAAATTACCCAAATAACTTATGAGAAAACCCAAGAAAATTCCTAAACTTAAAAATCCCAATTCCTTTTTCCAATTTTTATGTGCTCTTCGAACCAGAAAAAACCATAGTCCTAAAAATGGCAAAATAAATAGCCCTGTAAATTTAGAATTGAGTGAAAGGGCCAAAGATAACCCTGCAAAGCACATAGGAGCATTGGCATGATCGCGCTTTCGAGCAAAAGCGTAAAGAATAGCCACCATAAGAATCAACCATGCGGCCACATCAAAATCATTCACATGAAGCGAAGCCATGGCTTTCGTATTCGGACATAGAAAATACAATAGACTCCAAAAAACTCCAGACAGAGGTGACACATGCTTCCACAAAAGGAAACACACTAACAATCCCACGCTTAAGAACAATAAAATATGAGGAACTCTATACCAAAACACGCTGTCAGTTTTAGCTAACAAATAGGGTAGACTTGCACCCCACCACTTAGAAAATGGAGGATGCTCAAAATTGATTGAAAACTCTCGAAATTTTAAATATTGCAGCCCTGCCACTCGATAAATATTTTCATCGATGGTGCTATTGAGCTCCCAGGCACTTATAAAAAGAGTCAACGTTGAATAAATAGCCAACAAAGCTACGGCCCACATCCACAAACGAAGTTCACGTCTTCTCATGTTAAAGTCCTTTTAAGAAAAATCGAATAAATGCCAAGAAGCAAAAAACCAAACAGCAACATAAGTAAAGACTTTTTCAACCAAAGAGGTTCATAAAAATATTCGATTTCATAATTTCTTTTTTCAGATAATTTTAAAGCTTTAAAATTCAAATTAGCAGCTAAGATGGGAAGCTTTTGGCCACTTATTTTGTCGTGCGCATACCATCCGGGAAAATAGGTATCACTAAGAACTAAATAAGCAGGGCCAGAAATGCTCTCGAAACGAATATAGTTTCCCTTATCTTCGAGAATTTTTACATTTTGAAACGAATTCAATTGGTACGACGAACAAAACGAATCAGGTACTTCAAGGATTAAGTCGCCAAACTTAAACGACCCGCTCTTAAAAATTTCTTGAGCTTTTTTTAAATTTTCTACAGCCGTGCAGCTGGACGCTAAATAAGCTCTCGAATGATTAAGATCTTTATTAATTTTTTGATTTTTCGAATCCCAGAAAAATGAAGTCGCCTGCAGTGGATTTGAATAAGAAAATTTAGACTTTTCCAAGGGCAAATAACCTTCCCATGGAACCTCAAAAAGCGTGTTACGAAAAATTTGCTGACGTTCAGTCAGAATAGCCGTCGCCCCCACATCGGCCGTAGCCAATCCTGAATCAGCATAGACACCATTGGCTTCTTGAATTCTAAAATTTATTTTTTCTTCAGGTGAAATCTGTTGAGATAATTCAGGAGAGCTGATTTCACCCATTAAATTTGCTTTATAAAATGGATCTTTCGTACTTATAAAACCTGAAGGTTGAGTGAATAAAAATTCAAGCATAAATGCCGCTATTAAAAGAAAAATGCCCTTGGGTTTTGAATAAAACAAACGCCCTTTAATCAAATATGAGAGCAATACAGAAAGGGGAAATATGAGTAGAGCAAAACGCAAAGGGTTTATTTCACACGCTTCACGGCGCGCATAAAAGATGGCTCCAATGATTAATAAGACAACGATCCCCAATGAAGCATACAAAATATTGGAATGAAGTTTTTTTTCAATCCAAAAAGCTAAGCCTCTTGCCGAAAAATATGAAAATGGAAGAATGAAAAAGCAAAAACCATAAATGGTGAAGTGTGTACGATCCAATATGGGTAAGGAGCCCATAAACTTGTTGAAGATTGGAAAAATTGGAAAATACTTTAATGCTGCAAAAGCAAAAACTAAAAGCATGATTTTATCCCAATGATTTAAAAGACGATTACGTATTAAAACAATCATCGCAGAAACAAAGAAAAAAATGGGCAATATTCTAAAAACATGGATAATTTCAAAGGGAGCTAAACCATTAGCAAAACGAAAAATCATACCCAGAAAAAGAATTGGACTTTTAACTTGGTAAAGACCTATATCCTTTCGGAAACTGACAGCTGTTTGCTTCAAAGTTTCTAGAAGAGAAAAAACTTGTGAGGAACCCAAACAAAGCCCCACAACATGAGCCATTAAATACGTTAGAAAAATCCATTTAAAATTCTTCTTCAAAGTTTTATTAAATGTTCCATCGGCCACGACAATGAGTGTGACCAGCAAACCCATCAAAACCGAATTGGATGGGAAACCTGCCATAATGAGACAGTAAACAGAAAAACTTAATCCTAAAAAAGTTTTTATAGACTGAGCCTTTTGCTTAAGTTGGTCTAGAAAAATCCAATAAAACAGCCCCGCTATAAAAGCGTTGTGCCATGGATGATTCATGTATCTTAAAACATACATTCCAAAGCAGAAATTAAAGACAAAGAATAAGGATGTATAAAAATTAAATCCCAAAATTCTTCTCGCAATGTAAATCCCAAAAGTTGAAGCTAAAAGAAGCTTCGCGATTACAAAAAAATTCCAAAATAAGCTGATGGGTAAGAATAAAAATAGCCAGGTTAACGGAAATAATGGAGCAGCTTGAATTTCATTAGCCAGAAGGGGCATTCCCATGGCGCGCAAATTATTCCATAAAATTTGACCATTGTGAAAAAGTTGAAATTTGAATGATTTCAAACCAGGAATAAAGACCATGTGAGAAACGACGGTATCACTCAAAGCCCATGAATGAGGCGCCATCATGGGACTTTTCAGTCCCAGAAAGAAATAAGGAAAAAAGACAAAACAAAGGAGTAGCGAAGTCAAAAAATATCCCGACCAGCTATCCGAATGGAGCTTTTTTAAAAGAGCTTTCATAAATTCTTTTTTCACTTTAAGATTGCAAAGACTTAGGTCAAGCCACTAAAAAGCTTTTAGCAACATGGCCCAAACCACACTCTCCATTATTATTCCTATTTATAACGAGGCCGCAACCGTCAAACAACTCTTAGAACAGGTTTATACCGTAAAACTAAGCAATGGCATCAAAAAAGAGATGGTTCTTGTTGTGAGCCCTTCAAATGACCAGTCCGAGCAACGCGTGAAGGAATTCATAAAAGAAAGTGGCGACACCGATAACGATATTAAAGTGATCTTTCAGTCAAAAGCCAAAGGTAAAGGCAATGCTGTTCGCGAAGGATTAAGTGAATCCACAGGAGACATACTCCTCATTCAAGATGCCGACCTCGAATACGACGTCAACGATTACAACGAACTTCTAGCTCCTATTTTAAATGGTAAAACTGATTTTGTTTTGGGGAGCCGACATCTCTCAGCTGGCAATTGGAAAATTAGAAATTTTTCTGGGCAACCCATAAGTGCACTGATCTTAAATATGGGTGGCTTTTTCTTTCATTTATTTTTCAATGTCATTTATGGACAAAGACTGAGCGACCCCACAACTATGTATAAAATTTTTCGCCGTAAATATCTTAGCGAGTTCAAACTTTACTCAGATCGCTTTGATTTTGATTTTGAACTTTTAGCAAAACTTCTAAGGGCTGGGGCTAAGCCTCTCGAGATACCTGTTTCATATAGCTCTAGAGATTTTACAGAAGGTAAGAAAATTCGACCCTTTAAAGACCCCATGAGTTGGGTCATTGCCATTTTAAAATTCCGCTTCTCTAAACTTAAATAATTCTATTGTGCGCTAAGAAACGGGCCTGGAAATCTATCATTACCTTTAAATTCAATGACTAGAGCGGCTTGGGCGACCCCTGAAGCTCGAGGCCTTGACTCATCGCTCACCCCAAGATGCTCTAGTCATTGAATTTAAAGGTACTTATAAATTTTGGTAGAAATAATCCAGGCCCGTTTCTTAGCGCACAATCAAACTAAAAAGCTTATTAGATTATATAAAAAATGCTTAACTTATTGTTTTTAATATCCATTAAAATTGACCTATAAAGAAGCTCCAGATATATACACGCTGTGTTAAAAATCAAAATACACAAGCTACTATTAGCAATTACAATAACCCTATCCTCAATTTTACCCACTCTTTCTTGCGAAAAGTCTCTCTTAAACGACGACACCCTGAAAGCTCAATTATTCCTCAGCCCTGAACAATCTGAGGGTCTTTTAAGTACTTTTCCCAGCTCTGAAATAATAAGCAATGATGAAAGCCAAGGCTTAGTCGTCAATATAAAAAATTTGAATGAAGACCAAAGAAATACACTCAAAAACGATCTGGATTTTTTAAAGGCCAACCCAGAGCTTCCCCTTGAGAATATTTTTTGCACGCTCGAAAACTACGCCCCTCAAAATGAAAGTCAAAAGACTGCTCTTGAAGCCGCTAAAAGACTCATTGAGGTGAAGCCCAAGCAAGGCGCTGGACTCTATCTAGAGGGCAGCATGGGACTCGGAAAAACTCACTTAGCAGTAGCCGTAGCCAAAGAATTTTTTCGAAGAGGTTTACGCGTTCTCTATTTAAATTCAAATCAATCTAACATTGGCGCCTTCGATAAAGACACTAGCTGGTTAAACCAATACGATGTTTTCATCTTGGATGATTTTAACGAAGGATACCATCCTTACACACGAAATCCCTTCACAAAAATTGTTTACAAAGTTCACTCTAAGGGCGGAAAACTTTTTGTTACCACCAATTCGACTTATGAGAAATTTATTGAAGAAGCCATTGAGAGCAAAGATCGAGGTCGCTATCGAGATCGAACTAAATCTATGTTCAAAATATTACGCCTCGACGGAGAGAGTTTTCGCAAAGACGCTGGCTGGATGTGAGTCCACAAAATTTTGACACTCGTTATTTTTCATAGAAGAAATTCCGATACGATCTATTGGAGTTTTAATTGAAATCTAGTTTTAAAAACTTTCTAAGTGGATTTATTCTTATATTTTCACTGTTCGCGTTTTGCGAAAACTCAGATGAAATTTGGGCTCGAAACTATTTAATGCAATTTCCAAAAATTAGAATTCTAATCGAAGGAGCTGCGGGCCACGGACACACAGCCACCAACATCACAGTATTAAAAAAAATTCGTCAATTAGGATACACTGGACAAATACAAATTATCGCTGAAGGCGAAACAAAATCTTTTTTAAAAAAAATGATCCCTCAATTAGCAGATTATACGTCCAACACAATGAGGATAAATTTCAACGACGCCATACTAAGCATGAATGATGAAATTAGATTTATAAACTCTATTCACGAGCTTCCACCTGACATTGAAAAAGTTGATTTCACTATTATGGGCGCCTCCGATTACGTAGGAAAAAGAAATTGGACTGCTCCAGACCTTAAAACCGAAGGTCTACTCGTTGTTAATCCACCAGGCTGGGATAATGCCCTAGTACAATACGAAGGCCACACAAAAATTCTCAATGCTTCAAAAAATTGGCCACTCACGATTCCATTAGAAGATGTAAATAATCCAGAAGAGTTCTTAAAATCAAAATTACAAACTCCAGAATTAGCCAGTAAAATTGATGGACTGCTCACGCTTGTTGACCCTAACAACAAATTTGAAACCTTGATGTCGTATAACAACGTAGGCAATCAATATCATTTTCAAGATATTATCGAAGGTTACAGACAAGCCGTAGCCAAAGAGCCCAAAAAATTTAAGGGACCACTCGTGATTGGATTACTTTCTGAGAGCATCGACCACTTCGGTTATTTCAAAGCCATGACCAATTACTTACCTAAAGCCTCACCCCCTACAAAAATCGACGCTTTCTCCATAAGTGATGGCAAACTCAAAACAGCGTTAGCTTCAATGGATAAAAATGATGTGATTTTTGTAAGCATTGGACCGCTTCCCCAGGAAGCCTTCAGATGGGTGCTTGGGCAAGGAAGCCTTCCTGCTTTGGTTACAGGCGCCAACTCCACAAACGATCTCCGCGCTATGGGTAAGGCCTATTTTTCAACTTCAATTATTGGACATAGATGGCCCTCAAAGGTTTCACTAGCATCGAGATATAGAATATTCACATTAAAAAATTGGGACAACATTTCTGGAATAGGACAATCTTCTGCTAGAAAATTTTTTCTGGCCACTCGAGATCCAAATTCATCCTTAAATAAAGATTACGCTCGAGAAGCTGAGCAATTCAAAGCTGAAAACGATCGTTTTATCCGTACACTTAGAGCTTTCGATAAACAAAAAAAAGAAATAGAAACTAAGAAGCTTAAAGCTTCTAAATTTCGGCCCATAGGCTCGATTAAAGGTATATGCGAACGATTGCTATACTTACTGATCCAGCATTAAAACTTCAAATGATCCAAATTAACTTCATCGGCAATAATAGGCATCGAAAAATGTTTAGTCACAATGTCTCTAACAGCCGCATGTGCAGAATTAAAACCACTAATAATACTACCGCCGCCCTTACCCTTACCCAACAAATCACCTGTTAAATACAAACCAGGAACAGAGGACTCGCATGTTTCTTGATTCACTTCAGCTTCGCCTGCATCGCTCACCTTAACTGAAATATTTTTTAAAAAATTGACAGGCGTAACCCCTCCAAGGGCATACAAAACGGCATCGAAGTTTTTAGTACCAATATTTGGATCCGAAAATACAACTTTTGCCTTAGAGTTTTCATCTTCAATCCCATTAATTTGCGAACCCAAAAGCACTTCAATTTTTTTGTCTCTAATAAGATTTTCTACAATCTTCTTATTGGAATCATTCATTTTTGCAATCACAGTCTGACGATAACTCCACGTCACTTTAGATTGGGCATGAAGCATATCGAGATATTCTCCAGCACTATCACCCCCACCCACCACCAAAACATTAAGCCCTTTTAGATCCCTAGAATTAATATCAAAAAGAATCGTTTTATTGTTTTTAAGTGAATTTGGAATTTTAGAATAATAATCGGGAGTGCGTGGGCGTCCCATTTTTCCTATAGCAATAACAACCGTGCGAGCATCAAAATCTCCAGTACTACTTTTAACAATAAAGCCCTCGCTAGCTTTTCTCTCAATGGCCCAAACTTCACAGTTATAGGAAATATCTACACCATTAGAGGCTATGGCATGATCCATAAAAGACAGAAAGCTTTCTCGATTACCGTCCCTTAAGCACATCACCCCAAAACATATGGGTTCAAGACCCGCGTATTGAGCATCAACACGTTTGCCTTCTTTATAAAAGGTTCTGATCATACTTGAGTGAGAGGCGCCTTTTTCGAGAATTTTAATTTTACTAAGACCCTGCCTTTTGGCTTCTATGGCCGCCGCAATTCCAGAAGGACCCGCACCGACAATTAATAGCTCAACAAATTCACTCATAGGCCTCATAGGATAGAAAATATTTCTTGGGTTGACCACCCCCGAAATGCTATAGCTAGAAGCCATGGACCCCAATTTATTAAAAGAAACAATCGAAAGCCATTTAAGTGGATCTTCTGTGGAAATTAAAGACTTTACCGGCACTGGCGATCATTTTGAAGCTACTGTTATCTGCCCAGCCTTTGAAGGGAAAAGCCGTATTCAACAACACCAAATGGTCATGAATTGCTTGGGGGAATTCTTCAAAGGACCCTTGCATGCCTTCACCCTTAAGACTTATGTTAGGCCCCAATGACACACGAAGAAGCCAAGCAACTCATTCAAAATACAATCTCAAGTAATGATATTGCTCTTTTCATGAAGGGCACCGCAGACATGCCCATGTGTGGATTCTCTGGAAGAGTTGTCCAAATATTAAATCACTTTGGAGTGCAATTTAAAGGCGTGAACATTTTAGAAGATGACATGCTTAGACAAACTGTAAAAGATTTTTCAAATTGGCCAACACTTCCCCAGCTTTATATTAAAGGTGAATTTGTAGGCGGTTGCGACATCGTTACCGAAATGGCTCAAACTGGCGAGCTAGAAACTCTATTAAAAGAAAAACAAATTAAAGTTTCAAAAAATTCTTAATTTTTATTTTCTTATTCGCTAATTCAAATTCTCCAGCTAACGCAGCGAAGTAGATAAGAAAAGTATAAAGAGTTTTTAAGTATTGCATTTCAAAGCGAAGAAGTAGTAGTTAAATCTAAGGGGCGGGGGAAACTAAAAAAATTCCCGCAAAATTTATAATAAACAGAGCGAGATCTCTTCGGAGTCTTAGCACTGTTGGCAAGTTTAAACCTCGAGCTTAGGTAGGTAGGGGCTTCGAGGATTTAAAGAAACGTGTTGAATAAACACGTTCCGTCTTGTCTCCGGGGTGGTTTGTCAATTAAAGGCTCCCTTTCTTTTAATGAAGCCACCTCGGAGCAAGCGTATATTTTTATTTAATCATTTTTTTTAATTAACCTGAATAAGTATTTTTATCTGGTAAAATTTTTCATTAACAAGATGAGAGTTTTAACGACTTTGCTATTCCTGGCTTTCTGTTTAAATTCTGAGGCTTATTCACGAAAAGCTAATATCACATTGGCGCCCGGGGGAATTGGAATTCACGCGCTCAAGCCTAGCCCTCAAGAAACCATAGACCTCATGCCTCGAAAAATAGACAAAAATGGATTCCTTGTGGAAACTCCGGGCTTTGTATTTTCCTACAGATATCTCGACACTCAATATGGAGCCATGCTGCTTCAAGATAGCTTTGGCCATCCCGCAGTGGGATTAGCCGCAGGCATGACCTGGGCTGGATCTCCAAATTTCATCTATGGTTTCGTCGGAGGCGTCTACGTTCGAGAGTCCGTTGAGAAATGCCAAACTCTTCCCACCGGAAGAAGAATTTGTATTACAAAATCTAAAGACATTCCCCTTAAATTCCATACCGGAAGTGGGGACTCTAAAAAAGACATTGCGCCCATACTAGCTTTGACCGCCAACTATTTCATACCAATTACAAGAAATTTCCAAATTGATATTGGTCTGATTTCTGCTTTCTACATTTCTCTTTTATCAGTGGGATTTAGATTTCCCATATAATTTAATATTTGCTCTGAGACTTCTTCAAGACTTTGAGTCGGAGGCAGGCAAAGATTTTGAGGACAAAACTGAAACGTAGAATTTTTCGATTCTTCAAAATTAAAAAGCAAATAGGGAAAAAAATTAGCCCTCATAGATTTAACGACACTCCAATATTCAAGTTTATCTTTTGCGCCAATTGAGAGTTTCCCTGAACTCATATTTTCATGAAAATCTAAGGCACTCATTAAAACAGGAAATCCCAAAGGATGTTTATTCAACTCAATGGGAAGATAAGATTTCATACGTTCTATGCGATCACTAATCTCTGAATGAGGCAGTAATATATTTAAGCGAATAAGATTTCCGAAAGAAACAGAATTAGCCGAAGGAGTTACATTATCAAAAGAAGATTTCTGGCGGCATATTAAATCTTCAGATTTTTCATGTGTCGTATAGTAAAAAGCTCTATTTTCATCTGAAAAAAACTCATCTTGGGCTAACTGCAACTCTAAGGCTCTCTCTAGATAATGAATGTCACCACAAAGCTGCGACACCTCAATTAAAGCAGAAATTAAAAATGCATAATCCTCAAGATTTGCCAAATATTTTAAATCACGATCCATTAAGCGACGAGATAGCTGTTTAGGATTTTTCGCAAAAACTTCTAACAGCTTATTCGCAGTTCTAATAGCACTCTCTTTCCAATAATCGGATTGAGAAATTCGAGCCCACCTGGCCAAAGATCCTAGCATTAAAGAATTCCAACTCAGCAATATTTTTTCATCCCTAAAAGGTCTGATTCTCTTTTCCCTATGATCATTTAATTTTTTTATAATAGAGCCACAGGCATTATGAGCTTCAGAAAACTTAGAAGGATCTTTTAAGGAAAGTACATTAGTTGCATTTTCAAAATTACCCTCTCGACTTAAAGAAAAATAACTTGAAAACAAGTCAAACTCGGACTCTGTCAAACATTTTTGAAGCTCATCAAAAGTCCAAACAAAAAAACGTCCTTCTTCACCCTCCGAATCTGCGTCTTCAGCAGAATAAAAAAGTCCGTCAGAAGTCATCATTCTTTTCTTTAAATAAGAAGCCAAAAGCTCCGACACTTTCTTAAAGTTTTCATATTTAAAAAGCTGCCAAGCTTCTGCATAAACATTAAGAAGAGAGGCTTGATCATAAAGCATTTTCTCAAAGTGAGGGATCAGCCATTTTTCATCGGTGCTGTATCTATGAAAACCACCCTCTATTTGATCAAAAATTCCTCCGGCAGCCATAGATTCTAAAGTATGTACAATCAAATTCTTCAATTCATCATTGAAGTTGTTTCTATATACTCTGAGTAAAAAAGCAAGTTCATACGCATTTGGAAATTTTGGAGCTCCGCTATGTCCACCATATTTTTCATCAAAACGTGAAAGAGCCGACTCAGAAAACTTCAGTGTTAAATCTTTCACATTTAACTTCTCAAGCTTTTGCTGAGTAGAGACTTGGGTCAAATGTGCAAGCACGCTTTGAGCCGACTCATTTATTTTTTCTGGAGCCTCTGTCCAAAGCTTTTGTATTTGGCCCAAAACAGAATGAAAAACATCTTTTTTGAAATATGTTCCACCAAAAAAAGGTTTTAATTCTGGATTTAAAAACACATTCAAAGGCCAACCACCCCGCTGGCCCATTAAATGTATGGCGTCCATATAAATGGAGTCGACCTCTGGATGCTCTTCTCGATCAACCTTTATAGAAACAAAATTACGATTTAAAAGCTCGGCCACTAAAGAATCTTCAAAGGCCTCTCGCTCCATCACATGACACCAGTGACAAGTTGAATATCCAATCGATATAAATATTAACTTGTTTTCATGCTTAGCCTTTTCAAAGGCCTCTTTTCCCCAAGGAAACCAATCCACGGGATTATCTTTATGCTGTTGAAGATAAGGACTTTTTTCAAGACTTAATCGATTCACCTAAAGCAACCTATCACGTTAAGATTAGGTTAAGAAGAGCACTTAGAATTCAATAAAATCTGCCGATAAGTCTACAGTGAAGCCTAGAAAAAAGCTTAGAGATTATCTATTGGTCACGATTATTCCGTTGACCCTTATTCCCATGATAGGAATGGGATTTTTCACGCTTTACACATTAAAACAATCCATACATCAAGAAATCCTAAGACGAGCAAGACCTGAAATTTCTACATTAGTTAGAAATCTTGAATCCATGCTGAGACAAGCAGAAGCCGATGCCTTGAGCGCTGGCGCCAACGAAGATTTAAAAATTTCAATTCTGGCTAAAGACAAGGATGTGGAAAACGCATTTTTAGGTGCCATACTCAATCAAAGTCACTTTAACGAAATCAGTCTTTACAATAAAAAAGGTCTCCAAATTTTCAATAAAACACAAAACGCAGAGAAACGCTGGAAAGAATTTTTGATTAATCTGAGTCCTAGGGGATCCGATCAAAGAAAACCAGCCACTCAAACACGCATCCCTTTTCCATTCAAAAAGGCAGAAATTTTTAGCAACAATGGAAATCAAGAATTAAGAAAAGGCTTTTTAAATGCTATTAGACAAAAAGGATTTTGGTGGACCTACACTCAGAATCAACTCTCAAATCACGGCCTAATTTTCCACTACTTTCACAGAATTATAGATAAGAAGAAAAATTTTGTTGGCGTTTTCCACGGAAAACTAGAATTCAATCAAAGCATTTTGGGAGTTCTGGCCTCTCTACAAGATCTCGATGTCAGTCTTTTAAATATGCAGGGAAAAGTTCTCAGCAGCTCGAATCCTGAACTAAAAACTTTTCTTGAAAAAAATTCCGACTCTTGGAATTTTAAAAACAACTCTTGGGAAACAGAGTTCGCAAAACAACCCTACACATTCTTCTTTTCAAAATTAAACATAGAAAGCAATGAAGAGCCTATCTGGATAAACATTGGACTCTCCCAACACAGCCTAACATTACTTCAAAAGAGAATTTTTCTGTCTATCATCGGCCTAGGAATTATCATTGCTGCCATTGTTCTGCTTTTAACTGTAGCTCTCGCAGAAAGAATTACGCAACCTATATCAAGACTCGTTAACGCTGTTGATGCCATGAAAGAAGGCCAATGGGTTCAACCTGTCGAAGAAGACTCTGCAACTGAGCTTGGATACCTCGTTCAGCGATTTAACGACATGGCTAACTCTGTCCAAGCCACCAAAAGAACACTCGAAACAAAGTTAGAAGAATTAGCGCAAGCGCATGGAGTCTTGCAAAACACACAAGATCAACTGGTTCATAGTGCAAAAATGTCTTCCTTAGGACAACTTGTGGCTGGGGTAGCTCACGAACTCAACAACCCTATCGCTTTTATTTACTCAAATGTTTTCCAACTGAGAGAATACTTGGATGATTTAGAAAAGCTTGATGGAATCATAAAGGGAAATTTAGAAAACTTAGACGAAGCCACTCGACAAAAAGCTGTAGCCGACCTCAAAAAAATTGATTGGGATTTTATTCGAAAAGATATGGTCGACATTATTCAATCCTGCCTTGAAGGAAGCATTCGAGTGAAAGACATTGTGCTAGGTCTCAAAAACTTTTCTAGACTCGACAAAGGTCAACTCGATGATTGCGATGTGAATCTATGTCTTAAAGACACTACCAAACTTCTAGGAAGCCAATTAAAAAATAAAATTGAACTCAGCTGGGATCTTTGCAGTGATGGAATCATTAAAGCTAATAAATCACAGCTCAACCAAGTTTTTGTAAACATCATTGCCAACGCTTCACAGGCCATTGAATCAAATGGTGAAATTAAAATATCCAGCGTTAAAGATAAAAATTATTTGATAATAAAAATCGCAGATAACGGTAGAGGGATTTCTAAAGAACATATTGATAAAATCTTCGATCCTTTTTTTACAACAAAAAAGGTTGGAGAAGGAACTGGTCTTGGACTTTCGATTGTCTATGGAATCATCCAAAGACACGGAGGACAACTTGATGTCAAAAGCCTGACTGAACCCGACCCAAAACATGGCACCGAGTTCACCATTAAACTTCCCATAAATGGTCCAGCACACGATGATTCCGACGGTGAAATGTCGCAAGCTTCTTAAAAGAAGTCAGTCTTTTGTCTAGATCCAAAGACATGCCAATAATTATTCTAGTCAAATAATCTTAGAATAAAGCCCGCTAACTTAGCTCTAAACTATAGCTATGAAAGTCTTCTTTCGTGTCTTAGTCCTCGCTATAGGCTGCCAACTCCTTAGTGGCTATGCACAACTCACTCGAGAGCGTCCGTTTTTTCAAGCCTCTAGAGCCTTAGCTATGGGAGACGCTTACACTGCAGTTAATGAAGATTTTGAAGCTGTTTATTACAATCCCGCAGGTCTCGCAAAAGTTAACGAACTTCAATTCAAGGTGATGGATGTAGAAACTCTTGGCTCAGAAGATTTGGCATTTCTTTTTAAAGATACTTTTAAAGACATCACACAACTCGATTCGCTTTTAACAAAAATTCAAAGCAATAAAGGCAAAAACTATTCTGCAGGAATGAATCTTCTTCCTCAACTTTTAGTTAAAAATTTTTCCTTTGGCCTATTAGGGAGAGGACTTGCAGAAGGTCGCATTCAGCAAGATTCTTCGATGGCTCTTTTTAGCTATGTAGAACTAGGTGGATATATTCACACAGCCTTTTCACTGTTCGGAGGAATTTTAAAAGTAGGCGGTGGTGTTAAAATATTAGATAGAGCCGAAATGGTTAAAGAGTACACTCCAGCCGAATACGCTTCGAGTTTAAGCTTTCCAAATGAATGGCGAGAAGGTTTTGGAACAGGTTACGACGCTGGACTCATGCTAACAATTCCTACAAGATTTCTCCCAACATTGGGAGTGGCCATTCAAGATATTGGAAACACCAAATTTGAAGCCGCACAAAACTTATTTAAAAATAGTCTTTCTACCGAAGGCCCACCCAACGCCATTCGAGAGAAAATCAACGTAGGGCTAGCTTTTAAAATGAAGCATGGACGAAATGTGTTCAGCAACATTAGCGGTGAAATTAAAGACATTAACTATTTAAACAAAGAGAAAGGTGATCGCAGTTCTTCTGATCACATACACGCTGGCTGGGAACTCAATGTTAGAAAAATTCTTTTCCTTAGGGCCGGAATCAATCAAGGTCGATATTGGACTGGGGGCTTTGGACTTCACATTGGTAGTTTAGCGCTCGAGTTTTCGTCTTATGGAGAAAACATAGCTTTTCAAAACAGACCTCGAGTTAACGATCGTAAATATGTGGGGCGTTATGCAATCGTATTTTAAAATCATCAACTGGAATATTTTTTTAATTTTAGCTTTAAGCCAATGCAGTAAAAATATTTTTAGATCCACAAGCGACGAAAAAGCCGACAGCTATAGAATCGATCGTGCACGCAAAGAAATCGATAAAGAAAATTTTGATACGGCACTGGAATATATTGTACCCGTCTGGGAGAGGCGTCAAACAGAGCCTGAAATTGCTTATATTGCCGCAAATGCCTATGCCGGCAGAGCGGGATTAAGAATTATCAACCTTTTCGATTCACTAGCTGCCGACATCACAACTAAAACGGTTATGGAAATTTTTTCTGAACATTTTAAAGATGCAACTCTACAAGATGTGAACGACATGGAAAGTGCCATTGGTTGTATTGAAAATGCGGGCAATAGAGGGGCTTTAAGAAATTCTAAATCAAATTTTTTCGCCTTATTAGTTTATTGGGCAAGAATTGGAGTCAATCTTAACTATTACGCTTACGCCGCCAACAACGTGAAAGAAGCTGCATTTAACGCTTGTAAAATTAGCGTGAACTTTGGTGCAGCCACTGGACTTCCTCAAAATATTGTAGACCGTATCATGGTTACAGTTCCTCGAATTATAGATACTGCGGCCTATGTTTCGGGTTCAGGCTCCGATTTCGACGCTATTCTCGCGGCCAATCTCCCCGCTGAATTTACAGTGCTCACAAGCTTTGATCCTATTCCATGTCCTGGAACTACCGCTCCCCAAATCGCTCTATGCTTAGGAGTAAGAAGCGTCATCAATCTAAATACCGTTGGCCTCAATACTGGTGCAGATTGCTCGGGAGGCACAGTTCCATAATTCTATGAATCTTTTTGAAGTTCATTCTTTTATTAAAAGACTGGAAATTCAAAAATCTCTTTTTTATTTTCTATTCATATTTTTTAATTCTTACGTTCACGCCATAAGCTATTACACACGCCCCATCTACAAAGACCCTCGTTGGCTTGGACGAGGGAATACTGGAGTTGCCGTTATTACAGATGGCTCCGCTTTATTTTATAATCCTGCTGGCCTTGGTCAAAACCAAGAATATAATTTTGAAGTCTTTAATCCCAGCTTGGGAGTAGCAGCCAACGCCTATGAAAGCGGTACTTCTCTAAGCACATTCAAAGGGGGCTCTTCAACAATTTCAGATAAATTTTCGCCCTTCTTAGGAAAGCCACTGACTGTAGAAAGCAATTTATTTCCTAATTTTGCCATACCCAAGTTTGCTATGGGCGCTTTCTTTGCAATCGACGGTTCGGCAGAATATCGAAACCCCGTAAATCCTGAACTCTACATTAAAGAACGAGATGACTGGGGATTCACGCTAGGCTCTGGCTTTAGTTATGAAGAGCGATTTTTTTTCGGCGCCTCAATTCATTATATAAAACGAACTATAATTGACGAAGAAATTACAGGCGCGACTTTCCTTAATAGCAGTATCAGCACTTTAACTGGTTTAACTAAAAAAGGTATTGGCGTGGGTGCCAATTTAGGTTTCCAATACAAACAACCCTTGAGCGAGCATCACTACTATAGTTTAGGCATCAGCATTGATGATGTAGGTTCCACTCACTTTAGAAACAAAAGCCTCACACTTAAAGAGCCTAGCTATCAGCAACAAAGCGTTAATTTTGGGAGTGCGTATACAATCGAGTCTGAAGTTTTTGATTTAAAGGTGCTCGTTGATGCAAGACATCTCGATAGAAGTGTAGATTATGCCGTTGGAAAGCAAATATTTCTAGGCACTGAGGTCAGTTTACTTTTTATGGATTTACGAGCCGGGTTTTATGAAGGCTACTGGACTGCGGGTCTTACTTTAAGATTTTTACCGCTTTTCAATTTAACCCTGACCACTTACGCCGAAGAACTCGATCACTCTCCTGGACTCAGAGAAAATAGGGTTTATATGCTCGGAATCTCCTCGGGTTTACACCTCAAAGCCCTCGGCAAGAAAAAGCAAAAATACTCCCTTGATGACTATTAACCCCCTCAATTATTTTAATTGTGCGCGAAGAAACGGGCCTGGGAAATCCTTGAATTTGTTGAGTATGATAGTAAAACTCTCAATTCGATAATTTCTAAGCCATCTAAATACTTAAAATTTACTATATTGAGTATTCATTAACTCACACTTCATCGATAATCATTGGAGTCATAAGCAACTAAGCAAATAAAATAAGATAGTTCCCAGGCCCGTTTCTTCGCGCACAATTAAAAAATAAAGTGAATTTCGGGCTTTATAAGGTTATGACTAAGCTTAAGACTATGGAGAAGGCATACACCCCGCAAATTCACGATAAAAAATGGCAAGATTCTTGGAAGAAATCTCAAATTTCTGCACCTGAATCTTTAAAAAAGCATCCCTCACCGAGCGGAAAAACCTTCACCCTCATGATGCCTCCCCCCAACGTTACCGGAGTTCTCCATCAGGGACATGCGCTATTTCTAGCCCTACAAGACACTTTAACTCGTTGGCATCGCATGTGCGGCGATAAAACTCTTTATCTTCCCGGAACGGATCACGCCTCAATCGCCGTTCAAATGCAAGTCGTAAAACATCTTGAAAAAAAGGGTGTGAACTATCGCGATATTGGAAGAACAGAATTTCTCGAAGAATGTTGGAAATGGATAAAAGACTTTCAACCAAGAATTTTTTCTCAAATTGAATCCATGGGAGTGAGTTGCGATTGGACTCGCGTTAAATTCACCATGGATGAAAATCTCAATAAAGCCGTTGATCACGCTTTTGTAGAGCTCTACAAAAAAGGCTTCATTTATCGAGCACAAAAATTAGTGAACTGGTCGCCCAAAGGCGAAACGGTATTAAGCGATCTTGAAGTGATCTTCGAAGAACGTGACACTTTTCTTTGGCACTTAAAATATCCCTTAGTTGAAAATCCCAATCAATTCCTAGTTATTTCTACGACTCGCCCTGAAACCATGTTGGGTGACACCGCCGTAGCCGTGCATCCTGACGACAAACGCTACAACTCTCTCATTGGTAAAAAAATAAAACTCCCTATAGTCGACCGTGAAATTCCCATTGTTGGCGATAGCTTCGTAGATCAAAGCTTTGGAAGTGGAGTTGTAAAAATCACACCAGCCCACGACTTCACAGACTTTGATGTGGGCCTTCGACATAAGCTTCCTCTTATTAACGTCTTTACTAAAGACGCTAAAATTGTAAGCGGCCTTCCTTCAAAAGCAGCTCAGCTTGCTGGATTAGACCGTTTCGAAGCCAGAAATGAAATTGAAAAAATCCTCGAAAGTCTTTCTTTGCTTGAGAAAAAGGAAAAGTACAAAACACGCATTGGAAAGTCCGAACGCTGGGGCGACGTTGTAGAACCTTATCTGAGCGATCAATGGTTTTGCAAAATGGACTCCATGGCTCAAAATGTTCACAAAGCCGCACTTGAGGGTGAAATAGAATTTGTTCCGAATGAATTTCACAATCAATTCCAAAGATGGATGGAAAATATTCGCGACTGGTGTATTTCGCGTCAACTGTGGTGGGGACAGCAAATACCCGCATATTACTGTAATCAATGCAATCACATGCACGTCAGCGTAAACGCACCTAAAAAATGTGAAAAATGCTCCCACTCAGAACTCACTCAAGACTCCGACGTGCTCGACACTTGGTTTTCGTCGGGACTTTGGCCTTTTTCTACTTTGGGCTGGCCCAACACAGATCACCCCGACTACAAAAACTTTTATCCGACTTCTGTTTTAGAAACCGGTTTCGATATTTTATTTTTCTGGGTGGCTCGCATGTTGATGATGGGCAAAGAACTTACAGGACAATATCCATTCTCCAAAGTTTATCTTCACCCAATGGTTCGAGATGAAAATGGTCAGAAAATGTCGAAGACCAAGGGAAATGTCATAGACCCCTTAGATCTTATCGAAAAATTTGGAGCCGACACTCTTCGAATGACTCTCAACGCTCTTTGTGTTCAGGGAAGAGATTTACGATTGTCTGAGGCCAAAGTTGAAGGCTATCGAAATTTTATTAATAAAATTTGGAATGCCACTAAATTTGTAACTATGGACCTTAACTCAGCGGATGCTCGAAAAGTTCCCAAATGCAAAGATCTCTCAGATCGATGGCTTCATTCTCGTTTTAACGCCACCGCGAGAAGCGTGAATAAAGCTTGGTCAGAATTCAAAATGCTCGAAGCTGCAGAAAGTCTCTATCATTTCTTATGGGATGATTTTTGTGATTGGTATTTGGAAATATCTAAAAACCGCCGCGCAGATGCCTCAGACCACTTGATTTATATTCTTTCAGAATATCTCAAGCTTCTGCATCCTATTTGTCCCCATATTACCGAAGAGCTTTGGCACTCCTTACCTGGAATCAAAGAAAATGACACTCTTGCTCTAGAGCCATTCCCTCTGGGGGAAAGTTTTCCTGATAGCGAAGCCTTAGCTCAGTTTGAATTCATAAAAAGCTTAATTGGTTCTGTAAGAACACTGAGAGCTGAATCAAAAGTCCAACCTAATAAACTCATTCGGGTCTACATAGAAAATGCCCCCGAAATTAGCTTAAAACTCATTGAAGATAATCAAAATTGGATTCAAAGTTTAGCCAAAATTTCTGAGCTTCATATAAAAAGCACTTACAAATCCTCTAGCTCAAGAGGTGTATTGAGCGCCCTTGAGGCCGGCAAGGCTATTGAGTTTTTAGTTCCCACAGAAGATCTTGTTGATCTCAAAGAAGAAGCTGCAAGACTTCAAAAAGAAGTTGAAAACCTAGAGAAATATCTCAAAGGACAAGAAGCTAAATTAAAAAATCCGCAATTTGTAGACAAAGCACCACCTGAAGTTGTGGATAAAGAGAAAATCAAATTAAAAGAAACCGAGGAAAAGCTTGCCAAATCGCGCCAAGCTTTGAATAATCTAAAAATTGTATGAACATAATTTTTCACCCCTTAGAAGTTAAAGACAAACAAGACAAAGCCTTTATCACTAAACTCAGCCTTCAAGACGATGGAAGCTTTTATTGTTCTCTAGCATTTGCAGAAGATCTACTTCTTCGAATTGAGCCCAATAAAAAGGGAAGTGAAATTAAAAGCATTGAAAAACTTCCAATCCGTAAGGTTTTTGGTGATGATTCCGTAGCCATCACAGGTGGACTCCAAAAAACTACCAGTGGCGATTCTGCTTTTGCGGTCGTTCACAAGGGATCCATGCCCTCTGCCCTCAATTCGCTTTTCGGAAAAAAATGGCCCCATTTAGATGCCCTCAATTTTAATGATTTTTTGATGGATAATTCTGGTGGCATGGGTTTTTCTCTTCGACACTCAATAGGCCAGATTCAAAAGGGTGAATTACAAGTAAGACGCTCTCATGAAGGAGGCGCTCTTGTTGATGTCCTTTTAATAGGGGATAACCTTTTTGGGTTGAGTGGTTCTGAAATATGGAGAGAGCCCTACCTTAATACAGAAAAACGTTATTCACTTCGAGCCGATCTTTTACCCAATGGTCAGATACACCGAGATGCTGATGATAATTTTTGGTTACTTGGAAGAGAAAATAAACTCTTTCGATTGAAAACCCACGACATCAAAGCCAAACCCACATTTAAAAAAATTGCAGGCCCTAGCTTTCTACTCTCCGTAGCCTCTTCTACAGATGGTTGGCTTTATGGTGTCAGTGGAAATCAAAAAACAATTTTCAGAATTCGCCTCAACAAGGTGACCCAAGAAGAAGAAATACAAAACCTAGCGGAAATGGAAAATCCTGTGACCTCGCTTTGTGCCGCCGATCTTAATCACGGACCTTTTTTAATGGCAGCTACCAGCAATATGGAAAAAACGACTTTATGGCGCTGGGATCTGAAAGCCGAAGAAGACCCCGAGATATTAGTTCAACCTCCTGAAGGTAGAATCTTTGAAGAACTCCCTAATTTAAATTGGATTCAACACCTTCAATTAAGACAGATATCCGAGAGCCAATACCAATTTTGGTGCTCCGTTGCGCAAAAGGATGACAATCGACCTTGCTTGGCTTCCTTCACGTTAGACTAAAACAAGGGCTGCCA
Organism: uncultured Bacteriovoracaceae bacterium; assembly: GCA_964609695.1. Classification (GTDB taxonomy): domain Bacteria; phylum Bdellovibrionota; class UBA2428; order UBA2428; family UBA2428; genus JAGNHS01. Next base: position 309,429 of record CAZSSP010000001.1, read on the forward strand.
AAAAAATGGCGCCCCATTTCATCATATAAATCTCTTTTAAGATCTCCCCATTAAAAGACAGGAATTCCATTTCGAAATCGCCTATAATAAATATATGGAGAACGGGGAAAAACGGATCTTTACCCTTTCTGGAATTAAACGCGATCACGGGCGATTTAAGGATATTGTTAAAGGCAAAATTCGCGGAAATTTAAAAAAGTTCATCTCTCAAGGCGAAATGATCGCCAAACGTGGAAAAGATCGTGTTTCCATTCCAATGCCACAAATTGAACTTCCACATTTTATTTATGGCTCTAATAAAAAGAACGGAGTTGGCCAAGGCTCAGGCGACCCCGGTGATCCCGTCCAAGGAATGAACCCTCAACCTGGAGAAGGTGAGGGAGAAGCTGGGAACAATGAGGGAGATCACTCTTTAGAGGTCGATGTTAGTCTCGAAGAACTCGCGCAAATGCTTGGCGAAGAACTACAACTCCCGAATATTCAACCTAAAGGCGCCAAAGAAATTAGCACCAAAAGCCATAAGTATAGCGACGTCCATCGACAAGGCCCGCAATCACTAAGACATTATCGAAGAACTTATAAAGAAGCGCTTCGCAGACAAATTTCATCGGGAATTTATAAACCCGAAAATCCAGTTATTATTCCCATCAAAAGTGACTTTAGATATAGAGGCTGGGCAGAGAGTCCACGGCCTCAAACAAACGCCGTCATATTATATTTAATGGACGTCTCTGGATCGATGGGCGACCTTCAAAAAGACATCGTCCGCAACGAAGCCTTTTGGATAGACACTTGGCTACGCTCCCAATACAAAGGCATAGAGCGCCGATATATTATTCACGATGCTTCTGCCAAAGAAGTCGATGAAGACACTTTTTACAAAACTCGTGAATCGGGTGGAACCTTAATTAGCTCCGCTTATAAACTATTACTCGACATAATTAGCTCTGATTATTCTTCAAGCGAATGGAATATTTACCCCTTTCACTTTAGCGATGGTGATAACTGGTCGACTGAAGACACTAAACTTTGCTTAGACATGCTAGCCGACAAGCTACTCCCCATCGTCAATCAATTTTCTTATGGTCAAGTTGAAAGTCGTTATGGCTCTGGTCAATTTTTTAAAGATTTGATGGAGGCTTTTAATAACAATGAAAAGTTAGTGGCCACTCGAATTCCCGATAAAGACGCAATTTACGATTCAATAAAGAAATTCTTAGGAACAGGACATTAAACAATGCTTTCTGAAGAACTAAAAAAATGGCAGGAATTAGCAAGAAAAAGAGCCGTTGAAGTTGGCTTAGATTTCTTTGAAGTTATTTATGAAGTTGTTGATTACAACGAAATGAATGAGCTGGCATCGCTCGGTGGTTTTCCCCAGCGTTATCCACACTGGCGCTTTGGAATGGAATTTGATCGACTTTCAAAATCTTATTCCTACGGACTCAGTAAAATATATGAAATGGTCATCAACACCGATCCTTGTTACGCTTATTTATTGAGTTCAAATTCATTACTTGAACAAAAACTTGTTATGGCCCACGTCTATGGCCACAGTGATTTTTTTAAGAACAACGTTTATTTTGCACACACAGATCGTCGCATGCTCGATCAAATGGCCAACCACGCCGTACAAGTGAGAAGAATTCAAGAACGGATTGGCGTTGAAACGGTTGAAGAATTTATTGACTGTTGTTTATCCCTTGAAAATCTCATCGATTATCACGCCAGTGCCATTCGCCGCAAACGCGACAACAAAGACGTTAGTAGTGAACAGCTTATTCAACAAAGCACTGTACAAAAGATTCAAGCAAAATCTTATATGGATAAGTTTATCAATCCTAAAGAATATCTTGAAAAGCAGCAGCAAAGAATCAATGAAGATCTTCAAATGCAAGAAAGGTTTCCTAATCTTTCCGAACGAGATGTACTAGGATTCCTTTTACAAAATGCTCCTCTAAAAGAATGGCAGCAAGAAATTCTCGAAATCGTTAGAGACGAGGCCTATTATTTTGCCCCTCAAGCTCAAACAAAAATTATGAACGAAGGTTGGGCCAGCTTCTGGCACACACGCATCATGACTCAGCATCTACTCACAGACGCTGAAGTCATTGACTATGCCGCTGTTCATAGCGGAACCGTAGCCACAGCCCCTGGTTCACTCAATCCTTACAAACTTGGACTTGAGCTTTTTAGAGACATTGAAGAACGATGGGATAAAGGACAATTCGGCAAAGAGTGGGATGAGTGCGACGACTATATTGCCAAAGGCCGCTGGGATAAAAAAGTAGGCTTGGGTAAAAAGAAAGTTTTTGAAGTTCGAAAACTTTATAACGACATCACATTTATTGATGAATTCCTTACTGAAGACTTTTGTAGAAGAAACAAAATGTTTAGCTTTGCTTACAACGAAAGAAGTGCTCAATACGAAATTCAAAGTCGAGAATTTAAAGCTGTAAAAACTCAACTATTAAATGATTTAACAAATTTTGGACAACCCATGATCGAAATTGTAGATGCCAATTTTGAAAATCGAGGCGAACTTCTACTCAAACACACCTTTGAGGGACGAGAACTAAAGTTTGATTTTGCAGATCTGACACTTAGAAATCTCAGCAAAATTTGGAGTCGTCCTGTTAATATAGTTTCTAATCTAGAAGGAAAAGAACTACTCATTTCATTTGATGGTCAAGAAACTAAACAAAGAGTTTTAAAAGACTCCTAATTTTTTTTAGGTGCAAGAGTGTGTTTTTCTTTGATGTTCTTAAGTGGCGCGTCTTTATTGGCTTGTTTTTCTCGTTCCTCTTTAGCCTTCACGTCCTCTATCGCGGACCATAATTTTTCAATGAATTCATGAACAGCCTTAGCCCTAACCTTTTGTCTGCAAAAGGCGCCTCAGAAAAAGAAACACTCGATAGGAGAAAAATTCCGAAAGAAATGCTTAATAAAATCTTAGAAAGTATTCGCTTCATTTATAAATGCTATCATAATTCCATCTTATTAAAACCGAATTACTCCAATCATTACAATTAGATTTAGTAACAACGACTCGAGTGTTTCACTCTAAAAACGACATAAAACGGCTCTATATTTGCGCCTTTTTTGTGATGGAAGCCATTTAACAAATATTGATCAAATCTTCACAATAACTTCATTGGTAAATTCCTGATTTTGCACTGATACTAACTTTCATATTGAGTGCTGGCGCCTCAATGACAAAAAACTGGATGTACCCGCAGCGCCTACTTTGAGAGCAAAAAAGTCTCAAAGAAAAAATTATTCCAAGGGGGTACGTTTTATGAACACATTGAAATTAAAATTAGGCCTAAATTTATTTTCCTTCACTATGCTTTTACAAAGCACAAATGTTTTTTCAGCCAATAACTCCGTAGTTACAGAAATTACGAATATCGCCAAATCTTCTTCTTGTGCCTCTTATAGCTGGAAAGATCGTGGTCGCGCTCCTAGTGCTTATATTCAAGGTATGGCTGTTATATACGCTAAAAGTCTATGTCGTTATCGAAATCGAGAAAACTCTGCAAATATCATGGCTCAAAAAAATAGAAACAATACAACCTATGATGCAGTCACTTGGTATGAGAGCACTTTTGATGCAAAAAAGATGGAAATTGACGTTTCAGGTGGTGAAACACTTAAAAGCGTTTATACACTTCTTATTGGTCTAGGCATGAGAGAATCTTCAGGTAAATATTGCACAGGTTACGACACCTCTGCCTCAAACCACACCTCAACAACTTCAGAAGCTGGACTTTTTCAAACAAGCTACAGCTCTATTGGCGCTAATTCAGAATTAAAAAATGTCATGAGCAATTATTCAGCAGGAAAATCAAAATGCTATCTAGAAGTTTTCTCACCGGGTGTTAGCTGTAAGAGTCAAAGTATCATCGGCAGTGGTTCAGGCGCTGACTTCCAAAGACTTGCAAAATCTTGCCCCGCCTTTGCTGCTGAGTATGCCGCTATCACTTTAAGAACTTTAAGAAAACATTATGGTCCACTGAATAGAAAAGAAGCCGAAGTTCGCACACAATGTAATGATATGTTGAATTCTGTTCAGGACTACGTGGAAAGCAACTCATCAAAAATTTGCTCTTCACTTTAAAAAATTAAACGACAATCTTTTGTCGTTCTAGCTCTGCCGCTATTGGGCACCGATTGCTATACTTCCAATATGGAACTACGGTGCCCATCCTGCGGAAACAAACACATGACGGAAGACTATCCTGAAGCTTTCGAAATCCAATGTTCCTGCGGATATTCTTTACTTGTCCCCGAGATGGCCAGTGAAATTCTAAGCCCTGGACTTGAATCTGAAGCCTTTGCATCATTGCCAGGGGCCGTTGAGGCCCAAGATGAAGCCGCAAAAATATCCATCGATAAAGAATTGATGGATCCTTTAATGAACATACCTAAAGTTGATGATTCATTAACACCCCCAGAAGAATTGCCCAATGAAATGCCCTACGATCCTTTTGAATTACAACAAAGCCAAGCTAATAACAGCATCGAAGAAAACCCACTTGAAGAAAGCTCAGCTGAAACTGATGCGGTTACAAAAGCTATTGATTTAGCTGTTGCTCAAAAACCTAACGAAGAATTTAATAGCGAAACTCAAAATGCATCCGAAAGCTTGGATGGCCCAGAAGAATCTATATTTAGCGATATGGTATTTGCGCAATCCACTCGAAGCGTGAATCAATCTGTACCCGCAGAAGACGAATTTCAAAATAATTCTGATGCCATTTTACAAGCCAATGAATCACAAGAAGTAAAAAACGAAAGCACTAAAGATTCTAGCCCTTCCATAGAGGAAAGAGCTTTGGGTGAAAGTCCCGAAATAGCTCCTGCTCAACAAATAATCCAAAGAGCCCAATTAGCTTCCATGGGACAACTTTTAGGATCCTCTTATAATTTAAAATGGGCAGATCTCAATAAAGATAAAGCCTTAGAGCTTCAAAAACGGTGTGAGCAAATAGTAGTTCCTAGACCCTGGCTCGCTGCTGAAATTAAAAGACGTGGAATAGACCTTGAAAAGCTCAGTCATAAAGTTGAACTTGATAATGTTCCAGAACTTTTAGCTCTTGAAATTTTTATGGCCGCCTACGAACTAGGTGGAAGCTGTGAATTCTCTCAAATTTAAATTTTACTTTTAAAAGCATCCAACGCTTTTTCAAGGGCCATTCCGCGACTTCCCTTAAAGATATAAACTCCAGGTAAAAGATTCTGTGTTTTAAAGTAATTTGCAGCTTCATCAGAATTATTAAAATAAATTGTATTTTTATGAATCAACTCTGTTGAAGCTCTTTTAAATTCAGGACCAATCAAAACGAGTAGTTCCATTTTTAATGAGTTTATAAATTTTATGAGTTCCAAATGATAACTCAGAGTTTCGTCGCCTAAGTCCAACATGTCACCCAAAACTACATTTAATGACAATCCCTTTTCTAAGGATAGAGATTGAGCGGCTTTTAAACCTGACTTTAATGAACTTGGATTCGAATTGTAATGATCCTCAATAACCCAATATCCAGGTTTTAACTCAGAGGCCGCGCCTCTTCCTTTTGGTACACTTAATAGAGGAATGGCCTTAAGCAAATTTTCATTTTTAACGCCCAAAAATTGTGCCGTCTTTATGGCCAAAGCAATATTTTGCCTCATAACTGCAGAGGCCCACTCAATTTTAATTCCTGGAAGCAAATCCGTAGGCTCGCTAGACGCACTTATGACATTCTTAAGAGTTGCTAACTTTTGTAACCAAATATCGGCACCAGGAATAAAGCAAGTGCCATTTCGAGCCAAACAATAATCGGCCAAAACTCTTTCTTCGCGAAAAACACCTTCTAAATTTATGAGCTGCCGAAGATGTTCTTCTCCTATAGAAGTGAGCACACAAAAATCAGGCTGAACTATGTCTGCATGGGCTTTCATGTCATTAGGCCCATCTATACCCACTTCAATAACCGCCATTTCAATTCCTGGCCGGAGCTGTTCTAAACTAAGGGGAATTCCCAAATGACCATTCTGAGAAGCTTGAGTTTTTACAGTAGAAAACTGCGAAGATAAAAGTGTAAAAAGAAATTCTTTAGTTGAAGTTTTACCGCTACTTCCGGCAATGGCTACAATTTTACCTTGAAATTTTTCTCTAAATTTTTTGGCGAGCATTCGATGAACTTGATGAACATCAGGAGCAGAAAAAACCCTTGGATTTGTCGTCCATTTATTCTTCTGTGAATCTACCCAAACAGCCATAGCCCCTTGCTTTAAAGCAGCGTCTACAAAATCATGCCCATCATTTTTTTGCCCAGTTAACGCTACAAAAATACTGTTGGGAGCCACCTTCCTAGAATCAGAAGTGAAAAAATCAGCATTAGAAGCTTGATGTGAAATGGAATTTTCAATATCAGAATTCATTGACTTAATCTTCGCACGAAAAATTCTCTTTTACGAAATTTTTAAAAAAATCTCCCCGAGCATTGAAGTCTTTAAATTCGTCAAAACTTACACCGCCAGGACTTAAAAGCACGAGGTCCCCCTTTTTTAGCTTAGGCTTAAGATCCATTAACAAATGTGCCAGCTTATCTGAATGTAGAAACGGATCTTTAAAATGCTTCAAGAGTTTTGATGTTAAATCTCCAAAAAAGCAAAGTTTTATTGGTTCTTCTTTAAGATCATTCAAAAGACTTCCCCAATCTAATGACTTATCTTTTCCGCCCAACAACAAAAAAATATTTTCTGGCTTAACAGCTCTATCAGCTCTAAGTTCTTTAAGAGCATGACGAACGCCCTGAAGAGTGGTGCACTTACTATCATTTATAAATAATATTTGCTCTCGAGTTTTTAATTTCTCCAAACGATGAGGCAGTCCAGGAAAATCTAAAAGCATTGAATCACTAACTTTTATCCCTAAGTTATCCAGAAGAACCTTTAAAACAGAAGACAGTCCATCGGAATCAATGATTTTTAATTTAGGATGTGAATGGCTTTCACTAAATGCATTGAGATCGCCAGAATGAGACGACGCAAAGACTTGCTTCTTCACCAAATCCAATAAGCGCCATTTTACAAAATAATAGGCCTCAAGAGATTCATAACGATCCAGATGGTTCGGATAAAAAGGCGTAAATAATCCCCAGTCCCAAATATGTTTAAGATTTTCGAGTTGGAAACTAGAAACTTCTATAACTAAATAATCAGCCCTCTCACGAAGCCCTTTAAGACATTCCAAAATATAGGTGCACAAAGGAGTTCCAAAATTTCCACCCAGGAAACTACGTTTAGACGATTTTCTTAAAAGGTAATCAAGCGTCGCGGCGGCTGTGCTCTTACCAACAGAGCCCGTCAAAGCAATCGTCTGTTCTGATTCAAGATATTGAGCTCCCAGATCAAGCTCACTGCTTATTTGAACCCCCTCCTGACTAAGTTTCATGATCCAAGGACTCGACAAGGGATAGCCTGGAGAAATAATGAGCCTTTTCCAGGGCTTCTTCAATAATTCCTCAATACTTGTAAAATCGGAGCGTTCTTTTTGATCATCAAAATAAAAAAGGTCCTTTTTGGGAGTCCATCCAAAGTGTTCAAGCAATGCTCCAGCAGCATTTCCACTTAAACCCCGACCGACAATTAGGGTCATTTCTTTATTTGAATTCATAATTGGCCCAAAACTCTGTTTCCTAACTACTACCTTTATATAAAGGTCAAAAGTTTTTTACGCACAAGCCCCTGAAAATCCCAAAGAAATACAAATTTCGCATTGCGCCTGAAAAAAACGTGATTTAAAAATAAGGGCAGAATGAAAGAATTCGTAACATCACTAGGTTTTATATTCTCTATTATCCTTATTTTCTTTTTTGGAACCCATTTCACAAAACTTCATCCTAAAGCAGGTGAAAACGGTGCACCAAGTCTTGTGGCTCAAGTGAACCCCGACGTTGAACTTAAAAAACTTTTAAGCGAAGCCGACGCCCTTTCGAATAGCAAAGGTGGTGCAGCCGCCGCTACCGTAGCCAATGCCACCCCGACTGCAAAAATTGGTGAAGAACTCTACAATTTACCGGGCGCCAATTCTTGTGTTTATTGCCATGGTGTCGGAGGAGTGAATGGTAATGTAAAAGTAGCCGCTAAACTCAACGCTCCAGGCTCTTGGAAAATTGCAAAAATTTTAGGGAAGGCCGATTATAAAGATCCGCATTTCCGCCAAGCTACCGCACATCTTATAATCAAAGGCGCCATTGTTCATAACTCAAGTTATAAAGAAGCCTGGTTTGATCTCAAAAAAGCCCCAGCTGCTTACGATTCTCAGATGTTAGGCCTCACAGGTGCCCCATCAGCAAAGTGGCTTAAAGACAATAAAGAAAAAGGACTCAGCCCCGAGGTGGCAGCTGAATCCTTACTTCTCTATTTAGAAACTCTAAAATAATTTTTATTGTTTAATTAGATCGAAAGTGAATGGTAAGTGGTCCGACATTCCTCTTTCTTCGCCATTTTTAGCGTCTGGATTGAATCTAATAGGATGACCTTCAAAATCGATTTGCCCCGGTGCTGAAGTCACCACTCGTGCACTGTTGGAATCGATATTCCAAACGTGAGATTTAGCTCGTCCCGCGCCACCTTGGCTCACCATAAAGCGATCAAAAAACGACCAAGTTTTATCGGTATTATAATACTCAGTACCCGCACAACCCTGACAAAAATCTTCAATCAAAGTCCAAAATGGGCGAGTGATGCTTCTAAGAAGTCCATTTTTAGTTTCTTCTTTATTTGTAATGTTTGAGTCACCACCTGCAACCACAATATGATTTGAAGGAATAGTCTCTCTAATTTGATTTAAAGTTCTTAAAGCTGCTTCACGTTTTTCGGTGGGATGATAGGCGGCGGGAAAGTGAAACACGAGAGCCGTAAGTGGTGTGCCGTCTGGTAAATCAACAGTGACTTCAAGAACACCCCTAGCCAATTGGCTTCCATTTTCTGTGATTATGGGATGAAGTTGTGGAGATCTCTTTTGAGAAATTGGAAATCGGCTCAAAAACGCTGAGTCGATACCACGAGGATCAGAAGCTTCAAGCAACACCCCGTAATAACCTGCGTCTGGTGTTTGGCTTTCTACAAATTGTTTAAAGACATTAAAGTTTTCAACTTCTTGCATAAAGAGAATATCGGGTCCATTTCCTCTTGAAGTTTGGATTTGTCTTACGACGCTTCCGATTTGTTGCATTTTAATTCCAAGAAGTTCATCGTTCCAATCCAACTCCAAGCATTCTTTGCGCCAAACGGGAGCCTTTAGAGCCCCACAACTTTTTTTAACCTGTTCTTTAAGAGCGCCCTTTTTCAACGACTGGGGCAAATATGTGTAGTCATCCTTGCCTTCATCATGGGAAGTATCGAACATATTCTCAACATTGTATGTCATGAGACTAATGCGATCTTCCGCTATGAGTGCAGTCGATAAAAAAAGCATAGAAAATGAAAGGTTTTTAATTGGAAAATTGATTTTCATTCGTTCCCCCCCAGGAAATATAAGGCGAGTCTATACAACCAATCAGTTTTTCTAAAGTATTAAAAAAGATTTACTAACCCTTCGCATCCAAAATCATAGTGTTTAAGAAATACTTATTAAGTCGACTCTTCCACAGCACTCACTAGGATCTGCAATGTTCCTGGAGGAGGGGCATTCATATGAGGGAGAGAAATTTCCTATTTATTAATAGATTAGTGTTAGCGACATTATTAGGTGCAGTGGCCTGTGGAAATAAAGTGGATAAGGCTCAAAGCCAAACTAAAATCACTCCCGCTCCCAGCACAAATCCAGAAGGTGAAGCTAAAGCGCTCGCTCAAAGCATTCAAAAGCAAAATGAAAACATCATAAAAGAGAACAAGCTTTATAGGTATCCAACACTCACCACTCTTTTAGCCGTTAAAGATGTTAATAAAACCGTGAGAGTCATTAATGAAGCTGGCGCCACCTTAGTTTATGACCCCAATCTTGGAGAGGGTTCTCAAATACCTTTTCTGATTGCTAGCATTCCTCCAAAGAAACTTCTCGATAAGAAATTTATTGAAGATCTCGATTTGAGAGCCATGAATATCAGCACTGGAAAAGTGAATCGCATTGAAAAAATGAGTGCCGCTTCTGACCGCGCCTTTTCCGACAATGTCTTCGTGCCCATTGACGACATTCGAATTCCTGAACTGCAAAAAAATTACAATGCAGGAGCCGATTTAGGCGACAATGTCACCGTAGCCGTTATTGATTCTGGCGTAGACGCCAGTCATCCCGTTTTCCAAAATCGCGTGGTTTACTGGACAGATCAAACCGAGGAAACTCAAGTTGCTCTTAATCCAGCCAGTATTAGCGATGGAAAAATAAATTTAAACAAAAAAGAATTAAAACTTCCAGCTGGCATCAACGAAAGCAAAGAAGCCTTTGCTGGAGTTATCAGCGAAGAATCCCTTGGAGCTCAAGCGAGCTTCGAAGAAAAGCAAGGCGAAACAAATCCTGGACTCGATCTCAACCAAAATGGAGTTCTCAATGACAAATTTTCAGTTCTGATTGCCTACGATGATAACAAAGCAACTTATGTGGCTTATATCGATCTCAACGGAGACGGAGTTATTGACGGCCCTGCCGAATTAGATGGCATTGTTGATTTCAATGAAAAACGAGCCGCTCACTCTGAAAAGTTAGCCAATGCCGAAGAATTTGTAAAATTTTCTGCACGCCACCAAACCATCAAATACCCTCTACTTATTGTTAAAAATGCAGAGGGGAAACCAGAAGCATTACGCTTGGGTATGCCCAGCGGTTCACACGGAACCCACGTTTCAGGAATTATTGCCGGAAATGGTTTAACCGTTAAAGGCGCGGCACCTAAAGCAAAAATCATGTCGATAAAAGTTTGCTCAGGAATTACATGCACTACGGATTCAATTCTTAGAGGTCTTGTTGAAGCCTTCTACAACCCTCAAGGGCTTGTACCAGACGTAGTCAACATCTCTCTTGGAAGCCAACAGCAATACGAGCAAGATGTGATGGATTATTTGATGCGCGATTTGAGTGCAAAATTTGGAGCCGTCTTTGTAGTTTCTGCTTCAAACTCAGGCCCAGGTTATCGCTCACTCAACAGCATTGCATCTTTCGGCCCCACAATTCAGGTCGGAGCCCATGTGAGCACTCGAACATTGCAAAAGCAATACACATTAGATCCTGAAGTGGCTAAGAAGATGCCCTACCATAATTTGTTATTCTTTAGTTCCGTAGGACCTTCTTACACAGGTCATTTGCGACCCAACGTGATTGCACCTGGCTCCGCTCTTTCTTCAACCATGCTCATAGACAGCGGTTTAGAAATGTATAACGGCACAAGTATGTCGTCTCCGATTGTAGCGGGTTCTGTGGCTGCCTTGTTGTCGGTGGCTAAAAAAGATCCAGCTCTGGTCAATGTTTTCAAAAAGAAAAATGAAAAGATTTCCTCTATTGCAGATGAGAAAAATAAAAACGGTCATCGCTTAGAATACTCTCTCAGTGGATTGGCTATGGCCATTCGAAGTGGTCTTGAAAATTCTGCTGAAAGACTTTCTCAATACACCATGGCTCAAGAAGGCCACGGACTCATTCAAGTGGATCGCGCCTATCCGGTGATGTCGGCTCTGCTAGGCAAATGGGAAAAAGAAGAAGGACGTTACTTTGAAGTTAAACTCAACAATAACGAAAAAGATAAACGTCTTTACAATCGTGAAGCCACTCTCACAGCTGTCAAAAATATTGATGTCAGCATCGAGGAAGATCCAGAAATGGGTGAAAACGAAAAACTCAGCATTCTAAGCACTCCCATTCAGGTGCGTTTAGAGAAAGTTGAAATTCAGTCTCCCAATGGACAAGTTCAAATCCAAAGCGATGGATTCCTTCCATTTGCAGTTGGAACTCCCGGCCTTGAAAATCAAAACGCTCGCGACGCCACTCTTGTTTTGGCAAGTCGTAGAAAAAGTTTTGTCAGCATCAGAAAACTTGATCAAATGAAAGCGGGCAACACCTATCTAGCGCATTACACCTTGAGCCAAAACGGAATTCGAGTGCAATCCTTGCTAGACGTTGTTCACGTTCCTCTTCACTTTAGTGATGCTGAACAAAAAATTACGACCCCAAGTTTAAGCCCTAACGGAAGAACTGCATCACAAGCTCAAGGCTTTGCACGAGTGGCTTTAGCTGCAAACACTTTCCATCGTTATCCCATAGCTATAGGTGAAAACGACACGGCTCTTAATATAGAACTAGGGGTTCCGCCTGATACAGCTGGTGCCATGTTCCTACAAGTCTATGATCCAGACGGAAATGAAATTGGAGATCCGGTGACTGCAATACGATCCGTTGAAATTCCAAAGAGCACACCCACCATCAGTCGCAACATAGACACTCGAAACAAGAAGGGTATCTATGAAGTTCTTATCTCTTCTTCAACAGCTAGATGGTATGGTGATAGTCAGTACGACTTGATACTTTCAAAAGAAAGAATCAAAACAAATCTTGAAAGCATTAAGCTTAAAGCTGGCGAATCTAAAATTTTAAGTGTGATGTTTATCAATTCTAAAATTGATAATGCCTCATTAAAAGTTGAAGCAGATGGGCTTTCGCATATTGAAGAATTTATGGTCGATGTTCTCCCTGGTATGTGGTCGTATCATCAATTGAATGTCCCGGCCTCAACTGAAGAAATTCATGTATCGATCCCTGATGATAAATCAGATAATTTGACTTTCTTTGGAAGCATCGTCAACAAACTCTTTGAGGATCCTGAGAATGAGGAACCCAAAGTAGTAGCTCAAGTAAGTGGATTTTTTGCCAGTCCATCTAACGTGAGTTTCTTAGACTTAGACGATGTGGGCTCTTCGGCCTACATGGCTCTTGAAACTTTTTCAGTGATTCCAGAGTCAGGCACACTTAAAGATGCCTCTCTTAAAGTGCCTATTGAGGTTATTTACAATGGAGAATCTGCTGGAGAAATTAAAACTGAAATCTTGAGCGAAAAAAGCAGTACGAATTTATTAATTAAAGTTACGGCTCCTGAAAAACTAGAGGGCAATGCTAGAACTGAAATTAATATAAGCACGGGCGGCAAAAGGTTGAGTATCCCAGTTAAAGTGATTTCTAGCTCGCAAGCCCAAAGTACAAAAACTAAGTAATTCTAAACTTAGTTAAAAAAGTTAAAAAGCAGCTTAGGCTAAAAACCTAAGTTGCTTTTTTATTATAGAAATACTCAAATATTAAATTCACTCTTCCATTTTCTCGATGCGAATAACTTCTTCGAGTGATTGATGATGAAACTTTGCGCTTTTTGAGTCACTTAAAAGAAGGGCCAATTCTGGATTTTTTTCTTTGTGAGCTCCGGCCCAATCCCACTTTTGATTAGGAAACTTTGAACTAAAAGATTCAAAGCTTTCATCAATTACGATTTCTAAATGCTCTAATCCAGTCTTGTATACCCTTGAAGATTTTGGAGCTGGGATTTCTATACAAGGAATTAATCTATTTCCAACCTTTATGGCTTCAAACAATTTAAAAGTACAAATGGGTCTTCCAGAAATACTAGCCTCAGATAAAAGTTCACCAAATTTAGAGAAATCATTTTTATAAAATCTATACTCTTCTTCAGTTTGAACTCGAAAACAAACATGATCAATAAGCTTATCGTTCAACTGAAAACCGATGGCCGTGAGCTCATTAAGAATTTTTTCTACAAAAGCTGGTACTGAATTTATTATATCCTCTGCCGATTTCATAAAATACTATTGAAAATTATTTAACGAGAATACATTTAAATCTAATATGTTATAATTTTCATCAAAGACAAATGCAATATCTTCGTTTTTTGTTCTAAGCACTAAAACTCTTACACTTGGAGCAAAAGGCCTTACACTTTTACTCAATCTTCTTATTGCATTTGAAATTTTATCAACTAAATATTTCTTTAGTTCAACCAATCCTGAATTTTCCTGTTTCATAAATAACTCAAGATCCACATAACTAAAACCCGGATTAAACACTTTGTCTCCAAAAGAAATCTCTTTATTGTCAGATAATTTAATCACCATTTTTCTACTATAAACATTAAGTTGATTACCATTTTTAAACTTATACCTTTTTATTGATTTTGAACGTGAAGAATAAACCTTGGAGATAAATTGCAATATCAATCTGTTTTTAACTAGTTCCCTGCCACTAAAAGTTTTTGGAAGAGCCGTTTGAGATGCATATTGATTTGCCACATCGAAGGGATTTCCCAAACTCCAAGGAGCATACTCTTTTCCATTTTTTAATCGAAGACGAGCAAACCTTTTATTTAAATTTCTTTCTTTCACATATAATGGATCCTGACACACTTGAGTGCTCATTTTACCTGCGGAATATCCATTTCTTAAAAAAAACAAAAAAATTACTATCGAAAACTTATTTTTTGATAAGTTCTTAAAAACCATAAGATCTCCTTTATTAAAACTAGCCAATCAAAAATTCTAAAAACAATAAAACTGTTTTCCATTGCCCTAGCATAAAACTTTAAACCGAATCACCTTAATATTAATAACTATTCTATATTCATAGTCTTAATAAAAAAAATTAAGAACCTTAAGACAATGAATATACTTAGAAATTTGCACCGTTAAGAATAACTTGGGCTAGCCCCTAAAATTTGCTAAGCAAGTCCCCATGCCCACTACCTCAATCCTAAAACACAATTCCGCTTTATTTATTTATAGTTTACAAAAATTTAGCTTCTTATATTTTTTATTAATCGGGAGCTTGAATACATTATCTCAAGCGGCCGAAAAAAGTTCTCTTCTTCAATTAGATTCCTGCCAAGCGGGATTAACGAATTTAAGATTTCCTGGCGAAGCCGACCACTTGCCCCGTGGCTTTGTCACCGCTCATAAAGATGAATTCGACCAATTAGCTCCAGAGACTCAAAAAGCCTTAGTTTGGTGGAGAAGCCCCATCTATATTGCTACGTCTATTGAATCTGCCAGAGCCCACCACTTGAATTGGGCCAAAAAAGTTCAAACACATTTGATACAAGGATTTTACTTAATCAATGATAAAAAAATTGATCACAGCTTTATCACTGATGAAAACTCAGTAGATAAGTTAAGAGCTTATTTCAATGAGGCCTACGAGAAGAGCGGCCTCGTTTATTTTGATTCCTTAGGCAACGTCTACAAAGTTGATGATGCTATTTTTAAGGAAAGATTCCATTTAGAAAAATTATCGGTTGCTGAAGATATATTGCAAGATGAAGATTTTCGATACGTCATTTTTCAAAATGGATGGCATTATCAAAAACAAACCGGTTTAAGACACATGGTTTCTGTGGCAAATTCCTCTACGTTTAAAAAAATTCAAAGCAAAATGAAGCAACTTTTAGAGGGTGGAAATTCCATTTCATTTAACACCGATGACTCCTCTCACTTTGCAGATGTTCTAAAAATGCTTTCAACTCAAAAGAGAAAACTTTCTGCCGAATCTGCCAATCGTTTTTCGGACCCTTCAGTATTAAAAAGTTTAGAAAAAGCTTTTGAAGAAAAAGAAGTCATGAGTGTTGAAATTAGAGACTCTCAAAAAAATCTCATAGGTGGAATCCTGGTTTATATTGCCGGTAACATTTATGAATCTGGCACGATTTATTACATTAACGATGAAGGATATAAAATTCCAGGCACAAAACTCTCCTCAATTGAAGCTCCCAAAATTGCCGGCCTCGCCCTTATGATTCAACTTTTCAAATTTGGTAGAGATTTTCTGGATGCAGGAATGGTGACATCTTATTCGTACAATTTGAAAACTTTCATAGTTTCAAAAGTAACCTACGATCGCATGAGCGCACTTCAATCTTCAAAAGCTGTTGTTTTTCCTTCGGCACTGACTAAAGAAACTGCTTTAACTAACGACGGAAAATCAAATCTCAAAGATGAATTTATGCTCCCTAAAGTTGAGGAAACGGAATCTTTCAAAATTATGAAAGACGACCCCTTTTACCAACAAATGCTCAAAGACGAGTAAGACTATTATGGAAAATCTCTGGCTGGGTGCGCTCTTCGCTCGCGACAAACGCTCGCTCGGTGCTCCCCCTTTTCAGCTTCAAAATCTGAATCAATTCAGATTTTGCCGCAGAAAAATGGTTGGCGCGCAAGGATTCGAACCTTGGAATGGCAGAATCAAAATCTGCTGGCTTACCACTTGCCGACGCGCCAACGTGCAGCCATTTTAATAACAGCGAGCACTTGGCTTGGCAATAAACAGAAGCAGCTACTTATTAGAGAAATTAGCCTTCAGTTCCTGAAGAAATAGAAGGAATTCCAATCGACTGTTCTTTAACAGCCTCTTGGTAAGCCTTTAAAACCAATTCTTCGAGGTGTTCTCTCATAGGCTGATTAAGTGGATGAGCGATGTCTCTAAAAACACCGTCTTTTCTTTTTTTGGCGGGCATAGCCACGAAAAGCCCCGTATGACCCTTAATAACCTTAAGGTCACGAATGAGGAAGCTGTTGTCTAAGGTGATAGTCGCGTAAGCCTTTAGCTTATCTTCGTTCACCACGTATATTTGCACGTCGGTGATCTGAATCATGGTGGCTCCTTTACACAATCTTCATTATACTGCAATGCGTTAAAAAGTAAACACTTAAGTATGTGTAAAAAATCCAATAAATTCAGAAATTTATGAATTCATTGTTAAATAGTGCTCAGCATCCAGAGCCGCAGCACAGCCGCTTCCAGCTGCCGTAATGGCCTGGCGGTATCTTCTATCCTGGAGATCTCCACAAGCAAATACGCCCTCAATATTGGTCGCACTCACATGAGATTTATCGCTAGAAGTTTTTACATAGCCATGATCATCAAGAGTAATTTGTTCGGAAAAAAGTTTAGTGTTTGGCGAATGTCCAATCGCCACAAAGACCCCATCAAGCTTGAGCTCTTTAGTTTCACCAGTCTTTGTATTTTTTATGCGAACACCCTGAACATCGTTCGCACCCAATATATCTTCGATCACGGTATTTAAAATAAATTCTACCTTAGGATTGGCTTGGGCTCTTTCAACCATAATTTTTGAAGCCTTAAATTCTTCACGTCTATGAATTAAGTACACCTTAGAAGCATATCGAGATAAGAAATTGGCTTCTTCCATGGCACTATCTCCACCGCCAGCCACGCAAATCACTTTATCTTTAAAGAAAAAACCATCGCAAGTAGCGCAGGTGCTCACGCCACGACCCATTAATCTTTTTTCATTTTCTAATCCCAGCAACTTTGCAGAAGCTCCTGTCGAAATAATGACGGTCTGTCCTTCGTAAAGAGTGCCATCAACCCAAACCTTTTTAGTTTTAGAATTGAGCTCAACCTTGGTGGCATCCGCAGTTATAAACTCAGCCCCAAATCTTTCAGCTTGCGCCCTCATTTCTTGCATCAAAGCAGGCCCCATCACTCCTTTTGAGAAACCAGGAAAATTTTCCACTTCGCTTGTTAACATCAATTGTCCGCCAGATTGATAACCCTCAATTACGAGAGGTTTTAAATCTCCTCGAGCTGCATAAATGGCCGCAGTTAAACCGGCAGGACCCGAACCAACAATAATAACTTTGCGTAGTGACATAAAACCTCGCTTTTATTTTTGCCATCTTACACATTTTTAGGGTCTAATAAAGCTATGTCTAAAAGCCTTCCTCAGATCTTTAACCTTATGCGACTTCCCGGATGCGGCATTCTCACTTTAAGCGCTGGATCCGATAGAGCTAAAAAATTTCTTCAAAAACACCGCATTAAAGATTCCGAGTGGGGTCTTAAGATATATAGCTCTGTGCGAAATTCGCACAGACCCCTACTTATAGGAGTTCCATCAGATGCTGGAGGAGGCATTTTAAGAGGTGCCGCGCACGGTCCTCTACATATCAGAGAAGCACTTTATAAAAGAAAACCCATCATGGCTCGATTTGATTTAGGTGATATTCCTTGCATTCCTCAACTCAGCCACGATTCAATACTTAACAGCAGAACAAAAAGCGAATGCGGAAAAACACTTTGGGGGCGAAATTACAAATCTAAATCTCCCGTTTCTCCACTCAACCTAACTGAAGAATTAATTTTACAATGCTTTAAAGTGAATTCACTATTCCAACCCCTTGTTTTAGGAGGCGATCATTCGGTGAGCGATGGAATTATGGGGGGATTAAAAAAAGCTGGGCAACTAAAAAATGCGGCCATTCTTCATTTTGATGCCCATCCCGACATGATTGCTTCGCGATTTGGAATTGAACATTGTTTTACAACTTGGGCCTATAACGCACTTGATGGAATTAAAAACCCCGCTCAATTTGTTCAGATTGGAATTCGACAAACTCTCAAAGCGAAAAATTATTGGGAAAAAAAGCACGGAATAAAGCAAATATGGGCCAAAGAATGCCTTAGAAAAAATGCCCAAAGTGTTTTCAACGAACTCCATAAAAATTGGACCCAGTTAAAATGTGAAAAGCTTTATATCTCTTTTGATATCGACGCCCTGGATATTAGCTTAGCCCCCGCGACAGGAACTCCTTCCGCTAATGGTCTAAATTTGAATTTTTGCCGTGAACTCATAAAACTTTGTTTAAAAGAATGGCCCCTATTGGGAATGGATTTAGTTGAAGTCGCCCCCACACAGGGAAGCCCATCATCGCATAAGCGAACGCTGAATTCAGCCATGTCTATACTTGAAACGGTGCTTCCGCTCTAAGTTATCCATTACTAAAGACTCTAATTAGAGTTACCGAAAAGAAACCCATGAAAAGATTCTTACGAGCCATGTATTCGTATGCTTCTTTTCAATTAGTACTTACAAGCAAAATACTTATTACAAGTTTTCCTTTATTTGCCGCCTCTAATGATTTGTTTAAAGATCATGCCACAAATGCCTTTTGCCAAGAGGCACTAGCCAATCTTCAAGTAGTCTCAGAAAACACCCTTAAAAAAAAATGGTCTCATTTGAGCAGAAATCGGGAAAGAGAATTTCTTCGTAATCCCACAGCAGCCGGAAAAATTCCAAGTGAACTCATAACACTCTTAGGAGAAGACACCATAAAATCTCATGAGAAGCTTTTTTCTCAACTCTTTTGGACTCAAGACATGGAACATTCGGGAAGAGGATTATTGAGCAACGGACAGCCGATAGATGAAGGAACAAAAATAGCCTCTTACACTGGCTCAGCCCTTTTCACGGGCCCCAATGGTCAAATTCGAGTTTCAATAAACATCAAAGATCGGACTGCAGCCAATCCCAACTGGGTTCCAACACTGGGGGTTCATTTAACTATAATCAATAAAGCTGAAGAAGGTGCTAAAAATTTAAAAGATATCGAGCCTATTGATTTGGCCAAATGGATGGGGCAACTTTCTAAAAAGCATCAAGTCCCTTTAGACCTACGACTTCCTAATTCTCCTAAATCCACAAATAATTATGCCAAACTTTACATATCTAAAGACCCCAAAGATTTAGGATTAAAAACAAACATGAACTTACCCAATGACGCTACTTATTTACGAATCAGAAATTTATTTAGCTCAAACCCAAGATCCTATAATTTTCTCACAGAACTTTTTAATGACATATCTGGAATAAGCAATCCCATAGCTACACCATCGACCAATCTTGACTCGGGCACATTAAGTTTACTCAAGCAATTGCGATCTATGGCCTCCGAAGAACATCCGTGGAGAGGCGGAGACGATCTTGATTTTCACACTCCAGAGGATTTTTTCTTTGACTCGGGAATTCAAAACGCAGTTATCCCACGTGATTTGAAAAAGAAAAAAAACAAAGGGAAATCAGACCCAAACAAAAATGATTGGAATTAAAAAACTCCGCTTACTAAAAACATGGCTTGAAAGCGATCATATTGATAGCTCGTTTTTAAATTTGAAAGATTAGTTGTAGCATTGATTTGCAATCTTGTTTCCCAATGCTGTCCCCAACCTTTGCTGATGGCTTCTGAAAAACTAAAATTATAATCTCTACGTTTCTTTGTAGAATCATAATAAAGACTATGCTGGAACGAAAGTTCTTGCTGAAGTTTCAAGCGGAGAGATTCTTTGCCCAATTCAATATCCCAAAACGCCGCTGGAGAATATGAATAAAATGAAGATTCAGAGCCCAGCGTAGGATGATATTCAATATTAAGTTCAGGGCCAAAACTATGTTTTGAGACTTTAAGATAGCTATAGCGATTTTCTAAAGCATATGAAAATCCCTCAGGATCGCTTCCGCTTGAAGCTGCCTTAATGGATTTAATTCTTGAAAACTTCAAGGCCGACTCCCAGGTAGAAGCCATTTTTGATTCACCATCCACATTTCGATGCTTCCATTTAATTTGCGATCCAAAGGTGGCCATATAGGAATTAAATTTTTTCAATTCTCCTAAAAATACATGCGAAAAACTAAAGGCCCATCCGAAATGATCAATTTCATCGGTGTCCAAACCAAGCTCCGTGCTAATTTCATGGCTTTGCAAATCATTTGTTAAAGAAGCTTTGTAGTTTTCATTGTGCAACATCAACATGGAATAGTTAAAGGATTGGTCAATATCATGTGTCCACGGATAGCGATAAGACCCATAAAACATCAAAGTTTCCACAATTGATTTTTGAGAATCTAAATTTTGTGCCGAAGGATCCAAAGATTGAGGAAGCAAAACGGCATTGGAATCATACCCCATTCCAAAAGATCCCAAGAAACTCCACGGACTTCTTAACCTTTTATCGGTGGCCAATTTATATTCAAGCATCTTGAGTCGAGCGCGAGCATTTTTAACTAAAACTGGATCTTTAGAAAAATCTATTAAATCCATATAAGCGGCTTTGGCATCATCATTGTTATCTTCCGACTCATCCAATAATGCTAAATAAAATCGGCTAGGCTCTTCGTAACTTGGGTGATGAACTTTTGTAATATATTCAAAAAACGGTCGAGCACTCTTAGGCCGTTTAGCTTCCAATTCGCAAAGGGCTAAATAATAATAAGCATCTTCTCTGAATCGAGTCGTTTTTCGAGATTTATCTAAATAAGGTCGAGATTCTAAACATCCCTTTTGATGATAAAGACTGATTCCCAATCCAGCATCAAGGCCCTCTCGTTCATCTTTAGTTAAATTCTTTTTTTGTAATAATTTAGAATAGAGATCTAAGGCTTTCTTATAATGATTATTTTGGACGTAATCCCACGCCACTTGAATAGTTTGTTGAGAGTTTTTTCTTTGAATATATTCAGGTTCTTTTCTTTTTAGTTTGGCTTTTCTATTTGCAAACTGCTGGCCACCACTAAAATCAATTTGATCTTGTGCAAATAAATTGATTGTCAGCAAACTTAAAAGAAAAATTCCCGCTTTTTTCATGATTGAGTTTCTCCCAAAAAAAAAGCCTGGTAGCTCCGAAGAACTACCAGGCAATTTTATCTAAGTTTCAAAGTTCTTAGAATTTGTACACACCAGCAAGGTTAGCTGCATGACCAGCATGGTCTTTTGCGCCTGAACCTTCATACTTGATCGCAGTATAAGTGTAATCAAGCTTAGTTGTGAAAGCATCAGTCATATGAAACTGAGGTCCAACAGTAACTGCCCAGCTGCTTGTATCAGAAGTAGCGTTAGCTCCAGTTAGAGTAGTTCCACTAGTGATAGCTGCTGTGTTCTTA
This sequence comes from uncultured Bacteriovoracaceae bacterium, assembly GCA_964609695.1. Classification (GTDB taxonomy): domain Bacteria; phylum Bdellovibrionota; class UBA2428; order UBA2428; family UBA2428; genus JAGNHS01. The sequence continues at coordinate 331,139 of CAZSSP010000001.1, forward strand.
GTTCCGTCTTTGTCATATTCAAAACGAAGACCTAAGTGAGTCATTTCAGACATAGCGTAGTGAGTGTTCAAACCAGCACCGAAGTCAGTTTTAGCACCTTTAACGTCGCCTTTAGCAACATAACCGTAAAGAGCCCACTCAAGTGAACCCATAGTGCTGCCAACATCCCAATCAACAAAGTAACCGAGTTGTTTTTTAGCACCTGTAGCGTATTGGTCGCCAGTTTTGAAAAGAGCACCAAGGTTGAAAGCTAAGCTGTCGAACTTAGTATTGAGCTTAAGTCCGTAGTTTAGGTTTCCGTTCTTCATAACACCAACATCGTGTGGGTTAGCGATAACGATATTCAACGCCATCATGTCGCTGAATTCATATTTACCGTGCCAACCAACATGAGAAGTTGGAGCTAGAGCAGAAAGTAATCCTGCTTGTGCATAATGACGATCAGAAGACTTAACGGGCTCATATCCGTATAGTGAATCGAATTGACCTAGACGCCAAGTAAAGCCGTTGTCGTAAGTCATAGCAACATAGGCTTGAGAGTTTGAACCACCCAAAGTCCATGCTGTATTTGTATTTCCTGTTTGGAAACCGCGAGTATAGGCTTGAGAAGGACCTTTGATATCAAGGTCTAACACGCCTTCTGCTCCACCGGCTTTTTTAGTAGCCCAGATAGCGGCTTCTGCGAAACGGAAAGAGTTAGACATAACTTCTCCACCATTTCCAACAGTTCCACGGTAATTTTTAATGCTAGCGTAATTGTATTGGCCATCTACATAGCCGCCTACATTGACACCTTCACTTGCTTGAGCCACAAAGGCCCCCCCAAGCAGCATTGCACTGAAGATTCCAAAGTTGCGTTTCATTCGTGACTCCTCCTTGAAGGCCGTTATGGCCGTTCAAACTAAATTTCTTTCTAAATTCATTATGCCCAGCCAAAATTAATGCGCAAGCCATTGAAAACAAGTATTTAAAAATTGAAAACGCGTTGAGTCACGGGCCAAACACTATATATGGCGCTGCTTTGCGCAGTTTTCACATAGGCAATAATTAGATCGCTTGACACGCGGCACAGGGGCAAGCTAGCTCATAATCCTACTATGGCCAAGAAAACTGATCGCGTTGTTGTAATCCTCGAATGTACCGAAGCCCGTGCTGCTGGTGTTAGCCCAAGCCGCTACATCACGAAGAAAAACAAGCGCACAACTACAGAAAAACTTGAGCTCAAAAAATACAATCCTTATCTTCGCAAAGTTACTGTTCATAAAGAAGTAAAAAGCTAATCTTTAGACTTAAAATTGCCAGATCTGGAAATGTGTTGGCGACTCTCGTAATGTGATGTTTGTGGAATTCTCGCATCGCAGTCGCCAAAGCACCCTCAACAATCTCAAAAACAATTCTCAAGATCTATTTGATCTCGTCATTATTGGCGGGGGAATCACCGGAACTGGAATCGCTCGAGAGGCCGCACTCAGAGGCCTAAAAACACTCCTCATTGAAAAAAATGATTTAGCTGCTGGAACAAGCTCTCGATCCTCAAAGCTTGTACACGGTGGTGTTCGCTATTTAGAGAATTACGAATTTCATTTGGTTTTTGAAAGCACTCAAGAAAGAGCCCTACTTTGGAAGAATTGTCCTCAGTTATGCCAACCCATTCCTTTTCTTTTTCCAGCTTTTAAAGATTCAAGAGTGCCGCTTTGGAAATTAAATTTAGGACTTTGGCTCTATGATCTTCTGGCCACTTTCAAGATTCCAGGCCTTCACAAAAAACTGAACTTCAATAAAAGCCATCAAGCCGAACCAACACTTAAAACCCAGGATCTAGTGGGTTGTATTTTTTATTGGGACGGAGCCACTGATGACGCTCGATTAACTTTAGCCAACGCCATTGATGCCGCCAGTAGTGGCGCTCAAATTTTAAACCGCGCTGAAGTTCAGTCTATTAACTTCAATGAAAAAGTACATGAAGATTCCAAACAAGCTCACACCATTAAAATTAAAGACCTAATCCATTCTGAAGACATTGAAATCAAAGCTCGATGTATAGTTTCAGCAGCGGGACCTTGGACCGATCAACTTCTTGCTAATACAACTCAAGACTCAAAGCCTAGCAAACTTCTAAGCACAACAAGAGGCTCCCATATTGTTGTCAAAAAATCTAAATTACCTGTGAACAATGCGGTCGTTATACTTCACCCAAAAGATAAGCGAGTCCTTTTTGCGATTCCTTGGAGTGATTTCACAATCATTGGAACCACGGATATTTTTGACGCAGAAAATCCCGACCTTGTTCACATACGATCAGAAGAAATTGATTACTTGTTAGAAGCAGCAAAAGATTATTTTCCATCAACCTCTATTAAACGAGAAGATGTCATCAGCGTATGGTCTGGATTAAGACCTCTACTGAAAGCACCAGAAGGTGTTGGAAACGAAGGAAAAGTATCTAGAGAACATCACATAGAATGGAAGCAAAAAGGATTTCTTGTAGTAGCTGGCGGAAAACTCACCACTTACAGAAAGATGGCCGAAGACGCCGTATTAAAAATTATAGAGGGTACTCAACTTTGGCCGGCACCACTTTCAAACAACATTGCCAATGTCAGCACTAAACACCGCCCACTTCCAAAGTTAAATTATCCTCGGTCACACATTAAAAACCCTATGGGTGAAAGCGAAGGCAGTCTCTACGACCTAGAAGACATTCGCGGAATGTGTAGAGAACAAATGGTTCTTAGCATTGAAGATCTTTTTGTGCGCAGAACCCACACCTATTACAAAGAGTCTGACCACGGCTTATCAATACTTCCAAAAATCAAAGAAACACTTTGCAGCGAACTTTCCTGGTCAGAAGAACAATGGAAACTTGAAGTTGAAAAATATCGTAACTATCTCAAGCATTCCACTCTCGATGCTCTAGGTCGATCGCTTTAATAACTAATGAGCTAAATAAAATCGGGCTTCGAATTTATGCATACCTGCGGGGTGAAGGCGAAGTGCTAATAATCTTGTAGATAAAGTCGCACTTAAGGATTTAATTTTTTCAGGAGATAGTCCCTCTATTCCCAAGCCCACTCTCATAGCATTTAGTTGAGTGTTATCCGAATTCTCTGTATTTAAAGAATCGTTCTCATCCCATATTTTTGAAAATTCGCCATGTTCAATTTCAAGGAATTCAACCAACGAAACTTCTTTCATCAAATAATTTAAAAGCCATACTGGAGGAAGCTTTTGAATTTCCGTCTTAGGAATTAGTTCTTGAAAATTTTTCTGATTTTTAGAAGCCTCACTATTCACATCTGCTAATTCTGCAGTATCCAACCAGAGGGTGATTTTTAACTCTGGGAAATGAACCAAAACTCTAGAACTACCCTCTGAAATAACTATACCTAAGGCTTTTTCTCCCAACTGATTCAAATCATAACCAAGCTCACTCAACATTCCATTTCGCGCAGGCACTACAACGGCCCCGAGCGCAAAAGAATCCTTCTCTGAAGCCAAATTCATGCTCGTCCTTATAACAGGAAAATACAGCATTCAGGAGCCCCTAAAATTACACAATAATATCAATAATTTGTGGTCATTAAAACTGTCATAATTACGCAACATTTATCGATAATACTAAGAGAATAAAGGAGACACGTATGCTGAAGACAAAACACTTTATAAAAATGAGCCTAATCCTTCTCTCGCTTTCACTAGTTGCAGCAGGAGTTCAACATGAAGGAAAAAGGAAAAGACCCAATTTAGCAAAGATTTTTTCTGACGAAGAAAAAACTTTACTCAAATCAATACATCAAGGTTTAAGAACTAGCTTTGAATCAGGTGACGAAGAACTTAGAGAAGTTATGCGCAAATTACGCGGTCCCCGACCCAAATTTGCAAGAAGAAATCCACCCCAAGAAGTTTTAGAATTTATCAAAAGCGATCGTGAGACTCGATTGGCTAAATTGAGTCAAATTCACTCGCTTGTAGAAGAACTACGACAAGCAAAAGATTTCGAGAGTAGCCAAGCAACCATTGAAAAACTTGCGCCCATGCTGAAAATGCTTCCACCTCCTCCACCCAAACGATTTAGAGATGGAAATTGTAGAGTCGAAGAATCTAAAGAAGCCTAAAGATAAATTATTAAAAACCAAGAGGGGGCAGCCCACCCCCTCTTCACTTTTCAAGAAACTATATTTTTAAGAGCATCTTCAATATTAGAATATTTAAATTTAAAAGCAGATTCTAAAGCTTTTTCGGGAACAACTCGCTGCCCATGAGCAATCACCTCAGCAGCGCCACCAACACCGACAAACAAGCCCGCCTTAGTTCCCATTCCCACCAAGGTCTGCACAAATGAGGGTCCCACCAAACCAATCTGAGGAAGCCCAATGACCTTGGCTAAACTGTGACTAAATTCTTCATTAGTTACAGGATTTGGGGCTACGGCATTAAGCGGACCTGATAAATTTTCTTGATTTAAAGCATGCACATAAAGCGCCACTTCATCGTCTAAATGTATCCACGAAAAATATTGTTTCCCGTTTCCAATGAGAGTTCCGCCACCTAATTTAAATGGCAATAATAGTTTATCGAGTGCCCCTCCGTTACGCCCTAAAACAACCCCTGTACGGATAACTACAGTTCTTACATGAAAATGTTTTTGAGCAACAAAGGCCTGTTCTTCCCAGTCCCTACAAACAAATGCTAAAAAATCACTTCCAGATGGAGCTTTCTCACTTAGTATTTCTTGCCCACTAGACCCATAATATCCAATCGCAGAAGAAGATATAAACACTTTGGGACCAGCCCCAGCGCTTTTTGCAAATCCAATGGCTTCTACTATTTTTTTAGTGCTTTCAATTCGAGAATCATAAATTAGAGATTTTACGCGATCCGTCCAACGATCCTTAAATAGGGGATGACCGCCCAAATTAATCACCGCATCAGATTCGCGTATATCATTGGCAAAATTCGAGTTTTTTCGAACATCACTGACTATGACTTCGTGCCCTTCAGACTTGAGTTTTTTTACAAGGGGTTTACCGATGAATCCACTTCCACCAAATACAACTATTTTCATAGTTTTCATTTATAGCTGATTTAACCAGAAAGCTAAAGAAAGCCGTGATATGCTCATCCCAAATTTTAGGAGGTTCATTTATGGAAACTTTAGTAGGTAAAAAAGCCCCTTATTTCGAAGGCGAAGCGGCCATTGGAGCTGATTTTAAAAAAATTAATTTAAACGATTTTAAAGGTCGATATCTTTGCTTATTCTTTTATCCCCTAGATTTCACTTTTGTTTGCCCAACTGAATTGCATGCATTTTCTGAGCAAATTGAAGAATTCCAAAAGAGAAATTGCGACGTTGTAGCCTGCTCAATCGACAGCAAGTTTTCTCATGCGGCTTGGCTCAGAACACCTAAGGCTGAAGGCGGTATTGGTGGCGTTAAATATCCCATCATCGCAGACATTCACAAAACCATCGCTCGTAGTTACGGCACTCTTTTCGAAGAAGCTGGAATTGCTTTTAGAGGTTTATTTCTCATTGATAAAAACCAAATCGTTCAGCACGTCACTTTAAACAATCTTCCTTTAGGAAGAAACGTAGAAGAAGTGATTCGAGTGCTAGACGCAATTCAATATCATGAAGAGTTTGGCGAAGTGTGCCCTGCTAACTGGAAAAAAGGCGATAAAGCGCTTAAAGCATCCAACGAAGGCCTAAAAAGCTTTTTCAAATCTTAACAATTAAATAAAAGGAGGCTGCGCCATTTAAAGTCAGCCTCCTTTTATTCATCAAAACTTCACAAATTATTCCGCACAAAATGCCGAAATAGCTTAGGTGAAGCTAAAGACTAAAAATTGGGCAAAACATTGGAAGGCACTTCAAGACAGTGTTCTTTCATTAATGAAAACCCAAGGGCTTCGCCAGCATTTAGAACTCGTTTTAGATAAAGCCATGAGCCTCGTTTCATGCGATGCCGGCTCTATTTACTTATACCAAGAGCCCAACGAACTTGTTTTTTATGTCATGAAAAACCGAAGCTTAGACTTGGCTCCTACATCTCCATTTTCAATGCCACTCGATAGCCCCAGTTTAGCGGCCCATGCTTTTCGCAAAGGAGAAGCGCTCAATATTGACGACGTATACGCTATCCCCAAAGAAAGCCCTTTTGTTTTTTCACATCAAATGGACATCCGCTTAAAATATCGAAGTCGATCAATGATTTGCTTACCTCTGAAAAATAAAGAAAATAAAATCATAGGTGTTCTACAACTCATAAATCGAAAAAATGATGATCTTGAAATTTGGCCCAGCCAAAACGAGAAACTTATCAAAAAAATGCCCACCTTTTCTGAAGACGATCAAAACACTTTAGAAGCATTCGCGGGAATAGCAGCAGCGGGAATCGAAAACGCACAACTCTATGAAGGAATTGAAAATCTATTAAAAAGCTTTGCTAGAGCTAGCGTGCAAGCCATTGAGTCTCGAGATTTAGCCACTCGAGGACACTCCGAAAGAGTCACCATACTCACTTTAGCATTGGTGAGAAGACTCCACGAAAGTGAGCTTGAGAAATTTAAAGATTTCAGAGTGAGCATCGATGAATTTGAAGAGCTTCGACTAGCCACCCTTCTTCACGACTTTGGAAAAATCGCAGTTCCAGAATTCATCTTATCTAAAGAAGAAAAACTCACCCCCATTCAAAAACTACAAATTGAACTAAGATTAGAGCGCTTTAAAACTGCTGCCCTCAAAGACGTCATAGCTGAAGCTGTGAATTCTAAAGATCCCAATATTTTAAACAACATTGAGTTTGAAATGAAAAAACTCGAAAGTGATTTTGAAAGTGTTGGCAATACCATTAAAACTTTAAGCAAACCCACTATTCTCGACGACGACAAAAGCAAACACTTAGAAGCTCTAATACAAAAATCTTTCAAAGGACCCGATGGACAAACTCAAAAATTACTTCAACCTGAAGAAATTATTGCTCTTAAGATATTAAGAGGTTCACTGAATCAAACTGAAAAGGAATGGATGCAAGCTCATGTGACTTACAGTTATTATTATCTAAGGGAAATTCCCTGGGTGGCTAAGTGGAAAAACATTCCTGAACTTGCTTATGGTCACCACGAACTTCTCGACGGAAGTGGTTATCCTCGCAAGCTCAAATCAGACGAAATATCTTTTAAAGTTCGCGCTATGACTATTTGTGATATTTTCGATGCTCTAGTAGCAAATGATCGCTCGTATAAAGCAGCCGTACCGGTTGAAAAGGCGCTCGACATATTAAGAAGTGAAGCTAAAGCAGGAAAACTAGATTTAGATTGTCTGAATGTTTTTATTAATGAAAAAGTATATGAAACGCCTGAATTTCTACAATTACTCAACGGTTTTCCACAAAAACGCGTTGCTTAAGATTTTTTCCACCACTGCTGATTGTTCTTAAACCAATCAACCATATGCTCTAGTCCGCTTTCCAAGCTCCATCGAGCCTTCCATCCAAGCTCTCGTTGCGCCTTAAGTGAATTCATCGAATAGCGCCAATCATGCCCCTTGCGGTCGCTCACATATTCTAGGGAAGTTTCATCTTTTCCTAATAGTTTTAAAAGCCTTCTCGCCATATCAATGTTGGATGTTTCACCAAATCCGCCAAAGTTATAAACTTCACCCCATTTGTTTTGAGCAATGGCCTGAATCACTCCATAGCAATGATCTTCAACGTGAATCCAATCTCGAACATTTTTACCCGTTCCATAAACAGGTATTTTTTGCCCCTCAAGAAGTCTTGTAATACTTAAAGGAAGAAATTTTTCGGGATATTGATAAGGACCATAGTTATTCGAACATCGAGTAATGATCACAGGCAACTTATGCGTGTGTTGATAAGATCTAACAAAACAATCCGCCGCGGCCTTAGAGGCAGAATAAGGCGAGTTAGGGGCCATAGGTGTTTCTTCAGAGAAAGATCCTGAATCCCCTAAACTTCCATAAACTTCATCTGTAGAAATTTGCACATAGCGAATATTATTTCTTAAAGCCACATCTAAAAGCGAAAGAGTGCCCTCAACATTGGAACGTAAAAATTCCTGACTCGAAAGAATACTTCTATCCACATGAGATTCTGCCGCAAAATTGACAATAACATCAGGACGAAATTCTAAAGCGAGTCTTTCAACAAGAGCTCGATCTGCAATGTCACCTTTTATAAAACTGTGTCTAGAGTCTGTTTCAATAGGTTTTAAATTCTCAGTCGTGGCCGCATAAGTGAGCGCATCTAAACTTAATATTTTCTCAACTCCAAAGGGTATAGAAAAATCTTTTTGCTTATCAAGGGGCTTCCCCAAAAGCATCCTAACAAATGAACTTCCAATAAATCCGGCCGAACCCGTCACTAGCAATTTCATAGGGGTATAATTAAGCCGTCTTGTCTAAAACTGTCGAGTCCTCTATGCTCTAGAGCATCATGAAAGGCATTATTCTTGCCGGTGGTTCCGGCACTCGACTTCACCCCCTAACCCGGGTGGTCAGCAAACAATTATTGCCCATTTACGACAAGCCCATGATTTATTACCCGCTCTCATCACTCATGCTGGCGGGTATAAGAGAAATTTTAATAATTTCGACCCCTAATGATATCCCACTCTACAAACGACTCTTCGAAGATGGAAGCAAGTGGGGACTTGAGCTTCATTATAAAATTCAAGAGAGCCCCGATGGACTCGCCCAAGCCTTTATTCTGGGTGAAAAATTTATCAATGGCGATAAATCTAGTTTAATTCTAGGCGACAACATTTTTTACGGACATGGTTGGACGGAATCACTTCAACGAGGAGCCTCTTTAAAATCTGGAGCTATGGTCTTCGGATATTATGTCAACGATCCTCAACGTTATGGCGTTGTAACTTTCGATAGACATAAAAAAGTTTTGTCTATCGAAGAAAAGCCCGCAATTCCTAAATCTAATTATGCTGTTCCCGGAATTTATTTCTACGATGAATCTGTTGTTGAGATTGCAAAATCTTTAAAACCTTCTCCTCGTGGTGAACTTGAAATTACAGACTTAAACAATGTTTATCTTAAACAAAACAAATTAGAAGTTGAACTCTTGGGACGAGGCCTAGCATGGCTCGACGCCGGCACTCATGACTCGCTTTTGGAAGCTTCTCAATTCATTGCTACCATTGAGAAACGCCAAGGCCTAAAAGTAGGTTGCATTGAAGAAATTGCCTTCAGACAAAACTTTATCGACCGTCAGCAACTTTTGTGGCATGCCGACCAACTTATCAAAACTGATTATGGAACTTATCTCAGGAAATTAGCCGATGAAGCTCATTGAAACTCCCATTGCTGATCTTTTAGTGATTGAACCTAAAGTCTTTGGCGATGAGAGAGGTTTTTTTTTAGAATCTTTTAATGAAAAAACTTTTCAAGATGCTGGCCTAAATACTCGCTGGGTTCAAGACAATCACTCAAGATCAACAAGAGGAGTTCTAAGAGGTTTGCATTTCCAAAACCCTCACTCCCAAATCAAATTAGTTCGAGTGACTCAGGGTGAAGTTTACGATGTCGCCGTCGATTTGAGACCTCAATCTAAAAGCTATGGAAAACATTTTGGCATTAATCTTTCTGGTGAAAATAAAAAATGGCTTTATGTCCCAAAAGGTTTTGCACATGGTTTTTTAGTTTTAAGTGATTTTGCTGATTTTCTTTATAAATGTTCCGACTTTTATTCTCCTGAAAACGATGGAGGATTGGCTTGGAACGATCCTGATTTAAAGATTAACTGGGCCATCAAAAATCCCATAGTATCTGCCAAAGATCAAAAACTACCTCTATTGAAAAATTTAGACATTAAGGAATGGAAATGAAAATTTCTCTTATCATTTCAGTTTACAATAGAGCAGATTTCTTGAAAAAAGTGTTGGCCTCAATAACAAGATTAAATCGCAAACCCGACGAATTGATTATCGCAGAAGACGGAAAATTTCCTGAAATTGAAAGTGCCATTAAAGAGTGGAAAGAAATTTTTAATTTTCCTGTAGTTCACCTCAGCCAAGAAGACAAAGGCAACCGCAAAACCTTAGCCGTCAACAGAGCCGTGGCTCATTCTTCATACCCTTATCTCGTTTTCATTGATGGGGACTGTGTTTTACATAAAGACTTTCTTGCTGAGCATGAAAAGGCTGCCTCTGAAGGTTATTTTTTAACAGGAAGAAGAGTAGAGCTCTCTGAAAAAGCTAGCCAATATCTTGCCCCTGATAGAATTCAAGAAGGTTATCTGGAAGATTTTCCACTTTACCTTTACATAGACGCTCTATTTGGAAAAACTCATCACCTGGGTCGCTTTTTTAAATGTCCAAAGTGGGCACTCACTTTACTCAAACAAAGTAACGTTCTTGATATCCGCGGATGTAATCTCAGTCTTTGGAGAAGTGATTTTATGGCTGTGAATGGATATTCGAATGACTTCTCAGGAGCCTACGGAGAAGATTCTGATCTTGAATATCGCCTCAGAAATTACGGCGTAAAAATGAAAAGCGTTAGGGGTAGAGCCCTTCAATATCACCTTTGGCATCCTCAACAAGAAAAAGATCAAGAAAATCAAATTAAATTAACGAAGGTTAAAGTGGCTAGCACCTTTTACACAAGCAATGGTCTAAGAGAAATTGATCAACTCCCTAGCTAAAAAATACAAAGCAGCTCTATGAAAGTCACTCCCTTAAAATGCCCCATATTCAAAGCGGGCTTTAATCTCAATGAATCCCTAATTAAAATTCTTAAAAAGAAAAAATCTTTGCCCAAGGAATTTATACTAGTCATCAGCTCTAAAATTGTTTCTCTATCCGAAAATAATCTCATCAACCCATCTACTATTTCAAAAGATCAACTCATAAAAAAAGAAGCCGACCTTTATCTCGGCAAAACTACTCACAATGTTCACCTCACTATTAAACATGGACTGCTAATTCCAAGTGCCGGCATCGACTTATCCAATAGCGAAAAATCACAATACATTTTATTACCTAAAAATCCCTTTAAAAGCGCCCAAGAAATTTGGAAGTCACTCAAAAAGGAATTTCCTAAAAACAAAATCGGAGTCATTATTAGTGACTCAAGATCTCAACCTCTAAGAAGAGGAGTCACGGGAGTGTCCTTGGCTCACTTTGGTTTCAAAGCCACAAAAAAACTTATTGGGAAAAAGGATTTGTTTGGACGCAAACTAGAAGCCACTATCGTCAATGTAACCGATGCCCTCAGCAGTGCCGCAGTTCTTTGCATGGGTGAATCCGACGAAGCACAACCCCTCGCCATTATCGATAAGGCGCCTGTTAGTTTTTCTAAAAACTCTAAGTCCAACGAAATACTCATAGAAATAAAAGAAGATCTTTTTTTTAATAAGTTATTCAAAAAAAGAGAAATTTAGAGCAACTGTCGCTTTGTTAATTTATATTTGGAAGGCATCTCTTCTTTAAAAAATTCTTTAGAATCAGCAACGCAATTAAAATAAAAGATATGCCACAAGGCGGCCAAACCATCTTTCCAAGTGATTTTTTTACCCTCTAAATAATTTCTAGGAAAATAACTGATTGGAATTTCATGCATTCGAACTTTTAATAAAGCCACCTTAGCGGTCACCTCAGGTTCAAATCCAAATCTCATAGATTCCAAATTTATGTTTTTTATAATTTCAGAACGAAAAACTTTGTAACAAGTTTCCATGTCAGACAAATAAAGTCCGCTCAATAAATTACTAAACATAGTTAAAATCAAATTCACTAAGTAATGAAAGGTTCTATGAACTTGATGAGCAGATTTCTTAAATCGACTTCCGAAAACAACGTCGGCCTTGTCTTCTAAAATAGGTTTAACTAAAGCGGGCAACTCTCTATAGTCGTACTCAAAGTCGGCATCTTGTATCGCTATGATTTTAGCGTTGGCCGCCATAATTCCACGCCGTAGGGCCGCTCCTTTGCCCATGTTTTCTTCTTGCTTAAGCTTTATAACGGAATGTTTAAAATTGAAGGAATTTAAAATCTCAAAGGACTTATCTTTTGAGGAATCATCAACAAAAACAAACTCTGTTTCACATCCGTAATCAAAAGAATCAATTCGATTTAGAAAATCATTGAGATGATTTGCTTCATTGTAAATAGGTATAATTAAACTTAAGGTGACCAACTCTATCTAAACTAAAACCTTGTGCCCTAATTCTCAAGCCTGAGAAGTTTTTTCATGAACATTTTTTAATAAAAGCCATAATAAAGGCATAGTTTGCCATAAAGCCCTACCCGCCCCTGTCAAAATGACTTCTTTATAACCAAAACGGTAACGAGCATAAGCCAAGGGAATCATAACAAGCACCATCATCAAGGGAATATAAACTTTCCAAGAAATAATTTTAATAGAACGCGCAAAAACACAAATTAACCAAATCGGCCCCAAACCCCACATGGCGGGTCTAAAAAAAACATCCGCATAATAACCCAAAATTTGAGGTAATAACTTTGTATAAAAACTCAATTCTGCCAATCGCGACAAAAGTGGGAAATAAAATTCTTTTGATTCAAATTTATGCGAATTAAAAATGACCATTGAAATAGCCAAAACCGCTAAAATCCAAAAGCTTCTTTGTTTAGCCATGAAAATGCTTTTTAAATTATTAAAATTAATTAAATGAAAAGTAACAGCTAAAGCCCCAAGCTGAATAAAAGCTTCCTGCTTTAAAAGGCATCCTAAAAAAAATGCTATCCCTGCTAAAAAATTTCTTCGGGTCTGCAAAAAGAGGAGCATAAAAAGTCCAAAAAGCACAACCCAGATATCGGCATACAAACGAAACATAAAGGCTCCAGATGTTGGAACAAAAGCAAATAGTATCCATGCGTAGAGCGGACAAGTCGGCCAAATTAAAAAGAGTAAATAGGCACACAAAACCCAGACAATAACTTGCAAAATAATTAAGGGTAGAGGATTCGGTGAAGCCACTAGCTTCATTAAGGAAAAATAAAAGACCGACAAAAGCCAAGGGTAATGATGATGTTCAATATTAGCAAAAGACTGTACAAAAACAGGATCATTAATGGCGCGTAACAAACCCGGCCATGATGCATTTTGAGACTGAAAATAAAGTGCGACCGATCTTCCATACCAAATAGAATAAGCATCCCAACCTAAATCCCATACTTTTTTAGGCGATCCCCAAGTGTCCTGAGCCGGACACTCTGCAGCCAAAACTTCTTGATCAAATTTTTTAACTTTGTCGGCAGACGCTTGCTTACATTTTAAAGTTTCACCATAAGCCAAATTAGGCTGCGCAAAGACAAATCTTTTCACATGGTAATAACGACAATCCATATCTAAAAGCTCTCTATGAGTTTTAAAATAGCAAGTGTTACGTTCCCAAATGTTTAGATCTGCAATGTCTCGGTTTTGAAATATAAAAAAAACAAAATGCCCAAGAGTGACTAACAATAGAATATTTTTCCAACGCTGTTTAACTAACTCTATTAATTTTTTCACTTTTTTTTACATTATATCAGTCAAAGATATTAATCATTCCCTAGGCTGGAGAGAACTCCAATCGCTGACGCTTAAGATCAGCTTCGTGCTGATCCATTAAAGAGACTTTCATTCCCAAAGATTCAAGTACATTTTGAAAGTGTCTATTACAAGCATAAGACAACCCCAAAACATTAGGAGTCCAAAGTTTCGAAGACAAATTTAATGACTCCTCGGAATAGCCATCAGAATTAACACTAAAACCGAAGGGATCGTGATACCAATTATCAACTGGCTTAGCCTGAGCTACAGCCTCTTCTAAACTAGAATAAACCTTCGGCTGACAATTTTCTAAGTATAAATTCCATTGAGCTTCATCAAGGTTATAGGCTCTTTGATTAAAAAACTCTGAGACCCTTTGAAAACTTTGCCTCCACCGAACTAAGCCCAATTCGAAGGCCCTAAGATCTTTTTCTATAGCCCAATATTCCAGCTTTATTCCTAAAGCCGCAGCCGCACTGACCGTAAATAACCAGTTAGTGCCCAAGCCTAAACCAAACTCCCCAACACTGAGAGATTTTAAGCCCTTAGACTGAGCCCTTTTAATAACTGGTTCCACAAAAACACTCCAAGACTCACTAAAGGCCCCTTTATAGGAGCGAAATGGTTCACCCAATAAATTACTCCAGAGTGTTGGCGAATTATCTCGAGTTTGAATCCATACAAAGTCTTCCACGGAGCAGCATTATTGCCTTGAAATAGAGACGCTTTCAAGCCAAAGAGTTCTATTATGCCTTCAATCCCACGCAAACGCTGGAATTACTTTAAAGACAGGCTCATCGAGAGATTCGGTGAGATTGTTTATAAAATAGGTGTCGATGCTGGTTTTGATTGCCCCAACCGTGACGGGACCAAAGCCTTTGGAGGCTGTGCTTACTGTTCGCAACTAGGTTCTTTTTCACCTCAGCAAGACCCTAAAAGCAATATTCAACAACAACTTGAAAAAGGTATTTGGTTTACTCAAAAAAGGTATGGCGCTGAAAAATTTATAGTCTATTTTCAAGCATTCACTAACACTTACGCCGATCCAGACACCTTAAGACAGCGCTATCAATCTGCTCTCATCGATCCCAGAATAGTCGGCATGAGCATTGCCACTCGTCCCGACTGCATAAACTCCGAAAACATAAAAGTCTTGAAAGAGTTTCAAGAAAAACTTCCATTTTTCACTGTGGAACTTGGCCTTCAAAGTGCCCATCAAAATGAATTATCATGGGTCAATCGGCAAGAAACTTTAGAAGATTATAAATTGGCCATGAAACTTCTCGTTGAATCTAAAATTCCTGTCATAAGCCACATCATCTTAGGTTTTCCCGAAGAAAGCTTTCAAGACATGCTCGACACCGTAAATATTGCCCAAGAATGCGGGAGTTACGGACTAAAATTACAAATGTTGCATGTGATTCGAGGAACTAAACTCGCACACATGTACGACAAAAATCCATTCAAGTTAATGTCACAGGACGAATATCTAGAATTAATCGTGGAGCTCATTCAGCATATAGACCCCAAAGTAGAATTGCATAGAATCACTGGTGAGACCGAAGAAAAATCTCTAGTGGCTCCCGAATGGGTTCGCCACAAAACGCGCATCTTCGATGCCTTCGACAATATTTTGGCGACTCGTGATTTGTGGCAAGGGAAAAAATGGGGAGTCAAAAATACAACACCCGAGACAAACAATTTAAGGCTCTAGAATTAAAGAAATTTTTTCGTTTAATGAATTTGAATTTTCCAAGATAAGCCTTTGAAGTTCTTAACAATAAATAAACAATAATAAATCGCAAGTTTTCGATAAATCATCCGAAACGTCAAAGGTGGACGACTTTGAATTAGAAATTAAAAAAACTTTTTTAGAGGAAAGTGAAGGTTTGCTTGTAGAAGCAGAAAACGCCTTCATGGCACTCGATGGTGGTGAATTTAACGAAGAGGTTATCTCAAAACTCTTCAGAGCAGCACACTCTTTTAAGGGTGGAGCAAGAGCTGTTGGATTTATCCAACTTGCAGACTTTGCCCATAAGCTTGAAGATGCCATAAACCTACTTAAAACGCGTGAAATTGAAGCCACTCGCAAAGTTTGTACTCTATTTTTAGAGTCTATGGACGTATTGAAAATATATGTCGAAGGTTTAAAAAGAGATCTCAATTTTACTCACGACTCTTCCAGCACTGAGGCCAAACTAAAAGACATTAGAAACCTAAAGGATAGCTCAGACAACTCTAAAACTGAAGACGAGTCCAATGGAGCCGTTGTAAATGCACCCAAAAATACTCCCGTAGTTCCCAGCGTTAAAAGCGCAAACAAGGGCGACGACGAAGGAATTCGAGTGGGTCTTAAAAAGCTCGATGAACTTTTAAATATTGTAGGTTAGTTAGTTGTTAACCAATCCATGATGACTCAACATCGTGTAGGTGAAACGTTAAACACTCAACACTCCAAACAAACCTTGTCGTATCTCGACAAACTCGTAAATGAAATTCAACATGTATCGCTTTCGCTGAGAATGCTTCCATTAAAACCAACCTTTCAAAAGATGCGCAGAATTGTTCGCGACGTCTCTAGCTCTCTCGATAGAGATGTTGAATTTATTGCGGAGGGTGAAGAAGTCGAACTCGACAAAACTATCATCGATCAAATTGTAGACCCCTTAACTCACATGGTTCGAAATGCAGTAGATCATGGAATTGAAAACAAAGATGAAAGACTGGCCTCTGGAAAAAGTCCCCAAGCCAAAGTTTGGCTTAAAGCTATACAACAAGAAGATCGAATTGCCATCATCATCAAAGATGACGGTAAGGGATTAGATCGCAATAAACTTTTAAAGAAGGCTATCGAAAAAGGCATCGTCAAAGAAGGTGCCGAAATGCAAGATTCAGAAATATACAATCTGATTTTTGCTGCAGGATTTTCTACTAAAGAAGTGGTCACTGATTTTAGTGGTCGCGGAGTAGGAATGGACGTTGTTCGAAAAGCTATTGAAGATCTCAAAGGCAATGTTCAAATTAAAACTGAACTTGGCAAAGGAACTGAATTTATAATTTCACTTCCCCTCTCACTTTCTATTATTTCTGGAATGGTCATTTCTGTAGACGCAAGAAAATACGTAGTGCCTGTAACTCAACTTGTAGAAACCATCGAATACAGAAAACTTAATATCGAAAGCACGCAAGGAAAAGGTCGGATGGTTTACCTTCGTGGTGAAGTGATGCCTGTCATGTCACTCAGCCACATTCTTCACTCTACAAGAGTTAAAACGGATGCAGACACTAAGCAAAAATTAGGTCTCGTCGCTATATCAAACGGAAAAAAGGTTTCATTTGAAATTGATGAAATACTTGGTCAACAACAAATAGTTTTAAAAAAACTTGGATCAGAAATTCAAGGAGTGCCCGGCCTAGTAGCTGGCGCTATCCTTGCCAATGGGGAACCCGGAATGGTGATAAGTCTTTACGATTTTATTTCCAAGATGGGAGGAGGACGCAATGCAGCCGCATGAAATGACAGCCGACGACAACAGTGACAAATTTCTTATTTTTAATTTAGGTGGAGAACTCTACGGAGCTAGTCTGACCTCAATAAAAGAAGTCATCAAGGTTGGTGATGTTAAAGCCGTACCTCACATGAAAAATCACTTCAAAGGAATCATGAACCTAAGAGGTCAAATCATAGGGGTCATCGATTTAAGAGAGAAATTTGATCTCAAGAAAGCCCCAGGTCAGGGTCTTATTCTAGTTGTCGAACATGAGGCTGGACTCATTGGAGCCATTGTTGATGAATTAGAAAGCGTTCACAGTTTTACTACTGAGCAAATTGAAAAAAACCCAATGATTGAAACCAAAATCCCATTAAGCTTTTTAGTGGGCGTGGCTCAAAAGCAAAATCGACTTGTAAATTTAATAGATATCGCCGGCACTTTGAGTGCCGAAGATTATAGAACTTTAAAGAGTGCAGCATAGAGGGGAATGAAGATGAACTTATCTTTTAGAACAAAACTACAACTTTTAATTGGCGGATTTTCTGCTCTTGCTTTGTTGGCCTTTTCGACAATGGCCATTAGAGGTCATTACGCACTAGATAATGAAAAGATGAATTTAAGTTCTGCTGCTGTCGATGGCCTAATAGATAAAGTCGACCGTAACTTATTTGAACGTTACGGAGATGTTCAGGCCTTTGCACTCAGCGAACCTGCAAGATCGATGGACCCAAAAAGAATTACGGCTTTCATGAACGACATGATTCCTGCTTATGCTCCTATCTATGACATCATGATGGTTGTAGACCCCAAAGGTAAAGTTGTTGCCACTAATACAAACGATAAAAACGGAAAAGAACTCAAAGCAGATCCTTTATATGAAAAAGACTACAGCTCTGCAGATTGGTTCAAAAAGGCTATCAACGGAGAAATTAAAGCGGGCACAGCCTTAATTGAAGATTTGCATATTGATTCCGACATAGCGCCTCTTGTTGGTACTGATGGAAAAGTTATGAATTTCACAGCTCCCATTGTTGATAAAAAATCTGGAAAAATTCTAGGTGTATGGACAAATCGCGTGAGTTGGAAAGACGTCGTTGAAAACATTTACCACGAAGAGCTTCAAAAAATAACTAAAGGTAGAATTAGTAAAGTGTTTCCCTTCCTCATAAGCGCCAATGGAACCTATCTTATTCACCCAAATCCAGAAATGATTTTCAAGGAAGCCAAAGGCTTAGACTTAACTCCAGGAGTTATTAAACACGAAGATAAATTTGAAGATTTTAGTGGGACTGTTTTTCAAGCTACTGCAGACTCTAAAGGTTATTCAATTTATCCGGGCATTAAATGGAAAGCTGTCTTAGAAATTCCTGAAACAGATTCAGCTCGTTCATTTAACAAAGCTCTTGGAATCTTTGCCGCGGTATTCTTAGTTGCTTTCAACTTCTTTTTAATATGGTTTACAAATAAAAGCTCACTCACACTTGAAGCGGTTTTGGAAAGTCTTACACAAAGATTTCAAGCAATTAATCAGGTTTGTGGTGAATTTAAAATTTACTCGTCTAAGCTTGCCGAAGCCACCACCCAGCAAGCTGCGGCCATTGAAGAGACTGTTGCCTCTATGGAAGAAATGACTTCAATGATATCTCAAACCGCTACCAATTCTTCGAGCTCTCTAGATATTAGCTCTCAAGGATTAGAAGAAGCTAATAAAGGTCGTGAAGTTATAGTCAAGATGACAAACTCTATGGGAGAAATACAAGCCTCTAACTCTCAACTTCAAGAAATCGTAAAATTGATTGAAGAAATTCAAAATAAAACAAAAGTTATCAACGACATCGTGTTTGAAACACGCTTGCTAGCGTTCAATGCAAGCATAGAAGCCGCTAGAGCGGGTGTTCATGGTAAAGGTTTTGCCGTAGTCGCAGAAGAAGTTGGAAAACTTGCTTCAATGTCGGGCAAAGCTGCCGATGAAATTCGAAATCTTCTTGAAACCTCAACATCACGAGTTGGAAAAGTCGTAAGCTCTACCTCTGAAAGAGTTTCGCAAGCCCAAGGCATCTCTTCAGACTGTGAAAGTACTTTTAACTCTGTTGGTTCTTACTTAGATAGAATTAGCAATGCTGTAAAAAGTATCGCCTCTGCCACTAAAGAACAAGAAGTTGGAGTTCGCCAAACCAACAAAGCCATGCAAGAAATGGACAGAGCCACTCAGTCGACTGCTCAAAGTGCTGATTTCCTAGAAAGACAATCTCAAGTGCTTAGCAGCAATGCTGAAGAACTGAATAAAAATATTAGTATTTTAGAAAGTTTTGTTCATGGAGCAAAAAATTCTTCGAATACAAAAACCTTCAAAAATAGCGGTCCTACTAGCCTCCAAAATCAAAACAATTCCAAAGTTGAGGAATTCATTTCTAAAAAGTCTCAAAGTCAGACCACTAAACAAAATAGCCCTTCAACAGCTCCCGTTAAAACCAGTACATTAACAGAAAAAACCATTCCAGAATCTCAACCCGAATCTTCAACATCGAGCAATGTTGTAACCCGCGGTGATTCTCGATGGAGAAAAGTAGCATAAAGAAAAGAGGCTTATATGACCATAGCAAAACGACTCTACCTTTTTAGTGGAATAATTCTGGGAATCATTGTTCTCATCTGTGGCATAGAACTATATTTTATTGAGAGTGAAAAAGAAAACTACTCCAAAACAGTTGAAGTTATAATGCCTGCCCAACAGCTACTTATAGTTGCAGACATGTTTCATGACGGTATTAAAGGCAATACCATGCAAGCCCTCTATTACACAGAGATGGGAAACAAAGAAAAAGCTGCCGAAGCCGAAAAAGAAGCTCTCACGATGACAAAAGAAATTCGAGAACAAATTAAAGGTGTCGATGAAGCTAATATTTCTCCTGAAATAGAAGAAGCCGTTAAAAAAGTGCTACCTGATATTGAAGAGTATTCAAAAGCTGCAGAATCAATTCTTGAAAAAACTCATCACGAAAAAGTTAAAGAAAACAGTCCAGAATTAATTACTCTTCTGGAAAAATTTGAAGTGCTAGAGGAAAGCCTTGGAAAGCTTCGAGAAATGTTTGACTCTTTTTCCCAAAGTGAGCTCGTAAACGGGAAAAAAGAAGCCAATATTGGGGTTTTAGCCACAATTATTTTAGGTTTGTTAAGCTTTCTTTTTGTAGGATTTTTCTCTTGGTTCAACGTTCGCTTTATTTCAGGAAATCTTTCAAAAATTCAAGGCACCTTATCTACTGAATATACAAATTTAATGAGTTCGTTGGATCAGGTTAGAAAAGCATCTCATCAATTTTCTGAAGCCACTACACAACAAGCTGCAGCCATCGAAGAAACGGTAGCTTCCATGGAGGAAATGACTTCCATGATAAGCCAGACTAGTAAAAACTCTGAAGACTCTAAAGAAATCGCTCAGAGTGGTCTCAACGAAGGCCACAAAGGCAATGAAGTAGTTGGAAAACTCACTGGTGCCATGGGTGAAATACACCAAGCAAATGAGCAACTTCAAGACATTGTGAAACTCATAGAGGAAATCAAAAATAAAACCAAAGTCATTAACGACATCGTTTTCGAAACAAGATTACTCGCCTTCAACGCCAGCATTGAAGCCGCTCGTGCAGGTGTGCACGGCAAAGGCTTCTCTGTAGTTGCAGAAGAAGTGGGCAAGCTTGCTTCAATGTCTGGAAAAGCTGCTGATGAAATTAGAACACTTCTTGAAGATTCAACATCTCAAGTTACAAAAGTTGTTGGAAGCACCGGGGAGAGAGTTAACGTGGGTCGCAGAATTGCTGAAGAGTGTGCCGAATCTTTCAAAAATGTAGGTGAATCCCTCGAAAAAATTACAAGCTCCGTTCAATCCATTAGTGCCGCCACTAAAGAACAAAGCGTAGGTGTTGGTCAAACCAATAAAGCTATGCAAGAGTTAGATCACGTCACTCAAAAAAGTGCTCGCAACGCTTCATTGTTGTCACAGCAAAGTGATGAATTGGCTTCGAGCGCAGACAAATTGCACTCAGCCATGGAAAGCCTCAACGAACTTATAACTGGAAGCAAAGTTTTAGACAAAAAGTATAAACACGGTGGAGACGGAACTGGCTTTGATTATACTAATGTTTCAAACTTTGAAAAATCTTCTTTTAAGAGAGCAGCGTAAAACTGAGGATACATGAAATTTAAAAACGTACTTGTTATTGAAGACGAAGCAGAGCTGAATCAGCTTGTCAGCGAAGAGCTGATGGAGTCTGGTTTTAATGTTCAGTTTGCTCTCGACACTTTTAAAGCTGAAAAAATTTTAGATGAAAATAAAATTGACCTCGTAGTTTCAGACAACCATATTCCAGGCCGAACTGGAATAGCGTTTTTCGAACACTATAAAGCTAAAAACCCAAACTGCCCAAACTGGGTTTTTATGTCGGCCGATGGAACTCCTGAGTTTATAGAAAAGGCCATAAAGCTTGGCGCCATCGATTTTTTACAAAAGCCATTTAAAAGCAGCGATCTCATGGCCGCCATATCACGTATAAACGACCGTGAAGAAGACCCCCTCCATGAAATTATGCACATCGTACAATCTATTGCGGGCATTCAACTTGGCAAAGATAAAATACTGCTCGCTGAAACACGTATCATGAGGAGAGCCCGTATGTTAGGTCTCAGCACAATCAAAGAATATTTAAAACTTTTCAAAGAAAATCGATCAGAAGAAGTCAAAGAAATTGTTTCTATAATGACCACGCATACCACTGAGTTTTTTAGAGAACCCGATCACTTCGATTATCTTTTCGATAAAGTCTATCCAAATTTAGTCAATCAAAAAGAGCCTATCACTTTTTGGTCTGCGGCCTGCTCCTCGGGTGAAGAGCTTTATTCTCTAGCAATTTCATTTTTTGAATATGCCAGAGAAAAAGGCATCCCCCGAGAAAAGCTTCCTAAAGTTAAATTTGTTGGAACTGACATAGATTTTGCAAGTTGCGACAAAGCTAAAAAAGGTATTTACCACAAAAGTTTAGTAGAAAAGATACATCCCAACATTCAAAAAATTTATTTTGAATTTGGCACTGGTGACTTGGCTGAACTTGTAAAAGTTCAAGATTACATTGTTGAACTTTGCCAGTTCGAACAAGGAAATCTTCTTTCACCTGAACTCCCAGTAAAAAATGTCGATATTATCTTCTTAAGAAACGTTCTCATTTATTTCAAAGCACCCGACATCGAAACAATTGCAAAAAAAATGGAACGAGCCCTCAGCCCAAGAGGCATATTATTTCTAGGTCACTCCGAATCTCTGAGTAACCTTAAGAGTAATTTTGGCTCAGTCGGTAATTCTATATACAAAACTCGTGACGCCATTAAAAAGGAAAGCGAGGCCAAATCCCTTTCACTCAAACAAGGAAGTAGTTCCGCAACTAAACTCGCCGAAACAAAGAAAAAAGTTTTCGTTATCGACGATTCAGGAACTGTTCGATTGATGTTGAAAAAGATTTTGTCACCTGAACATGGCTTTGAAGTGATTGGTGAAGCCGAGAACCCAGTAGAAGCTGAAGAAAAACTAAAAAATTTAAAGCCCGATCTCATCACATTAGACATTCACATGCCTAAAATGGATGGAATCACTTATCTTGAGTCCATTAAAAATAGAAAAAACCCTCCCATCGTAATGATTAGTTCTATCAACTACGACGATGCTGTTTCATCTCTAAAATGTTTTGAACTTGGGGCCGTCGATTATATTGAGAAACCCAATGGTCTTAATCTTGAAGCAGAATCCGAAAGAATTCGCGAAGTGCTTCGAGGTGCTTGTAACTCAAAACAAATTGAAAGCTTTCGCACCACTTCGACTCCTGGAGTTGATGGATTCTCGTCTTCAGTAGGTTCAGATTGCTTAATTGCTCTTGGAGCCTCTACAGGAGGCGTTGAAGCTCTCACTCAAGTCTTATCTCAGTTTCCGGAAAAGAGCCCTCCGATTGTTATTACGCAACATATGCCACAACATTTTACCGAAGCTTTTGCCAAAAGATTATCTTCACTTTGCAAAATTAAAGTTACAGAAGGAAAAGATGGCGAGAAAGTTGAAGCCTCTCATGCGTATATTGCGCCTGGTGGTAAACAAATGAAGATAGTGGAACAAGTTGGAGCTTTAGTTTTAAAAGTTACCGACGATGCTCCCGTAAATCGCCACAAGCCTAGTGTGGATTACCTTTTTGATTCAGTTTCTGCACTTAGCAAAAACTATCGTATCTCCGCAGCACTACTCACTGGAATGGGAGCCGATGGAGCAAGAGGCCTTAAAAAATTAAAAGATTGCGGTGTTCATACAATTGCGCAAAACGAAGAAACTTGTGTCGTTTTTGGTATGCCCAAAGAAGCCATCGCATTAGGCGGCGCATGCGAAGTCCTGCCCTTACCCAGTGTTTCCTATCACCTCTTCCAAGCCTTCAAACGCAAAGTCAAATCCGCCGCATAATTTAATTGTGCGCGAGGAAACGGGCCTGGGAAGTAGTTGAAAATCTTAGTTTTGA
>CAZSSP010000002.1:0-29596 GCA_964609695.1 uncultured Bacteriovoracaceae bacterium
CGTGATTACTTAAAAATCATGACGTTGTGCGGACCGCCATCACTCCGACCATTTTTCGGTAAACGGAAATCGCAAAATTTAAAAATCACCAACAACCATAAACACTTAAAACTAAGGGTCAAATCTTTTAGGTCCGTCATCTGGTGGAATTTGAAAACCCATAATGGTGCTCACTATTTCTCGGTTGGATGCGCCAACAGGAATAGGAGTGCCTGGAGGTACAATCTCGAGAAGAGCATTTTTAAAGAAGTTATCTCGTATAAATAAGGGATATCGAAGTATCTGACTTTTGTCGGTATCACTGAGTGACTGAGATCGCTTCAATTGTCCTAAGAAAGATTTTATGAAAAATTTAGCACCCTCAGGATTTGAGTATACTTTGAAGTTTTCGCATAGAGATTCAACCGAAGCAACAAACTTTTCGTCTATTCGATATTGACCATAGTAACTAAAACCATCTGTATCGATAAAAGCTGCTTCGTTTTTAGAGAAGATAAAGTCGATATCAGCACCAGGTGCAACCCGATGTTCCATGGCCTTAATAATTAGAGCTGACATTTTTTCATATAAAATTGGATTTTTGTTTAAGCGATCTTTTACACGCTTTTTGCCCATTGCTTTTAGAGTGAAGGTGTTAGGGTCATTGGGGAATAATTTTTCCATTTCGACGAAGCGCCTAACTTCACCATCTAAGCAAGAAATTTTACCGACTCGGTATATTTTGGGGCCCCCAAATTCTTCGCCTAATTTCATTCCATTTATTTGCTGGTCAAATACATCGGGGTGAGCGGTCCACTCTGACATTACTTTTACGAGATAGACTTTATTATTATGCCGAAACTCATACATTGTTTTGTGCCTACCTCCGCGGTTATGAGTATTCGGTACTTCAAACTCTTTTGCTGCTATTCCGTCAATGAGGACGTTTCCAGATTTGTTTTTGGAAACGATTATATAGTTCTTGTCGGGCCAGTTTTTTCCTCTAGTGAGCCTTGTTAGAAGCTCAAGGGAACAAATTCCTCCAATCGCAGGCGAAGCCACTGCAGAAAGAAGTATCGAGAAGACTAAATAATTCACGCAATCTTTTCGGCTGTATAAGGACTAAGATTGAATGATGGATACTAATATATTCGGTGCCAAAATTTTGGCTACAAAAGATTTTCTCTTTGTGGCCAAAGCTTTTCGATTTCGATTTGGCGCTGTTTTCTAAGTCTTTCTAAACCTTCTTCGCGTAATTCATCTTTAATTTTTTGTACGGCTTTTTGATTAGAAACAGCAGCTGTTTTCCCAAAAGGAATACTATTTAGATCGTCTCTACCATATGCTCCGAAAACAAAATAAACATTTTTCATCCTTTCTGGATTCTTCAATAGCCATTCAAATTCTTGCTCAGTTGCGTAGATTCCTCCATGTATAGAAGAGCCTACATTATAATTAAAAAAGTTATCAGGAATTAAAAAAACCACTGGTTTTGTGCCTTTGGTTATGAAATCCATGTAGTCTGGAGTGTTACGAACTTCATAGGTACCAAATAAAAGTTTGTGGCCTTCATTTGGGGGAATCAGTCCCAATTTATCAGACAGATTTGAGGTAGTAGACCCACTGCCAAGTCCCAAGATAAATCCGCTATCTATAAACTCAACAGACTTATTTAGATTTTCAATGCTTATAATCCCTCTCGAATTTTTACTTAATTCGTCGAATGAAATTTTAGATCCTAAATTACTACTTAGCCACAATGGAGACGTAACTTTAATGAGTAGCTCCGGACAATCATTTGATTGTAAACATGTAATGAATAAGAAAAATATTGCACTTCTCAAAATGAGCATGTTCTATACTTCAATATAGCACAGTAATTCTTCATAATTCTCAGGCCAAACTTAGAGTTGGAATCCAAATCCAATGCTCAAACCGGGCCTACCGATTTATCTATAACCATTGTAAGATTTTTGACTCCTAAAAATTAATTCAAATTTAAACGATTTCCGATAAGATATTGTTTTGGATAAAAGATTTTATAAATCCCTTATTAGTTTATACTTTATAGCTAGCTCGATATGGGCGGCTCAAAAAGATCTTGGGTTTTGCAATTTACTAATTGGAATAATAGGCCACGCTCAGCGCGAGGCCATTCTCGAAAGAGAAATTAAAGCTCTCGGCAATAAATTTTTAAATGATGAGGGAATTGAATACGTGTGGAATCACATTGATGAAATCTTAGATGTTCCAGGTGCCAGAGTTGACCCTCAAGCATTTTTACCTTCCACAATAGTGGGAGGATTTGAGAAGCCTGATCAGCGGGGAAGAGTTGGGGTTATGGCCTTACAAATGATTAAGGCAGCCACTGAAAGAAATGCAAAAGGCATGGCAACCCCAAATGCAGAATTTGCAAAAGCTTATTTAAGTAAACTCATCGAAAACATGAAAGATGTTGAATACATTTCATCTCCTATGGGTCGTTTAAAAAATTTTATTGAGCAGTCATTTCAAAGAGCTGATATTCCTGCCCGAGATTGGGGATATTCATTAAAAATTCAGAGAAAAGATCAGAAGCCAAAACAACTTCAGGGCTTAGAAGATTTATTTGCTTCAAAAAAACTGGAGCAAATTACTAATGATTTTTCTGATTGGGAAGAAGTCACTAGAAATTCGTATCCTTCAGAAGATTTTAAACTTAACGAAGTGGATTTTCCTACGTCTAGTTTTGTTCCTCTCAGTTTCGGTAGAATTTCAAGTTTGGAGCCATTGGCAACTTTAGAAAAGGCTAAACTTGTTATTTACTTAAATCGTGCTTTTGACTCTAGAATTCCAGAAGAATTGCGAGTTTATTTAAAAGATTATTTTAAAACATTATTATCAACACAATTAAAACTTTTTAGAAATGCAGAAATTCCCTACAAGATTGTAGTGGGTAAGGAAGAAGCTCGTGAAAAGGCCCTGAAATTTCTCGATGAACTCAAGGCCCTTTTTGATAAACGAATGTTAGCATTAAATTGACTTTGTAAGGCTAATGGGAAAATATATTGCAAAATTTAGTATCGTTTGGCTGGTGGGCCAAGTTATAGAATATTCTTGGCCCAGTCCAATTGTATCTTTCAATGTCGGAATCACTCAAGGGCGCTAGATTCAATAGAAGTTCCTCCATCAGCATTAGCTCCACTGTTATTACTAGATTCGGATAAGAAACTTCCCAAATCTAAGGGTGGGTATTGGCAAGAGGCATTGTCATGTTTTGCGTTGCTATCAAAATTTAATGCAGCAGGGTCGGTACAACCGTAAGCATAAGTGCACGATGCATTATCTTTTACTGCCTTGTCATCGTAATTATCTGCACTTGAGTCCATACATCCTTCATGAAAAGTGCACGAACCATCATCTAATGTTGCAATTGAGTTAAAGTTTTCGGCATTAGAATCTAAACAACCGGCTACTTCGGGAACTGGAGCATCCGAAGTGGCAGCTTCTCCCGACTGAGCACTTTCGATAACTTCATTATTATTGTTGTTTTCTTCAACTCTTGGGGCTTCTTCGACTGCTTCCTCTTGAGGTGTTTGTGGGAATTCCGCTTTAATTCTTATAAATCCTTTACCTTCAAAGAGCGTTAAAGGAACTTGAACGACACCTATATCACTTTGTGGTGATGATAAGTCACCATAATAATTCCAATTAAAAAGATCTGAAGATGTTTCTATTGATAAAGTTGCTTGTAAGGTGTCGTGATACAAGTCAAAATCAGTTTTGCTGTAAATGACATTAAATATAACGTTATTACCGTCTTGAGAATTAATTTCAGGACTTATTTTAAATTTGTTAGCTAATTTATTTTTATCGAGTTGAAGTGCGCCGCTTGTGTCGATAGCAACGACTCCGGAATCGACAGCCATCCAATGACTTAAGTCAGAATCTTCAGACCATGGTCCTATTAATCCAGAAGCATTTCTAGCTCTTGCAAAAAAGTAATAAAGTGTATTCACTTCCATGTCTTTTCCTTGAATTAAAAATTGTGATTTACTGCTATTACCTGAGACAGGAGATCCTAGACCAGCATCAAAATCTTTGATCTGGCCAGACGATGAATTAACCATACGAATGGTATAGCCTGTAATATCAGACTCAGTATTTTTATCCCATTCTATGATGACATCTCGAGCAATAAGTTTAAGAACGTTTGAGTAAGTGCTTTGTTGTGCCATGCTAGTACTTGCAATAAATAAAGTTGTTAAAATTAACTTATTAAAAAAATTCTTCATGTGGGCCTCCTACGTTCAGCTTTTTATTGAGGACCCGTGATGATGTTTCTAACAGCGTCACGTACAACCTCAATTCCATTAAAAATGAAATTTAGATCAGAAACGTGCCGTGTTTATATTTTATATAAAAAAAAATTCTTATTGTTTTAAATTATTGATAATTAAAAAATAGAAGAATTTGAAGAATACTTATTCCTTTTATTTAGTCTATGTTAAGAAAAGATATAGCTTCAGGAAAATACAACAACTTAGACACTTCATTGAGATTCAATTAAGGGGATTTGAGCATTTTCTTTCAATTTCGTGATTCGAAAAGTTCCAGAAAGTGGTGAATCTATAATTTCTTCAATTTTTAAGCCATTTTGAATAGAAGCAACCCAATCTAGAAATTCAAATGTTTGATTGCCAATTTCTATTTTTGGAAACCTTTTCCAATGCATATGTATTAAAATTTCACCGCCAACACAGAGTAGTTTTAAATATTCATTTAAGACTCGATCAGCTTGATTTGTGTAAGCCAGGGGCCCCCATACATCGGTAATTAATTTGGCTTTGGGTAAGTGCATTTTATGAATTGTTCCTGAAGAAGCGTCTGCTTCGATGTAAGAAAATTTGGCAAATTTCCTGATCGTATTTAGATTTTTAATTATGGCTCTAAGTTCCGGACGCATTCTAGAAATACGATTTAACCCTTTAAAATCATTTTTTGTAATTGCAGAAATTAAATGACCTTTGCCTGATAGTGAAACCGCAATCATTTTAGGCAAACGTTTAAGTTGAGATTTGGATTTTAATTCTAAATAGTAGGCGAGCATGGCTTTAGCTCGACCCGCTCCCATATCAATCCAGGTGTCTCCACTTGATAATTTTAAAAGAGCATTTCGAAATAGCGCTTTACCGAGCATTCTTTCGTAACCCTCTATGCTGCGTCTTTGAAATACCATTCGATTAGATTGGGTGCTCTGAAGTAATTTTTCATCGCAAGAGCTAAATCTTTTCAGAATCTTTGCTTTGTTTGATGCTTGAATGTTGGGAATGTTTAAAATTACTAATGTGACTAGAAATATAATATGCTTTGAATTCATTATTTTACGACATTTCGCATTGAGATGTTTTGACTGTCAATTTGAATTCGGCTTTTTACAAAAGACCTTAATAAAGCATATAAATTCACGTTTCTTATGCAAAGAGTCGAAGCAGTCGATTTTGTTCAACTTATTATCAGATAGCTCCGATATTTTAATGAATGTTCTATTTGAGAAAAGTACTTAATTTTGATCGTTTTGAAGACCCCCTTCAAACATTGAAGTGGTGCTCTCTTTTTGTATTTTTTAGTTCTGCAATTACATTCATTAGTATTAAATACAGTTTTCCTTCACTAGTTCGTGAGCAAGAAGAAATTCTTTTAAGACACTGGAATATTAATCAAAATAATTTTGAAGAAAAGATAAGACAAATTTATTTTAGTCTTAGAACCATTGGTAGATTGCCAGGAGTTGCAAAAATTTCGAAGCATGCTGAAAATTTAAATGCATTTGAAAATAGGGCTATTCAAGAACTTTACAATAACTTGATGACTTCAGTGAGTGTTTCAGAACTATATATAGTTCCTATAAATTTTAACCCTAATCAAATAGATCCTAAAACTAATAAATTAATGGAACCAGCAATTACCTATGATCATTTTATAATTGGCAAAACAGCTGATATTGAAAAAAGCGAAAATTCTAATGTCCCAGAAATTGAAGATTATGAATATCAATTAATGTTTGAACAACTTGCTCATTTGAAGAAAAATTACTCAAAACAATTAGATACAGAATTTAACAGCATACCTTTAATTTCAGGTAGAGAAGTTATTACTTGCGATAATTCTAGGTTTTCAGCTTCCAAGCCAAATGATCGAGATAGAAGTGGGTTATTGTTTTCTGTTCCCTATTATTCTGAATCAGGTGACTTGAAGGGAATGGTCACCGCAGTAGTGTTAACCGCAAATCTATTAAAATATATTAAAGCGGATTCATATGAGACTTTTGAATTGACTAATCTTGATGGTTCTTTTCAGACACAGATTCAAGGATCGAAAATTAAAAACGGTGAAGTAGATATGCTTAGCTGGAAAAATTCACTTTTTGAGAACGACAAAAACTTTGATTTATCTTGGATTTTGGTTTCAAAACGTTCAAGAAACTCTATCTATGAAAGTGAAAAGTTTTTTTATTATAAAACAATTCATTTTGGTATTTTTATCCTTACATTTTTAGCGCAGTTAGCTCTAGCCTATGTGTTTTATCGGGAAAAAAGACACAGCCAATCATTGAAAACAGCCCTTGAATTGCAGTCTCAAGAGTTAGAATTAAAACATAAATCGCTTGTACACAAAGATAAGTTGGCTTCATTGGGTGAGATGTCTGCAGGTGTGGCTCATGAAATTAACAATCCTCTAGCAGTCATTGTAGGCACAATTCCATTGCTAAAAAAATATAAAAACGATGAGCTTAAATTTGAAGAAAAATCACAAGTATTATTAAAATCAGCCGCACGTATTGAGAAAATTGTAAAAGGATTGAAGAAGTTTTCAAGGACTTCAACAAGTGAGCTTCATAAAATCCATTTACTATTAGAAATAATAAACGAAGCAGTTCTGATTACGGAAGCTAAACTTAAAAGGCATTTCATTACAATTAAAGTGAATGTGGATTCTAATATAAAAATACTTTGCGATGATATTGAAATCGAGCAGGTGATTGTGAATTTGATTAACAATGCTGCCGACGCCATTAAAGATAAAAATGAGAAATGGATTGAAATCCGGACTCAAATTGAAAATGAATTTGTAGTATTACAAATAATTGATTCAGGATTAGGAATAAGTCCTGAAGTCGAATCTAAATTGTTTCAGCCATTTTTTACAACGAAGATAGTGGGTAAGGGGACGGGCCTAGGACTTTCTATTTCAAAGGGAATCATTGAAGAGCATAAGGGAGCTCTTTCGATTAATCGAAATATTAAAAATACCTGCTTTGAAATTAAAATCCCATTGTATGTAGAAAATCCTGAAACAGATAAAAAAGTGGCTTAATAAATTAAAATTAATGACAGTGATGGATAATTCCCTGAACGACATGCGGATAGCGACTCATGAGCACGAGCACGCATAAGACAATAATTATAAAAGCATTGAGTTGAGAAACTTTTATGGAGAGACGGTCTAGGACTTTTTTAAGTTGTGGCAATCCAAAGTGTAAAAGCGGTAGGGTGCCCATCCAAAAAAATATGATTCCAAAGATTGTCAGTAGGGGTGAGCTTAGCGCTACGAGTGAGATTAGAGTTAAATAAAGTACTCCACAGGGTAAAAAAACTGATGAGACACCTATGGCAAAAGATTTTATGAATTGATTTTTTTGCTTAATGGCTGTAGACATCATTTTTTTTGAGATGGAATCCAAAATCCTGGGTGCTGATATTTTTAATTTAGCTAGAACAAATGCAGTCAATGAAATTGAAATAACAATAACGAGCCAGTACCAAAACCATAGCCCAATTTTAACAAGTAATAGGTTGAGTGTTTCTTTTCCTACAAAGGAAAGAATTGTGCCTATAATTAAGTACCCTGTTAATCGTCCACTTTGATAGAGCCAATTTCTTTTTGAGCCGTGGGCCGCGAGTAAACTTAGGGGGCCGCACATGCCTACGCAATGAAGGCTGCTAGTGATTCCAAATAATAAAAAGACAAGAGGAATCAACCAAGGAGAGTAGCTGCTGAGATTATTTAAGTGGTCCAACAAGTGTCAACTCTTTCGTGTAAAAGGGGTTTTTGAATTCGGGTTTTTCTGTAAAATACAAAGTGGTGTTAAAGCTACCTTGTTTTAAAATTTCAGATTTAAATTGAAGGAAAATGTTAGCGGTACGCTTTCGTCCTGCTTTTAGGTGAAAGGGTGAAGTTGCTGTAATAAGTTTCACTTGATCGGCATGAATAGGATCGACATGCATATAAACTAACTTTTCCAAATCGCCACTGTAGAAGAATTCAACTTTATACGAATTTTGTATGTGTCCGTCGGCAGTCGTTTGATATAAATCCTGATTTCCTCTGAGTATAATTGTTTTAATGTCGCCAATATGACTGATGCTCACAAAAGCCACTGCTAAGACTACAAATAACAATAAAGTATAAATAATTGTGCGAGGTCTTATTGAGGGGGCTTTGTTTCCGGCCAAAGCATTTTCAGAAGTGTAGCGAATGAGGCCTTTCGGCTTTTCCAATTTCTCCATGATATTGTCACAGGCGTCTATGCAAGCAGTGCAGGCGATGCATTCCATTTGTAGTCCGCGTCGAATATCGATTCCTGTTGGGCAAACTCTGACACATTGGTGGCAATCAACGCAGTCGCCTTGTTTGTCGTTTTTAACTCCGAAGACTTTGCGAGGTTCGCCACGTTTTTCATCATAAGCAACGGCTAAAGAATCACCATCCATTAATATCGATTGGAGTCGGCCATAGGGGCACATAATGATGCAGAATTGTTCTCTAAACCAACCAAAATCAAAAAGTACGATGGCCGTTAGGCTCAGCATCGTTATAAATAGGGCCCAGTTTTCTGCGGGGTTTTGAGTGCTGATCCAAAATAGTTTTCGAGCACCCACAAAATATCCTAAGAAAGAATGAACAATGTGCAGTGATACCAAGGTGAATAAAGTCCATTTGAGGGATTTTTTGAAAATCTTTTCAAAAGACCATGGAGCTTTTGCTAGCGCCATTCTTTGACGGCTTTTACCTTCAACAAGGGATTCAATTTTTCTAAATATACTGTCTAAGAAAACTGTCTGGGGGCAGGCCCATCCGCACCAAAGGCGTCCCCATATACTTGTGATCATTCCAATTAAAAATACAAATCCCAAAAGTACAAATATAAGATTGGGAACATCGTGACCCCAGAATGTAAGACCAAAAAAGCTGAATTCGCGGTTGGGAATGTCGATGAGAATGATTTGCTTTCCTTGGTAGTTTATCCAAGGAAGCAACATGTAAATACCGATAAGGAACCAATAAACTAAAAGACGTCTATTTTTCCATCTTCCACTGAGGTCTTCTGGATGAATGTAGACACGGTTTCCGTGTGCATCAGTGGTTTGAAGTCTAGATTCCTCATCGGTATATAATCGGTCCATGTTTTACTGTGAATTCTCCATGCGCATTCCAGGCTTCCAAGGAGGATATTCATTTCCTTCTTCAGCTTTCGCTTTGCTATAGGTTTTACCTTGTTGGTGAAGCACATAGGCTAGAACTGAATAAATATCATCTTTGTCTAACTTGTCTGACCAAGAAGGCATTCCATTGGAGCTACCCGATAAAATAAAAGGATAAATGGTTTCGGGATTTCCCATGGAGAACATCCAAAATTTATCTGTAAGATTGGGGCCAATGTCACCTTGTCCGCCTTGGGCGTGGCAACTTTGACAATTGGCCGTAAAAAGAGATTCTCCATATTGAATGGCCGCTGAATCGGCATAAATTTTCTCAAACTGATTGATGTCAAACTCTTGAAGTTTTTCCATGTACTTGTCTTTAACGGCTTGATGAACTTTTAGGTCTCTTGAGAATTCTTCTCTTAGAGTAGGACCTTTTCCTAAAATGTAATATGAAAAATATCCAATCCCAAAGATGACGGTGAGATAAAAGGTGATTAGCCACCATTTCGGAAGTGGGTGATCGTATTCTTTAATGCCGTCATACTCGTGATCGAGTTCTAAATTTTTATTATTGTCGTTGTTATTGTCGCTCATCTTATAAACTCTCCCTGTTGTTGAGATCATCTTCTAGTGGAATTTTTCCACATTTTTCGTAGTAGGATTTTGAACCTTTGCGAAAAGTCCATATCAACATTCCAGAAAAGACCACTACGAATAATACGCAAGCAAAGACTGTTAATCCTGGCATGGAAAATTTTTGTAATACTTCAGATTTCAATTTAATTTACCTCAATATTTTCCAAGTCGTTGAAGGTAAGCAATCAAAGCAATGATTTGCTTGTCGTACATTTTATCTTCAACTCCTGAATCTTTAAGATTACCGATCACAGCTTTGGCTTCTTCAATGGCAGCGTTCTCAGCTCCATTGATTTCTTCGTCAGTGTAAGGCACGCCAAGAGCTTTCATTACGGATAATTTCTTTTTAAGTATTGTGAAATTTGTTTTTTCGTTAAAGAGCCAAGGATATTGGGGCATGATTGAACCTGGGCTGGTAGAGCGAGGATCCATCATGTGACGATAATGCCAAGTGTCTCTATATTTTCCACCCACTCTCGCCAAATCGGGCCCAATTCTTCTCGAACCCCATTGGAAAGGATGGTCGTAAACTGATTCAGCCGCCTCACTGGGTTTACCGTATCTTAGTTCTTCTGCAGGCATTGGACGTACCATTTGAGAATGGCAAACATAGCAACCTTCGCGAATGTAAATATCGCGTCCAGCTAATTCGAGAGCTGTGTAGGGTTTGATGTTTTCGTTTTTCTCAACATATTGGCTACTCATTAAGGCTGGAAGAATTTCAATAATGGAACCCACTAGAATGGCCAAAAGAGCCAAAACAGTGAAAACCATAGGCATACCTTCTAGAAGTCTATGACCCTTTTCTTTGTGCTCCTTATTTTTGCTCATAGCAGGAGCTTTATGCATTTCGTCGGCGAGATTTCCTTGAGATTTATTTACAGTTTTCACAATATTGTAGAACATAATGATGAAACTTATTAAAACTAGAGTTCCACCAACAGCTCTCACCCAATACATAGGAACAATGCGAACTACTGTTTCGATAAAGTTAGGATAAACGAGTAATCCTGTTTCTTGATCGATGGCTCTCCACATAGAACCCTGAGTGATTCCAGCTACCCACATGGAAATTATGTAGAGAATCAATCCGATTGTTGCAGTCCAATATTGAATGTTACCTAACTTCTGACTGTAGATTTCAGTCTTCCAAAGTTTAGGGACCATATAATAGAGCATCCCAGCGGTGATCATGTAGTTCCAGCCGATGGTTCCAGCGTGTACGTGACCGATAATCCAGTCAGTATAATGGGCTAGGGCATTGACGCTTTTGATTGAGAGTAAGGGGCCTTCAAATGTGGACATACCGTAAAATGTGACGGCAGTGGCTAAAAATTTCAGGACTGGTTCTTTGCGCACTCTATCCCAAGCACCGCGAAGAGTTAGAAGACCGTTAATCATTCCTCCCCAGCTAGGCGCCCAAAGAGAAATAGAGAATACCATTCCTAAAGTTTGAGCCCATTCTGGAAGAGCTGTGTAGAGTAAATGGTGAGGACCGGCCCAAATGTAAATAAACACTAAAGACCAAAAGTGAACGATAGAAAGACGGTAGCTATAGACCGGACGATTAATGGCTTTGGGAATGAAATAATACATTAATCCAAGTATCGGAGTGGTTAAGAAGAAGGCTACAGCATTATGTCCATACCACCATTGTACCAAGGCATCTTGAACGCCGGCATATATGGAATAGCTTTTCATTAAACTTACAGGGAATTCAATGGAATTCACTATGTGTAAGACTGGAACCGTTACGAGTGCCGAAATGTAAAACCAAATAGCAACATAGATGTGTTTTTCACGTCGACGTATAAGTGTACCAAAAAAGTTAACTGCAAAAACAACCCAAATGACAGCGATGGCTATATCGATGGGCCATTCTAATTCAGCGTATTCTTTTCCTGTACTGATCCCGAAAGGAATAGTTAGAGCTGCTGATACTATGATCAGTTGCCAACCCCAGAAATGTATTTTTGAAAGGAGGTCGCTGTACATTCTGGTTTTAGTTAAGCGTTGTAATGAATAATAAACTCCGGCAAACATACCATTTCCTACAAAGGCAAAAATGGCGGCATTGGTATGAAGAGGTCTTAGGCGACCAAAGGTGATCCAAGGAAGTCCAAGGTTGACTCTCCAGCTGGCAAGTTCAAAGGCAATGACCACGCCCAAGAGCATGGCGACCACTCCCCAAACTAGAGTGGCCCATACAAATTGACGAGTCACTCCATCGTTATACGAAAAATTTTCTAATTCCTCTGTATTTTGTTTAATCACGGTTGTTTACCCTCATTTCTTTCATAATTTGCAAATTCCTTTCCTTTCACATTTTCTAAATCGTCTTCCAACAGCATTCTCATGGCTGGTGTTTCCATATCTTCAAATTGTTCCTTTTTAGAAGCTAAAATAAAAGCGGCTAAAAAGAAACTTCCTAACAAAATTGAGATGGGCATTATTATATAGAGGATTTCCATTAACGATTGTCTCTCCCTAATACAGTGGACAGAAGTATTGTTATTGAACTTAAGGGCATGAGGACGGCAGCACCCAAAGGAGAAATCAATCCCATCACGCTGCCAAGAATTCCTATTAAGTTATAGAACACTGAAAAGACTATATTTCTATTGATAGTTTTTTGGGTATTAAAGGCCCCTTTAAATAGTAGGGTTAAATCATCGAGTCTTCCGCTGGGAATGAAGACATCGGCATTTTTTAATTGCAGATCAACTTTTTGTCCCAAGGCTACACCCACGGAAGCGTTCTCAAAGGCTACGACATCGTTGTATCCATCACCAACCATCATATTGTGGGTGGTGTGGTTTAGGGTTTGGGCTTTTTTGCTGGGAAGTTGGTCTGCAAAAAGTTGGTCAAATTGAAAACCCAAACTAGACATAACCCGTTCAGCATTCTCGAGGTGATCGCCCGTTAAGAGATAAGTTTTAATTTTTTGTTGTTTAAACCAATCCAAAGTTCTTGAGCTTTCTTCTTTTAAGGGATCGTCAAAGTAAAAGGCGGCAATTTTTTCTTCATCACAAAAAACTTCAACATCGGCATCTGAGTTTTCACTTTTTACAACTTTCCATTTGTTGTTATCAATAATTCCGTGAATGCCAGAGCCTAATTCTTCTTTTACGGACTCTGCTTTAAGATTTAGATCGAGAGGGTACTTGTCTTCTAAGTATCGGCGGAGGCTAAAAGCGACTGGGTGTGTGGAAAAGCTTTCGAGGGCCCATATTTTAGAGGCTGTATTTGAGTTTAAAGTGCCATCAACCTTAACAACTGAGTAAGTTCCTTTGGTGATGGTCCCTGTTTTATCGAAATAAATATTTTGAACTTCAGATATTTTTTTTAAGATTTCACCATTTTTAACAACAATTTTTTTTCGAAATAGAGATTTCAAACCCTGAATATAGGCCAATGGAGTTCCAAGGCCCAGTGCGCAGGGGCAGGTGACAATGAGCACGGCCATGGCTCTTTCCATTCCAATTTCCCATTGTCCTTTAAAAGTAAAATAGGAAACAATAATGGTGCAAAGTAAAAAGGCAAAATTTAAGAGTTGAGTGGCTAATTTGTCGGCGAATTGAACTTCGTTTCCGTTTTCAAGCCAAGAGCTTTCCACAGAATTAAGAATCTTTCCAAGTTGAGAATCTTTGAGGGTGCCTTTAACGAGACCTTCAACTTCACCACTCATGATGACAGAGCCAGCTAAAACCATTTCTCCTTTTTGCAGAAGTTTCGGCAGGTGCTCGCCACTTATGAGTGCAGTGTTAAAGCATGCTTTTTCGTTTAATAATTCAAGATCAAGGGGAACGGTCTCGCCGCTTTTGAGGCGAATAATATCTCCAGCTTTGATGTCTTTAATGCTGACGAGTTGATATTCGTCCCCAAGTTTTTTTAAACACTCACTAGACTCAAAAAGGTCTTGAACGTTTTGTGTGCTGGCGTGAGTTTGTTGAATTCGCTTTAGAAAAAATCGAGCGGATAAGAGCAAGAATATAAATGCAGAAAGAGAATCAAAATAAAAGTGAGACGAAGCTCTAAAGACGTTGATATAGCTTATTAGCGATCCCAAAATGATGGTAATTGCTACTGGGATATCTAGTGAGATTTGCTTGGCTCTAAACTTGTGTAAAGCATTGCTGAAAAAGGGTTGGGCTGAATACAAAAAGGTGGGCAAGTAAATTAGGGCCGATAACCATGAAAAAATGCTAAAAAACTTAGCGTCGGCTCCGCCGTATATGGAAACGGCTAATAACATTATATTGCCAGTGCTAAAGCCTGCAACGCCTATGCGCTTTAGCATAACGTAGTTTTCTTTTTTAAAGAGCTTTTGGCCCTCTACTTCGTCTTTAAGCAAATGTGGAAAGTAACCTAGTTGGTTAAACCATTGAGCCACTGAAGAAAAACTTCCCTTTTCTTTAATTTTAACGGTTACCTGTGAGTTCGACATATTGAGCCGAACGTTTTCGACTCCCTCAAGGCAGCTTTTACTGTTTTCAATGAGCCAGAGACAGGCAAGACAGTGGACTCCTTCAAGGTAAAAAGTTTTTTCCTTTTCTTCGCCGCGGTCAAAATGACTAAACTTTAAAGAGGAGTTGTAGTCTTCAAGGCGTTTCCCGCTATCGTCTCGAGTGCTCAACTGATAATACTTCTCTAGTCCAGCATCATGAAGTATTTTGTAAACGCTAAGACATCCATTACAACAAAAATTTTTATTATTTAATTGATGCTTAGTTTGAGAAATCACTGGAAGATGGCAATGAAAACAAAGTTCTTCTGTAGGCAAAGACTGTGTTGGCTGCAAATTTTTATCTTCTAATGTCAACATAAATGAATATTCTTTAAAAGCTAATCAAGTTTTTCTAATGGGGTTATTATAATGTTAAAGACTTGAAGACACTATAACGAAAAAGCTGATCTTCATCATGTTTCGAAAATCAAGAATTTAAAAACAGCCCTCAGGCCCAATTGAGCTTTGCTTTTTATAGCGGGGATAAGCCTCAACAAAAAGGGGCTTGGGAGCTATGAGCGGAGCATGATAGGAATCGTCGTCTAATCCTTGAATGTCTGTGGCGACGGGATGGGCGTTCCAGTTTGTGCACCAAACGGCGTTAGCTTCTTTGAGAGAGCGACTTAAGGAGCTTTGAGGGTTATTCAATTCATAGAGTTTATAATCTTCTTCTTTTGTCATACCCAAATTGGCCGCAATTCCTCGTCCAAAGGGTGAGTCAGCTCCTTGACGTGTAATATAGAAAACTTTTTTGCATCCAATGTTTTTTAAAACAAGTACAGGGGCTAAATCGGTCCAACCTGCGGCTGTGACCATGTTGGTGCCAGGCAATTCTAAAAATCGGGATAATCCGGGTTCAGAAATAGAGGCCAATAGGGCAGTTTTCCACTTGGCGCCGTAGAGAGAGTGGCGTTTTTGGGTTTTAAGATCAATAAATTTATTTATATTTTGATTTAGCTTGTTGAGGTCTAAGTCGTGTCCCCAGTAGGCAAATTTAATATTATTAAAAATATTAAATTTAAAATTTTCAAATCCATTATTGTCTTTATAGAGCGAAAATCCCTTAAGAAATTCTTTGGATTCATTTTCCTCTAAAAGTCCCGAAGAAATTAAAGTGTGAGTGTATTGGCCAACGAAGTCGTTTAATCTCGAATCAGCGCCGATTTCTTTTACAATTGCTTTATTGCGATATGTGATCATGAGTGACTTAATTTTTGCATCACAATTTTTATCAAGAGCTACAAGTTCTTTCCATTGAAGACCTACAGCTTTGCTGGAGCATTGATCTAAGAACTCCTTCATTCCAGAGTGATTAAAATAAAAATCTCCACCTCTTCCAGCGAGAAAATTAGCGATTCTAGCAAAACGAGACACAACGCTAGGAAATGAAATGATGCCTGGTCTAAAGAAGATTCTTCTGTCGGAGGCATCAAAGGATCCAAAAGTTTCGATAGAAGCCAAAACTTCTTTTAATCTGTATTTGAATAACTCAATGTTGTTTGTATTTTTTAGAAAATTAATAATTTCAGGATTCAGCAAATTTTTAATATCTGAAGAATTTAAAAGTTTTAAAATGTTGGTACTAAGTTCCAACATTTGTGTAGCATTTAGCGTGTGTATATTGTCTGCAGTGATACCTTTTTTCTTTAAGTCTTCCGCAATTTTATTTACAGAAGACGCAAGATCAAAGACAGCTGCAAAATCATCACTGTTCTTAACTATGTCCACATAAGCCCAAAGAGATTTCATCATAAGGGCTGCGCGAAAGGCGAAGTCTTGTTGAGTGCACGTAGGGCAGTCCCAAATAGCCGGGTTTTGAATTGCACTTTCATAGAGAAAGCTTGTGAGCGATCCAGAGCTTCCTCCCGCCATTCCATCGAAAAATCCAAAATGTTCGAGTATACGAGCCACAGAATTCATGTGTGCCATAATAAGCTCACCATTTCCGCGAATGGCCACACAAAATTCTGGATCAGATTTTCTGAGTGTCATAGATTTTCGTTCAAGATTTGCAGAGGCTGCGCTTGGGTTGGAAAAAAATAAAACAGAGAAAATTTGAAGGATAATTAAAGATTTAAAAAGAGTCTTAGATAATTTCATATGATTTTTTATTTTCCTTCATGGCTCAAGTTTGCGTTTCGAGTTTGAGTTAAGGAGTGCTGACAAGCTCGGATGGGCTCGTTGCGTCTGATTTTTCGATATAATCGACTCAGGGCTTCATTGAATAATATAGCCTTTTCAGTAGAAATCTTTTTTATTCCTTTTTGCATTCGTGCTTCAAATCCAATTCGAACAAGCTCTAAATCGTTGATTTGGTTTTGGGGCGGGAGTAAAAGCCAATGCACATTGTAAATAGGATTGTTGCGGGCTCCGTTGGCATTACGATCCAGCACGGCTTGGTGTACAGATTGCGCCGCGGAGACAAGCCAGCGTTCTGCTTGATCCAATGTTTTAAAATTCAAATCTTTGTGCCAAATGCGATCTACAATCGATACTGCTTTTGAGCCCGACATAAGATTTTCACCTTGGTGGTTTATTGAAAGAAATTCGTTGGGTAAATTTCGAATATCTTCAAAGAGAATCGCTTTACCAGTGGCAGGATCCTTATCGAGTTTATAAAAGGCTTTTAAAAATTCAGGAACTTTGCGCTCTTCTAAATAGCGCTTGAGTGACCAAGAATCACTCACAATAGTTCCGTCAATAAGTTTGGCGTCAGTGGGTTTCCATCTTTCTTGATAAGTAGAGTTTCTTCGCCAATCGCTTTGAATTTGTTCAGCGGCAACAACGTTAAGTGCGTTCATTCCGGAGACTTTAACAATCGGGACGTCGCTAATGCCATGATAATTATAAAGTTCAGGTTGCCCCGCTCTATCAACAGCATCTTTGGTGAGTTCTCTGATGGAAGGTGGATTCTCATAGCCCAAATGTTTTAATAGTCTAAAGGCAGCTTTTGCTACAGCGGAAGGGGTTCTAAATCCGCGATCCGGCATATATTTTTTCATATCAAATACGGAATCAAAAAATCCCCATCTATTCTTATTGTCGACATTGGCTAAAAATCCTGGTGCACGATCATAAAAATAACGAATGATAGTAGGGTGTTCCATGTCTAGACCTAATTCGTCTGCTCCACTCGTTAAATTTCCGTCAAAGCGTCGAATCAACTCTAGACTTGCGAGTTCAGTTTGGCGCTGAACTTCGAAAGGTTGCGGCGTGGCTGGTCCACGTAGGATGTCTCGCAAGAGGGATTCTCGATCGGGAGTGAGTGCTGTTTCATGGAAGCACTCAAATGAAATCACTCTTTCGTGTTTTCTGTAGTTTCGTTCTACGATGTCTTCTTTTGCAGCAGTTTTAGGGTCGGTCGCGGCTAAGAGTTCCTTCATAAATCGATCTTGCTCGCGATAGATTTCCATTTTCTGAGCGAATGTTACAGCTCCTCGCCTTTGAGCCTTGCGTTTGTCATAACCCCAAGTTCTTCGCACATGGTTTCCATCGTGATGAAATCGATCTAAAGGAGAATTGTGGTGCCTATCTATTCGAGTTGTGTTGCTGGCAACATCAATAATTCCGAGTGGTGCGACTCTTGTTCTCATCAGAAATTCAAAAGAGGCCCCAACGGAGTCTGGAAAAAGTACAATTTCAGGATCTGATAGAAGATAGGAAAATTGATACTTGTAACGATTGTAGTGATAGAGCTCGAGGAGCTTGGGTGTATCTCCAATGACCCAAGAGAGTTCAACGTCGTGCCAGTTGATACCCTTTGGATATTTTAATCGTTCACGAATATCAAAAACTAGAACAGCACGTTCAATGGCTTGTAATGTTTTTCGATAAGGAAAAGGTTTTTTATAAGCACCATAAATTCTTGTTTCAGCACCTGAGCTTTGTATTTCGTTGAGTTCTTTTATGGCGTTGGCGCAAAGTCTATCAAAGGCCTTGTCTTGAGCTCGGAAACTTCTAATTTCATCAGTATTAAAATCGTTTAAAAGTATTTGTACGGATTCTTTGAATTCAGGAAAAGAAGCAATTTCACCATATTTTTGAAGTCGCTCATGGAAAGTGGCGTAGGATTCCACTGGGTTGCGTCCCATAGTATTCCAACTAATGGGCTCTGGTAGGCTCTGGGCTTTTGTTTTTGGAAATAATGTTTTCAAGCTTTCAAAAAATGGAAACTGAGAAATTTTTTCATTCAAATCTGTTTTAAAACCAGTAATATCTTGAACGAGATTTAAAAAATGCGAGACTTCATCCATAGCCTCAAGAGTAGGGCGAAATGGAAAAGCATCTTTAAAGGGTGGGTCGTAGGGGTAGTCCTCTACAACGACTTCAAATTTGAAATTCACATGGTATAGACTTGTTCGCACTCTTTCTCTAAGCATTTGAAGAGTTCTATTTCCTGCGACAGCTTCTTTTAGGGCGGGAGAATCTATGATGTGAGCAATTTCAATCATGAGAGGTTGTGCTTCGGGGAGGGCCGTTAATTCACCTTCTCTTTGAAGACGACTTAAAATATCTTCAGCATAAGATTGAATTGGGAAGATAAAACCGAAAGCCAATATAAGCGAAGCTTTTAAAAAGTGAGATCTTACAAATATTTTAGAAGTTCTTAATGATTTCATGTCGGATCCTCTTTTGGGGATAAAGGTAGAATTGGAGGGTTAAGAGATTCTGAACAAAGTCCATTTTGCATTTGTTCTCTGGCTTGAATTTCTAAGAAATTCTTTTTAAAAAAACCACCCACTAAACGAAAAGCAAAATCAAGTGAGTCTTTGTAGCCTTCGGAAAAAAGTTTTCCTTTTAGAATGTAATCATAATGGTGGCGGGTGTGCAGTAATTCATCAATGATGTTGCGCTCGTTTTCAAAGGCTTCTAAATTAATTTTTCCATTTTCGTCAGGCTTTAGAACTCTAAATCCGCTTTCATGTGTGAAATGATAATAAACCAACATCATCATTCTTTTCTTTTGGAGGTCGCTTTCAGCAATCCACATACGATTGAATTCCTGATTCACCTTTTCCCATTCTTCAGGATTTCCGGGAATGGCAGGAGTGAGATTAAAAAATGCATGAGCAAAATCGTGTTCTAAGAAATCCGCAGGGCCCGTAAAAATCCGGCCATCGGCTGTATTTTCATTTGTTGAGTGAGAAATGAGTCCGAAAATTGAGAGTTTTTGACCGTATATAAAACTCACACCAGCTAAATTTATAGACTCGTTGAGAGCGACAAAAGCTTCCTCGGGGTACTTAAGTCCAAAAGTTCTAGCATCACTTCTTTCTAGGCCAAAACGTTCAAGCGCCTCTTCGCTTGGAAAGGGAATGTTTTTATATCTACGAACGTCGTTGAATTCAGGCCTTGAAAACAGAGCCATAAGATTTGTGAATTCAAAGATTGAAATGTTTGAGTTCAGGTCGATGTCTTGAAAAATTTTTAAAGCTTCACGAATTCCATTCATGGCCTCTTCGCGGCTTTGTGTTGCTGTATTAAAAAAAGGTACGGCCCATGTGTCTACATAAAGAGTTTTTTCCCCAGGAATATCCATGAGTCGTTGTTCTTCTTGTGTAGGTAGAGTTTTAAGAAGTTTTCCTTTGGGGCCGACAAACTTTTCAATAAAATCTTTAGAATCTTTATAGGAGGCTACAAAAGCTTGTGCTTTATGAACTTCGATGAGTCGATTGAGTTCATTTTTTAAAGTGATGTTTTCTGGGTCATGACTGAGTAAGTCTCTGATACGCGCAGTATGCACTACTAAATCGGCTTCTCGTTCAAGCTGATGCTTTTTTATTCTGTTGAGTTTGGCCTCAAAAATTTCATTAAAGTTTGATAGATAATTCTCTAAATCATCGCGCATCCAAAGAATCATTTTCTTGTATTTTTCACCAATAAAAACTTCTTTAGCTATTTCGATAGCTTTGGCTGTGGGTTTTTTTGTTTTTAATTCGCGTGCCACTGAGATGTCTTCACTGGTGGGATGAAGAAGTTGTGTTTCTGCGTTTGAGTGAATTGAAGATAATGGAGACAAATAAATAAGTATGAAAAATAAATTTGCGAAAATTTCATAAGATTTTTTAGACAGAGATTTTCGCACCGCGCAAAGTTATCTTAGACGTTCTTTAAACGCAAGAAATTTTTGGACTTATTCAATCTTTTAAAATTTTAAAGAGTTGTTGGGAGCAAAAGGAAATTCTTTTAAAAAGACTAGGTTTTTTGGGAGGATTTTTAAAGAGATTTTCTCTTTGAATGTAAGCTATAAGTTCTGGAGATAAGGGAAGATTATCGTATTGTCCTTTCGTGAGTTGAGTTCTCAAAGAGCTAGATCTTACGTCTTCATTTTTTAAGGGAATGTGGATGTATTCAACAGGTTTTCCAGCAACTTCGTTTATTTTAAGTTCATCTTCGGATAAATTTTCCGCATGAGTCACTATCCAAGCATC
This sequence comes from uncultured Bacteriovoracaceae bacterium, assembly GCA_964609695.1. Lineage (GTDB taxonomy): Bacteria > Bdellovibrionota > UBA2428 > UBA2428 > UBA2428 > JAGNHS01. The sequence continues at coordinate 21,021 of CAZSSP010000002.1, forward strand.
TCTTTTAATAAAATGGGCCGCTAATCTAGTTTTAAAACTATTTAAAGAATCCCATCCCATGATGCCGTAAAGTTTAAAACATTTTTCCTCAAGATATTCTGTGACTTTAGAAATGACTGGAAACTTAAAATCATCAATATTTTTAATCACTAAAACCTTAGGGTGGTTTTGATAAAGTAGCCAAAGCATATGTTGCCGATGACTATAGTCAGTGGCCTCTGGTTTATGAAAATTAAGGTCATTGGCTAGAACAACGACGTAATCAATTTTGCCCGAATTTAGCACACCCTCTACTATGTCTTGGTGTCGAAAGTGAGGTGGATTAAAAGTTCCTATATAAGTGGCTACCCGATCGGTAGGAAGCAAGTGAACAGACTTAATATCGACGGCGTGGACTTTGATAAATACTGAAAATATAAAAAAAAGTACGAGTCTAAGGGGCCCCGGATTCATTCATCGACTCTATTAAGGCATCAAGGCTTTTAATGTCAAAGCGATCTCTAGTTTCTGGGTCGGTCGAGGTTAATATTTTATAGATCTTTTCTTCGTATTCCTTAAAAAAATTGATCATTCTAAGTTTTTCGGGGTCTTTTCGATAAGCTAAATAATCTGGAAGCTTAAGGCCTAGGAATATTTTTTTATGAAAAGATTTGGCTAAAGTGTAAAAGTCGAAATGATTGGGGAGATTTAAAAGTTCCTTTTTTCCTAATGATTGGGGGTTAATTTCTGGAGGAATGTAGTCGGCCTCATAGTGAATAGTTGAGGGGATTATGGCTTTGCCTTTTTTGGGTCGATAAACGGCACCTGCAAAATCAATGATTCGAACGCTACCATCTGGGCACAAAACAGAATTGGCGCCTTTGGCGTCCATGTGGAGCGTATCGGCTTTGTGGAGTGTTTGATAGGCTTCATATGTTTTGCGAAATAAAATTAACGCTTCTTTAAATTTTGATTCGTTAGATAGATTTTGATTCGTTTCAATTTCTTTTAATTTATGAAGAACAGAATCGCCCTCTATGAATTCTGATTCCCATACTTTTTTAGTTCCATTGTATTTAAAGCCATAAGTTTTGGGAGTTACTTTGGCGAGTCTAGGGTGGTCTTTTCGTATTTGTTTGAGGACTCTATCTTGGTGCTTAAGGGATTCCCATCTTTCATCTTGCATGGGGGCGCCATCCATGGGTCTTCGGTGGGCTACAATTTCAGAATCAGAGAGTCGTTTAACTACAACAACTTCAAAAATGTTTCCTTTGTGAGACTTTTCTTCTGATTCAGTTCCAAGTTTTCGGTAGTTTTCGATGCCAGGCGTAGGAAATCTTTCAGCGCTGGCTTGGGCAATCTGAACAAGTGATTTTATGCATATATCTAAAACGGCATAACTCTTCAGGCTTGTTAAAAGAGTTAAGAAAACTAAGGCTTTGCTTGAAAATTTCACTTTAATTTAATTATATCCTCATCCGATTTTTTCTTGTCATAAGTTTTTAGCATGAGTGTTCATTTTTTGACGACTGTTTTAAGTTTGATTTTCGTTTGAATTTAATTATTTAAAATACTTTGAAGCTATTAATTTTAATGAAACTAATCCGAAGATAATTCAGAGGTTTTGATTTCTAATGTTTAATATTTTGATCGTCGATGATGAGCCTGATTTGCTGGATATATTGGCTGATGAGTTAGAAGTTTTAGGTAAGTCGACTATTGTTAAAGCCAGCGATGGGCTCGATGCCTATCGAAAAGCTCGAAATCAACCTTTCGATTTAATTTGCACAGATTACAAAATGCCTCGTTTGACTGGTGGAGCTCTTATTCGCGCCTTGCGAGAGGCAAAGTTTAATTCAAAAACACCTGTGATCGTTATATCGGGTTATCCCGATGAGGCCCGTTTAGAAATTGAACGAGATGGCCATATGTCTAATGTGATCATTGTATCGAAACCCTATAAGCCTGATGAATTGATAGAGCTTTGTCGGAAATCTTTAGCCGCTTATAAACCTGACTCAGAAACTAAAAAATCTGAATCAGAAAATAAAGTGAAATTAGATGTTGAATTTGTAAATCCGTTTTTAGAAGCCACTATTGAAACTGTAAAAAGTATGTGCCAAGTCCCCGATATAAAAGTTGATAAAACTTTTGTTTTAAAAGGAGACGAAGATTTGAAGGTAGACATATCGGGCGTTTTGTCGATTGTAGCTCCTAAATTTATGGGAACAATTTATATTTCATTTCCAAAAGATACGTTCTTGTCTCTGACATCAAAAATGCTCGGTACTGAATTTAAAGAAATCACTGCTGAGATTTCAGATGCGGCTGCTGAATTAACAAATATTATTTATAGCAATGCTAAAAGTGCACTTAATAAAAAAAATCTTCAAATGGAAAAAGCTATCCCTTCAGTGGTGAATGGCGCAGGACATTCGGTCAATACACGAGACTCCTCAGCTTCCGTTGTGACTCAATTCAGTTGCAGTTCTGGAATTTTTTATGTGAGTCTTGGATTAAATAATAAATAAATATTGAGTAAGAAAAACGAATCAACCGCCTTTGCGGAGTTTCTTGTGAATATTGGCCAATGTTTTTTCGTAAATGATTTTCTTTTGAGCAGCGTCAATACCCATGTAACTGAAAATTCTATCAACGATATTACCTTGGTGCCTTCGTTCGTGGACTTCTCGATGATTTTGAGCGGCTTCCATGAGTGCATCGGGAATCGTTGAGGGAGATTTAAGCAATTCTTGTCTCTTTAATATTTGAAAAACGTCGACGGCTAAAGATAAAATTTTAACCAGGTCTGGTAATGATTTAGTTCGAGTGCCTCGAGGAAAGCCTTCTCCGTTGTTATATTCATGGTGATTTAAAATCATTTGAAGCCCGGTTTCGGAAAGATCAGGTAGTTTCATTGTAGCCATGAGGTTGGCTTTCGCCGGATGCTGCATGTAGAGCTTTAAAAATCCTGAAGGCCAACCATCGGGATTTTTGTAATACTCCTCTATGTCATCTTTTCTAAAATCTAAGAGGTTGATGTCCATAAACATGGAAGCCCCTTGAATGTCTAACATGGCTCTTTTGGAACTATAACCATTGGCGAGACCAAACAAAGTGGTCAGCGATCTTATGGCGTAGGAGTCCTCCATTCGAGAAAGGTCTTTAAATTGTTTTAAAATGTTATCTTCAAAAGATTTTGTATCACTGAGTATGTTTTCAGTAATTTCATGAACAATGCTTCCGAGTTTTTTGATTTGACTCTCGGAGGGGTTGTTGTCTTCGAGTAGGTCGAGGTAAAGATCGGTGATGAGCTCTTGGGTTTCGGCGCCAAGTTTATTGGGGTCATCATCTTTGGCGTTAATGGCTGCGTTTAGAGTTTTTTTTCTGTTTTTTTTGAGTTTGTCTTTCGATCCATAAAGCTTTGGGTCGGGGTGAAGATAAAGTTTTTTCATCTTTTCTTCGTCGAGCTTCTCGCCTTCGTGAACAAACAAAACGTATCTATCCAATGTAGGAATTCGAACATAAAGATCGGCAATAACATTACCTTTAGGATCGGTTGGGACTTGTGAGACCGCCATAACTTGGAGCCCTGTTTGAGTTGTTAGGCCGGCCTGGCGTTTGGACATATTATGATTCTAAGGGCTGACATTGAGCTAGGGAAGGGCATGGCTCCTTATTTTTTAAAATCGGCCTTAAAGTCAGATAGATTGTGAAAGATCTTTTATTTAATTTTAAGTCGATTCCATTTTATTTCTATAAGAATCTCATTTTTATGAAATTCAAATATCGACAGTTTTTTTATGCTTTGACCTTTTTTAGCTTGAGTGGCTTAGCCGCAGAAAATCCTTGGGAGGGAAACTTGGATTTTGAGGGGCTCAATGAAAAAATCAATCTTTCCTTTCCTCTGAAAGGCAAAAGTCTACGTATTGTGTCGGATTTAATTTCTTATGAAGGATATAAGGGAAATGTGTCTTCACGAGAAGAAATTGGAAATGAACTGTTTTGTGATTTTCAACTTAAAGAAGATCATATGAAGAAAGTTTTAATTAAAGGCGGTCGAGAACTTATGGTGGAAAATGTAGAGGGCTATTTAGCGAGCGATTTGGAAATTTCCAGAGTGGGAGTTGTTTTTAAGTTTGCTGAAAAAACACTTCAAGGAGAGAAAAATCCCTTTGATTTTTTAATTTGCATTCGCAATCAACAGCGAGATCAAATTCCCGAAGGCTGGACCCTTGAAAGGGAAGCTTTTTTTGATCGTGATGAGATAGTAGCCTTAGTTTCTAAAAAAATTGATTTTAACTAAAGTTTCTTTAATTACAAATGCTTATGTTCATTAATTGAAGCTTGTGTAATGCTCTTTGATTGATGCACTTCAAATGAAGTTATATTCGCATTGACCCAGATGGCTCGATGCGTTACAAAGTACCGCCATCTGTATATTTATAAGGAGTGCCTCGTATGCGTAAACCCCTACCTACTTTAATAACTGCAGCTTTGTTTCTCACTTCGGTGATTTCATATTCTGCAACAATTGGCGGAGGCTTAGCCCCAGTGTCTGGTGTGCTGGGTGTGACTCCTGGTGAGTTTAGTTTCAAGCAATATGATCAAGGTGAGCTTGAAAAATATGCAGCTCAAATTGCACGTGAACGTGGCGATGCCGATAGAGATTACTTCCTTCAATCGGTTCAAAAAATTAATTCTCAATTCACGGATCACGTTAGAAGCACCATTCTCTCAAGCGATGGCTTAAAACAAATGAGCAATAGAGCTTATAAAGTTCCTGCTGAATGGACTGCCGCTGATGAATATCTTTCAGCGATTGATCGTTACAATGTTTCTAAAACAGCTTTATTGGGAACTATTGCTTCTTTAAAAGCCTACGGTGAGCAAGCTCTTCAAGCGAGTGAAAGTGTGCTTCCTGATGGCACTATCGTAAAAATTCGTGGGTACGGACAAGTTAATTTTGAGCCCATCGTTCAAAATTATCTTTCTGAAATTAGCCGCATTGAAGAGACTCTTAAAAATCTAAAACTCAATTTGAAATTAGCAGATGGTTCTGAATTGGCTCTTCCTCCTGGAAGCAAGCGTTCTTTGGATCCATCGATTACGGCCACTGCGATTTCGATTGACCCTAAAACTTTGGCAGATTGGCGATTGCAGTCTCAAAGACTTCGTCGTTGGAGCCCAGGTGAAGATAAGCCTGTGATTGATGCTTATACCAACTACGCTCGTAGAATGGTTGGCAAACTTTTAACGCTATACGGAACTACTGAACGTTACCGTTTTCACTCACCAGAATATAAAGCTGAAAAGGCTAAGTTAGAAAATGAAGTGGCTGAAATTTTCTGGAGTCGTTCTTATATCCGAGCACGTTACGGCTTACAGTTAGGTGCCATTCAAACAGCTTATACAAAAAGAATTGCAAATCTCGATGTGTTTTTCACAAAGTCTGAAGATCTTGCTAAATTCCGTGAAGAAAATGCTTGGACAGCTGAAGATTTAGCTTCTGCTCGTCAAAACTTTCGTTTAGCTCTGGATGTGGCTAAAGATCGCAGTATTTTGGCTGAAACTGGAGAGGGCTGGGGAATGATTAACAGCACTCTACAAAAGGCTAATTATTTCTTCACTTGGGTTGGCGGTAAGCATGAGCTTGCTGATAGTGCTCGAGTGGTGCTTGAAATGATGGCCGCTGATCTTTACGAAGAAATGCTAGTGGTTCAACCAGGAGCCTTGGCTATTGTTCAATCTAATTATAAGAGCCGATATTATATTAACGACGAAGCTAAAGCTAAAATCGTTGAAATGGCTAAGCGTTTTGATCCTAAATCTTGGGCTACTGATGAAGCCAGCGAAGATCCTTTAGCGGATCTTGGCAAAATCGAAGTGGGCGCTGGTGATGGTTTCACTGCAACGGGTGGTTTGGCTCAAGTATTCGCCGACGTGTTAGTGAAATGTCAGCAAAAAGAAGAAGTTGATTTGCCTCGGGCTCTTCAACTCGAACGTAATATTCGTATTGCTATGATGGGCGTAAAAAACACTCGTGGCAAAGACGCGACTAACGGTCTTCGATAATAGGTCTTCTAGATCTAATTTCTGACTCTCTCGAGGAGATTGGCGTATGTTGAATCAAAATGGGCTAGGGTTTTTAACCCTAGCCTTTTTAACCCTTCCGCTTCAGGCAACAGATAATATTTGTTCTACTCATAGTCGTGCTTCTGGAAATATCCGCGGAGCATGCGGCGATCGAACGCTTCCCGCAAATAAAACAAGAAATCTTCATAGAAATAGTGTTCGTCTTGAGTGTTCCTCTGAAGTGGATCATTACATTAGATCTCCCGAACCTTTTTCTTTTAAGGATTCTACGCAAAAGGCCACTATAGATGAATGGCTCTGGCTTGAAGAAGAAGGCGATAGAGTCAAAATGCAAAATTGGCGTCATGCTCATTCTAAGATTCCGATGTGGAAGGGTGCAATTCCATACGACACTATAGAAAAATGGACTTGGGAAGATTGTGTTTTGGGGTATGACTTAAGTTGCCCAGAGCACACTCGATATGTTCAGAAACCTGTTTACAATGATAAAGGAAAGCAAGTTGGGACTAAAACTGTTGCTGAAAAATACCGTCCTGCTTGTTATCATGATGAAGATCAAAGTGAATCGCGCCATTGCTCCAGTGAGCAAATGATTTTTGATTCTGAATTTATTAGACCCTCTGTAGATAAAAACACTGTCGCCGTGGATAGCGAAGGAAATCAATTTCCTGGCTACACCTGGAATCCATCTTCACCTGATTATTATGATGTCATACCTAGCAAATATGATTTGTTGCCTGGTGAAGTTGAAGACATTCAAATTTATTCAAACGCATCATTGTCAACGACCATTGCACCTACTGTAAAAATTGGGGATGCGTGGAATTCTTATAATTTTCGAATCAGTTTAGTGGGCTATGGGGCTTCGACTTCTTGTGAAATGCGGCGATACTACAATAAACCCGATCTTCATTTAAAGGTTCGAGTCCTTACTGAAAAAAGATTGCTAGGCAAAAAAACTCCGAATGCTTTTAGAGCTTATGGTTTGGATTCTGAGGGAAATCATACTCCTCCCCTGAATTTTAATTTGGAAACTAATTCTAAAGGAAAAGAAATACGAACAAATCCCTATCAATTAAGTTTGGTGGATACGAGTTCCTTTGTTGTTGAAGCCATGGCTCGCCAAAGTCGTAAGTCTTCGGCCGATAGAGAGCTTGAAAAAGCCGCCAAAGGTGAAGGTTCTAACACTACAAAAGAAGAGAAAAAGGAATTGGCTGAGCAAAGTGAAAAACGAGGATTTTATAAGGACACTCGAATTCGTGTGAAGCTCATTGAGGTCAAGGGAATGCTTGTTCGCGACATTCGTTTAGATAAACTTTATACAAATAGCGCTGAAGCGACTCGTGGAAACTTTTATTTAATTCCATTGGAAGAAGGCGCTGATAGTCTTTATAAAATTATGGGTTTTGAGCATCATTTGAAGCCCGGTCAAAATTACAAAATATCAGTAGCTATGTATAACCATGGTGTGCCTTTCTATAAAAAAGAAGGAGCTGGTATAGATGCGCTTGAGGGTTGGTACAGCGATGAATTACCTATGCCCTTCGCAACGAGCCCTGAAATGAAAGATAAGCGCGGCTTCGTAGAGCGCTATGTGATTGATCATGCCAATGCGACAACTTCAGAAAAATGGAAAGACATTTGGTCGTTGATTACTTTTGAGTGGTTGAGGGACTAAGGATGAATATGAAAAATTATTTTATTTTGAGTTCTCTGATTTTGTTGAGCGTATTATCAGAAGCTAAAAGTATCGAAGATTATAGAAGTGCCTATCCTTCAAATGAAAAGCCTTCTACTTTTAGTTCTCCTGCTGATTCGTTGAGAGAAATGTTGGGGACTAATTCCAGTAATATGACGGCTATTGAGCAAGTTTCTAAACTTAAGGACCAAGGGCTTCCGCAGCGTAAAAGCCACGTTTCGAGTTTTGTTCGTCAAAGTCTTCTCGAGAAAGCTCGAGAGTTCATGATGAAGGATCAGTTCGACACTCCCCAACTTTTCGAACCTTCTAGTACTTTAACAATGGAGCAAGTTGAAGAGAAAATTCGAGCTAAATCGACGGCTTTTTGTAGAGAAAATATACTTCCTCAGCTCGACACGCTCATTAAAGAATATCTATCGCAAACAGATGATGGAAGCGCTTCACAATCTCTTAAAGAAGTGTCGCCCAACAAAAATAAAATTATTTCAACTTTTGTGAATTATTTAAATGAGCATGCTTCCGTGGGTGGAGCTAAAAAAGCTTTCGCAATGGTTTTAGGTAGTCTTCAAGACATTGAAATTGAAAATGCGACTTTGTCTCGATTAATTTTCAAAACACCTACGAATACAGTATTGAAGTTAAGTCTTCCAATGTTGATTTCTGCTCGAACAGGAGAAGATTATTACTTTGTACAAATGCTTTCTTGTTTTCAGGTTTTGGTGAATGAAAAGAAAGTGGCTTTAGACAAAGACATTAAAGATGGAAAATCAAATAATTTTAAAGATCGCGATTTGTATTCAAA
>CAZSSP010000002.1:29696-195354 GCA_964609695.1 uncultured Bacteriovoracaceae bacterium
TGGCGGATTATAGCTTTTTTAATGAGTCCCTTGATGCCTTCTATCGATTAGAAAATACTTTGCAACAAGAGAAAGATAGAGCTGCCCTTAAGAAGGAAAAACCCTAATGAAACGTTATCTACTTCTTTTTGGACTTTTCTTCTTTCCGTTGATTTCTTTAAAGGCTGCCAGCGTTGCCGATTACAAATCGCAAATGGAAGCTCTTAAAAATGAAATTGAGCCAGAAAGAAAGGCCAAGCCTCTTTTTAATTTACCCTCATTTTTAGGAAGCCTTCAGGAATATTTTCGTGAGCTTTCTGTTGATGAAAATAATTTAACTTTTCGTGATTATAAACGAATGCGAGAGGGCTATAAAAAAGCTTATCAACTTGTATTGGAAATTGCTTCCGATAATGAGCTCTCTGAAAAACAAAAGTTTGAAGCCCTTGAATATGTTTCAAACACCTTAGGTGAGTCTATTGAAAAACTCACAAAACCCTATGTCGATGCTGAGATGCCTCCAGAAATCTCTCGAGGACATGATGAAAATCCCTTCGCCTATGCCGGTCGATGGATTTGGACTAAATTTTTATATGCCGTGAGTTTCACTTCTCGAGATGTGACCACTTGGGTGAACCCTACGGATGGGCGTGGAAATTGGTCAGTGGATAATTTCTCTCGAAATGCCGTTGAAGGTTGGGGAAACATCAAGAGATCAAGATTTTTAAAACAAACTTCTAAAGATTTTGGAAAAATTTATACAGCCGAACTCAAAAAGGCCAAAAACGATAAAGCTTACAATGCTCGTATGGCTGCTTTAATAAATTTAGTTCAAAAATATTATGAGCAAGAAATCGAACCCATGAAGTACGGCAAAGCCCATCGTGCGGTTGGTCTTTTTTATCTATTTATGGCTTATGGTTACTGGTATTTTTTTCCCTATCACGACGTTGTCGCTGATTTGCCTCCTTTTTACGGAGAACGAACAAAGTTAACAGGAATTATGAGCGTAGCCTTAGGGGCGGCTGCTTGGACGGTCCTCTACGCTACTCGTCAGGGAAATTCTGGGCTTGGCTTCTATAGAAGTTTAAGCAAATTGATGCGGACTAATGAGAAGGTCCTTAAAAGCTTGCCTATGAAGCCTGATGAGAGGGAACTCTGCGAAAAACTTCTTATGACAAGCGCAGAGCCTTAAGATTCTCTTAGCTGCACTCAATTCAAGATTTTTTAAGTGACCTCGTGCCTTGACTTCGAATCACGCTCACGTTGAAATAAATACTTAGAGGTACAGCTGAGTTAATGCGTAAAACCTTTGTCCTAGATACAAACGTTCTCCTCTTTGACGCCCAAGCCATATTTAAATTTGGTGACAATGACGTTGTAATTCCTATTACAGTCATTGAGGAAATTGATCGTTTTAAAAAAGATCTCAACGAAAACGGTCGTAATGCTCGTCATTTTAGTCGAATGATGGATGAGCTTCGTCGCAAAGGTGGAAGTCTATCTCAGGGCGTAAAACTTGAGAAGGGGACTTTGCGGGTCGATCTTATTCAAGGTGACAGTGATTTACCTTCTGAGCTTATTCACGATAAAGCGGATAATAGAATTTTAGCGGTGGCCTATCACGAGCTTAAGTCTCTAGGGCCCGATAAAGTTGTTTTTATAACTAAAGACACTAATCTTCGTATCAAAGCCGATGCTTTAGGTATTCCTGCGGATGATTACGAAGCTACTAAAGTTTCCATTGAAGAGCTTTACTCAGGAATGGGTGTGTTTGATGTTGATGAGCAATCTATAGAGTCATTTTATAATGATAAGAAACTCGAGATTGATGGACAGGATCTCTATCCTAACCAATTTGTAGTCTTGCGAGACAAGCTTAATCCTTCGCACTCCGCTATTGGTCGTTATGATGTTAGGCAAGGAGCTGTTATACCACTGCTTAAATTTCCAGAAGGTATCTGGGGATTGCACCCTAAAAACGTTGAGCAAAGCTTTGCGATGGATGTTTTACTTAACGACGATATTCAATTAGTGACTCTAGTGGGTAAGGCTGGAACCGGTAAAACTTTGCTGGCTTTAGCCGCAGGTCTTCAAAAAACCTTAGATGAAGGTCGTTATCAAAGATTATTGTGCTCACGGCCTATTTTTCCAATGGGTAAGGATGTGGGTTATTTGCCTGGGGATATAGAACAAAAACTAAATCCTTGGATGCAGCCTATTTTTGATAATCTTGAGTTTTTAATGGGCGGTGCTGAAGGCAAGCGAAATCGTGGTGGAATAACTCGAGGAATGCATGAGTTGATTAACCAAGGAATGCTTCACATTGAGCCATTAACTTATATTCGGGGTCGATCTATCCCGAATCAGTATTTAATTGTGGATGAAGCCCAAAACCTAACGCCCCATGAAATAAAAACAATTCTAACGCGTGCTGGGGATAATACTAAAGTGATTCTCACTGGGGATTGTTATCAAATTGATAATCCCTACGTAGATAGCTCTAGTAATGGTTTGGCGTATGTGGTGGAGCGTATGAAGGGCGAGGAAATATCTGGCCACGTGACTCTTGTTAAAGGAGAGCGCTCGGCACTGGCGGAACTTTCTTCGAACCTGCTATAGTATCTTTGTGATCGAGAATCGCCGTTTTTATAGAATTCCGTTTTTTGCCAAAATTCTTTTGGGAACAGCGGATAAAGTTTATTCCGCAAATTGCGTGAATCTTTCACAGGGGGGCGTATTTATTTCTTTACTTCAGGTAGAGGAATTTAGAAGAGATATGCCTTGTTATGCGGTTATAGGGCTTGGTCCCAATATCCCGCCAATTACATTTGAATCTTCAGTTAAACGCTTAGCGCTTCCATCTCCAAATCCTGAAAAGCTCTATGGATTGGGCTTAGCTTTCGATAAAGGTTCTCAGGAAAGTCGAGCCTTACTTAATGATTATTTGGACGATGTTAAAGACAATTACGAACTTCTAGGAACTTTGTTGGGTCAAGGTGAACCTGACATTCGTTCTTTGAGACCCATTTTTTCAGAATTGTTTCTTCCTCACTTTGTGGATTTGGCGCAGCTCAAAACTTATGTTGATAGAGTACTTAAAAGTATAGAAATGATTGATCAGCAACAGTCCTCGCTACAACAAAACAATGCGTCTAGTTAATGCTCTACTCGTCTTTTTTTTATTGGTGAATATTTTATATTTCCAAAAGGGTGGTTCTAATCCGGCTTCTCGATTGGGAACTCTGGCAGCTATGACGGAGTATCATAGTTTTGAAACAAGCCCATTTAAAAAATGGACGGCCGATTGGTCCATTCGAGAAGGGCATTATTATTCAAACAAAGCGCCTGGTCCTATGTTGTTGGGATGGCCCTTCTATAAAGTTTGGGAAATTTTTCGTATACAAACAGACTCTGTAGAGGCGCGCAATGAACGACGGCTCCAGCTTCAAGATGAAATTTCTTTTATACTTTCCATTTTACTTCAATGTATCCCACTCATTTTTTTATTAAATCATTTTTTCAAAAGGGAATTCACTAGAAAAAAGACTTTATTAGCTCAAAGTGTATTTTTGATATTGGCGATTTGTTTTGGCTCTACTGGAGCCTTCTTTTTTAACACCTATTTTGGACATGCTTTTGCTGTGATTAGTGTGTTGGGCTTTTTAATGTATTGGAGAGAAAGGCAATTTTTAGTGAGTGGATTTTTTCTGGCTTTAGGCGTACTCAGCGACTACGGTTCCATTCTTATGATTCCGGCCGCCCTAGTGGCGCAAATATTTTCAAAGAAAAATCAGCCATGGAAGAGTTTTATTTTTCCTTTCCTTAAAGGCACCCTTATTCCTTTGCTCCTTTGGTGTGTTTATCACACGATTTGTTTTGGCAATCCTTGGACCTTAGCCAATAAATATCAAAACCCAGTCTTTCAGGATCTTTTGAATCAAGGGCCTCAGTTGTGGGGTATTTTTAGTTACCCTAGTTGGGAAACGACGCGGAATCTTTTGTGGGGTTCAACTCGAGGTATTTTACAAACTCAGTCTTGGGTTTTGTTAACGATTCCAGCACTTCTATACTTACTGTTTATTAAGAAAAAAAATTCCTTTGAAGTTATTTTTTCACTTTGTTTTTTTATCGGACTTTTTTATATGAATATTTCATTTGGAGGTTGGCATGGCGGGGCTTCTCCAGGGGCTCGATATCTTTCAGCGGGAATCGCTTCTCTAGCCTTGGCTCTTTGGGTAGAGTGGGAAAATCTATCGCCTCATTTTATTAAAATACTTTGGGGCTCCATTAGTGTTTCGTTGATTTTTTATGCGCATGTTATGAGCACCTCTATTTTAATGAGTGGATATCCAATTCTAGAGGAAGCTTTTAATTGGGTGTGGAAACTTTCAGTTTTTCCTTATGCTAAAGCAAAAACAATTTTGCTAATTGTTATTTTTTTAATGTTTGTTCGTAACCCTAAAGTTGTGAATGAATTAAAGACAGTGCGACACAAAAAGAACAGCATTTGAAGTGCTTTGAACTTGGCACCAACCTGCTTTTTTAAATTCATTGACCCAATCGTAATTAATGTTTCCTTCGAGGTTTCTAGCTAAGAGCAACGATTTGTTAGGAGTTGGTGTGGGAATTTCTTGACCAACAAACTCAACGTCAACATTGGAATACCAGCTCAGAGGAGCTGCGTTCATGAAGTCTACAGCGAATGGTTTTTGCGCCAAATAGAGGGTGGAACTTCCAAAATCATGAGACCATTTGCTAATCATTTCGCTTTCAATGGGTTTAGAATTTCTATGAGTGGATATTTTCCCGTATTGTAGAAAAAATAAAATTAAGATCGAAAAGAATGCCGTGTATTTTTGGCAGGCAACAACATTGATTCTAATTTTCGAGCTGACGAAGATACTTATTAGCCAAGCCATCCATGGGAAAATGTAAATCCAATATTGGGCTCCAATGCGTTCGGCTGGAGCGTACATCAAAATGTAGGTGAGTATTAAAGTCCAGCAAAGTGGAACGGCCTTATTTTTAAAGGTGGAGCGGCTTAAAGAAAAAAGAATGAGCGGAAATAAAAAATAAGAGTCTTTTAAAAGCGCCCACCAAAAACGAGTGTCGACTAAGCGAATCCACTTCATGGATCCAGAGAAACGATTAGTCATTTGACGATACCAATAAAGTTCTAAAAAATCTGGAGCATTAGAGAGGTGAATGCTCAGCCAATAAAGACCTATGGTGAAAGCAAAAAAAACGAGTGAAAGCATGGCCGTTTTGAAGAATTGCTTTGGTTTTTTAAGACTGAAAAGTACGACTAAGGCGGCTGGTCCAAAGCCAAGAATGCTTAATCCTTTGGCCATGAAGGCCAGGCCCAAGGATATACCTGAGAGCGGAGCCCAGTATTTTTTGGCGTTTTTTTGTGTGCTTTGCCATAAAGAATAAAGAAAAAAACTTAAAAAAAAGAAACAGGCTGGGTCCAGGTAAAAACTCGAATAAAAATTAGCAAAGGGTGCCAAAATCCAAAGTATAAGAATTGTTAATGTTGCAATGGCCTCTGAGCTTAGAAGAGTGATCCAAGTAAATAATAAAAAAAGAGTGGCTAGGTAGAAGAGATGCCCAGAGATTCGGGCACTCCAATCAGCCGCGCCGAAAAATTTAAACACTAAGGCTTGAATCCAAAAAGCTAAATGGGGGTGATCGGCGTAATAAGGTTGAAATTCAGTGAGTCTGGAATCAAGTTTGAAGAGCTCTCCAGTATGGGAAATTTCTCTAGAAATCGTGGCGTAAAGAGGGGCGTCAAGACTGAGCCCCTCTTCAAAATTTCTAGCACCGACCGATAAAAACGCGAGAAAGAGAATCCACAAAAAACTTTTGTAATTTTTAGTAGCAAACTCTTTGAACACTTTTAGTAGCGATAGTGTTCAGGTTTGTAGGGCCCATTCACTGGAACGCCTAAGTAATCGGCTTGAGCTTGAGTCAATTCAGTGAGCTTAACGCCAAGTTTTTTAAGATGGAGTCGAGCCACTTTTTCGTCGAGAACTTTAGGAAGTACATAAACATCTTTTTTATATTTTCCAGAACTTCTTTCTTTCCAAAGTTCAATTTGCGCAATCACTTGGTTAGTGAAGGAAGCGCTCATTACAAAGCTTGGGTGGCCTGTGGCGCAGCCAAGATTAACAAGTCGTCCTTCGGCAAGCATTGTGATTCTTTTTCCGTTAGGAAATACGATTTGATCGACTTGAGGCTTAATGTTGATTTTTTTAAGAGACTTGTCGTTGAAGAGGTTTTCAACTTGAATTTCACTATTGAAGTGACCAATGTTGCAAACAATGGATTGGTCTTTCATTTGTTCCATGTGTTTTCGAGTGATCACATCAATGTTTCCAGTGGTTGTGACAAAGATGTCGCCGTAAGAACAGGCGTCTTCCATGGTGACCACTTTAAAACCTTCCATGGCGGCTTGTAGCGCGTTGATAGGGTCAATTTCTGTGACTTCAACTCGTGCACCAAGGCCAAGGGCTGCTTGTACGCAACCTTTGCCCACGTCTCCATAACCACAAACAATGACTGTTTTGCCTGCAAACATCACGTCGGTAGCTCGTTTAACGGCGTCTACAAAACTTTCCCGGCAACCATAGAGATTGTCGAATTTACTTTTTGTACAAGAATCATTGACGTTGATGGCTGGAATTTTTAGCTCGCCTTTTTTTACCATTTGGTAAAGACGGTGAACCCCAGTCGTGGTCTCTTCGGAGATACCATAAATACCTTCGAGGTATTGAGGATATTTTTTATGAACAATAACGGTTAAATCACCGCCGTCATCTAAAATCATATTGAGAGGTTTGCCGTCGGGCCAAAGAAGAGTTTGCTCTACGCACCACTCGTATTCTTCTTCGGTTTCGCCTTTCCATGCAAAAACCGGAATTCCTTTGGCGGCAATAGCAGCGGCTGCGTGATCTTGTGTTGAGAAAATATTACATGAACTCCAGCGAACTTCTGCGCCAAGATCAATAAGAGTTTCAATGAGCACCGCAGTTTGAATGGTCATATGCAAGCAGCCTGCTATACGAGCGCCTTTGAGTGGGTACTTTCCTTTGAATTCTTCTCGAAGGGCCATGAGACCAGGCATTTCGCTTTCGGCAATTTCAATTTCTTTGCGACCCCATTCCGCTAAATTGATGTCTTTAACTTTGTAGTCTTGTTTTGAGGTATTGAGGCGTTCAACGCTTGCTGACATTATGAGAGTCTCCTTCGTATAATTAAGCCTACTTTAAAGCCTAATTATGGATTTTTCTCACCGTAAATATTGAAATTACGCACATGGCCAAGCTGATTTTTTGCTTTCAAAAATAGCTAAGTGCTTTGATCTCGTAGATTTTAAGCCACAAATTGTTTTGCTCTGGGCAATCGCTTTGACCAAAACGCGTGTCGTCTCTAAAAACCATGAGTCTGAGTTTGTCGGGACTTACAGAAAATTTGAATAAGTTTTGTTTGGAGCAGGTGATTCCAAAAGGAAATTTTTTCTTAAGCGCAATCGGTTGGTCGTGAAAATGACCATCAAAAGTATCCTGAAGTTTTTCTGGGAAAGCAAAAGCTTCGTTGTCGGGTATTTTGATTTCGTGGAGTAAGCCCAAATTATTTTTTAAATCTCTGATGACTAGGTGAGTTCCTCTTTCATGACGAGGGCGGCTTAATCCTAAATCGCTTTGGTCTTCGTTTTGCATTCGCATGTAAACAAGCCAATCATCGGAGCCTTCTACAACTCCCATATAAACTTCGTTTTCAGGAGTTTTTAAAGCTTTTCTGCCTGAATTTGTTCTTTGTAAATCTACAAGCTCGACGTCGTTGGTAAAATTAATTCTGTAATCAACGTTGTCATAATTTTGATAATTTATAATTAAATACTGACCACTCGGACTCAATTGGTGGTGAGTATAATATCCGTTAGCTTCTGCGGGGTTTTTCGCGGGAATGCTAAAAACGGGTTTGCTTTCAATCTTGGGTATTTCTTCGTTAGAAGAATTGAGGTGAATAGTGAGTCCCTTGATAATGTCGGGAACTTTATTTTCAGGAGCATTATTTTTGAGCTCCATATTTGTAACTCCACCTATATGGAATGTTGTGAGTTCGCTATTAAAAACAGTTCTTCTTTGAAACCATCCAATAGCATAGGCTGGATTGACTTCTGCAGTAGCAAATTCAGTTGTAAATAAAGAATCAGCATTAGAGTCAATTTGGGCGATGAGATCGGCTTTTTTAAGTCGAGCATCGAGCTTATAGACTAGGATTAGAGGGTTTTTTCCGAAGACAGAACCTTCGGCTACAAGGCGTGTGCCACTGGGGTCTAAGAAAATTCTATTGATTGAAAAATTTTTGATAGGAGGAATGACTGTAGGGACTCGTTCAAATTTAATTGTTTTTTCTGAGGCTTTAATATCTCCGATAAGTATCCCAGTATCATCAAAGCTTAAAACGAAAGAAGGACCTAGGAGTACCCTAGGATCATTGATTAACTCTTCTGAGTGAGCTTCGATTTGCTGAAGTTGTTCTACGTAACCATTGATGGAAATGCTTAAGACACCACCCAAAACCGTCATGGCACGTATGCTTTGGGAGTTTTCACTCCAAACAGCATCAATGATTTTAGCTCGAAGATTTAAGACTTTAAGTTTGGCGGTGGCTGTTTCACTAATGATAAAACGTTGACAATCGTCTTCAGATTTAAGTTGGGGAACTATTATAAAAAAGCTGAGCAAAAGACAGGCATTGATAAAGCCCGATGTGAGCTGAATTTTTGAGCTTAATTTATTTGATAGAGCCATTTATGACGCTAGGCATAATAATCTTTTTTTAAAATAGCTAGAGCTAAAAGCAAACCTTCAGTTTTTTAAAAGCCCCATTGGCTAAGTTTATGAATTCGTTAAAAAATCTAATATTTTTGACCTATAAACTTTCACCCTAAAAGCACCGATATGACTTTAAGTGAAGTCGAAGAATCAAGAATATAACCTCGGTGAAATATTGCGATGTGGGCGTTGTGCGGGCATTTTGCCCGACGAGACTCTCACCTTTTGCCCGCATTGTGGAAATTTGTTTTCAAATGTTCCGCCCACTACGGCTTATAGTGACTTAAAGTTAAAACAACATCAACGCGAAAAACATCGAGAATATTTTCGTTTCAGTCTAGGTTTTGCAGGCGTATTTGCTTTAGGTGTTGTTCTCTATGTTTCAGTTTTTAATTTTTACCGATCTCAAATATTGGAGCATATTGAACTCGATAGAAAAGTTGTAGTTTATTTAGACAATCAAGAAAAATTTCCTTCTTATCCCATGTCAGTTTTGAGAGAGTCTGTCGCTATTGGGATTCAAGCGTATAGTGATCATTTTGATTTTCCAATCACGCATTGGCAAGTTGTTGAAGGCGCTCAACCTGATGAGTTGCAAAAAGTTTTTAAAACTGACTCTGGCGATGATTGGCAAAGTTTGGGGTTTTGGAAAAGTTTCTTTGATAGCGATTTAATGAGGCAGTGGAAAACTGAACCCTATGCCGACTTAAAAGTTTACATGAGTAATTTTCCAATTTGGCTTCGAGGTCCTGAGTCCAAAAAAGTTGAGACCAAACATTTAAGTGAGAGTGGCTTAGTGTCGGGTTTAGGTCATCCGGGTTTAGTTCTTCTTTCTACTTATCGTGCCATGACGGAATGGAAAATTAGCGAGGCTCACGAGGCGAGTCGTTTTATAGGAGAGTATGTTTTTGCCCATGAGATGGGGCATGCACTTCTCGGATTTTTAGATTACGTAGTTCCCACTAAAGATTATTCGATGAGAGGGCCGGCGAGTTCGGAGGCGGCGAGACTCTCAGCTTCATTGCCTGGGTCTAGTTTTGGAGAGTGTTTGATGCACACTGATCAGGGCGGAGGTTTGAAAGCATGGTCACAATTACGAACTCGATTGCTAGGGCAAGCGAGTCGCTGTGATGCCTATCAGTCTATTTTAGAGGCGCATGGTTTACGGCGAGAGGCTGTGAAAATGGCTCGAGAAGGTGATTACAAGGGCGCGATAATAAACTACCAAGGCGCCATAGAAAAAATCAAAGGGCGGGTTAGCCCATGGCTCGAATACCAATGGAAGCATGAATTAGAGCTTATTGGTTCTTTGTAATAAATATAGCTACTTGACGCATGGCGTCTTGAGTGATAGATTCGGCACTCTAAGAATGCAAAATCTTAAATTCTTTTCATGGTGGCTTCCTCTTCTTTCTTTGAGTCTTTCGTTTTCATTGTCTGCTACCCCCTTATGCGAAATGGCATTGGGTTTAACAAGTCATTCAGCAAGTCTCGGGAATAAGGGGGAATTTGATGAGGCCGTAGCTGAACTGGAAAAATTACTTCTTATACTTCCCACAAACCAAAATTTATATTTCCGCAATAGAGTTCTTAGCAGTAGTTTGGATTTAGAAAATGTTTCAAAACCAATTAAAGACCAAGCATCCCTCAAAGATCTTTTAAAAAGGGCGGAGCAAATAGAAAGGCTCAACGAAACTTCAAATAGAATTCTAAGAATTTTAGATGATGCATTTAATCCCGATATAGGGTTTCGTTTGTTTGATTACAAGTCAACCACACTTCGTAGCAAAGATGAGATTGCAGAGACCTTAGATTTTTTGGCTAACTCACGAGAATTAAATGATAGGGATTTCGGTTATTTTTTAAAACGGATGATTGCAAAACATTTGGGAATTATAGCAGTCTTGGCGGCCAATCAATATTGGCACCTTGTACCTCTAACTAGCATGGTGTTAACGTCAATCGGAGCAGGTTATACCTTTTTTTTATTGGGTGAATCATTTCCGATTTTCAACATGCTAAAGCATTCTTCTATGGGGGCTTTTTTAAAAAAAATAGAAGAATTTGAAAAACTCAGAAAAATTAATCAACTGAAAGATGGCAGTTGGGTGTATTTAGGCACTAACGATGCTTTTTTTGATGATCGCCCGCCAAGAGTAACTCTTGATGTTTTATTTAAATATGTAAAGGATAGTTCCGATCCTAGTGGTTTTAGGCCAATGCTTTATGTAGTTACAGGTAAAGTGATGTTGTGACAGGTATTGCGCGTCGTGCTTTAAATTTATTAACCCTATTTAAAATTAAAAAATGAAAAATTCATCTACACGCTGAGCTGTCGCGTTGTGAATCATAGTGCTTAGTGATTTAATCGTGAGCATGATTGGATTTGAATTATCAGACGACCAAAAAGCCCTTCAAGAATTAGCTAAGCAATTTGCTGAGAAGGAAATGGCACCCGTAGCAGCCCATTATGATCACACGATGGAATATCCTACACCTGTGCTCAAGAAGGCATTTGAGTTAGGTCTGATGAACACTCACATATCTCAAGATTTTGGTGGTCTTGGTTTGGGCACATTGGATGGTTGTATTATTGCTGAAGAACTTTCATGTGCGTGCAGCGGAATCTACACAGCACTTGAGGCTAATTCATTGGCCCAAGCTCCCGTGATTGTGGCGGGAAGTGATGCTCAGAAAAAGGAATTTTTAGAGCCCATGACTCAAGAGTTTCAGTTGGCGGCTTATGGTGTGACTGAGCCGGGTGCAGGTTCTGATGTTCAAGGAATTAAAACCACTGCAAAAAAAGTGGGCGATGATTATATAATTAACGGTTCCAAAATGTGGATTACTAATGCTTCAGTGGCCACTTGGTATTTTGTTTTGGCTTACACCGATCCAACAAAAGGTGTTAAAGGGATGACAGGTTTTATTGTTCCTCGTTCTTCGCCTGGTATTGAAGTCGGTAAAAAAGAAGTCAATCTCGGACAGAGATGTTCTGACACTCGAGGACTTTCGTTTACAGATGTAAAAGTGCCTTCAAAATATAGATTGGGACAAGAGGGCGAAGGTTTTAAAATCGCGATGGCCGCTTTTGATCATACTCGTCCTCCAGTGGCTGCGGGTGCTGTGGGTGTGGCTCGTGCAGCTTTTCAATTTGCGAAAAAATATGCCGAGGAAAGAAAGTCATTTGGAGTTCCAATTTATAAACACCAAGCCATTAGTTTTATGATTGCCGAAATGGCTATGAACATAGAAGCTGCTCGTTTATTGGTGTGGAAAGCGGCTTATGAAATTGATCAAGGTCGTCGCAACACTATGTATGCGGCTATGGCCAAAGCTTTTGCTGCGGATATGTGTAATAAGGTTTGTACCGATGCTGTTCAGGTGCATGGCGGCTATGGTTACAACGAAGAGTATCCCGTTGAAAAACTTTATCGCGACTCTAAGATTTTCCAAATCTATGAGGGTACGAGTCAAATTCAACGACTCATTATTTCAAAAGAAATATTTGACAGAAAATAGAGCCCTATGATTTTTCAATATCAGTAGGGGTTTTTCAGCTCAGCTGAAGTCTTCTCGGGAGGAAAATCATGAATAAACTTTTAGGTGTCATTTGTTCTGTCATGTTCAGTGCTGGCTTGCTTCAAGCTTCGGAAGGCGTTGTCAAAGTTGAAAAAATTTGGACTTGCAAAGAAGATCGAAATATTTGGAATTATCGAATCAAGATTTCTAAATTGGTTAAATACAATGAAAATGCAGTTCCTGAAGTTGTAGGGCATCAAGCCACTTTAAGTGAGTATAATGTGTTTACTGGCCGTGAACGAATTCTTCGCCCAGCGATTAAAGTTAGTGAAGTTGAAAGAGTCAATCCTGCTCCTGGCGCCCCTATGGAATGGAAGGGTGATGGCTTTAATTTAACAATCATGATTACAGTTGTTGATGGAATCGATGGCTTTTATTCTGAATTTGAAGGTTTGAGTCACCGAGGAAATCCTCTCCATTTAAGAATGGGTTGTGAATAAATCAAAGTCCCTATTCTAATTTTAAATTTTATTTAAAACAGTTGGAGTGCAGTCATGTTGAGTTCTCGTTTATGTCGTAATTTTATTTTGATTTCCTTTTTAATTTTAGCTTCGAATTTATGGGCTGATGGAAAAAGCGATCAAATCAGACTTTCTAATTTTCAGGCCGAAGAGCAAGAAGAGTCCAATTGGTGTTGGGCGGCTGTGGTGAAAATGGCTCGTAAACACTTTGGGTATGAGAACAAGGATCAATGCAAAATTGTGAGTGAAGCCTTAGGTCGAGATTGTTGTGGCTTTTGGACCTCGAGTTCTGAGGCCTGCGATATTCCGGGATACTCTGATCGAGTGGCGCGAAATTATGGAATGAATGTTCGTGTTATTGATGCCAATACGGAATCTATACCCAGGGCAATTAAACAAGGATATTTTCCAATCTTGAAGTTAAATTATATTGGAAAATCTACGGGGCATCTTGTTGTGGCTTATGGCTCTTATAGGGAAAACAATAATCTCTACCTTGAGGGATATGACCCTGATTATGGATATTTCGTAATTTCAGCTAATAATTTCATATTAAGGGGGAATAAGTTTGGGGGCTTTTGGGCCCAGAGCTTTTTAGTGAGTGCGGGTAAGGCCAAAGGCTTTATTTTCCCTGAAGCGCAAAACCCTTTAGATTCCTTTTCTGCACTCGAGCTTAAGGATTGGGATTTAAAGCCTCATAAACCCGACGGCCACCCCTTTCTTGTTCGGTAGTGCGCGAAGAAACGGGCCTGGAAATTCATAAGTTCTTTTAAATTCAAACACTAGAGCGGCTTGGGCGACCCCTGAAACTCGGGGCTCTGCCCCTCGTTCACCCCAAGATGCTCTAGTGTTTGAATTTAAAGGAACTTGTAGCTTTCGACTGTAAAGCTCCAGGCCCGTTTCTTCGCGCACAATAGATTTAAATCAGGAATAAATTGTTTGACCATATGCGTCATGTTTAGTATAATATCCCCGTTGTGTTGCGTGTTACGAGAATGGAGCTGAAATGAACAACGTAGTTTCTTTCGAAGAGTTAAAGCGTCGTCAAGAAGAACAAAAACTCTACCAACGATGGTTATCATATTACGGACAACAAAAACATGAAGACCTTTTAGAGGCTCTTGTGTTTGAACACGAAAATAATTTTCCCTTACGTAATTCCCCAGACATGATTGATAAATTACGTCACAAGGCACTTGTAGAAGTTCTTAACCAAAAAGCTCAAACGGATTTCCTCCGCAGTTTTTTGGCTGAGATTCGTTAAACATAAGAATTAAGCCTTGTAGTATGATTGAGTGATGAGAATTGCTAACAGAATATTCTTTGTTGCAATTCTTGTTTGTTGCTTTCAAATCTCATACGCAAATAATTTTGAGTGTCAGTCATTATTAGAAGAAATTCATTATTTTTATAATCTAAGAGAAGATCGGCCCTACGATCGATGGTTGGGTCAGATGTCTCGTGTTGATCCTTTTGAAGAGGATTTTGCATTGAGTTTTGGTTTTTATGAATTTCCCCCACATTTATTAAGACAAGCAAAAGCGACATCACCCGATTTGTATTTTTTTAGTGCGGAAGCTTTAAGTCTGCGAAGCTTCGATTATTCGCAATCTTTAGGTGATAAAAAACTTCTCCCCCCAGCCGTTTGGTTTAATAACGGTCATTTTGAGGGGAACTCCTTTGCGGATCCTATTTATAACGCCTTTGTTGCTGCTGAGAAGACAATAGAAATTGCTAAGATCAAAAAACACGAGGGACCACTCTTTGTGTTTTTTCTAGATGACTTCAAGGGACATCGATTTTTAAATCATTCAACCATTAGTGTGAGTGCGGAAGATTTAACTTCTGTTAAAACTTTGAAATTTATTTTAAGTCCCAATCCGAAAGCAATCCTTGAGGGCTTTTCCGAATCTGAATTGAGATTACTTTTAGCGCATCCTAAATTTCTAGCTAGAACTCAATTCGTATTAAAAGGAAAGGCGTTAAATTCCAGCCAAGTCAGAAATATACTTGGAGAAACTTTAAAGCACTTCCCTTATTTTGACGAAGTTTATAAACCGTAAATGCGAACAAAAAGATATATTTTATCTAGTTTGTTTTAAGTTACGTTTGCGCAATCGGATGTTCTTGGGAGTGATTTCAAGCAATTCATCGCCTCGAATCCACTCAAGTCCACCCTCGATAGTAACAACTCGCGGTGGGCTTAGCACCATAGCTTCGTCTTTGTTAACTGTTCGGAAGTTGGTGAGCTGTTTGGTTCGAACAACGTTAACCCAAAGATCGTTTTCTTTGGCGTTTTCTCCAACAATCATTCCTTCGTAAACTTGAACTGCAGTTCCGATAAAGAGAACTCCGCGTTCTTGAGTTTTATCAAGTGCATATGTATTGCTCTCGCCATCGCGATCGCTCACTAAGCAACCGTTTTTGCGATGTTCGATTTCGCCTTTCATCGGCTCATATCCAGCAGATTGAATGTTGAAGAGTCCTTCACCTTTTGTTTCGGTGAGAAATCTTGAGCGAAGACCAATCAAACCACGAGTTGGGATTAAGAATTCAAGTCGCAAACGATCATCACCAATGGGGATGATGTTTTGTAAAAGTCCCTTTCGCACTTGAAACATTTGAGTGATGCTTCCTTGAGAGAATACGGGAATGTCGAGAATGGCTAATTCCATTGGTTCTTGAGTCACTCCATCAATTTCTCTTAAGAGAATTTGTGGCATTCCCATCGACATTTCGTAACCTTCACGGCGCATGGTTTCAGCTAAGATGGCCATTTGAAGTTCGCCTCGCCCCATAAGTTTGAAGCAATCTTGAACGCCATCATCGATTTCTAATTTCAATGAAGGATTAAGAAGAATTTCTTTTTCAAGTCGTTCTCTCAATTTACGACTAGTGACGTGCTCACCTTCTCGACCAGCAAGAGGAGAGTTGTTGACATACCATTCAACTCGAAGGGTAGGGGGATCAACACGCAATCTTGGAAGGGCGAGAGAAACTGGATCCCACCTTTCTTCTCTGGGCGTTTGGCCAGTGGGCATTTCAACTATCGAGTCGCCGAGTGCGCATTCATCCATACCGCCGATAACAGCGATGTCTCCAGCTTTGATTTCATCGACAGGATATTGTTTGAGTCCCCAATAAGTGAAGAGATGTTGAATTTTAAATTGTTTAGCAACATTTTCTCCGGCTTCGTTTTCTGAAATGACAGACATAAGCTGTCCCTTTTGAAGTTTTCCAGAATTCAAACGTCCGATGGCTAATCTTCCGAAATAATCAGAGTGAGTGAGGTTGGCGACAAGCATTTGAGCTTTGTCGTGTGTTGGTAATTTTGGAGGAGGAAGAAGTTCAATAATCTTATCGAAAATTAAACGAATATCCTTTGTGTTCTGCCAATCTTCAAGTTTGGCGAAAGCTTTTCCTTCGCGAGCTACAGCATAAACATATTGGAAATCGCACTGCTCGTCGGGAGCGCCAAGTTCAATAAGAAGGTTGAATACAGCGTTGATCACTTCTTGAGGGCGAGCATCTTTGCGGTCAACTTTGTTGACGAGTACAAAGAACTTGATGCCTTTTTGAAGCGCTTTTTGAAGTACGAATCGAGTTTGTGGAAGAGGGCCTTCGGCAGCATCCACGAGAACAATGGCTCCGTCGACCATAGAAAGAATACGCTCTACTTCTCCACCAAAGTCAGAGTGTCCTGGCGTATCGACAATGTTAATTTTGTAATCTTTGTAATAAATGGCAGTGTTTTTGGCTGCAATAGTGATTCCACGTTCGCGCTCCAAATCCATGGAGTCCATCATTCTTTCAGCCACGTTTTCATGGGAAGCAAAGGTTCCTGCTTGTTGCAAAAGGGCGTCGACAAGGGTGGTTTTGCCATGGTCGACGTGGGCAATAATGGCAATATTTCGCAATTCTTTGTGCGCTGGGATACTCATAATTTCACTCAATCACTTTATATATTTAGAAACATTAACGGATAATTTCGAAATTTTTAAGCTCCGAAATTCTGACCTGTGGATTTGCTTGGTTTGGATCAACAACATTGATCCTGCCTTTTACACGAACATTGATGCTGTTGTGAACCAATTTATTGCGTCCATTGTGATAATTTTTAGAATCTTTGTCCCAAGCGGCTTGGGCAAGGGCTCTTATTTGAGCAAATAGATCTTGATCATCGAAGTTGACGAGGGTGTATGTGCGTCTGGTAGAGGACTTTTCGTCAAATTGCTCAACTGCAAATACGTTAAACGCGACTTGGGGGCTTTTGGGAAAGAGCACAAGCTTTCCTTCGATAGTTCTTTCGACATCGTGTTGGGCTAACAAAGAATCTTCTTGGACGAGAGCTTGGGGATCGCTTTCTCTGGCTTCCAAGTGGGTAGGGTTGCCTGGCTTTTCCTGAATATCAAACTTTAATCTAATAATATCATTGCGATAGAGATTTTCAGAGAGTTGGCTGTTTCTGATAAAAACTGGAATGATTTGGTCTTTATATTCCAAGACTAAGATGTGGCCATGATCGTGCACGGCATGAACCAAGAAAAGTGCTTCGTGTTTGTCTTTCAATTCGGCGGGGATTTGAGCTTGGTATTGATAGTGCTCACTAGGGTATTCAGAAGTGTATTTTTTTAGAGTTTCAATTTCATCGACTGAAATGTGTTTTTGAGGAGCATCCACTTTTAAAAAGTGACCCTTAATTCGAACTTTATCATGGCGAGTGCTCGCAGAAAGTTTTTGGCGAACATCTTCTTTTCTAGTGACTAGTGAAATGTGAACAAAGTGAAAAAAATCTTTGGGATCTCTTAAGGTAAAAACAACAAGTTTTCGATCGGGTACTACAGCGTGAATTTCGCCTTCAAGGCCTTGGCCTTCAAGTTCTTGCGTGACTTTGTCCCAGTCAAAATGAGGCTCTTTGTTTTGAGCAAGACTGCTGCAGGCGGTGGATAAACTAAGGATAATGGATAGGAAAATTCCAAGCATGGAACTCTTTTAGTCGAAGGAGTCTTGGGAAGACAAATCGCCAAAGCGCGACTTATGGCGCAGTGAACTAAGCTCTAACTATTATTTCTCAAAAGTAGAGAATGGGTTTGTCGCCGCGATCTTCTTTGGCATTTTTTGAGAAGCATTCAATGAAATCCACAAATTTCTCGACGGCTTCATAACTCTGAGTGCTTTTGTCGAACTCACAACCATATTGATACTCAGCTCCAGTGAAGCCTTGCATTTTTTGAGTTCGGATAACTTTAACTTTGCAGTCAAGATAGCTTTTGTTTGAGAAATAAAATCGGATATCAAGTTCTTCGTCGGGAGCAAACAAACTTTCAGAAGATGACATTCTAAAACTTATTCCTGACTTTGAAATATCAGCAAGCTCCATGGATCGCATACCCAGTTTTTGAACTACAGTGTAACAACCTAGAATTTTATTAAAAAGATATCGTTCGTATTCACGACGAATGGTTTCTTGTTTTTCTTCACGCTTATCTTGGAGTTTGATTAAGTTGTCATCGTTGCCCATTTTTCCTCCGACTTTATTAAGTTCGGAAGCTTCGATTAAAAACTTAACCAAATATTAAAAATTCGCAGTGAAAATTATCGATCAACGTCAAAGCATTGGCGAATTATAATAAATCTAAAGAATTCAAACCCCAGATGTTCTTAGAAGCCGCTCTATGAGTTTCATCGCCAATAAAATGGATGCCGTTATGATCATCTTTAAAAACCCAATGTAGGCCTAGTGTGTGCCCTAGGAGATGTGGATTGTGGACTAGGGTTTCATGTTGAAAGGGTTCTTGAGCTTCGTCAAGTTGAGCCTTTAGGGATCGCTTTAAAGATTTATGAAATGAAGTGAGCTCCTTAGGATTTTGTACAATTTCATCGGGCAAATAAGTGATTGTTGAAATGTGAAAGCCTTTATCGTCTTGGTGAATCGCGCCGAGGCTTAAATAATATTTTTTATCGTGTTTAACGGGAAGTCCCCAAAGATGCTTTTCGGGAAAAGCTTCTACAAATGTGGGCGCTTTGGGAAAAGTCCATGTGAGTGCGATGCCACCGAGAAATTCACGTGTGTCGTCGTTAAAATTTGGATTGGCTTGCAAAAACTCTTGAGATTCAATTTTTCCAAAAGCATTTTGAAAAGCTCTAATTCCTGCACCCCAGATGATTTTAGGAGTTATGATTTCTTCTTTAGGTGTGTGTAAAGTCCATTTGTCTTCACTTTTGACAAGAGAACTTACGGGTGAGGAATAAGTGATTTTTGAATTTAACTGAGAAATAAGTTCCTTATTCCAGAGAGCAATTTTTTTGGGTCCTTGAAAATAGAATTTCCATTGAGGGAGTTCTTGGCTCCACTCAGCATCTTTCCAGTCGACATTCTCCGGACTCACCCATTGACGTTCCCAGCGAATCAGCGGACTTTCGAGAGTGGGCGAGGGCGCCAATAAAGTGCTCGTAAGATTAGCATCTACAATGTGAAGGGCGGCTTCAGAAGCTCGTCCCAGATGAGTGTGTTCGGATTCAAGAAAAAGGCAGGATTCGTTGGATTCAAGAGCCAATGAGGCCAGGCCGCATGGGCCCATTCCTACGTAGACTGCGGGAGCTTCTCGAATACTAACTTCATTGTTTTTTTGTTTTTTCACCAGGTCTCCAAAAGTTGTTTTTTCACAATGTCTTTATCAATTTGAATGCTTAAAGATTCATTTTCAATGGTAGAAGATTGGAAGGCTTTTTGAAATTCATTTTGATTGTTTTGAATTCTTGTTAAAAGTTCGGTCACAGTTTTTTGTGAAATTGCTTTTTTGTTAAGACCCAAATGCTTGTCTTTGTAGGAACTAGCTAATGAACTTATGTCTTGAAGCAATTGATAGATAGCTTGTTGGAGCACAGGGTAAAACATGGGGCCAGAAAGTATTTTTTCTTGATCTTGTGTGGCTTTATTTAAAGTGTTTTCCCAATGATCTGCTTTTTCAGCCCATACAGCTTTTGTTTTTGCTGATTTTTCCATTTGAGCATCTATGCTTTTAATCTGTTCGAGGGCTTGGCCAATTTCTGAATATTTTTTGTTTAAACTATCTTTTTCTTTTTGTGCGAGTTCTCGTCTTTCGGAGAATAGAGTTTTTTCAATTTCAACGAGTCGGGGCTGTGTAGGCCAGTGCTCAATTTCAAAGGAGGCTTCACCTAAAAAATTCCCTTCAAAGGCCAAGAGCAATCTGTATCGACCAGGGGTGAGGTTTTGAGCTTTGTTTTGAAGGGGGCCTATGACAAAAAAACCATCTTGAACAGCCACTTTAAAAAGATGAACAAATGGAACTGGCATAATGGTCTTAGTGGTGTCTGGAAACAATGCAGCCTTAATTGTGTCGTATGGGAGAAGGGGAGAAAGTGCACCATGAATAATAGGGAAGTCTCCACTGAATTTATCTGAGTTCAGCATAAATGATGGGCCTTGAACGGTGCTTTCAAGTCTAAAGTTTCTGAGTTTTTCCCAATCACTGCTTGGACCTTTTTTAATTTCGCCTTGATCTTCAGTATTTGAATTGCTTTCGGTGTCGTTTGATTGAAGGTTTTTTTGAAGAACAGCTCTATTGTCGTAAAAAGCAAAAAACAATGCGGCTACAGCTAAGGCCCCCACAAGAATTTTAATCATTCCTAAATTTGATTTTTTCTTAATGAGATTTTCTTGGCTTTGTTTTTGAAGATTTTCAATTTCCGCTATAGTTTCTTCGGGGCTTTTTGCTTCGGGAACTTCGGAGACTGCGCTTTCGTTTGCGCTCTGAGACGTTGGATTGATGGTTTCCTGGACTTCAGGAATTTTTTCGGCTGGGGCAGCTGTCTCTAAAGAAACTTCGGGCTTAGTTGCGCCAACGCTTTCTAAAAGCACAGGGGTATCTTTAATAAGGGCCCAGTCCGACATGCCTTCAGTGTAGACATAAGCCTCAAATCCAAATTCTTGAGATTTAATTTTTTGGCTGAGTTCGGCTTCATTAAATGGACCTTGTTCACGTTCTTTGTCGTAAACAAACCATTGTCGCGTTGGGTTACTTTCCATGCGCATCACTATAAAGCTTGCTCTAAAAAATGGAAAGTCCTGAATAAAAACAGCTTAAAAGTGTGTCGCTAAGAGCCGAAATCTGTGACTTTAGAGCTATTCTTTTCGAAGTCAATGAGCAAAAAAGCTTCGCCCACCAGAATTGTTAAGATAACGCCCTTTTAAGCAAAGCGTATCGTTTTCACGAATGCCTTGAGCTGCTGCTTCAGCATCGGGTGTGGTCAATACAACTGGACTCAAAAAATAAAATTAACTCCAAATTAATATTCGATCAATTTGACGAGTGTTGGGTTACGTAAAGAATGTTTTAGCCTATGCCGAAAACTAGATGTGCCTAGCTATAATTTTAAGCTTTATTTGAGGGTTTTGTTTTTGGGCATTTTTCTAATTTTTTTAAAAGAATTGTCGGCATCACCCCTGTCTTGGGTGTCTGATAAAGCCGAAGATATTGATTTCAGCGAAACTCAAAGAGTTGATCTTTTAAAGGGAGATCCAATTTTTGGCGCCGTGGCCTCGATCGCGGCTGGAAGATCTCCAAGCCCTGATTCTAAGTTTGCCATTCGAAAAGAACATTGGCGAATTAATCCCAGCATTAATTTAACTTCAGTTTTGAACGATATCACGAGTGCAACACTCCCTGTGGGAATCAGTGTGGATGTTGAGAGGGGTGTGAGTTTTTATCGAAGATATGAGCCTCAATTTTTGAAATCAATTTTGGATTGGCCGCTCAATCCCCTAACACATTTACCAAAATCAGGATTTGATGTGAGAGAAAAAATTCCAGTGGGAACCATTGTGCATATTCCAGCTCGAACTAGAGTCTCTCTTGGTAAGGGATACACTCTATCGATGCTTTCAAGTGTACTAAAGGACACTTTAGATATTGTGACATTATCTGATGTCATAAGTGCTTCAGCGAGTATCAGTATGGATGCTAAATACGACATGCTGATAAGTCGTAGTCCCGAGTCTCCTAATATGGCTCGTGTGCAATTGATTGCGGCTAAAGAAGATTCCGTCAATTTTGGTATTAGTACCGGGTTGAAACTTTTACTTACAGATGAAGAATCTTATACGACTACAGGTAATAAATATGGAGATAAAGCTTCTAAAAAAGCTTTATCAAAAATCACATCTAAAGTTACTGGAAAACTTCTGGGTCAACCTCTTCAGTTAGATTTTGCTAGAAGTGGAGATGGGGTTCAGACAATTTTTGATTATAGTTACGATTTGAGTAAACCCGATTCTCAAAGAGCTTTAACTGATGCTCTTAAGGGTGCAGGTCCTATGGTTGATTTAAAGGTGATGAGAAAAGTTTCGGCAACTGGCTCGTCGTCTCTTATCGAGGATATATTCTCACCTGGATTTGAGTCTTCAAAACTTCTATCTCAAGATCCTAACTCCGGTGTTGTGCAAAATGTAACAATGTCGTCTGAGCGATCCTATAAGGATTCCGGCTGGAGGGTAGGTATTAATGCTTTGTTTAAATTGGGTTCTTTTAATAGCCAATCAAATTCAGTGACTCATTCCGAGGGGCAGTCGCAATTAGTGATATCGGAACAAGCCCGAAAAGATTCTCAGGGCCCATTTGGAATTAGGCGTGAATCTTCTGTCGAAGATCTTAGCACTCATGTGGGTTTTGATCCCAGCGGTCGTCTTATAGATAGTTATGCCGAAACTATATATAAATTCGATTACAGCGACAAAAACTTTAACACAGATAGTGTGCACCGAATGACTGCAGCCCTACGTTCTAAATTGGGACCCGATATTATAAGTTACTACAATGAATTTCCCCGAGAGGGAGTGACCCAAACAGGTTTAGCGGAAATGCTGGATCGTTTACGTTTAAGTACAAGCCCTGGACCCGGACAATTTCATAAGGGCCAATTTCAATTAGAATTTAGAATTTCTCCAACTTATTTATTTTTAACTCGATGGGAACTTAAAAGAGGCGCAGTCCAAAACGGTTATATAACTCAAGCACAACAACTGGAATATATTTCAAGATGGGTGGCGCATCGCTTGAAAATTATGGCTTCGCGTTTGGGTGTTGAGGGCCTTTTAACAATGAGTGATCGTTGTGTGTTGGCGCTTTCAAATCATTTGGCAATGTATTTTCTGTTAAAACACACTGAGGCTCCTTATTTAGATCCAGGTCTTGAAACCTATAGTAGAGGAATGCCTTGGGGGTGCAAGGAAACTTATCTGCAGTTAGCCTTGCCCACTATTATTGACTTTGTAAATGATCGACCAGAGGAGCCTCGATATGGGCCTCGATACTCAATAGTGGCTCAAGTAGAAGGGAAAAGAAAATCTTTCCAAGAAGGTGAGCCAGACGAAGAGCATTTTGATTCCGTTGGGAGTTATCAATGGGTTAATGCACCCTTAGCTGAGAGAATTCAAGAAGTGATGGGTTTGCAGGGACAATCGCTTGATCCTTTGGCTGGCATTTCTAATCCTCGAAATAATAACCAACCACTCATTGAAATAGTTCCCACTCAAAATGTTTTGCCTCCTCAAAGTCATGGAAATCAAAAGGAGGGAATTGAATCCACTTCGAATCAAGTGGATAGAGAATTACAGAAAAATTCGAGCCCACTAAAATCTGAGGACACTGTCGTTCCAAAAGCTGGGTGGGTTGAGGAATAATTTTCTCTTCTTATCGAGCGATTGCTTGGACTCTTTGATCGCCTCAAGGGCAAGATTTGTTACTAAAAATTTTAAATTGGGCTTTTTAAACTAGTAGGATTGTCACTCTTTTTTCTCTTTTGCCTTAATGAAGCCAAGATGAAGAGACGCTTCTAATAGTGCTGGGTCTTGCTTTATGAAGCGGATAAGACTTTGCTCATATTCTTGAACTAATGTATTGCTAATTAAACCACCATGATCTTCGCTTCTCATTTGTTTAGGATGGGACCAATAACGAGTGAGCAACCAATTCGTATCAAGATTAGAAAATTTCAAAGCCACTCGATTGTTAAGCATCCACTCATCGAGGGCAAGTTCTTCATCATAATGATCTCGCACAACTTTTATCATTTGGCTTTCAAGTTGATTCAAATCTCCTTCTAAAGCGTCAATGAGTAGTCTCACTCGGCGAGGAATTTTATCGCCTGTTGCCTGAGTTCTGTGAGAGGCAATTCGCGAATGCAAAAATTCGTGCAAAATAACTATGCGAGAAGCATGTTGTGGAATTAAAATCACATGTTGATCTCCGAACGGTCTGTCTATGGCAAATATTATGTCTTTATCTGTTGGGATTGGGGAATGGGGAGCAAAGTATACTCCGAGCCATGGATTTGCGTTGAATATTTCTTGATAAAATTTTTGAGCATCAGCAATTTTTTTTCTTTGCACAAACGGAGTGTTAAAATATTGCCAAAAACTTGGCCAGTTGCTGATAAGTGGTGCTTTCATCATTTCTCGATGAGTCATGTTAGTGTCGCTGAGTAAAACTGTTATTTTGTACTTTGATTTGAGGAGTGTCAGCATAGCTGCGCTGTCTCGTAAATAAAGTTTTCTCATTTCGATGAGATCAATTTCTGGAGGGTTTTCTATTCGTGATAACTTTTGAAATCGAGGCGTATTTGCTGGTCTCGTTAGTTTTTCGACTATACTTCGAGTTATTGGTAAGAAACGCAGAATAGTTCCACAAATGTCTTTGATAGAAGGAGATTCCGAGGCTTTCGCCCCAGGGACTTGCAACAAAAGGGCACAAAAAACAACAGCAAGTGAAAGTCGACGAAAAATTCTAGTGTCGATATGTTTTAAATTTTTCATTCTTATAAAGCGGAGTACTCACATTCAGTTTAACAGATCTCTAGTACCATTTTTCTATGCTTAAGAGGCCTTTAATCATTATTCCTCAGGTCAAAAAATTGGCGTTAACGAAAGATCCTAAGGATTGATAGCTTCGCGAAGCCAATAACCTAAGTGCGCAACCCAAGTATGCCAGGAGGTCTCAGATATTATTTCTTCTTTTGATTTTTTCTGAACCTGAACTTGATCGATTTTTTGACCCAATTCATCAATGTTTTGGGTGAAGCCAATTCCCATTTGTGAAGCTAACTCTTCGTAACGTATCATGATCTTAGGGTGAGAAAATTTTTCTGTGAGCTCCTTATCATTTAGCCAAACTGTTGGAACACCTTCGATTCTTGATTCGAACCCATTTAAGGGTCCAGCTACAATTGTGCTTGAGTGGGCATTAGAAATTGCTGCATCTATGGGACTCTTAGCGCCTGCAACGTCGTTTATAATTAAAATAGGCTTTGACCCTTTAACATGCAACTTTCCTAGTGCACCTTCGTTTAAGGTACTAAGCAAAACGACCTTGCTAAAATTTTTCACAAGTTCTGGTGCCTTTGATTTTATGTAAAGTTCACGACTATAATTATCCCATTCCCTATTTGTGCTAACAAAAACAAAATCTTGTAGTGGATACCCTGGCCTAAGGATTGTTTTTGCCAATAAATCTTCAAAATAGGGGCCTTTTTGATGTGTTTCGAAATATCGGTCAAAGCGATCACCTGAATCGCCGGTCAATCTAAAAAAAAAGAGATAATAATGTGAGCAGAAGTCGGAGGAGTTAATGCCGAATGCTTGCATGAGCTGCTCCGAATTCTCAAAGGACTTCGTGCGAGCCATTTTACGAAATGCCATCTCAAGCGTTAGTTGATTTTTATTGAGATGAGGATCAAATTTCATTTCGTGAACTTGTCTGACAATTTTTCTTTCTCCCGTATCTTCGGCGGCGTCAGTAAATTTCATTGCTATTTTTTTAAGATGAGGAGTGGCTTCTAAAAAAGATATATTTTCGGTAGCTTTTTCCGCTCCGTATCGAAAAATAGCTTTTGGAAAAATTTCCTTTAGCTCCAATTCAGTTTGCAAAGAAGCCTTCCCTTCACCTTTTTTACTTCCAATAAGGCGACCATTTTGTTGTAGATTCTCGAGAAAAAATACCAACCCCTCACCTTCTTTAAATTGCTCAGATACCAATTTGATATTTGGATCATTGAGGGCCCATTTCTTTAATGCGGCCGGGGGCCTCGGAATCTGAAAGCGCAACTCTTCTAGGCTTAACGAATCGACAATCGCTGGTTGAGAAGGCTTTCTTATTAGTTTTCCAAATATCCCACATCCATTTGTAATCGTAGAGGCAAAACCAAAATCAATGATGAACAATGAGGAAAAAAACATGAGAAGTTTTGATCCTATTAGCAAGTGACTTCTCCATGCTTTCATCCAAGATTTATCGGCAATTTTAGGAGTTAAAATTAAAAATCAAGAACAGATTTAACAAGATCTTAACCAATGAAAATCAAGTCCTTAGAGTAGTATCTCCTGGCCTTGTTTAATGATTAATAAAATATTGGTTTTTAATGATTTCTGAGACTTAAAAAATGGTACTCGCTGGCAGACTCGAACTGCCGACCCCTTCCATGTCAAGGAAGTACTCTAACCAACTGAGCTAAGCGAGCACGTCGGAATGAGGAGTTTTTTAATAGGGCTTAGGGGCTTTTGGCAAGTCTAGTTTTAGAAGAGCTTAAGTTGTTAAAAAGGTGATGTTAATGAACATTAGGATCAAAGCCGATTATATAATGTCTATGTTTTTTAAGATTTTTTTTTCTATATTTGTACTTATTTTAAACATATCAAGTGCATTAGCTATTGATTTAGAGTGCGATACTGAACTTTCGAAAATTGCTGGTCAAGGTCCCTCAAATACTGTGCTCGCCAATTTTGTTCCGCCTGAAAATGTTAAAGTGATGTCTAACGATAGTGAGCTCATTCATGGTGATACTAAATATCAAATTGGGAATGCAGTTATAGTTGAAAGACCGGAGTTAACTTATGCAACTGGCTACAATCGAACGAATAGAAAACGAGAAGGTTTAGAATATTTTTATAGAGTCGAAAAAATAAACCCGGCGAATTTGCAGGGAATGAAAGTGTTAGATGTGGGAATGGGGGGAGGTGCCTTTGTTGA
The DNA here is from genome assembly GCA_964609695.1 of uncultured Bacteriovoracaceae bacterium. Taxonomy (GTDB): domain Bacteria; phylum Bdellovibrionota; class UBA2428; order UBA2428; family UBA2428; genus JAGNHS01. Next base: position 56,604 of record CAZSSP010000002.1, read on the forward strand.
GGAACTACGAGCTGCTGGAGTTGAAGCTTTTGGTTTGGATATTGCATTAAGTAGTCTTCAAATGGAGCATTTATATAATGGCCTCAAACATGATGAACTTGACGGACTTTTACTGGATTCAAAAATAGGGAAGGGACATTTTGTTCAGGCGGATGCTCTGCACACACATTTAGCCTCTCAGCAATTTGATGTTGTTTTTTCGACTTATGCTATTTTTGAATACAATTTAAATTCAGATTTGAAGAGCCTGGATTTTTTAAAGTCAGTTTTAGAAGAATTAAAAAGAATTTCAAAGGTTGGAGGTCGTATTTTAATCTCCCCAATTTATAAGGGTTATAGTGATAATTTTATAAGAGACATTGTTAGTAGAATTCCTGATTTAAAAATCAGTGAAATAACAAAAGCAAATTCAGATCCTGAAAGTTCTATTTATTTTGTGGAAATACTCAGGGTAAAATAGTTTTAATTTAAATCACTTAGTCTTTAATTTCTCATAGTATTCAAAAAAACTAAATATTGAGCGGCTTTTTAACTTGTTCTTGATAACTCAAACGGAAATTTGGGAAAAAGCTTCCGCGACGATTGGGAACTTTGTTAAATCCCAGTTCGAAAACCCAGCATTTTGAAGAGCTCTCGTAAGCGATATTATAAGTTTGTTCCTGCATTTGTTTGGTGAGTATGTCGTAAATCACATCGGCCGTGAAAGACAGCGGGCCAATGGCTTTTAAGTAACCACCACCGCCATAGTTTTTTGTTTCTTTTCGAATGTTTTGAAAAACATAAAGTTTGTATCTGGGAATTGTGTAGGAAATTTCGTTGCGGGCATCGGATTGCCACGTGTGAACGTTGGTAGACATTTCCGCTCGAATCATCCAAGGGGAATAGGAGGCAAATACTGAAGACAACAATCGACCCAGTCCCATAGCGAGAAGGTCATAGTCTTGGCTCACATTGGCGCCGAAATGCTCTTCGTAATGGCGATCGTTATTTTCGCCATAACGTCCTACCATTCTTGTTCCTAATCCCAGAGTCATTAAATGGTGATGCCCAAGTCTTTGCTCTTCGCTGAGAGTGCCTAAGCTAATTTTTGCTGCGTCGGGTGAATCGTGGTCAAACAAATCAAAACGTGGTGCATCTTTTTGAAAAAAGAAAGGATGAATGGTGAGGGCATCTCGAGGCACATAACTCCATCGTAAACTCGGTGTGACCGTGTGCTTTAAAGCTTTCATGCTTGTGTTGTTTGGGAAATTAAAAACTTGCCAGGCTTCAGATTCAATTTCTTGGTTAAAAAAGAATCGTGCTCTTGAGGCACTACCAGGATCAACGGGTTGGCCGAAGGAATAATGATCGAATCGAATTTCAGTAGAGGGTTCATAGGTAAAATACGAAGCGCTCATGGGAGCTTTAAGAGTGCTGAGTAAGCTCATTCGATCGCCAGTACGAATCCATTCACTTCCTTCGTCGATAGGGCTGACTTTATGTTTTTTTTCTTCATCATAACGACGCAATGTTAAATATTGCGCTTCTAGATTCATTCTTAGAGGGCCAATTAATCCGAAGGAAGGGTAGGCGGCATCAATTGCGGGAACACTTTGAATGGCTTCTTGATCTTGGCCAGCTTCTAAATTTCGGGGAAGATTGTCGGTGTGAATTTTGGCTTCAATAAGTGCATATTGATTATTGCGAATCCACTGAAGTGAAGGATTGTGAACTAAGGTCGGAAGTCTTGTGTATCTAAAATCTTTGTCAAAATGTTGTGAGTATCGAGTGTCGCTAGCCCATTCTCCGGAATATCTTTGTGTTAAGTAGGGAGTCCACTGAAAGCGTTCTTGAAAAGACATACCCCAACGGTCCAGCGGAACATCAATGACTTCTTGATTCCGAGTGTAGGACCAATTTCCTAAAACGTAAGTTCTATCTGAATAAACGTAACGGAATTCATTCCAAAGACGATTTCCGCCCTTACTCATGGGGCGATATTCAAATGTGGCGTCGGAGTTTTCGTTAATGGCCCAGAAATAAGGAATTCCAACTTGAAAACCTAGGTCATCCGTTTTTGCGAATTGAGGAATGAGAACACCCGATTGTCTCTTTGTTTTAACAGGAAAGTAAACTAGGGGAATGTAGGCTACTGGAGTATCAAGAATTTGAATAAGTGCGTGATGGATTTCTGCATAACCTTCAATTTCAACATCAATCTGCGAACCTGCTAAGCTCCAAGACTGAGGACAGTCTTGGCAAGTAGAAACTTTACCGTGTTTAAGTCGATACTCATCTTCGGAAACGCGAATAATTTCTTTTCCTTCTAAATACAAACGATCTGTAATTCTAACCGTTGAATTTTTGAAAGTTCCAAGTCCATTTTTGATGTTGAGTTCGGCTTCTCCAGCTTTGATAGTGATGGGCCCCTGTGTGTATTCCATTTGCTCGCGACAAACGATGTCTCCAGTTTTGCCGTGAATTTCAACGTATTGGGCTTTGAGCTTTCGTTGCTCAGATTCAATGAGCACATCTCCCTCGAGAAATGTGATTCCACTGTCTAAATTGGAACGATATTTTTTAGCAGTGAAAGTAAAGTTTTCTTTGTTTTCTTGGGCCAAACTTAGAAGAGAAAAAAAGTAGAAAAGACTTATTGTTCTTAGAATGCACTTTGATTGAAGCTTACCCCTCATCGCTATTGGCTCAGTCTATAAGAAGACTCAGCATGCGATGGATATAGGCCCTTTGTTGCGATCTAGGTACTATGCAGTCAAGCATGCCGTGCTCTAGTAGAAACTCCGCACGTTGAAAATTCTCAGGCAGCTTTTCGTTGATGGTTTGTTGAATAACTCTAGGCCCCGCAAATCCGATTAAAGACTTGGGTTCTGCTATACAAATGTCGGCTAAGAACGCAAAAGAGGCGGCAACGCCTCCAGTGGTTGGGTGTGCAAATAAAGAAATAAAAGGAAGTTTTTTATCGCGAAAGCGATTCATGGAGTTTACAGTTTTTGCCATTTGCATCAGCGATAAGATTCCCTCATGCATGCGGGCTCCGCCGCTAGAAAGAATTAAAATGACGGGTTGTTTTTTTTGAAAGCCACGATCGAAGACTCTAGAGATTTTTTCGCCTACAGCCATTCCCATAGAGCCGCCCATAAATGAAAAATCAAAAGCTCCCACTTGAATGGGTCGCTTAAACAGTTTGGCTTCGGCCGATACAAAAGCATCTTTGAGATTGGTTTTGCTTTGAGAGGCAGTCATTCTTTCGCCGTAGCTTTTAGAGTCTACGAAATTGAGCACATCGCGACCTTCAATGTCGGAATCTTTTTCGCTCATGGAATTAGAGTCGCATAAAAGTTCAATTCGTTTGCGGGCCCCTAACGAAAAATGGTGCTGACATTCAGTGCATACGTGGAAATTTTCTTCGAGTTTATTGTGCTGGAGAATACTTCCGCAACTATCACAACGAACCCAAAAACCTTCCGGTGCCGAGAAGGGATTGTTGACTAAGTCTTTGGGATTTTTAATACCCGGAGTTTTTCTATTGTTTTCCAAGATCACTTTGCCCTACTTTTTACTCTCTCTCAGAAGATTACCAAAAGGAATAATATACTCCGGGTAGGGAATCCAGCACCATTCCCCGTTAATCCCTATAATACGAGCTTGTCGGGCTAAGCTCATGTATTGTTGTAGAAAAGTTGGGTCTAGATTTAGGGTTGATGACATGTTTCCAAGGTCAAATGTGAAGCATTTTCCTAAGGGTTTACCTGAAGGAACAACGCCTTTGTCGTTGGCTAAATGAGTGAGATAAACGGAGAGTCTTTCGAATTTATTTTCGTGCATGAGAGCGGCAACTCTTCCATTGGTGTCACGTAGCCTTTCCGTAAGAATTTTAATTACGTTTAGGGCAATCTCAGGCGATTTTCGAATAAGAGTGGTGAAGGCGGCTTTGTTGAGTTCTAAAACTGTAGTGGGTGTAACAGATTTAACAGTTGCGGCTCTGTGATTTTGGAGCCCCATAATGGCCATTTCACCAAAAATATCGCCATCACTAAGAGTGGCAATGACTTTTTCCCCTTGAGTGCTTTCTTTGATAACGTTGACCTTGCCCTCGGTGATTAAGAACATGGTGTCGCCAGTGTCGCCCTCTCGTGTGAGATGCGCTGCTGGAGGAAATTTTTTTGAAAATTTCTTAATAAATTCTTCGTTGAGGACAATTCCCAAACCCATATAAAAATTTAAACCTATTTTGTGAGCATCGTCCACGTACCGTCCCAATCGTAGGGAGGTGGGGCCTTGTCGAATAACTCGCAGCGTTGTGCGAAGACTGCTGAAACGGGGTCTTGGGCGGAAAGTTTGGAAAATCCTTCAAGTGCTTTTTGAAAATCCATTTTTTGGTAGAGCTCAAGAGACTCTTCGAAAATTTGAATTCGTTGATTGAGTTCTTGATTGCGATTTTTTGCGAGCACTTCATATAAAGTGACGGGTTCTTCTTTTCCTTTCACTCGAACTTTATCAATTTTTCTGCAAGCATATTCTTGAGGAAGTTCTTTAAAGGTAAATTCGCTGATTAACAGACGTGCGTGATATTCTTTAGTGATGCCTTCAATGCGTGAAGCTAAGTTTACAGCATCTCCCATAACTGTGTAGGAAAAAATTTTCTTAGAGCCCATGTTTCCAACGCTCATGTCGCCTGTGTTGATTCCAATTCCAGTTTCAATTCTTGGCAGACCCAGTTGGCTCCAAGCTTCATTGAGTTTTTCTAGTTCTGAAATCATATCGAGAGCGCTATCCACAGCTTTTTTTGCATGATCTTCAAAGTAAATGGGAGCTCCAAAAAGAGCCATGATGGCATCGCCCATGTATTTGTCGATGGTTCCATCAAATTTAAGAATGATATCGCTCATAGGCGAAAGATAATCGTTAAGAAATTTTGAAAGTTCAGAGGCGCTTAATTTTTCACTAATACTTGTGAAACTTCGAACATCCGTAAAAAGCACGGTCATGTGGCGTTTCTCCCCTCCTAAACTCAAGTTTTGGGGATCTTTCATAATAGTCTTAACTAGTTTTGGTGAAACGTATTTTTCGAAGGCTCCTTTAACGAAAGTTTTTTCTCTTTCTTCAGTGATGTAACGATAAAGAAGGCCCATGCTTATGATAACGAAGGAAGCTATGGCGAGAGTTGCTGTTGGGTAGCTCGTATGCCGATTTTGAAAAATCCAAACATCATAAAAAATTTGAATGGCCACCACTATGACAGAGCTTGTAATGGCTGTACCCATAGGAACATAACAAATGATTAAAAATAAAATTAATGTGAATATAAAGAGGTGAATGAATTCTTGATTAAAGTTAGAAAAAGAAATGAAATCTTCTTTGGCGCTGGCAGCAAATTCTAATGCTTGCGAGGCTAGAGTGGCGTGAAGATAAACTCCCCGCATATCTTTTTGGACTGGAGAAGGTCGTAAATCATAGACGCCTAGTGATGTTGGGCCAATAAATACAATGTAATCTTTTAAATCGTCTGGAATTTGAGTGAGCGAGAAATCATAAATGGGCGGATTGTCGATATTCTGAGGGCCGTAATAACCCAGTGAAATGGATGCATCGGGATGGGTCTCGAAAGATATGAGTTCCTTTTTTTCTTTCTCTAAAACAATTTCTTTGATGATTAATTCGCCAGCATTGTCTTGCGAGCTGATGACTTTAATTTGAGCATCCCAATAACTGGCTAGAGCTTGCAGGCCAAGTGAAGCAAAGTAAGAACCGTGTTGGAGAAGTTCCGGATTTAAAAAGTCGAGATCTTCTTTAGGTAGAAAATCTGTGGCCCACAAAAAAACACCAGGATAGCGGCGAAAGATTCCATCGCGATCTGGAACGAAATTGAAAAAACCCTGTCGTCTTGCTCCTGCTGCTAAACTCGATCGGTTGCTAACCACGCAAGACATCAGGTGAGCTTTGGTCTTGGTGTCTAATTTGAAACTGGGAAGTTCGGAGATTGTCGCTTGAGTTTGAATGCTAAGAACGGGATCGATGAGTGAATTGGGGCTTTGTCGCTGCTGCTCAAGGCAGTTGTCTTGCTCGAGCCAAACATAACCCAAAACTGTTTGCGGATATTTTTGTAGTGCATCAGAAAAGAAGCGATCGCCCACTTCACTTAAATTTTCACTTAGTTTTTCTACCCTATCAGCGCCGAGTCCTAATTCTTGTTCAAGACTTACGGATTTGCCAGGAAGGGGAACGGAGAGGTTTCGTTTGAGGTCATCTCTATTCCATTCTGGTTCGGAGAATACGGCGTCGAAAGCCACGACTTTGGCACCTTTTTGGTAAAGTTCTTCTAATAGTTTTTTGTAGACTTGCCTCGACCAAGGCCAACGTCCGAATTTAAGCAACGAACTGTCGTCAATTTTAGCCACAGCGACTCGAGCACGGGCTGGATGGTCTTTGAATTTTAAATCGTAAATAAAGTTTTCAATATTTTCTAAGCTTAAAAGGGTTCTGTTTAAGAAGGTGTTGCGGGGATTTTTTTCAAATCTAAAAGAAGCTTGCCTTTTTAAAAGCCAAGAAAAAATAAAAAGGTTAAAAATAAAAAAAACAAAGAGCCAACGATATTTTAAGAATTTTTCCATTTTTGAATGGCTCCGTAACAGTCTGAGGTTTTTTCATCACATAATTCCGATAAGATTTTAGAAGCTTCTTTGTCGCTTCCAAATCTGATTTTTAAGAGTTCTTCAAGACTTCTTTTGTGTGCGGCCTCAAGACTTCCCAATCCCTCTAGAACGATTGTAAGCTCGCCCACTCCTTTGTTGTTTGATAAAAGTTGTTTAAGCCAGTCCAATGCTTCTTTGACGTTTCCGGCAAAGAGTTCTTCATGACTTTTAGTCATTTCTCGAGCGATAAATATTTTTCGATTTTCTAAATTAATTTTCATTAAATATTCGAGAGTGTCTAAACATTCATGACGAGTATCAAAAAATATAAAGCTGCGAACGGTATCGATTTTTGAGAAAAATTTTTCTTTCTGAGACTTGGGCGTGAAACCAGCAAAACAAAACGGAACTCCAAAACCACCACTCCATTGAAGTGCAGTGATGGGAGCGCATGGACCTGGTATGGCGGTCACATGAATTTTTCGCTTATGAGCTTCTCTAAGGAGGTCTTCGCCAGGATCGTTGATAATCGGAGTTCCAGCGTCGCTCACAAGAGCAATGTTTTTTTCTGCGTTTTCTTTGAAGAAAAGTTCCCAGTTCCATTCTCTTTCCTTAAAGGCGGGAAAGCTTATAAATTTTGCCGTTAATTCTAAGTTGAGTTGTTGGAGCTGTTGTTTGAATTTTCGAGTGTCTTCGCAAAGTACGATTTGAGAGTTTTCCAAGCTAGACTTAGCTCTAGGGCTCAGATCCAGACTATTGCCTATAGGTAGGGCTACGATAGAGATGTGCATGACTTAGACTATTGTAGGTCTGCTTATGAATCACTCGCAAGGAAGTGACGCGACGAACAAATGACCCCTTAATTTTTGACGCACAAAACTCGACTTCTCTGACACAATAAAGGGGGGAGCGGGAGAATATGAAAGTCAAAATGTCGTCGCAGGAAAATGTGACCGTAGTTGAGCTTAGTGGTTATCTCGATTTTGGAAGTGCCAGGCCCATTGCTGATCATCTTGAAAGCATTTATCGAGCTAATGAAACGGCTAAAGTTGTTATTGATATGAGCGAACTTGAGTTCGTCGGAAGCTCGGGCATCTCCAATTTCGTCAAAGGCTTAAGGGCCTTCAATAAACTTCATATGCGCCCATCTTATTGCGGAGTAAAAACAGAATTTAAAAAGCTCTTCAAAATTTTTGAAGATAAAAATAATTTTGAAGTATTTGATAATAGAAATAATGCATTCACGGGTGCAAAAGAGCGTTATCAATTATGGGAAATGCGCACGCTGCGAAGTAAAGAAACTCACTAAGCGTTATTTTAAAAAATCATTTAATAAAAAAGTGAGTTTTTGCGTTTCAGGCTGAGTGAGATCTTTTATTTCTAGATATGCTGAATAAGGCGTAATAACGATTTGAAGCGGCACATAGTTTGAAAAAAATTGTGCTTCGCTAATCATGGAAATTCGATCGATTGGGAAATAAGCAGAGTTGATATTGGCAAAGCGATGGTTCCAGTCTGAGACCGTGGGGTTTTGTGAATTCACTGGATACGGAAAATAACTAAAGGCTATGTCTAAGTCTGAGTGCTCTCGCCAGCTTCCGGCAATCGCAGATCCAAAAAGCACTAGAGTGGAATTGTTGTAGATATTTTTAGTTCTTAGATCTTGGAAAATTAGTTTAATTTGCTCAATTAAAATGTTGAAGCGTTTTGAGTCTCTTTGACATTTTAAGATATGGCATAGTTTTTCGTGATAAAGGCGAAGGGATTCCAGGGGAGATTGATACTCTGCTTGTTGAGAAAAAAATTCGTAGGGGTTGAGCGCTACATGGAGTGCGAAAATGAGTTTTCTTTTGTGCTCGTCTTTAGCGATGGGTCTTTCTTTTGAGCTTAAATCTTGAGCGATATCATCGAGAACTTGTTGTCTGTTCGGGGCATCTAGCTTTTGAAATCTTTCGGCATAGAGGCTGGGGTCAAGATTCACTAGGCTTCGAGCTGGGTCTAAAAGATTAATAAAGCAGGGTTGGGTGTGGTGATGAGCGTTTAAAGAAAGGCAGAAGGCTAAGTTCACGATTAAACTGGCTAAAAAAATAAGAATAGACTCCGCTTTCACCTTTTTCACCGTTGCTGATTTAGCTATTTCCCCTACTTGAGTCGATAGTGCGCTAAGAAACGGGCCTGGCTTATTAGAAGCAAAATTTATTAGTAGCTTTAAAATCAACAACTAGAGCGGCCTGAGCGACCCCTTAAGTTAGGGGATTTGCCACATCGCTGACCGCAAGCCGCTCTAGTTGTTGATTTTAAAGCAATGTATAGATTTCCAGGCCCGTTTCTTAGCGCACAATTGATTGGGTTAAGGGGCTAAAGTTATTGATGCGGCGCGTAGTATGGTGTAGGTCTAAGCCCTGGAAATGGCTATAGGCTCAAAGTTTCAAATTTTTCTTATCGCCGTGTGTGCATTTAATTTAAGCACTCATGCAGAAGATGCTGCTACTTCGTCTTGCGATGAAGCTTTACTTCTTAATGGGAGAGGTTCAGTGCTTGCCTCCAATGTAACTTTATCTTTTGGGCAGGCGAGTTCTTCACCTAGAGAAGGTGAAGAAGCTGCCTTTGCCACTTATGTAAAAAATGAAAAGATATTTAATTCACCACTTTTAGCCACAGCAATAGCCTGGGAACTCAAGGGCGGAGTTTATAGTGTTGGAAAAACTGAAGTTCTCCGAAGATTAAGAATACTACCTGTTTTGAATGATAAAGAACAAATACGAAGTTTAGCTCGGGGTGCTGTTTTAAAACTATTGATGCTTTTTCAAGATGAATTTGATTTTAGAGATACTCAAGCCGTTGATAAAATGGCTCAAACTTTAGGGGTTAGAATCGATGAGTTAAGCGAGATTCTTAAGAGTTGGAAATCCGAGGCAGCGCTTGATTCTAATTTTGAAAAGCTAATTTCGATGTTTGAGTTTCTATTGGTTCATGAAAATCATCGTTTAGAGTTAAGAATTAAAAGTCTATCAAATTTGAGTTTTTACTCATTAAAAACCCGATCTCTTTTGAAGGGCTCTCACTTCTGGGAAATTTTCTTTGGTTATAGAAAAGCGGGGCCAAAACAAAACGATAAGGCTCTCTTTTTTGTTTCACGATATTTAGAATTTAATAATTCATTTTGGTTGAGAACTCGTGCTTCCAGTCTAGCTGAATATTCGACTGAAACTGAGTCACTGGGATTGGGCGCTTCTGAGTTTTCTCAACCTCCGTCGCATCCCAATGCAAAAGTCGATTTTTTGTTTTTAAATGATGGGGAAAATTTAAAGGATCAGTATAGAATTCCTCGAATTACACAAGGACTAAGAGAGAAGTTTAAAAGCATTAATCATGATGAGTTTCAGAGATTTATCTATAACATAAGAGCAAATTTTATGAATCACTCTCACGGATATGCTTTGAATTACAAAAGTTCACTTGATAGAGCGGGAAAGAATTTGAGTAATTTAGATATTTGGAAGATTCCAACTCAAATGGAATTAATTCATGAGTTGATTTTGAAATTAGATTTAAAATCTGGAATCACTCACCTTGGATTATATTATATAAAAAGAAATATTATAGATTTAACAAAAGACATTTTGCAAAAATGGATACATTGGTATGGCGATGATAATAGGCCGGAACATCGCGCCGATATATTAAATTTCACAAAATATTTGATGGATGAGAAAATCAAGGAATATAAGCGATTAAATCCTAACGATAGGTCTGCAGGCGATTCGTTAAATATGGGCGCAGTTGATTCTAGTGTTGTTGTAGCTGATGGCGCTGCTCAATTATTGTCCGTATCAAAGGAAGCTAAAAGATGGGATGCATTTTTTAGTGATGGATTAAGGAGTGAGTTAATTCTTAAATCTGAGGGGTCTGGTGTTGTAGGTAAACATAAGATAGAGAATGGAAAATTTATTTCTAGCGGTAAAGAGTTTATTGAGGGTCGAAGTTACACATTTGAAGATTTACCATTTGATTTACAGGCTTTAATTCAAGGTAAAATGACCCAGGAAAATTTAGCTTACAGTCTTTGGGCTTTCACAAATATTACGGCAGATGGGTTCGAGCTTTTTAGTCCTGAGGCTGAATTTTTCATTAAGTTAGAGGCTCCATGAGAAGCTTTAAATATTTCAGATTTATAATTCTCATGTGTCTACTTGAATGTGCCTCTTTTAATGTAAAGGCTGAAGATCTTCCTTGCGAAGAAAGTTTGGTGCTATCAAATTCACCTAGTGTTTTATTAGATGAATCTCAACTCAACGGGGCAGGAAAAGAAGCCTTTGCTACATATGTAAAAAATGCAAAAATTTATAATTCACAATTCTTTTCAAAGGCCATTTTTCTTGGATTGATGGGCTCTTCTTTTTGGGTTTCTAAAAATCAGACTATTGAAAGATTGAGAATGTTACCTTCAATTTCCAATAGTGAAAGTTTAAAAGCAATATCCACTAGAATAGCTTTAATTTTTTTAGAACTTTTTAATGATGATTTTAATGTGTCGGATACTTCAAGTTTTGTTGAAATGGCGAAGCTTTTGGGTGTTGAACAAAAAGAGCTTCACGTAATTTTATCTAATTGGCGGGCAGAAAACTTTTCCAAAGATTATTTAAATGAATTAACTTCAATGATTGAGTATTTGCTAATAAACGAAAGCGATCGCATCGAATTAAGATTGAGAAATCTTCCAATATCAATATCGCAAAGCCTATTTTACAGAGCCATTCGAAAAAGAAGCGAAGTTTGGGAAGTCTTATTGAATCCTAAAGGGCACACTGAAAATGCCGTAGAGTCTGCTCGAAAACAAATCATCAAATCGCTGAAGGGACGCCTCTCCACCAAATTAAGAAGCTATGCTCAGTTGTATGCAGTGGCCCAGGAAACCCCTAAATTTCAGCTTTTGATTAAAAATGTAAATCCAAACTTACAAAGCTTGTTTGAAATTCCTGAGGATAAGGGACTTAGTTATGATTATATTTTAACTAAAATTTTAAATGTTTTAAAAAAAGAATATTCAAGATTCAGTGCTTCAGACATTGAATTTATACTGAATGTTATCGAAAATAAAATAAAAGTTCGCTCTTATGCTGGTGCTGATATGTTTTTTGCTGCCATGGTGGAAGATAAAATGAGGCATAGTTTAATGGTCGCAAAAGATATTCCTACGCAATTGGAGCTCTTCTATTTCATTCTTAAGTATTTAGATTTTTCAACAGTTAAGGACTCAGAGGATATGAGTAGAATTAGCGCTCATATTTTAAGTTTGTCGAACACATTGGTTGAATTGGGTCGAGATGGGTTTTTAAAGAATAATATGAACTCAGCAGAAAATAGAGCTGATATTTTAGATTACATAAAATTTTATGTAGAAAAGAGACAAAGAGATTATGAGGCCTATCAAAGAGATGGCGCTCATTCTATTCAGACGAAAATTCAAAAAAGGCTTCCTAATGAGGGACGTTCTTTTTCTGCTTCCGATGAATTAGATCGAACTATGCACGAGCTTAATGAAGCTATTGAGCGGTGGGTGCCTGGTGCTAACGCTAATCTTTTGATGCTTTCTCCTTTAGGGAAAATTAAAATGGAAGTTGGAAAAGTTATTGAAGGTGAATCAGCGTTTATTGAAGGTGTGTCCTATCTTTTTGGAGATTTGCCCTCTGAGTTAAAAAAAGCCATAGAAGAAAAGACACAATCAAATGATCTTGATTTTAGCTTTTGGGCTTTTTCAGAGCTTACTAATGATGATTTTAAAGTTTTCAGTGCCGACCTTGAATTTAATGTGAAGTTTAAGCCGATGAGCGATTATTATTAATCTTATCGATTATTCCAGGCTATCATTCCGCCTTTGAGATTATAAACATCTGTGAATCCCATTTGTTTGGCCGCTAGTGCGGCATTGAGTGATCGCATGCCGCTTCGACATACAAAAACATAGGGTTTCTCTTTGGGGAGTTTTTTAAGTTTTTCATTGAGTTCATTGCCTAAAGTGCAGAGTATGGCGTCTTCAATATGCCCTAATTCGCCTTGCCATTCATCAGGACGTCTAACATCGATTAAAGAAACTTGATCAAGATTTTTTGAAAGTTCCTCGGCAGAAACTTCGTAAATACCTTCGGGATTAAGTTCTTTATTAATAAACATAAGGTGAATATAGTAGCAGCAGCAATTTGAAGCAATAAAACGCTATAGATTAAATAGTCTATATAGAAAAAATCTAATTTTCACATTCTTTTAGATGTTGTCTGGATAGAGTTTATCCTCAAAGAAATATTCATTGGCCATTTTCCAAGCCCATTTAGAAAAGGGATTTCCAGAAACTCCTGTGCTCATAGTCCATCTAAAATTCTTCATCTGCGGTGTGCTGCAAAATCTCATGACAGCACCGTATCCTGCTGGAAAATTTAAAGTTTCAGAAGGCGACCAAGAATAATGAAATACACCCGGACTATCCCAGGCGCCAGGAACAGGTCTGGGGGGGCCTAGTAAACTTTCTAATAAAAACTTATTAAAGGGAGCAGGTAATTGTGCAAATGGATGGGCCCAATCCATGTTATGAAAATTACCCCATTGCCATTTTTTTAAATCCCAGCCAAAATTTTCGCTAAGTCTCGTGAGTGATTCTTCTAGTGAAGATTTCAGCATGTTTTTAATGCTTTGCTGAGTTTCACTTTCAATAATATTGATCCACTTTGGATTGTCTAAATAGCCACCCATAATCAAATTTTCAGAAGAGCTTCCTTGCATGACCAAATTGTCGGCTGGGTAGCTGCGAGTCCAAGATCCAAAAAGATTTTCTATGTTTTTATTTCCTAAGACTTTTTGTGGAGTCCATATTTGAAGTTTAAAGTTTTCAAACCATAAAGAACTCAGTGTCGTTTGCCATGAGTCTTTAAGCGTGTTTCCATCCCAGTTCTTTAAGTCTCCTAAAATGTCGGTGCAATTTTTACTTTTGTCTGCGAATTTTTTGCAGACTTTGTCTTTATCAATATTTTTTAATTGGACTAACCATTTTGTGAGCACTTTAGAGTGACGATCTGTTTGCGAGTATTCTGGATTAAAGACAAGTTTGTCTTTTTGATTGAGAATTCCTTTCGCGCGAGTGGGTGGAATCCAATCATCCCCAAGTTTAGAGTTGAGGCTTGTGTCGGAAAAAATGGCTTGATTGGCTGTAGCCATTAAAAAACTTGATCCGTCATAAGCCTTTTCAAAGTAGGGCCGTTCTTTTGATGTAGATATTGTTCTTATGGAAATTTTGTTTTCTGGTAGAGGAATGAAATCAACGTTGCGAGTCCTTGAGAAAATATTACCAGTTAAAATATGTCCAAAGGTATTTTTGGGACCTTGGTTCTCGATCCAACTGAAGTTGACGCTTGGGAATTGCCATTGATTATTAAAGTCATTTTTAAGATTTTCCGAACCCAAAATATTTCGATTTAGAAAAAACTCTAAAGGACTTTTTGAAAAACGCACCCCAATCCAATCCAGAGCTAGAGCTTCTTTTATTTCAAAACCATAGAGTTCTAAATAGGAATCAACCCTAGGGCCATATGCGGTCCACTCTTCAGTTATTTTTTTATCGCTTGTGGTGCCCTCTAGAAGATTGTTGATTTTATAATTTTCTTCACGTTTCTTTGAGTTGTTTAATGAGGATGGAGAAAGTTTGATGAGGTCTTGGGTGTCGGCAAATCCAGCTAAAGTTATGCCCCATGTGAGTGAATTATTTTTTGGAATATTATGAACTTCTCCAATCACGAGTATGGGTGAAGCGGAGAGCATGTAGCCTTTGGCTTTAACAAGATTGGGTATTTCGTAGGATATTGGAAAAAAGGGAGCGGGCCATGTGAATCTGAGATGGGTGTCGTTGCAAAGTGTGGGAGCGGTTTTAGCTCTGGGGTCGGCGACAATCCATGCGTTGGAAGCTCCAAGCTCGTCGGCACCGAGAAGAGACTCAAGTGGATTAAATTTGAGTGCGGATTCAGTTGTGGTCTCTTGCCTTTTTTCTAGCTTAACAGAACTAAGAGTTGTTTTTGCGATTTGGGATTCTTGCAATAAATTAGGACTGAGCGCTGAAAGTTTCTTAATGTTATTTTTAACTGAATCTTGATTGTAAAGAATCCCTTCATTGGATTGATTTTTAATTGAAAGAGCATCGGCCAGTTTTTTTCCAAGCTGTGCTTGCATGGCTAGGTAGCGAGTTTCGTTGTGGACGTCGAAGGAGTGTTCCCATGCGTGGAGTCTTGAGATAGCAACAATTTGCCAAGCTTCCCATCGTGAAAGATCTTTGCGTTCTATCTGAAACAATTTATATTCAACAGGACTAGTTTGTTGTGTGTGGTCTAACCAGTAATTGCGGCCATCAACGTAGGCTTGAGATGCCGCTTTAACGATAGAGTTGTTGGGTATTTTATCCCATTCTTCGCGGCTATAGTTAGCAAATGCTCTCATGAGCCGATCTTTAGGTAGTGCTTTCTCTCCAAACCATTCTGTAAGCTGGCCAAGAGCATAGTGACGATAGAGTTCGGTTTGGAATTCTCTATCGTGAGCCTGTAAATAACCAAAGGCAAACCAAAGCGACTCTTGATTATCGCTTTTGATATGCCAAACACCGATTTCATTTCGCTTAGCTTCAAAAGAAAATTTTTCGTTTTGAACTTTGACTTCGCTGATGTCTTCAGACCAAGTTTTTTTTAGGTAAAGGCCGAAGAGCCAAAAACTCACAAAACCGGTCATAAAAATTAAAAATATGATTCTAAATATTTTCACAGATTGCTTATAGAATTTCTAAATCTCCTTTGAAAGGCGCCTAGCGACTTTTTACAGTCGCCCCCCACCTTTATTGCATGTTATATTTGAGTAGAAGCTAAAAGGATGGGGGGCGAGGGTAAAAAGTCGCTAGGCGCCTTTTAGAAATGACGTGGTAGTTTTTCGGGGGGTTGGAAGCGGACTTGAAGATTTTGCTTTTGAAGCTCAATAATAAATTGCAATTTTATTTCGTAGAGTCCGTCTTTGTTGAGTAAATCAGCAGGTGGATTGTTGATGACTGGAATATCAAACAATGAAGCCACAGCAGCTTCATCAAATTCAGAGATTCCTGAACTTTTTAAAACATAAACTTTTTTAACTAAGCCATCCTTTCCTACTAAAAACGAAGTGCTTGTAACAAAATAGTCCTTGGCGCCCAACTGCGGTTTTTTTTGAAGAGCTTTGCGCACTCGGGGGTCCCATGAAGGGAGAACTTGGTAGCGGAATCGATTGTAAAAAGATGAATAAAGATATTCATCGGTGTTGAGAATCGTTTGGGGGCCGATGGCAATATTTTTATCGAGAGAATCCATGCTCCCAAAGGGAAGATTGTTTTTTAGTAAATTATCTCCTCGTTCTACTTGGCCAGAACTACTTTTAAATGTCATGTTTTCGTTGTTTGAACTTTTTATACCTTTATTTTTTGAGTTCTTCTTTTTATTCACATCGGCTTCGGACGATGATGCAATCATAGGTATTGAGTAAATAGAGCCAGTTTGTGCGGCCCTATATTCTTTCTCAACACGATTTCTTTTTTCGCTCACGAGTAAAGTTTTTTTAAAATTTTCAACTTGTTTATTGGCGTAAGCACTTTCAACAACTTGTTTAGAATTATTGAAAAGTTGATCGTAGTCATTTTGTGAGAGTAATTGGGTTTCTACGATTGAGCTTTTAAGTGGATTTTCGGCCTCAAAACTTTTTGGGAAAAACCATGAAGAATTATAAATTAAAACTCCTAAAATTGTAATGTGTATAAAAAGAGAAAGTAAAACTCCTAGCGAAATAGACTTAAGAAATCGCTTATGTTTTTTCTTAAGTTTTTTCATATTTCACCTTTGCTAAAAAAAGACCCTGTGGAGGTGCGCAGAGTAGGCGAGGTAATTCATCGAAGGAATTGTTATGCTTGAGTTTGAGCGTTTCAGAAATAAAATGCAAATCGCGTTTTCCAGTGGCTATTTCGCAAAGTGTTCCTGTGAGGAGTCTCACCATGTGTTTTAAAAAGCCTCTTCCTCTAAATTCTAAATTGAGCTGATGTCCAAAACAAGGATCATCACCTAGGGCTTTGAGGTCAATAAGTACATTGTTAACGCATCTCTCAGTGGTTTTGACGCTTGAACCCGCAGCAGAAAAGGCAAAGAAATCGTGGGTTCCCAAGATGTCTTGGCTGGCTACTTTAATTTTATCGATTGAAAAATTATCTAAGGTCATTGGAAACCACCAAACTTGATTTTTTAAAAAACTGGCTTTGGTGCGGCGAATGAGTATTTGGTAACGGTAATGTTTTTCAACAACACTTTCGATAGCATGAAAATTCTCGGGAGCCTCAAAACAAGAAAGAGCAGAAATTTCAGAAGGCAAAAGGGCATTTAAACTGTGCCTAATTTTTTCGGTATCCAAAGCTTCATCTTTAAAATCGAAGTGACAAAAAAATTCTTCGGCATGCACTCCGGCGTCGGTTCGGCCACAGCCTTGTACATAAATTTTTTCAGGACTTCGAAGTAGAATTTGTAGCTTTTCTTGAATAATACTTTGAATAGAGGGCTTGTTGGCTAACTCTCGTTCTTTGTCTTGAATTTGCCATCCGCAAAACGGAGTTCCTTCAAACTCAAGCCTTAGAACGTAGCGTTTCATGACACTTCTAAGAAATGCTTGGGGTAGGCTTGAAAAATTTGAAGAGCATTGAGCGCTGCACCCTTAAGAAGCTGGTCGCCTGCTAAAATAAAATGAAGCGTTTGATCAGTTGAAGAGTCCAAATGAAAACGACCTACTAGAACATCGTTTTGATTTTGCGCTTCGATGGGCATTGGGAAATGATTTTTTTCCCAGTTGTCGACAACTTTTAGGCCGGGCGCTTTAAAAAATAAATCTCTTATTTCTAAAAGTGAAACATTTTCTTCGAGATCAACGGTGACAGTTTCTAAATGAGCACGTTCAACGGGAACTCGCATGCATGTGGCAGAAATCATGAGGTGACGAATTTGCAAAATTTTACGAGTTTCTTCGATGACTTTCCATTCTTCTTCATTGTAGCCAGCGCCCACTTGCCCTTCTGCGCGGACTTTTGTGTTGTGGCTCATAATGTTTTTATTAAGAGGAAATCCAAATACGGGATATTTTCCGGAGTCATGGCCTTCGCTTTGTTTTTTAAGTTCTTCTAGACCTTCTTTGCCCGCACCACTTGCGGCTTGATAAGTGCTTACGATGACTCTTTTAAGTCCAAGAGGTTTTAATATTTGCAGAGGAAGGCAAAGTAAAATTGAAGTGCAGTTTGGATTGGCAATATATTTCGGACCAGCCTCAAGGAGTTCGGCATTTATTTCGGGAACCACAAGGGGAACTTCGGGGTGGAGTCTAAAGGCCGAAGAATTATCGATGACCACTTGTTTGGCCGATTTCTTTTCGCGTAATTCCACAGCGATTTCAGATGAACTCATATTAAATACAAAATCGGCTTTGCGAAGTTCATCCCAGTTTGATGCCAAAGCTTTAATGCCTTGTTCGGGATAGTTTTGAGAAGCGTAGAGATCCATTTGGAGGGTGGAGGTTTTGGGGTTGCCCTTAATCAATTTAATAAGCTCTTGGCCTACGAGTCCGCTAGCCCCAACTACTGCGATTCTTGTTCCTGTCATTTTGTTTCCTCTGTGATTTTCTCTAAGAGCTTAAAATTAGCAGATCCCCATATGATTCTAAAGTAAAAAGCCCTCTAGATTCTACCGTGTGACTAAAAGAAGGGGTTAAAAAAACCACTCTTAAGGGCGCACAGTGTTTTTTAAGGGCGTTTGGGGCGGGCTTTGATGGGTTTGCGGAGTAATTTGGAGAAAAAGCGAAAAATTTCAAAGACTGGGCCGCTTAGTACGTAAGTGAAATTGAGGGGAAATAGATAATGCTCAGGTTTTCGAGCCACGATAAGCATGGCTACGATTCCAACAATCAAATAGGCAAAGCTTTTTTGAGATTTAACAAATCGTACGTCTTTAAAGCTTCGGTAACGAAAAGTTGAAATCATGTTGATGGCCAAAATAAACATAATGGCCAGCATGTATTTGTCTTTGAAGGCACTCATGGATTGAATGTCTTCGTAAAACAAAACGGCAGTGGCTACTGAACAGGCGGCTACGGGACTAGCCAGTCCCTGAAAGTAGCGTTTTTCCACATTTTGTTTTTGGACATTAAAACGGGTGAGTCGAAGAGCCGCACAGGTGAGGTAAAAAAAACAGGCTATATATCCAAGGCGTCCGTAGGGGGAGAGTGCCCAAAAATACATGAGTAGGGCAGGAGCCACTCCGAAGCTGACCAGGTCAGACATGGAATCGTATTCTTCGCCAAATCGAGATTGAGTTTTTGTCATTCGGGCGACTCGGCCGTCGAGCCCATCGCTGAATGCAGCCATAAGAATGGCCAATGCAGAAGCTTCCCAATTGTAACGGGTAGCCGCAACAATAGAGAAAAAACCTAAAAATAAATTAGCCGTCGTGAGCAAATTAGGAAGAACAAAGGCCATCTTCCTAACGATAGGCGGAAGCCTATCGCCTCGACGATTAGTGGGTAGTTCCACCCTTCATTTCCCGTCCGCTAGATGAATTGTCTGAATGGATGACTTCATCATAATTAAGCTTATCGCAAGTATCAGACTCGTCGGGAATGTTCTTCAGATGTTCATCGAGCTGTTTTTGTGTGATCTTGCCGCTTGCAAGATTTCTAGAAACAACTCTTTTGTCGAAAAGATTTGGGTAAACAGGTGATCCTTCAGGAATAAAGTAGATGTCTTTTTTCTGCGCCATATGCCAACCTAGTTAAGCAATTGTGATGCGTGGGTCAAGGTAAACATCTTGGATTGCATTGAGTAGGCTTAAGCCTTCTTTCCAACCCTTTTGGAAGGCCTTGCGACCCGCAATGAGACCCATTCCGCCCGCTCTTTTGTTGATCACTGCAGTTCGTACGGCGTCGCCTAGATCGCTGGCGCCCTTACTTTCACCGCCTGAATTGATGAGACCAATTTTTCCAGAGTAGCAATTGAGCACTTGGTAACGGCAAAGGTCGATGGGATTATCAGTAGTTAGCTGAGTGTAAACTTTTTCGCTGGTCTTGCCGTGTTTAGTGGCTTTGTAACCGCCGTTGGAATCAGGAAGCTTTTGCTTGATGATGTCGGCATTGATGGTCACGCCAAGATGATTGGCTTGGCCAGTGAGATCGGCGCTGGAATGATAATCCTTGCCGTCTACTTTGAATCCATTGTTTCGTAAGTAGCACCAGAGAATTGTTGCAAGACCCATTTCGTGGGCAATTTCAAAAGCCTTAGCCACTTCAACGATTTGGCGAGTGCTTTCAGGAGATCCGAAGTAAATTGTAGCTCCAACAGCGACGCAGCCCATATCGGCCGCTTGTTTTACGCTTGAAAACATCACTTGGTCGTAGCGGTTTGGAAGACTTAAGAATTCGTTGTGGTTAATTTTTAAAATGAAGGGAATTTTATGGGCATATTTTCGAGCAGTGGCTGAGAGCACGCCTAAAGTTGTGGCCACTCCGCCGCATCCTGCTTCATGGGCAAATTTTACGATGTTTTCGGGGTCAAAAAAGGCTGGGTTGGGAGCAAAAGAAGCTCCGGCAGAGTGTTCAATTCCTTGGTCGACAGGGAAAATCGACACATAGCCAGTTCCCGCTAAGCGACCTGTATTCATAATGAGCTGAAGATTTCGCAAAACCGCGGGTGAACGGCTTGTGTTCACCATAACTTCGTCGATCCAGTTAGGACCACGAGTGTAGATCGATTCCCGGGGGATCGCTGTACATTTGTGTTCTAAAAGGGTTTTTGATTCGGAGCCTAGGATTTCTTGATAATCTAATGCCATATAGGCTCACTAAGTTATCTTTAAGCATTTTGAACGTCAAATTAGGCTATTGGACACTGCGTTTTTGAAGGGCCCTCATTTATGTTTGAAATGGCGCGTCAAGCATGCTTTTAAAGAGCGCCTATGAAGAGAATTCTTGGACAAGCTCTATTGGTTTTATCGATTTATTCCCATGCAAATAATACTTCCTCAAAATTCGATTTAGCTCCGTTGAACACGCTCAGCGTCCCCGAGCTCTTAGAGCGAATGGATTGGAAATCTCTCAAGGGTGCGGATGTGGCTGTTTGCCAAGAAGCGCTTACGGCAAAATTTGGCGATATGAAACTCAGTTTTCTAACTCGAATTGAAGGCACTCATGTAGAGGCTGCTAGTGTCATTAGTCATTTAGGAATTGGTGACGACATTGGAGTGGAGATTCTGGGTCCTGCCGACAAAGGAACTCATGTGGTGCTTGATCTTGGTCCTACTCATGTGAGCCAGCTTGTTTCGAATTCAAAAATTCCTATGGCTGTAAAAGTGACTCCAAATCCGCCCGTTGTAGTGGATGAATTTTTACTCAATAAAAAGGTGACTCTTGAGGTGATCGATGGTCAGTATCAAGGAAGTCTTTCGGTGACAGTGAATTCTCTTGGACAAGCTTTGATTGAGCGAAACGACGACGTGGGATTTACTTCAAAAGCTCAAATGGATGAGGCCACTCTCATGGGAATTGCTAAAGGTGAAATAGGTCCGGCAAAAATTATTTGGAAAATCACAACTGGAAAAATAAAATTACTTGGCGACAAAGCTTTTCTTTTAAAAGCTATTGATATGGTTAAGCAGCTCGCGGGAGCGAAGTAGAATAGCAGGCCCGTTATTTAGAACTCACTCGAAAAATTAAAATTTTATTTTTCTAAATTTTGAGGGATTTTAGTATTCTTCCAAAACTCAGTATTATTGGCAGCCCCTTTTGCTTGGTCGCTTTCTAGTGCGGCTTCATAAGTTTTTTTATTGAGTTCTAAGATAACTTTATTTTCGATTTCACGCGATTCTTTTATTTGGGGTTGTTTTAAATTTCTTTTTTCTGTGATTATGGAAAATTTATAAATTTCATTTGCTATGTAAGACGGTTTGCAAGAATTAAGTTTATTAAAGAGATAATCGGCGAATTCTTCGGGTGTTCTATTTTCTAAGTATTTTTCTGCTGTTTCTCGATATTTTAAGAACGGATTAGTACCATGTGGGTTTTTATACATTTCAAATTTACCTGGAGGAAGTAAATCTTTATATTTATATTCAATTGCTGGGCTAATTTTTTTATCGGCAGCTGCAGCTTTATTCTCCGGCGAGAGACCATCCGCTCTAATCTCAAAGTTAAAAGTTGAAACAAAACTGATAACGATTAATGAATGAATATAATTTTTCATTTTTGAGGCCCCCAGAAGTTAAATACTAACTTAAACATTTTGCTAATTTCAAATTAAGATTGGGTTAATCTTCTTAACCTAATTTTAATCGTCATCTCCATCGTGGCCAGGGCCTCGTTTATCGTTGGCTGCTAGTTTCATAAGGCTTCTCTTGTCGAGACCATATTTTGAAACTTTCATGATGAGACCCGCTCGGCTAATGCCTAGTTCTTTAGCGAGCACACTTTTGTTCCAACCTGTTCTGCGAAGTCCATCGCGAATCATATCTCGCTCGAGTTCTTCGAGAGCATCTTTGAGTTTTCCAGAAAGGCGTGCGCCTTGGATTTTTTGCTTTTCACCAGCTTCACGAATTCGTGGAGAGAAAATTTCAGGAGTGATGAGCTTTTCATTTCCTGTCAAAACTGTACCGCGCTCCATTTCGTTTTCGAGTTCTCGAATGTTTCCTGGCCAGTGGTAATCATATAGTTTCTCAATAGCGCGCTTAGTGAGCACCTTGGGTTCGAAGCCTTTTTCTTTGGCCGATTTGGCTAAGAAATGCTCGCCCAATAAAAGAATGTCTTCTTTTCGATCACGAAGGGGCGGTACTAAAATACCGATCACGTTGAGTCGGAAATATAAATCTTGTCGGAATGTGCCCTCTTCAACCATCGATTTAAGATCGCGGTTGGTGGCGGCGATAATTCTGCAATTTCCTTTTTTAGGCTCAGTGGCACCTACTGGAGTGTAAGATCCATCTTGAAGCACGCGAAGTAACTTAACTTGCATGGCAGGAGAAATATCTCCAATTTCGTCCATGAATAAAGTTCCGCCATTGGCCGTTTCAAAGCAACCCTTACGGTCGCGAAGTGCGCCTGTGAAAGAGCCCTTCATGTGACCAAAAAGTTCACTTTCTAAAAGATTGTCGTTAAAAGCAGCACAGTTGATGGGTAAAAATATTTTTTCTTTTCGAGGAGAATTATAGTGAATGGCTCGAGCAATGAGCTCTTTACCAGTTCCGTTTTCACCTTGAATCAATACAGTGCTTTCGGATTCTTTAATTTTGTCGAGTAAAGAATAAAGCTCTTGCATGGGTTTACTTTTACCAATCATAGAATCGTAGCGATAACGATTTCCTAATTGATTGTTGAGGTCTTGAATGCGTTCTTCGCGAGTTATAATTTCTTTATGAAGGGTCACAATTTCTTGTGCCACAAGGTCGGCTAGTTCTCTAAAATATTGCATTTCACTTGGGGGAATAAACTTCAAAGCTTGAAGCGATTTTTTTGCATCCACTTCTGTGATGCTGAAAGTGCTTGTTTGCTTAAAAAATTCTTTATTTCCCTTATGGTCTTCTTCATTTTTGAAAGCTAGGGCTACGACTGAGCCTAGGTATTCACCGTCGACTACAATAGGAAAAGCTACACCTTGAACACCGCTGAAAAATTCAAATTCATGGTATCGAAGATCGCCCTTGCGAAGGCTTACGTTCACTTTTTCTACAATTTGAGAAAGATAATCGAAGCCAGACTCTTGGTGAAGCACTTGTCCAAGGAGGGTGTTGGACCATTGTCTTTTTTCACCGCGATGAGAGTTGCGAATGCGACCTTGATCGTCTGCTAAGAGAATGTCGACTTGAAACCAACTTCCCAGCACCTCTCTAATTTTTCTGACAACGTGGATGCGTTCAAATTCTTCCCACTTAATCATTTGCGGCCTCCTGTCTATCTTTTCGGCACTGGTGTCAGAAACTTTAACAGCACTGTATAAAGATTGGTGGGTGCGACTTTACGCGGCGTAAGAGGCTTTAGCCTGAGCTTTCTTTACCCATAGCTCAAACCTAGCTCCGCTGGAGTTTTCATCGCTTACGTTGAGAATTCTCAGTTCAGCGTTTTGGCGCTGTGCAATCATTCGACAGAGATAAAGTCCCAGTCCTGTGCCGTGTGTGGATTCTTTGGTTGTAAAAAAGGGCTCAAAAATTTTGATTTTAATATCTTCGGGCACTCCACCACCACTATCGGTAATGGAAATTCCAAAACTGTCGGGAGTTTCTTCAATGTGAAGTGAAACTTTTTTAATGGGAGATTTCATGCAAGCATCGCGTGCATTGATTAAAAAATTAATAATAATTTGTTCGAGTTCAACTTTAGATCCTTGAATCATGTGATCTTTTTCGGGAATCTCCCAAGTCATTTGTACCTTGGCAATTTTTAAATGTTCATGAGTGAGTTCTACGGATTCTTGAACGAGTTCTGTGAGTGAACATTGAGAATCGGGTTTGTCGATTTCTTTTCGAGAAAACGAACGAAGTGCACGAACAACATTCATCACGTGCTGAATATTTTTATCGAGACGATCAAGAGTTGAGGTGATGATGTTGTTTTCAACTTTTAATTCTTTAATTTCTTCATTGAGCTGATATTGATAACCATGAATGTTGAGAATGGATCCTGAGATTTCGTGAGCAAGGCTGGCGCTGAGTTCGCCAAGTAATTGAAGCCGCCCAGCGTGTATTCTTTGCGTGTCATAGGAGAATTTGCCAAACATATCTTGTAAAAAGCGATTTTGCCTTCGGCTATAAAGTGAAGCGAGATAAATGAACGTAAAATGAAAAACGGCATGAACGGTGACTGTTAGAAAAACGGCATTTCTACCTTGAGCATAATCCCAGTAAAAAGGCTTAGACCAACTCAAGGCACTCAACCAGCATAGGGCCCAGAAAGCGGCCGCTTTAGGGCGATCCCAATTCCATGAACTCGCTAAACTTAGTGCTGAAATCGTAAAAAATAATGGCGCCAGTGGAATAAAAGGAAGGCCTTGCCCGCTTAAGAAATAACAATAGAGTTGAAAAATTCCAAGACCCATAGAGAGATAGAGTAGGGAGCGCTCTTTGTATCGAAGCGACATTAAGCAGCTCACGTGGAGAGTGAGCCACGAACTTACTAGCCATGGGTTCCAAAAATAATTTTTAAGACTGAGGTTCATCCATAATGAACCTGCAGAAATAAAGAAGAAAGCCGTCAAATAGATCGTGAACAGGGATTCCCGTTGTAATCTATCTTTAAGTTCTTGGCGGCTGAGATTGTTCTTCACCAAATAAGGTATCGACCTATCTACACCAAATCTTAACAAGTGATTTTTAAAATCACTTTAGAAAATGCGCAGGGTGCAAAAAGTCAAAAACTTGGCACTTAGAAAAGACTTCTAATTCCCAAGCCTAAAAGGAGAGAACGTGTGCGCTGTTCGGGAAAAATACCCTTTATTTGTAAATAGGCGGAGAGACTTGGCGATAATGCAAATAAATAGTTGGTGCCTAACTGAAACATTGTATACCAGTGGCCACCCTTTTCCGACCAAAAGGCTTCGTTGAAAATCATGTAGACTTCAAAGGGTTCAATGCTCCAGCGAGTGTCTATTCCTAGAGCGCTGTAGCTTTTACTTTGATCGTAGGAAAATCCCAATCCAAATTCATCCCAAGGGTAATATCCGTAAATGAATCCACCGCTCAAAGTTTTTGAGCTCAGGTCGACACCACCTTGAGCGTGTAAATAATAATCTGTAGCATCTGCGGCAAATGTTTGTTGAGAAAGAAAAGCTAAGCTCAAACTTAGAAAAATAGCGCCAATATTTGTTTTGAACATTCTTGGACCTATAAGGGTTTGCGATCAAAGCGATGTTGCGCTTGAATTTCGCGAACGGTTCCTGTTTTAGAGCGCATAACAATAGAATGGGTTGTGCAGCCTCCACCAATAAAATGAACACCCTTAAGCCAAGAACCATCGGTCACGCCTGTAGCGCAAAACATCACATCTCCTTGCGCGAGTTCTTCCATTTTATAAACCTTATCCATATCCTTTACGCCCATTTTAACGGCTCGTGATTTTTCTTCGTCGTGACGCCAAAGTAGCTTACCGTAAAAATCACCACCGAGAGCTTTAAGGGCGGCGGCGGAAATCACACCCTCAGGTGCTCCTCCAGAGCCCAATAAAATATCGATACCTGTCGAAGGATTGCAGGTTGAGATGGCGGCAGAAACATCACCGTCGGCGATGAGTTGAATGCGGCATCCAAGTTTTCTAACGTTGTTGATGAGATCGTTGTGCCGATCTCGCTCGAGAATAATCACAGTCACTTCGGAGAGACTTTTATTTTTGCAATTGGCCACCACGTTGAGAATGTCTTTGAGGGGCATGTCGTAGTGAATTTTGCCTTTGCACTCGGGACCAACGGCAATTTTGTCCATGTAGGTGTCGGGTGCGTGTAAAAAATGTCCTTCTTCAGCAACAGCAATCACGGAAAGAGCGCCGCTGTGTCCTTTGGCTACAAGGTTGGTGCCTTCAAGGGGATCGAGCGCCACATCCACTTTAGGACTGTCGTTATTGGCAATTCCAAAAGTTTCGCCGATGTAGAGCATGGGAGCTTCGTCGCGTTCACCTTCGCCAATCACAACACGACCTTTAACATCGAGTGAGTCGAAGGCTTTTCTCATGGCGTCGACTGCGGCTTGGTCGGCTAAGTTTCTTTCACCGCGCCCCATCCATCGCGCCGATGATATAGCCGCTGCTTCTGTAACTCGTACAAATTCTAATGCAAGATTTCGATCCATGATCCCTCCTCAAAAATACCCGTTAAACGTCTAACTCTACTACAGTCACTCCATCGCCACCTTCACCAGGCCAAGAGCCAGGGCGGAACTTTAAATCAGGTCGATCTAAAGTTAAGTGCTGACGAATAGCGTCCTTTAATTTCTCACTACCATGACCGTGAATAATGGTCACCGAGCTCGCCTCATTGCGTAAGAGTTCATTGAGCGCAGCTTCGATTTTAATCATGGCTTCATCGACAACTTTTCCTCGAACATCGCAAATACTACCTTTGACTGGGCCGTCTTTACTCGCGTTCGAAGATAAAGTGAGTTTGCTACTGTTTCTTTGAGCGGCAGCGGCCTGAGCTTCTTGAACACTTCGGAAGTGATCGGCTTGTCCGCTTTGCGGCTTGCGAATTCTACTTAAAGAAACTCGAGTTTTTAATTCACCAACTTGTACGAGTATTAAAGTGTTGGGAGTGAGTCTTGTGGTGTCGACATTGTCGATCACTTTGCCCATTCCTAATCCACTAATATCCACTAAGTTCCCTGCTTTTAAATAATCCCCATCTTCTGGAGTGAGGGGTTGTGTGTCGCTCAGGCCGGGATTTTGAATGTTTTTTCTAATTTTTTCTGCAGTGTCGGAAAGTTGATTGAAAAGTTTTTGCCCACCGCTTTGGAGATCTTCTTTGGTCGCGTTTTTTACCGATTCAGATAGCTCTTTCTTTAAAATTTGGAGTTCTTTAAGCATTTCTCTAGAATCTTGAGATATCTGTGTGTGAAGTTTTTCTTGATATTCTTTTCGCTTGAGTTCTGCGCGAGCCCATTCTTCTTGAGCAAGAGTTTTTTCTTTGGCTAATTCTGCTTCTTTTTCTTCATATTTTTTACGGGTTTCTTCGAGTCGAAGAACAGCTTGCGAAAAATCAAAGGAGCTATTGCCTCTAAGGGCTCGAGCTCTCTCTATAATGTTATGACTTAAGCCCAAGCGCTCAGCGGTATCGAGCGCTGAAGACTCACCTGGCACATCAAGAATGATTTCATAAGTCGGTTGTCGAGTTTTCGAATTAAAGGCCATAGCAGCAATACGGCAGCGCTTATCGTTCATGGCGAAGTTTTTGAGTCGACCAAAATGCGTTGTAATAAAAAACGATGCTTTTTTATCGAGAAAAGCTTCAAGCACGGCCTGCGCTAAACATTCCCCTTCTTCTGGAGAGGTAGAGGTGGCAATTTCATCGATAAGAATTAAAGTTTTTGAATCTGAATTTTTTAGGAAGTCGTTGAGCACGTTAACGTGTCCCGAAAAAGATGAGAGATCTTTTTCAAGATCTTGCTCGTCGCCAATGTCCACTAAAATTTTATCAAAGGCCTCGGGAAAATGTGCCGTCTTGCTGGGAACAGGAAGTCCTGCTTTGGCCAAACAATAAGCTAAACCCACACTCTTTAAGAGCACAGTTTTTCCGCCGGTGTTTGGACCTGTTAAAACGAATCCCTTATCCCAGGCCAGCGTGTTGGGGATAACGTTCTCTCTAAGGGAGAGTAGAGGATGGCGTAGTTTCGTGAAGTCGAAGCCCTGACGGTCCCAACTGGCCGTGCAAATGTCGCCCGACCATTGGGCAACGAGCTTAGCGCCCGCACTCAGTAAATCGGCTCGAGTGAGAATTTCTAAATTGCTTCTGAGTTGAGACACGAAGGGCTGAGTGTTTTGTACGACGGCCGTAAGAATTCTTTCGATTTCGATTTCAATTTCTTTTTCGGCCACTTTTAATTTGTTGTTGGCATCAACCACGTCTTCGGGCTCGATGAACAAAGTGGATTCAGTTTTAGAAAGGTCGTGAATAATTCCTGGTGCGCGTCCTCTAAAATTAGTTTTTACAGGAATAACATAGCGACCTTGTCGAACGGTCACATAGCGATCTTGGAGTATTTCGGCCTGTTTGGGATTGTGTAGGAAATCATCCAGTTTTGATTTGATATTTTCGTGTAAGGATTTAGCAAATTTTCTAAGTGCAAATAAATCTTCCGTGGCGTTGTCAACAATTTCTCCTTGTGGAGACAAGAGTGAAAAATGTCGTTGGCACCACTCTTCTAATTTATCGAGTCCAAAAAGTTGTGCTTGGAGATCGTTTTTATCGGTAGGGTATCTTTGTAAAAAATGGAATAAACCATGAACCCCTCTTTGAAACCGAACAAGAGTGGCAAAGTCTTCTACTAAAATGCTTCCCGATCTTTCGATTCTCTTAAGGATGGGTTCAATGTCTTGGATGTCGGCTAGAGGTAATTTGAGGTGAGTGTTGCGTTCAAACTCCGCAAGCTCGAGAACTGCGCGCGACATTTTTTGTGACTCTTCGATGGAATTTAATAAGCCTGGAGTCCATTGAGAGGCGCGGTGTTTGCCAAAGTCGCACTGACAAGCCTCTACTAGAAAATCTTGAATCGAAGGCCATTCTAAAAGCTCTAAGGTGCGCGAATCTTGTGACACTGCTTTACACTCTAGTGCCCAAAAATTTCTTTTTCAAAGGCCTCGTCTTTGCGCACAAAAAGAGTTTCGGAGCGTTGTATGCTTAACGCACCCTCTTTGCTCTTAATTTTCTTTAAATAGCGTCTTTCGGTGTAATCTACAGTGGCCTGGCCATTTTCGCGTGATTGAGAGTTTAAAAGAGCCAATTGCGCCCCTGATTCCAAAAGCCATTGAGGGGCGTCGTCTTTGGCGCCAAAACCCTTTTGACCTCTGGGAATCCAAACATGGGCTCCACCAAGGCTTCTAACGTGAAACCAGAGGTCGCGATCTTTGGCTTGTTTAAAGAGTTCATCGTTTTCAGTGGCGCTGCGACCAATTCTGGCCCAAATCTTATTCTTCAGGCACACCCATAAACCTGGTTTTTTTTGCGGGCGTGATGGAATGTTGTTTTCCGAGGGGGCTTGGCCTTTTGGAGTGTTTAGAATTTTTTGACTTAAGTTTTTGGACTTTTCCACTTCCTGGTAGCGTTTTTCTCCATTAATTTTTTTTCTCTCCATTCGTCTTATGAGCTTATAAGATTTTTCTAGAGCGGATTTTCGCTGTGAGGGGCTCCAGGGGGCTAAAAGTTTTTTTTGAAAAAGTTCTTCCAAAATTTTTTGATCTTCTGGGTTCCAGCGATTTTTTGAATCCCATAAGGTGGGGTCGTTTTGGAATTTTTTTAAAATACCTCCATAGCGATCTAAGAAAGTATGGGCCTCTTCTATGTCTTCTTTAATTTTACTAAGAAGTTTAAGTTTCTTTTTATCCTCTGGAGGAATAGTGGCACTAGTTTCAGTGCTTTGAGTTTCTTCGTTGCTTAGGGGCAATTGAGCTAGATTGAGTGAAGAAAGAAAAGCTTTTTTATCTGGAATTTGAAATTTAAAATCCAATCCATTTTTGTTGATTTTTATTTCAATACTCCGAGAGTCTGCAAACTTTAAGAGGCAAGACTCCGCATCACTTCTCTCACAAGTTAAGAGTTCTGTGTTTAAAAAGTGGGCTCTGAGGTAAAGGATGGCCTGAGGAACTTGTTGATTAGCCCAGGATGGGAGTTTCGGAAGCCCTTCTTCTTTTTGCCATAATTTAATTTCACCTGAGTTCGTTTTAGCGATTAAAAGTCGCCCTTTGGGATAGCTTTCCAATTTAATCAAATAGGCTGATTGTTGGGGGTCTTTTAGGGCCTGAACTTTTTGAAAACGCAGTCCGCCAACAAATGTATTGACAAATTGCGTTAGGATGTTGTTAGACAAGACGATCATAGTAAGTTTAGGAGCATACTATCACGATGTCATCAAAAGCGAAGAAGAAAGAAACACCAAAAAAAGCCAAGTCCGCTAAGGGCAAGGTTACGCCTAAAAAGCCTGAGAAAAAAACTAAAGCTGCTCCAGCAAAAAAAGCTGCTAAGGCCGCAAAAGCTCCTGAGGCTGAACAGCCCAAGAAGTTAACTGAAAAAGAAAAACGAAGAAATCTTGCCGCTATGGCTCTTGAGGGGACTGTTGAAACTCAAGAAACGAGCGAAGAAGATGAATTCGATCCCGAAGCCTTTTTTGCTGCTTCAGGTGGAAAAGGAATATTTCGCTCACACGTTATGCGTAAAGAGCGTGTGGATTTTCACTTAGAAGTTAGATACCGATTTTTAAAAGATCCTTTGGTTCAAACAGCTCAGTTAATCAATCTTTCTAAGGGTGGATTAGCTCTTAAAACTTCAAAAGTTGTCAAAGCCAATACTGTTCTTAAAGTTGAAATTCCTTTGCCTCATACTTCTGAACTCTTCAGCATTCAGGTTGAAGTGATTTGGAGTCATAAGGTTGAAATCGATGACGAGAGTTTCATCCATACTGGAACTCGCTTCATGCCCATGAGTTTAGCAAAGCAAAGTGTGATCAATCATTTCATCCAACAAAGACGAGATGAGCTTGTTATGGCTAAAATTGGTCTTGATAAGTTTACAGACTCGGTTCCAGTGGCCGGCATAGATTGATTAAGTTGCGCTGAAAAAAAGCCATCTTCGTTGTTGCTCAGTCGCTTCGCTCCTCATGTAGGCTCAAACTACACTGCGGTGCTCGCTCCCTTCGCGCCTCGAATATGGCCTTTTTTGAGCACAACAAAAAAATTCATGTATATCTTGAAAGCTTCCCGAAGGTCGAGCCGGATGGCGAAGCTCTGAGGAGGGGGAACCCCGAATGCCTTTATAAAAGTGAGTGCCTATTTGAATAATGCATGCCGATGGCGCGGTGGAATCTTAAGGTAAAAAGTTTAAAACTAATTAGAAGCTAAGAGCGCTGCCTTAGTTTTTAAGTTCTTCTACCCAGTAAACTGTTGAATCAAAGGGTTTGAGTTGAATGCCAACACCTTGATTGCGAAGCTCTTCTCCGCTGAGATTTTGAGTTTCGCCAGTGAAAACGTTTCTCACTAACCAGTTCCCTGTTTGTGCAAAATTCAATCTCATCTTTAATTCTGTATCTAACTTGTGACCGCTTTTGAGTGTGATCAAGTATTGATTGCGATCAGGAGCTTTGCGCGCAAAGATAACAACTTTTGAATTTTCTTTAGAAGTGGCTACATCGATTTGATTCTCAGTGGTGCTGCTTAATAAAGTTTTTAAGAAGAGATTTCTTTCTTCAAAATCTTCACGTTCAAAATATTGAGTCACATTATAAATATCGTGAAGGCTGGCACTAATTTGAATAAAGCTTCCTCCGCCGTTAGCCGGGCAAGAATAAGCTACAGTGTAGTCTCCTAAACGGAGAAGTGATTGGCAATCGCTTGGGATACTTCTGTAAGTGCGAGCAAAAGTAGTTGGAAACTTTTCAATTCCATAAAGCTGAGTTCCACGACCAAATCCACTTCGAGTGCGGAATTGCCCAGGACCATCGGGAGCTTTTTCTTTTCCAGTGGCTTCATAGCCAAGTGCTTTTGCGAGGCTGTCGTCGAGAAAGTTGATAATAACGCCACCGTGTTCGAGATGTTTTTTAGAGCTCTCTAAAAATGCGGGGTCAAAATAACCGTAATCCTGGCGCACCCAAATCTTAGTTCTTGGGAGTTGTTGAAGCTTTGGATTATAGATGTGGGTTTTAGCGTTGTAGCCCGCATGAAGCATATAAGCATAAAGCCCTGCGCTCCAATCTGTGTTGACGAGGACGTTGTCTAGGCCTTCAACTTTTTGGGGAGCTTGTTCGTTGGGGTCTTTAATGAATGTGACATCGTCAGTAAATTCTTTGGATTTCCCCATCCATTCACCGTAGGGTTTTACAAGTTTAGTTCCAATGTTTTTAAGACCCTCAAAGTGCTCTCGTGCATCGGCATTATTATCGAGTGGAGCATCGAAGAATAATGTGTCTAGTTCTTCGTCGCTTCTGCCAAGAATCCAGCGCGGTTCGCTATTGGCAAAATATTTCTCTTGGCTCAGTTTTCGCAATTCGTCCCAAAAGCCATCACCGAGTTCGTGGTCGGGAATGTTTTTATATTTTGAAGTGCTGCGAAGTTGATCGTAGAGTTTTTTAACTTGAGTTTTTTCGTAAGTTCCAAACCAGTTATCACCTTCAGTGAAATAGTAAACAAAGAGTGCTTTTAGACCGTGGCCTAAAGTTGTTAAATAAGTTTGGCGACGCGCTTCAGGAGAAACGGGTGTGCCTTTCCACCAGCCACCTTGAATTTCAGGTCCTAGAACCCATTCATTTTTTTCGTAGTTTACGAAATAGGCATCGTTGCCATCGTCTGCAAAGCGCACGTCGTGATCGGCTTTAAAAGAATTGTTGAGTAGAGGATTGCTGCCGGGTTCATAGGTTTTTGGATAGAGATTGACGGTCATCATTCCTGTGGAGGGATGATTGCGCAAGCTTGGATTGGGAATAAGACCTTCACCAGCGGCATTGTAACTTTCGGCTAAAGTGAAAAGAACTTCACGTTGAGTCACGCCGAGATCTCTCCAGTAACTTTGAATTTTCCTTAAGTAATGAAAAATTGAGAAATCTTGAAAATCATACCAGTCGTGATCTTGGGCAATGTTCAGCCCTTTTTTGACTGGAGCTTCTAATTCTTGCCAGCTTTTAAGTTGTAATCCATAAGTTTTATTGAGTGTGTCGAGATTAAAATAATAACGACTTTGTAAGAAGCTTCGGTAGCGATCGACGTTAGCTTTTGAGTAATCGATATTGTAAATGCTTTGCCACATGAAGTTGGTTTCGTTGTCGATTTGAAATGCAAATATGGGACGCCCGCGACCTACATAATTTTTTAAAACTTGATCATACAAAGTTTTAAACCAAATTTGAGTGTGTCGTTGAAGGTCGGCATTGTGATAGTCGTAAAGTTTTGCAGATTGGCCTTGGGCATTCTTCATATGGCTATTGGGATACTTGTTATGAAACCATAGGGGAATGGCGCCGAAACCGAGTGGGCCCCATTCAGCGTTGATGTAGGGACCAGGGCGAACCATGATTTTGTTAATTCCGTGTTCTTGGATGAGCTTGAAGAAAGTGATTAAATCACGCGAAGGATAATCAGGGCGGCCATCGTGGTCTTCGTCGGCTGTGCCAGTGAAATCAAATTGACCTTCAGCGTATTCGTGAAAATCCCAAGGAATATAAAAACAAATTGAGTTCATTCCAGCTTCAACCATACGGTCGAGAGCTTTATTCCAAAGTTGGATCACTTTTTCGCGAGCTATATTGGGACCTTGTCCGCCACGTAGTCTGAAATATTGAAGTTCAGCTCCAAAGAGTTGGGGCTGGGCTTCGCCGTCAATCCAAAGCTGATCGTTGTGGATTTGAACTCGGCTAGATTTTTGCATTTCACCAAGTTCAGAGCTGGGTAGAGCGTTAATATCGCTGAAAAACTCAGATTTCTCGTAACAAGAACTCAGACTTAATGTGACAATAGTAGAAAGGACAAGTGACTTAATAAGGCTCCCATAATTCATGTATTAGTGAACTATTATAGATAGCGGGCTTTGAAAAGTACCCAAATGAGCTTATCGCTTACTTTTTAGCCAGAGTGACTTTTTTTAGCACTAAGTCGAGCTCTTGATAGTAGCGAGAGAGTCGAGCTTGAGTGAGAGGGTTCTCTTTAAGAGCTCGTGCAGAAACGCTGAGTTTGTCGACGGAACTAAGTCTATTTATAGATAGCACTAGCATGAGTTGGTCGAGGGCTATTTGTAGGTTAACGAGTTGTAGACCGCTATTACTTTTCCATTGCCAGGCGTCGAGCCAACCTAAATCATCTCTATAAAAACTGAGGCCGTTTTCAGTAATGTTTTCTAGTTTTTTAAGTTTGTTGAGATCATTGGCCTCTAAGTCGAGAGAAGCTAAGAGCAAAGCGTGGGGAGTGAAGGCCGCTTCCCACAAAGCTGCGTTTTTAGGGTTTTGTGAGTTGCGATTTTCTTGACTAGTTTCGCTTAGAAGTCCTGCGTTTCCATTGTAAAAGAATCTTTCTTCGTGATCTTTAAAAAAACAGGCAGAATGAGCTGCGGGAATTTCTGCGGGATAGTTTTTACCTAGCTCTTTCATACTTTGAGCGTAACTTTTGAAAAATTCTTGCATGCTGCTTGAATAAGTTCTTTCGGAAATTAAGAGGTCGGGTAAATAAAGTTGAAAGGCACCGCCATCCCAAAGGCGGATGTTTTTTCTGGAGGTCGAGAGTTCGAAGTTTAATCGGTTTAGACTATCGCTAATCCAATCTTTGCCTTGATTATCAAAAAGGCCCAATACATAGGAAAGTATGTAGATGGAGCGAGCTTCCGAACCATAGTTTGAATAATAGTAGCCTTCAGATTTCCATCCTCCGTTGGCGTCAGGGAGTAAATTCCCAATAATAAGTTTTTTCTCTGAATCAAAGAATATGGAAAAGTTCATTCTCTTGAAAAGTGTTTCCGCTTTTTTTTGGGCTATGGGGTCTTCAAGGCGTTCTTTGGCGGTCCATAGGGCAAAGGCTAAATGAATGTTATCGACTGAAGACAAATTACCAAATAGTACCTTTTTATTTTGAGGATTATACCAACCAAAAAAGAGACCGCTACTTGCTTCGAAAGGCAATTCAGCGAGTGAGGTTAATTGAGAGTCAATTTTAGATAAAGCGATGGCTTTTTGGTCTTCAGTAAAATCAGCGTGTTCCAAGATATCAAGCTGAAGAATTAAATCTAGACCTAGATTCGTTGGAGATGTTGTGAGTTCTGATAATACAGGTGTCCATTGGTCATTGGGGCGAGTTTCAAGAATTAACCCATCATTTATGAGGGATGTGTCTACTCGCATTTTGTCTAAGCTCGAAAGTGTTCCATCTCTCCACTTGTTGAGGTTAGCGCTGAATGTGTTTTGAATTAGAAATAGGAAGCTGATGAAAACATAGAGTTTTTTTCGCCCGCCCATGCCCATCCTCACAATTATGAAGCTAACTGATTTCTAACAATTATACAAAAACTGCTCTTCTGCAGCGCAAGAAGGGCCTTGGAAAAATGTGGATAACTTTGAGCATCCGTAATTTATCTTTTGAGGCGATTGCTCCATTGAGTAGTGGAGCATTAAAAGAGCGTCAGAGGGCTAAAATATGAATAAGCTAAATTTCAGTTTTCTATTAATGGGTATGACTTTAACAAGTGTGCTTTTTGCGGCCAGTTCAGTCGATAGAAAAATTGACACCTGTAATGGAAACATCACATGTATTGCAAAAGTTTTGGCCGAGCTTATTGATTCGAAGGGAAATTCTTCCTCAATTGTAGAGTTTTATAAGGATGATGGTCATTGTGAGTTTGATAATTTATTAGCGCGCATGCCTTTAGGAAGCAGCACTGAGCAATGTCAGAAAAAGGCTGAATCAGTTAAAAATAGAGTTTGGGGAATTAAAATCGAAGGTGTTTGCCGCGATATAAGCGACATGGATTTTGTGGATGCTTGCGTGAAGTACGCCACCACTCTTCAAATTTTCCCTAAGTAAGTTGATGTCGAAAAACGTCGAATTTCTTAGCGCCGAACAAATAAACTAAAGGCTTTGTGGGATTCCGCGAGGAATCGCTTCGAGCAATTTCTTTGTGTAAGAATCTTGAGGCTTTTTGTAAATGTTTACAGCACTATCGTATTCCACAATTTTACCGCCATACATAACGGCCACTTCATCGGCGATAAATTTCACTACGGCTAGATCGTGGGAAATAAATACATAAGTGAGTCCAAACTCTTCTTGAAGGTCTAAGAGTAGATTGAGGATTTGTGCTTGAATCGAAACGTCGAGTGCAGAAACAGACTCATCGCAAATGATGAACTCAGGTTTGACCGCTAGGGCTCGAGCTATACAGATGCGTTGTCTTTGTCCGCCCGAAAATTCATGAGGATAACGAATTAAATGGTTGGGCTGGAGACCAACTTTATTCATAAGCTCTTCAGCCATTTGTTTGCGTTCTTTTGTATTGGCGCCGATTTCGTGGATGGCCATGGGTTCTAGAATGGCATCACCTACTGTCATTCTTGGATTGAGTGAAGCGTAGGGATCTTGGAAAATAATTTGTAATTTGCGGCGCATTTTACGCATTTCTTCAGCCGAAAGTTGAGCCAAATTGCTACCTTTATAAAGAATTTCTCCACCAGTAGGTTCGATGAGTCTTAAAAGGCATCGGCCCAGGGTGGTTTTCCCACAACCTGATTCGCCTACTAACCCTAGGGTTCGTCCTTTTCGTACTTGAAGGGAGACATCATCAACGGCTTTGACCCAATCCTTCACGCCACCAAAGAGTCCGCCACGAATAGGGAAATGCTTTTGTAAATTTCTAACATCGAGAATAACGGGGTTGGCTTCGGAAACTATGCGTGTTTCTTTTTCTATGAGATCTACTTTGGGTGCTTGAGCTTTTTCTTTTCCATCTTCAGTCATGAAATCGCTGACTGTGACAAGACGACGAGGATGATTGTCGAGGCTGGGTCGGCAGGCTAGCAAACCTTTTGTGTAAGGATGTTGTGGAGCTTTAAAAAGCGCTTCACAATTGTTTTGTTCAACAATATTTCCGCGATACATGACCACTACGTGGTCGGCGATATCGGCGATAACACCCAAATCATGAGTGATAAAGAGCATGCTCATTTTGTATTGCTCTTTAAGTTTTGCGAGAAGTTCTAGAACTTGTTTTTGAATGGTCACATCGAGAGCTGTTGTAGGTTCATCGGCAATGAGTAATTTTGGATTGCAAGCGATAGCCATTGCAATCATCACGCGTTGCTTTTGTCCGCCGCTCATTTCGTGAGGGTAGGCGTGTACTTTTTGTTGGGGTTTTGGAATTCCTACCTGATCTAATAACTCAATACTTCGATCCCAAGCTTGTTTGCGTGTGAGTCCTTGGTGAAGTTGTAAAACTTCAGAAATTTGAAAACCCACTGTAAAAACTGGATTGAGACTAGTCATGGGTTCTTGGAAAATCATGGAGATTTTGTTGCCGCGAATCTTACGAAGTTCGGCATCGTTTAAAGTGAGGAGGTCCCGACCTTCAAAAATAATTTTTCCACTATGTATCTTGGCTGGAGGTGTGGGGAGTAAGCGCATGATGGTGAGGGCTGTAACACTTTTGCCCGATCCGGATTCTCCGACAAGACCAATAGTCTTCCCTTCGGGAATATCAATCGAAACGTGGTTTAGGGCCACGCTTTCGCTGGTTTGGGATTTAAAGGCTACATGGAGATCTTCAATGCGCAAAAGACTCATAGTTATGATCTAGGGCTTATCCCTGTCCTTTTGCAAGAAAACTTTTACTGAATTTCTACACTTTTGAAGGGTGAGCTTCCAAATTGCTTAGCTTGAAAGTTTTTGACTCGACTTTGAGCCAAATAAAACTCAGTTCGATGAATAATGGGCACCCAGGGAGTGTTTCTTACAAAAAGATTCATAAGTTCTTCGATGCTTTTGCGGCGGGCTGGAGAATCATTGAGACTGCGCATTTTTATAAAGTTTTTGTTGAAGTCTTTGTCGTCCATATTCGAAAAGTTTGGGCTTGGAGTTTTGTTGGGACCGTAAAGCAATTGTAAAAAGTTTTCCGCATCAGGGTAATCTGCTTGCCAAGAGAGTAACCAAAGTTGAGCTTTTTTTTGTTTAATTTTTTCAATCAAGTCAGAGAGAGAAGCGTTTTTAGAAATGTCCATGGATATTCCAATTTTGGAAAGATTGTCTCTAAAGATCTCAGCAAATTTGAGGGCTTCGGGGGAGTCGAGACTTTCAAAAGTTAATTTGGGCAATTTGTCTCCTTTGAGGCCTTCTTTGAGTAAAAATTCTTTGGCTTTTTCAACGTCGAATTGGGCGTAGCGATTGGAAAATTCAACATCGTATCCAGCCACTCCTGGTGGAACAGGAGATTGAGCTAAAACACCGGCCCCTTCGTTAAAAAGTAAGTTGTATTCACTTTTATTGATCGAAAGAGAGATGGCTTTACGAAAATTAGATCCTGCTTTTTTAATGACAGAATCCTCTAAATTGAATCCAACATAAACAACATCCAAAAGCGCTTTTTCAAAGAGCTGAAGATCTTTGTGAGTGTCTAAAAGTGTTTTCTTTTCAATGTTGATAAACTGTTTAATGCTTCCTTTCCCGAGGGGAGCGATGTCGATGGCTTTTTGCTCTAAAGAACTGATTTTAACAGCGTCACTTGTGAAAAACTTAGCTGAGATTTTCTTGGCCCCTTTATAATTTTTGTTCCAATAATCAGCGCGCAAATCGAGATCAATGGCGTCTTTTTGGCTATAAGCAGCCACTTTATAAGGACCACTTCCTACACCATTCTTGCTCCAGTCAATTTTGTCTTGTGTGGCGTAGTCTTTGGGAACAATGCCCAAGCAGCTCATGGCTAATGCGTGTAGAATTTGTGGGCTTTGAACGTTGAGTTGAATTTGAAATTCTTCAGCATTAATTTTTTTCAATCCCTTTGGAATTTGAGCATAATTACTTTTACCGTTGGCTTTCTGAGTTTCTCTCCACTCATCGAGTCCTGCAATTTGACGTTCAATCAGCCAGAAGTTCGGTGAATTTAAAAAAGGGTCAGCGAGTCTGAGAAAAGTGAAAATCACGTCGTCACTATCGATATTGCGACCTGAACTAAAATTGATATTTTTTTTAAGTTTGAAAGTATAAGTTAAACCATTGTTTGAAACTTCGGGAAGCTTTTCAAGTAAAAGTGGAATCAATTCATAAAAGCCATTGTCGAGTTTGTAATCGAGTAGAGGTTCATACATGAGAGTTAAAATTTCTTGAGCCGATTGCCCTTCGGCTATTTGAGGATCAAGACTATTGATTTCTTGGTGTATGGCCACTTGAAGAGTGTTTTCAGGGCTTTTTTTAGAGCAGCTAATTACAAGAAATAAAAAGGAAAAACTAATAATCTTTCGCATCTCTCTATTGAAAGGGCTTGGCGACTGAATTTCAATATCAATAGTCTTTTATTTTTACTGATGCGCTGGGCCGCCATTCAAAGCTTCTTTCGTCGTAATCCTTCCACGATTCCGCTTCTTTCCACACATATTGGAAGAGTTTTTCTTTGCCTTTGAAAAGACTGATATGTGTCGGAATAGTGGCTAAACCGCTTCCATCCCATTTTTCGAAGATCAATTCATGTGTCGGGCGCCATTCTGGAGCCTTTTTAGAGAGCGGAAATTTTTTATCAAAATAAGAGACTTTTAGAGGAAAATAACTGTTGGGATCGAGATCAACCCACTTCCCACCTTCACCTTCTTTATCTTTTACAGAAAAGGAATAGAGATTTTCACTTTCCTCATAACGGCAAGCCTGCATTTTTTCGGGAAGTTGGCTGATGGTGAGAATCGCATCCATGAAAATGTCGGGATAAATTGGAACCGGTAAGAGGGCTAAGAAAGCGTCTCTTCGAGCATTGTTTTTGTAAAGTTCTGGAGTTGGAAAACGATAAACTGTTTTTTCTCGAGGTATAAAAAGTTGCAAATAATGTGGATCCATTTGGATGAGCGCTACACTCACTCCGAGGGGTCCTTTGACTTCTATTCGCGCATGTTCTGGTTTTAAGAAAGCGGCCACGATGTCGACGCTCAAGTCTTTAGAGTAAATAGTGGCCGAACCTCTGAGAGCATAAAAAAATTGATCTCGAGTGTGGGCTTTTCTTTGGACTTCAGCGCAGCTTTCAAGGCTGATTGGTTTGGGACGGTCTACGCGGGTTGCGCAACTTGTTATTGCACTCAGGAGGAGCCAAAGCGCCTTTTTCGCAGAGAGTGAGTTTGTCGCTGAGGCTAGCCAATTTTTTTTCGAGTTGTTTTCGATCGGATTCTTTTTCGGGACCCAGCTCGATAGCTTTTTCATAATATTGTTTAGCTTCGTCGAGCTGTCCTAATTTTACAAGCACATCACCTAAATGATCGGCAATAATTGATTCATCGGGTTTCATGGAGAGCGCTAAAGTTAAAGTTTTATGCGCTTCTTGAAGTCGACCTCTTTTAAATAAAACCCAACCCAGTGAATCCATAATGTAGGGGTCTTTAGGACGAAGTTTGATGGCTTTTCTGATGTATCTTTCTGCTCGTGCTAGATCCTTTTCTTTATCGGCCAGTGTGTAACCTACAAAGTTAAGGGCCCCTACGTGATCTGGGCTTTTTTTAAGGATTTGCTCCATAATTTTTATGGCTTCATCGCTTTGTTCTTTTCTCTCAAGCAATGTGGCTTTGAGGTAAAGCAATCGCGCGCTATCTGGGAATTCAGTGAGACCGTTTTCAAGTAGATTTTCGGCTTCCTTCAACGCTTTCAAATCTTTTTCTGTTTTTGAAACATCACTAAAAACTTGAACTCCCATTTCGAAAACACTTTCTCTGAGTTCTTTGCTTCCGTCGGTATCTTTAAGGGCTTTATTTACAGTCTCTAAAACATCAGTAGTTTTTTTAAGTTGTTTCAATGAGAAGAGAGAACCTTTAACGGCTTCCATATAGAGCTTGGAGCCTCGGGGTACTTTTTTATAATTATCGATCGCATTTTTATATTCGCCCAATTGTTCATATAGAGCTGCTAAATAAAAACGGATGTTATCGCTGTCTGGAGATTGTTTGAGAAGACCTTTGAGTTTGGCAGCGGCTTCTTTGAATTGTTTTAGTTCAATAAGAATGAGCGCGACTTTTACAGTGTTGTTAAGATCTTCGGGTTCTTTGCTCTCTATAGTTTTGAATGCACTTAGAGCTTTTTCATACTCTTTATTTTCGAGATAAAATGTTCCGAGTTTTTTATGAAAAGCGGGTTCGTCGGTTTCATCGGCCAACCACCTATAAAGTTCTAGGGCTCTTTGTTTGTTGCCACCGTTTTCTAAAAGAAAAGCTAAGTAGGTGGCCGCTTGTACAAAAGAAGGGCGAAGTTCCATAGCTCGTTCGAAAGCGGCTATAGCTTTTTTCGTATTGCCCATACTTTGTTCGAGTCTTCCTAAATAAAAATAACCATTCGCAGAAGCAGGGTCTCTCTTTAAGTAGGCTAATAAGTCTTGGTGAGCGCGTGCATTTTTTTGATCTTCAACGTCGACGAGCACATGGAGAAGAAGGGCTTCTTCATCGAGTGGGTTTTTCTTAAGAAGTTTGTCGAGCAGTTCGCGAGCGCTTTCATATTTTTTTGCTGTGAGATTTAAATTGATTAACATCAATAAGGCTTCTCTGTTTTCGGGATCAAGTTCGACAGCTTTCTTTGCAGACTCCACGCCTTCGTGAACTTTTCCAAGTTTGAGATAGGTTTCTGCAAGGCTCAATCGAAGTTCAGAAGATTCCGGATCTTTTTCTGCGGCTTTCTCTAGAGGGCCAATGGCTTTGAGATGTTGATTTTTATTTTGAAAATATTCACTGACTAAATAATCATAAATTAGATTCAATTTGTCTTTATTTCCGTCGGCATCTTTTTCTTTGAGAGTATTAATCTCGGCGAGTGTTCTGAGCGGACCTTCGGGACGAGTCGATGAGCTATGAAATTTAAATTCCCAAGGACCTAATAGGCAAAGCCCTGCACCAACTAACAAGAGGAAATAAAATCGGCTTAACCAGCGAATCATCTCTATAGCTTTTCGTCCTTTGGCGAGAATCCCTTTAGTAGAAATGTGTAAAATGACTAAGAATTTCTGGCGATAAGCAGTTTATTTTTCTTTGACGCCAGCATTAGGCTCAAAAGCGACAAATTATCGACGACGGCGCAGCGCGCAGATTTAATAAAATTAGAGGGACGGGGGCTTCATGAAAAAAATACTCGTTCTAATAGTCTGGGTCTCAATTCGTCTTTCGGCGTCTCCAGAAATTGTGAGTGGTGAATATATCGTAAAAATGAAAAGGCGTGCTGAAGTCTCTATTGCGAGTGCCGACCGTGCAAAAAAACTAGGATTCAGTCGATTGTTGAGTCGACGGGGTGAAATTTATTTAATCAAAAATAATAAAAGAACTTTGCGAGATCTTGAAAAAGACCCTGAGGTTGAAAGAGTTGAGCCCAATTACATTTTGAAGGCTTTTTTTGGTTCACGTAAGAAGAAACCAGCACCTTCACCTTATCCGCCCTTTGTTCCTGTGCCTAATCGTCCCGGAACTCCTGTGGAACCTGCGAAAGATCCACTGCCTAATCCTGAGCCAGATTCCGAAGTTTTATTACCGAATGATCCACTTTTTAATAAGCAATGGGGTTTTCGAAACACGCAAGGTTTTGATTCTAAAATTGCCAAGGCTTGGAAGAGTGGGGTTACTGGCTCGGATTCTGTTGTCGTCGCCGTTGTGGATTCGGGTGTGGATTACAATCATTCGGATTTGGCGGGAAATATGTGGTCTGCAAATATCAATGGTTCAAGGGTGCATGGATATAATGCCATCAATGATAGCAACAATCCTATGGACGAAAATAATCATGGAACACACGTAGCGGGTGTTATTGGTGCGGTCTCTAATAATGGAGTTGGAATTGCCGGTATGAATTGGAAAGTGCAAGTTATGGCGGCCAAGTTTCTTGATTCACAAGGAAGTGGGACGACTGCCGACGCTATTAAGGCGATTGATTGGGCTCGAGAGCATGGGGCGCAAATTATGAATATGAGCTGGGGCGGCGGTGGTTTTTCTCAAATATTGTTGGAGGCTTTAGGTCGTGCTGAGGCGGCTGGAGTTTTATTGGTGGCGGCTGCGGGTAATGAAAGTTCCAACAACGATACTAATCCAATATATCCGGCTAACTATGCGATTCCATCTATGATTCGAGTGGCGGCTTCAGATGCGGGCGATCACATAGCATGGTTCTCAAATTATGGGGCTAACTCTGTGGATCTAATGGCTCCAGGAGTTTCTATTTTTTCTACAATACGAAATGATTCCTATGCCTCGATGAACGGGACTTCAATGGCTACGCCTTTTGTGGCCGGGGCTGCGGCGCTTGTTTTGTCTAAATTTCCTAATCTAAGTCCCTTAGAGCTCCGTCAGAAGATTTTAAATGCAGTCGACGTTACTCCGCTGGCCGCAGGCAAGGTGTCCACTAGCGGTCGTTTAAACGTATTTAAAGCTCTGCAATAGTTCAATTGTGCGCGAAGAAACGGGCCTGGAATAAAAGCCCAAATTTATAAGTAGCTTTAAATTCAATAACTAGAGCATCTTGGGGTGAGCGATGGGGCAAAGCCCCAAGCTTCAGGGGTCGCCCAAGCCGCTCTAGTTATTGAATTTAAAGCTAGTGATAGATTTCCAGGCCCGTTTCTTCGCGCACAATAGGCTAAGTGCGTGAGACTAATGTCTAAAGTTTGGACAGCTGCTTTCCGCGTTTGGGACGAGGTGAATATCCCTTGCCAGCCCAATTAAAAAAGAATAATAAAATTGCATCTTAGGGGATGGCATACCGCGTGCAATAACCTAGTTGTGGACGTTGAAGTTGAGCGGAAGCTGAAAAAAGTTGAAGTTGAGTTCTAAAAAATGTGGTCTGCTTCGGGTGATTTTCTCTGCCCCTCCTCCCCCTCACCCTCACCCGGAGCGGATCACACCTACTCTTAAAAATCACAAAAAATCCCAAAAATTAAATTTAAAAATAAACAATCAGTTTTGAACTGCTTAATGATTCCCCAGAATCCCTGATTTTCTATGTTTTTCTTCTACGACAAAGTCTTTTGTAGGAAAGATAGCGAATAAAGGATTGGCATCTTCGGGGTTATTTCGAGATCCCTTTAAAGTAATTGGACCCAAATCTAAACTTATTGATTGAAAATCATCTTGCTTAGTAACTTCAGGTTTTAAGTTTTTTAATTTCCTCAATTTATGAAAAACAGCAGCGGCTTTGAGTCCGGTGTATTTAAATTGTTCTTTCAACACAGAAATGTCGCAATAGGCTTTTGAGGTATCAATTTCAGTTCCATGAGTTGTAACAGGAATATAACAAAAAATTTTACCAGCATTAAAATCTAGAGTGACAGTGTAGGGATCGAGCCAATAGTGGGCTTCTTTACCGTTAGTGCCGGGCTGACCAATGTTAACAATTCTTTTTTCAGAGATGTTTATATTTGGGAAAATAGCATTGAAAGCATTCTTGGAGTTAGGGCTCTTCAAAATGATGGGTTTATTTAGAGGTACTTCAGTTAATTGGTCTTTATTTTCAATGGCTAATAAAGGGTGAATTGAGAATGAAATAAATAAAACTTTAAGCCATTTAAAAATAAGACTCATTAAATAAGAATAGCATTTCTTTGATGTTATCGTAGAAAACTTATAGGAATCTCAAAAATTAATGAAATATTAACAAAAGAAACC
This sequence comes from uncultured Bacteriovoracaceae bacterium, assembly GCA_964609695.1. Classification (GTDB taxonomy): domain Bacteria; phylum Bdellovibrionota; class UBA2428; order UBA2428; family UBA2428; genus JAGNHS01. Next base: position 101,311 of record CAZSSP010000002.1, read on the forward strand.
TTTCATTTGTGAAATAATAAATAAACTATTTGCATCTTTTGGATATAAATAAAAATTAAGAATAGTCCGAACTTATACCTTGGGGGATTCTAGTGAAATTGCGGCAGCAAAGTTTCATTTTGATTTTAATTTCGGCTTTTTCATATTCAGTAAAAGCTAAAGAATATTTCGACCCCATATTCACCTATCAACTTTCTGAAGAAGAGTTAAAACCTATTGATGACAAATTGAAATCAATTTTAGATCGACTTTTAAAAGGAGCTGAAAAACTAAAAAATGAAATGGCCGATCCAGCTGAGCGGACTAAGCCTGCTTTCGATGTCGATTTTGAAATCTCATATGAGCACAGTCGCGATATGAGGGCCAATACAACTCATGTTTATAATGTCCAAGCAGATCCTGTTGAGGGACGAAAAAAAATTCCTATTAAAATATATAGAGGATTGCTTGAGTTTGTAGAAAGTGAAGACGAATTAGCTGCCATCATTGGTCATGAGATGGTCCACAGCAAACACGGTATTGACGAAGGTGGAAAAAAATTAACTCGAACTTCTAGGTGGATGCAACAAAGGGGAAATGAGTTTCAAGCCGACATTATGGGAGCAAAGATTGCGCGTGCAGCTGGGTATGATCCGCGTGATGTGCAAAAAGCCTTAGCTAGACTTGCAAAATTTGAAGACAATAAAGTGGATCGTTCGAATTTTAATAATCTTGGTGTGGAGTTTCTAAAAGAAATGGGAGCGGCTCATCCCTCTATTCAAGAGAGATACAATACGTTCAATGGTTTTTTACATTTTGAAAATAGAAAAGCGTCTTTAGATAGGGCTAAAGACAATCCTTATGACGGATGGTTAGAGAAATATAAAAGAGCTTTGAATGCGCCATGGAGCAAGGATGAGCCCAATCATGGAATGGAAACTTTTCTTAAGCGCCTCTTGGAGCTCACAGATTTAAAAGACAAATCGACTCATGAGAAAATTGCTTTTATCAATCACATTTTGTTTGAGGAACCGCGTTACCAAGCTCTTTTTTATCATGGGCTTATGGTGGATCCTCATGTGAATCCCAATCCCGTTTTTTCCCGAATTGAATTTGATCCTAAAAGTTTAAGCTTCAATACTAAGGCTGATAGTGAGAAAATTATATGGAATCTTCCCTATCATGGTGTTCCTCTTCCGGAGACTGCTCCAACTAAAAAGTTTCTAAAAGACATTGATGGAGAAGTGGTCCTGGCGAAGGTGAATGAAATATTGGGAGCAAGCCCTGATAAGAATTCTAGGTTGGCTGCAAATATTTTATACCATAATCTTTCTGAAAACTTTGATCCGACGAAACAAAGAAGCCTCTTGCCTCCCTTTGAGCAAGTCTATTCAAAACAAAGTCAATGGAGATATTCACCAGAGCGAATTTTGGGAATGCAGAATTCTCTTTTGGCTGCAAAAGACATTAAATCTTACGATGATTTTCTTCGAGAAAAAATTCATCTGACTCCTGAGCAAGAGGCTGAGCAGCTTATAAAATTGGCCAAAAATAGAGTTTCTGAAATTAAAAACGGCAAACTTCCTAAGGTGGATCGAGAACTTTCTTTAATTTTTGATTCTATGGGCAGTATTCCAGCCCGATTTTGGACCCTAAATTTGGCTGATGATTATGTGAAGCTTTTACCGGATATGCATGCGACTCATTTCGGAACTAAACAAAGCTGGGGGTGGAGAAATTGGCCTGGTATGAATTCAGGGTTTCCAGGTGGGAGTGAAACCTTAAAATTAGATAGCGCCTCTTTAAGATGCCTCAATGGAAATAATAAATATTTAAGAAATATGATAGGAGATCGAGAAATCCCATTGAGTTTGCGTATGATTGCTTCTCATAAGTATTTTGATGAAAAAGCAAATAAAGCATCTTATTTGCCAACTGTACGAAGTGTCGGTGAATATATTGGAGCTTATAAAGATGTTGATAAATTAGGTTCTCAAGTTCTCAATGATTCGATGGCATTTAATACAGTATTAGCTAAAAAATCATGGAAATGTGATGTGGAATCAGTAGATAAGCTTTTTCATGATTTAGATTTTTCATGGTTAAAAAATGCGGGACAAGAAAAAAATAGAAAAATCACCGGAGAGGTTCTTGGATTTGATGTTGATGTTGAAATGAAAGCTCCTGGACTTAATGAAATAATTCAAACATTCGATAAAAAGGGCTATTCCGACCCAGCTCTCGCAGAGAGCTTGGAGAAGGCCCATGTTTATCTTAAAAACTCTTCAGTTCAATTTGACATAAAATATTCTGAAAAACTTCAGAGAGAGTTTATGGATCGAGTCAAAAGAGATTCGTCTAAACCTCTCAGCTTAGAAGAAAAAGCTAAAATGCATTTGGCTTTGACACAAGTTGGGAACACTCCGTTTAGCGATGCTTTGGCTGAAAGTGTTTATTTAAATCCGAAATTTAAGTGTGTTGAATGTATGGAAAAGGCTCTCGATCAAGGAAAGGTTTGGGACTTTGCCACACGTAAGAAAGTTCATGATCGATGGTTTGAGTTAGAGGGACAAAAAAGAATGGCCCAACTTCCCGACAATAAAGCTCGAATGGATAGTTTTAGAATTAGACTCAATCACTGGTTTCCTGAACCCAGTTATGAACGAGGTGATGTAGTCGAGGACTTTTCTAATCATATACAAAGTACTTATGCTGAAGCTAAGACTCTCGACCCTTGGAAGCTACCTCGAGATGCAAATAATGAATCTGCTGCGGCTAGAATATTTTCGGCTATTCGAAAAGAAATGGCTGGTGATCCCAAATATCCAAACCGCCCATTAGAATTTGTAAAATTTTTAATTGGCTCAGGTGATTTCCCTAAAATGCCTTCTGTGAAGATGGAAGACTCTGATAGGGATGGAACTTATAAAGTTAAAGATCCCATTACTGGAGAGACTATGAAGACTAAGGGCTTTACTCATGATGTGGTTGGTCCTGAGCGAATTAAAAAACTTTTTGATTCATTGTCTCCTGAGCTCAGAGCCGGTGTGTTGTCTTATTATTTATCTCCACCAAAAGGTTTATTGAGTAATCCTAAATTTAGTAAAGACATTAAAAAAATTATTCTTTCTGGTGTTGATTCTAAGTACCGCGGCGATGCCAGTTTGTTTTTAGAAGCACTACTTCATGCTCAACAAAAGGTACAGCCTCACGAAGTTCCATTGACTATGGGATATTTGTTGGCGCAAACAGGTGGAAAATCTAGAGGTGTGGGTAAAGTTTTGAAAGAAGCTTTGATATCGCAAGGGGCGGCAGGAGTTAGCTTTGGGCAAAAACTTTATCAACGACGTATGTTGCCTCCTGATATGTTGGAAGATTTGGCCGATCTACAAGATAAGGCCGATCCTCCCAGTCGTTTGGAATCCTATGAACAGCTCATTAAAAGATTAGATTTAAAAAATCCAGATGCAGAAATAAAGCTCTCAAAAGTTCTTGGGTCAGCCTCTGCTAAAGTTGTACTTAAGGTGATGAAAACTGAAGGCGAAGCTGCGGCCTGGGAAGCGGTGAAAATGCTTCGTCCCAATTTTCATCGTGGCCTTGAGGTTCAAGAGGAAATGCTTCGTGAGTTTGTTGATTATTTAGAAGTTCATGGCGATGGAAGGCATCGAGGACTTAAGCCCATATTTGATGATACTTTTGCCTCACTTCGGCGCCAATCGGATTTGAGAACTGAGCCAAGAGTTCGTGCTCAAGTTGAAAAACTTTATCTTTATAATACAGAAGGGCAAAAACAAGCGGTTGATCGACATGGTTATGAATGGGCCGTGGCTCAACCTAAAAACCAGGGAGCCCAAGAACATTTACGAGAAGGTCTGGTTGAAGGAAAAACTGTGAAGGCATTGTCTGAGGCTGATCGAGCTAAGATTGCTCCTGCACTTTATGAAAAGGAAGAATCCATACTTTTTAAAAATTTAAATTCTCCCAATAACAATGAGGACATTTATTTTGAGCGTGATAGGCATTTTGGAAATTATATTGTTGATGGAAAGAAAATTACGGTCATTGATTATCCCCTTTTAACTTCAATAAATGTGGGCGAAAGAAAGGCCGTCTTTTCACTTTTGGGTAATGCCGAAATCAGTCGATCCTTTGGGCGAAGCCTACCAGCCGTCTTCGAAGAGGATCTTTTAAAAGTCATGAGAGAGGTGGATCAGGATGGCGCAAGCACTGTGACATCGAAATACAAAGAGGCGCTTAAAGATTGGCTCGCAAAAAAAGATGCTAAAAAAAATGCAGCGGCGCAAGTTTTTGAACTTTTCTCAGCCATGGAAAACAGGGGAATAAAAATTAAGGAATCTGTACATTCTTATTTAACGGCATTAGGTCATCTTGAGGGAGCTTCTCATTATTTGCCTAAGAGTTCTCAAGGTGTGGGTAAATTACAAAAAGTTGTTACAGATATTGTGAAAAAAGATCTCGAGCCAAAACTGGCTCAATTGTCTACATTTGAAAAATGTCAGCTAGCGCTAAGTCGTCTTATTAAGAAATAAAGACATCAGCAGCTTTTTAATTTTCTCAGGAGATAGTTTAGAGTCTCTTTTCTTGGCTACATTCTGTAGGGATAAAGTAGTCGTAACCGTAGAGTTCATCGAGCCAATACTCAGTGTTAAACTTCCAAAGAATTTCATGCCCCTTTAAGAAGACTCCAGGTAGGAATTCTTTTTGATCCATGAGTTTCTTGGCTTGATTACGAGAAAGTGCATCGGGAAATTTGCTGGCTTGAGAGTAGACTTCAAATTTTAAGAAATCTAATTTTGAAAGTTGTCTCTGATAATCGTCTAGTACATCTCCAAGGCGCGACACGAAATAAGGTTTGAGAGCTTGGCTTACGGCTGTCATTTTTTGTTTGAGTACTGCTCGGAGTGTGTCGCGAGAGTCTTCTCGTGCTTCAGCATCGGTAACTAAGTAATTTTCTGCTAATACGCCGAGTTTTTCACTTTCTTTTTCTAATAAAGCAATTCGAGTTTTATCTTTCATAATGACAGGGTCATTCAGAAAGGTGACTTTAATCCATTCGGGGACTTCAAGATTTTCAATGTCGTGGATATTTTCAAATTTTGTTTTAGAAATATCGGCACGAGCTTTTTGAACTTCAGGCATTTGAGATTGGCTGTATTTTTTGAAAGTATTAGCGGCTAAGTTAGCTTCATCAAAGCGGCAAAGTTTTAGATAATTCAAACTTCGAAGTATCCAAAGTTCTGCCAAATCTCGATTTTCATAATAAGGACTTCCTAGTGGGTGTAGTTTTCCAAGTGAACGATTGTATTCACCTAAGCGATAGAGCGACCATGCAGTCTCAAAAATAGCTTCTTTAGCAAAAGGGGAAGTCGCGGGAACTTCTCCATAATGATAGACGGCTTGGTTATATTCTTTGAGTTGATAAGCGAGTCTTGCGAGTGAGAGTTGAGCTAATTCTAGTAAATCTTTAGAGCTCTCGTTTCTTGCAAGGCGAATGGCTTCTTCAAAAAAGCTTCGAGCTTGATATGCACGAGAAGTTTCGCGATTCCAATCTTCAGTTGATGTGTTAGGGTCGAGAGAAGAGCTCACAATAACACCGCAATAATATTGTGCTTCAGCTCGGCGAGGATTTCCCTCTTCGACTTTTAAGAAAGCGTTCATGGCGGCTTCGCCGGCACCAGTGTTTAGAAGAACGCGACCTAAGTGATAGGCGTAGAGGCTGCGATATTTGTCAGGTATTTGCGAAAGAGAGACTTTTGATAATATTTGATTGGCCGATGCGTCGTCGCGAGTTTTTTCGATGGCTTTGGCCACCATCCCTATGGCTGATCGACGCCATTTTCCAGAAGCAATTTGCACCAATTGAGGTAAGGCGGAAGCGTAGAATTCTGCTTGATAAAGAGCATGCGCCATTAGAAAGCGAGCGGCCTCATGAGTGTCTTCGCTATTCTTCTTATTGGCTAGTTCTTTGAAACTTAAGGTGACCGCAGTGGCATAATCCCTTTGTGCGTAGGCGCGATAAGCTGGAAGCAGAGATATTTTATCTTTGTCTTGAGTTTTACCGTGATCAAAAAGAAGTTCCATTTCGCGTCTTTCACCGGGCTCTACTTCTACATGCACTTCTTGACCTGCTTGAGTTTTAACTTCTTCTAAAAGTTCTACAGAGGGAAGTTTTCTTTGTGGTAAGAGCACCGCTTTGCTGGCGCCTGCTCCGCCATCAGAAGCCGCCCATACCGTTTCGTCGAGTTTAAGTTTTTGCGTGCTTTCACCGCGACCTCGAATGGTCACAAAATCAGAAGAATTCATTTTCTTGCTAGGTGCTGCAATTTTCTGAGTGGCTTTTTGTTTTCTTAATTCTTGTTGTTTAATTCGTAAATCAGGTGGCAAATATTTCTCTGGAATTGATAAGAGTTCTTCGTTGTCTAAGGCTTGAGGCTTGATTTGACGAATAGGTCTTAAGTTTTCTTCTAGTGTTCCACGCTGAATGTAGTTTTTAATTTGAGAACGTGGAAGTTCACTTAAGTTTTTAGCATCTTCCACGGGAATGGAAATTTTTGCATAAGTCAGCATGCTGAGTGAACTCAGGAAAAGCGGTACTATTATGCGTTTCATTTAGAATCCCCCGAGGTTGAAGAGATAAGAAATACCTGTTGTGAACTGATAATAGCTGAGCCAAACTTTTGAGCCTGTTCCGCTGGCACTGGTGGGTGCAAATTGGGCTTGGTAAAAGCTGTTTCTCACGTCAAAGCGCCAAGTCCAATTTTTATTTAGGAAGACTCTAGCTCCAACTCCTACAAGTGAACCCAGGTGCTTTTGGTTTTTTCCACCTTCGGCAGGAGTGTAGTTACTGTTGGTTTGAAAATAAGAGGCTCCAAAGACGCCATAAAAATCGTAGTGAATAATAGAAGATCTAAAAAAGGCGAATTTTCCGTAAATAGGGCTCCAGGTGAAGGCCAGGCCTGTATACCATTTAGGTTCTCGGAATTCCTTTTTTGAAGCGAAGTTTCTAGACGATAAGAAATCATTAATTTGTTTACCGTGTTTATTGAGTGTGTTTTTGCTGTTGGAGAAGTAGCCCTCCATTCCTAGGTATTCTGTAAAGTGATAGGCCGCGTGCCCGCCGTAAGTGTAAGTTGTATGGAAGGGGGAGGCTGCTGTTTTTCCTCCATCTATTCCAAGTTGTAGGCGTTTAGCTTTGTTATATTTTCGATCTTGAATAACGAGTACTTTATGGTCGTCTCTTTCAAAGAGGTCGACTTTCCAAACATCGTTGGCTGAAAATTTAACGGCGTCTGATCGCGTTTCATCTTTAGCTTCTGCGGTGTCTTTATTGTCTTTGGCGTCCGGTTTTTTTTCTTCGACCACGTCTTTGTTTGCGGCGACTGTTTTTTTGTCGTCGGTCTTTTTTTGATCGGCCTTTTTGTCAGTGGCCGCAAAAAGAGAGCTACTTAGGAGAAGTATTCCTAGTTCCGCTTTGAGAAAATTTTTCATGGCTTCAGTGTAAGAGCGGAAGCCAAAACTGCAAGAGATATTGAAAGTTTAATACTTTATTAATCCTAATTTTTCTTCGTAATTACAGTATCTTAACAATCACCCCCTAGGCTAGAGCTTAGATTATGCGCGAAGAAACGGGCCTGGATCTAAATAAACGAAAGCTGCAAGTTCCTTTGAATTCAAATACTAGAGCATCTTGGGGTGGGCGATGGGGCAAAGCCCCAAGTCACAGGGGTCGCCCAAGCCGCTCTAGTATTTGAATTCAAAAGAACTTGTGGATTTCCAGGCCCGTTTCTTCGCGCACAATAAGGATAAAAAGTTGCGGGAGAGAGAGGTGGGGGCTTGAGTGTTAACGCTATGCGTTATATAATGCACGGGCTTTAGGAGACGATACATATGTCTAAAATCAGTTCCAAACTTGTTCTAGCTCAACTTATATCTGCGTCTGTAGTGCCTTCAGTTATGGCTAGGGTTTTAAATGATGAGCCCACTATTGAAGAAAGACGCCAGATTAGAACAGAGCGTGAACAAAAGGAATTTGAGCTACGAAATAATGCTTATGTCATGTCTATCAACAGCCCTACAGCATCGGGAAAAGATAAGACTTGGGACACCCTTGAAGTGGGGACTCCTCTAAAAGTGGAGTACATGAATTCCGGTGTGACTGTAGCCCTCAATTTTATTTCGCATATGAGCGGCCGAATCAGTGAACATAAATCTGCTTACGAAAATGATTTGGCTCGTCGAGATTTTTATTTAGTGACGGCTGGAATTTTCAATTCTGAAAAAGCCATCGAAGGTTTGATAGAGAAATTGAGAAGTGGTCGTTATCGTTTAAATATTTTCTTGAAATCAGCTCCTACTAAAAGTGCTGACGGCGAAATTACTATATTAAGTGCAAAAAACATTCAAAGAGTTGAGCTTCAGGATTTGCTCGACAACGTTATAGTTTTTAAAAACGTAATAAGTGAATAGCTTTTATAGCTTCAATAAATTATCGCGACATTCGACGAGCGCGTTCAAGGAGCATAATTCTATCCGACAATTCTTGTGCGGCACTTAAAACTAAGAATTTAGGATTTAAAGACGCCTTATTGTTGACGCTATTAGTGCAAATAATTCCATCGACATTCGGATTGGATAATACTTTCGAAGCATCGCCTGTTAAATGAGTGGCCAGTACATAAATCTTTTTAGCTCCTAGAGCTTTTAACAAGTCGACAACTTGTGAGCCAGTGCCTCCTGTTTCAAGTTCATCATCAACTACGGCTACGGTGAGATTTTGAACTTGCATATCAGAGAGTCCAAATATTTTTATTTTTTGTGTGAGAGGATCGCGTTGTTTGTTGGCGGTTGAGACTCCTACTTCTAGTTCGCCTGCATACAAACTTGCAGCTTTTTGAGCCCCTTCATCTGGGGCAATAATTTTTTCTACTCCAATTTTTTTCAAATAAGGGATGAGTGTTGGCCGAGAACTTAAATGCTCGCTTGGAACTGAGAAAAAACCTTGTGACTGAGGGGCATGCGCTCTCATAAAAATAACGGAGTCTATTCCTACGGCTTCAAGTAAATCAGCACCGAGTCGGCCTGTGATGGTGATTCCTCCAGCTTCATCGACTTTATCGGAACGAGCAAAGGGGAGGTAGGGCGTGACAAGCGTTACGCGATTGCCTTGCTCTTTGAGACGGTCAATGAGTGAAAGGGCTTTTAAAAGCTGATGATTCACGTTCATACCGCCATCCATAAGAAGATAGATTTGAGAATGGAGTGGAATTAACTGAGGGTCATCCCAAACAGGAATTTGAGTCATTGATGAAATTTCATGAACGAGTTGATCGCCTCTTAAATCCATTAAGTAAGTTTTGGTGCTAATGGCTTCGTGTGAATTTCCTGGAGCTTTGGGAAGTCGTCTGAGTTCGTTGTTTTGAATTCGAAAGTTTTGAGCTCCGGCAACGCGGAAAAGTGCGAGAGGATCAAAATGAAAATTAACACCTTCAACATGCAAATCCATGGAGTAATTATTTGTGGTCACGTTGACGCTTCCAGCGCCGTTAGTTTTTAGCGTTCGGACCGCGATCAGTGCTTCCATGAAAGAGTCAGGTGTTAGGCGATTAGGAATAATGACTGAAGTGTCTCTAAATCTAACATCTCGTTCTAAGCGCCAGAGTATATTGCTCGTAGGAAATTGTGTGGCTTTCGCATGAGAGAACAGTAAGTTTTGTTCACGAGCACGACGCTCGGCTTGAGCTTCGTTGGATTTTACGGTGAAAAGAATGGGACCATCTTCACTAAAATCAAGATCACTTAAGGGGCGAGTGATACTTTCATTTGCGCGCCCTAATTTGTTAATGACGGCCATCGAAAGCCCTGTAGAATCTTTTTGGATGTTGGCGACAGTGCCTTCAAAAAACTCTTGAGCGTCTTGAACGATGAAAGTGGCTTCATTTCCTTTGGCGTGAAGTGCGAGAAGCTGACGAATTTTGTAGACTTCAACATCTTTAATAACAAACTCATTGGTAGTGACTTCATAGGGAATTTTGACGTCATTAAGAGAAACTTTTTGGAGTTCTCCTAACTCGTCTTTGAGGGTGAGTTTTACAAGACCTTTTTCATCGACGCCAATGTTGAGCAATCTATAGGACTTGGGATTTCCGTTAATTTCGATACGGGCACCTTTCCACTGTACCCATAATAATTTTTCGAGGAGATGTATTTCGTCCGAACTATAATTAGGCGCCCCTTCATTGGAAATTTGCGCTAAAGAGACATCGAATATGCCACAACTTTTTTGAGACCCATCTTTGATCCTAAAGTCGACGATGATTTTTCCTTCTTCGGTAAAATGCGCGCCGGTGAAAGTTCCAGTAAGAGTTTCAACAGGAGGGGAATAGCGAATGCGTAGAGGAGTTTCGTATCCATTGTACTTCTTAATGTTTTCGAGATTTCTTTTTTCGATCAGATTTTGTGTTAAGCGGAGCAACCAAAGTCTAGCTTCATCAAGCCTTTCGAGTTGTTTGTCTGTGAAGACTAAGTTCTTCCAAAAATTGTTGGTGAGTTTACGGTGGAGTATTTCGGTCCATTTTGTGGTCTCAAATTGAGCTTTGAGGCGGAAAAGATCGTAGGGGTATCCGCGCTCATGGAGCACTTCAAAGAATGTCATTTGAACGCCACGGAAAAGGTCGGGGTCGCTTGTTCTAAGTTCGCGTAGAGGAGTTAATATGTTGTCGCGATTTTCTAGCCATTCTCTTAGGGTTGAAGATATTTTTGCATAAGGGTCAGTCAGGTGATCAATATCTCGTAGTGATAAAAATTCAATATGACCCCAATCATGATAAGCGAATTCGGCGGGTGTGAGATCGAAGCCATCGCCAAAAATAGATTCAGTTGTAAAACCAATTAAGTGAACGGGGACAACACGTGTATCAAAAAAGTAGTCGAGTCCAACACTTTGAAAACTTGGGAAAGCAAGGACGTCGGGCCATTTTGACAAAAGATCTTCCACCACATTCTTCGCTAAATTTTGATGATAATAACTCGTGAAATGAGGGTGAATTTTTCGGTAGTCTTGATCGACCTGCTCTATAAAACGCATGCTCCATCGAATGAAATCATGATACATAATTCCAGTGGATAGAATTTGCTGACCACTTTTTTGAAGTTCTTCGTATAAACTTCGACTCTCTTTATGAGCTTTTTCTTCGCTGATTAAATATCCAGATATTTTTGAGAGAATTTCATGAACAGTGGGGCGCATTTCTTCAAATTTGAAAGAAGACTCACCTCTGGCTCGAGCTTCTACTGCGCGCTCTCTTAATTCTTCGTAAATTTCAACTGGATTTTTTCTAAGTGAATCCGTAAAGGATAGTTGGGTGTCTTCTGTGAGAGGGCTTTGGCAAACGGCTTTGTTTGAAGATTCGTCGTTGGCGATCAAATACCGCGCAGGAATGATGAAGAAAATAAAAGCGAAAGCAATAAAAGAAAATTTCACCTTTAAAGACTTCATGGAGGGTTCTCTTCGCTATCACAAAGGCAATGAAAACGTCTACGTTATAAGTCTTAATGACAGTGGCTAAGAGTGATATTTATGGAATTTTTTTTAGGCTATTTAAATCGAACAAAAATTTAAGTTTTTTTAGGTTATTCTAACGTTGACAAGGCGTGTTATTGCTGTAGTCTCCTCCGCTTATGTCATTTTCTAGAAGACAGTTTTTCGTTTCTTCATTCCTACTTTTATTTCTAAGCTTTGAAGTTGATTCCTTTGCTAATTGTGAAATTTCTTTATTAAGAGATCGTGCAAAAGCAGAAGATATCGCAGCGGCAAAAGAAGTTTTTGAAGCCAGTGCCCATGCACTTAATACAGATTCTCTCCCAGAAAAATTCAAAGCTCCTGCCGTTCAAATTCAAAATGGATATCTTGTCGGTGGAGAAATCAAGGTTTGGAAGGGCCCTATGGATGATGTCTACTCTCCTATTCGAGTAGAAAGTGCTGTGGGTGTAGTGACTCGACAATATTTAGGTCAGGTTCCACGAATGGATGCTCAGACGGGCTTAGCTGTTTATGAAAATTCTCGCCAAGCCTGGAATCACGGCCAAGGTGAATGGCCTAAGAAAACTTTAAAAGAACGAATTATTCACATGCAAAAGTTTCTTGATGGAATGCTTTTAAAGCGTCAAGAACTTATTAATCTCATCATGTGGGAAATTAATAAAAATGAAAAATTAGCGACTACTGAAGTTGATCGCACTATTGCTTATGCAAAAGATACCATTGCTGAAGCTATAAAACTTGAAAATGAATTGTCGCAAATTCAGAGAATCGGAACGGACTCATTTAAATTAGGTCGTGAGCCATTAGGGGTGGTTCCAATATTTGCTCCTTACAATTATCCGCTCAATGAAACTTTTACGAATTTAATTCCAGCTTTGCTTATGGGAAATATTGTTCTTGTTAAACCTGCTCGATACGGGGTTCTTCTTATGAAGCCGTTGTTGGAGTTGTTTCGGGATTCATTTCCACCAGGTGTTGTGAATTTCATTTATGGAGATGGCCGAGAAGTTTTTTCTAAAATCAATGAAGTCGGAGGTTATGAAGGTTTAGGATACATTGGTGGTGAAAGAGGCGCCTTGAGTATTCTGCAAACTAATGGTGCCGCTCATCGCACTAAAGCCACTTTGGGTTTGGGTGCAAAAAATATGGCTGTTATTTTGAATGATGCCAACATGGAACTTGCGATTTCTGCCAATCTTGAAGGGTGTTTAACTTATAGCGGTCAGCGTTGCACAGCTCATAAAATCCTCTTTGTTCAAAGGGGAATTGCAGAGGTGTTTTTAAATAAATTTTCTGTGGCTGTAGATAATCTTAAAGTTGGAACAGCCTTTGATAAAGACGTTACAATCACGGCGTCTCCTGACAACACTTGGCTCGATACTCAAAGTCGTATGACCAGCGATGCCCTCAGTAAAGGAGCTAGAATTGCTAATCTATCTGGCGGTCTTTCTATGAACGGAATTTTCTCTCCTACAATTTTAGTAGGTGTGACTCCTGAAATGGAAATTTATAATAAAGAACAATTTGGTTCCGTTATTCCAGTCGTTGTTTTTGATGAAATTTCTGAAGTCTTAGCTTGGCAAAGACAATCGCCTTATGGGCAGCAAGCAGCAGTCTTTGGTCAAGACGAAGCTAATCTAAGTATTATTGTAGATGGACTTAAGCGGCAGGTTGGTAGAATTAATATCAATGGAGCTTGTCGTAGAAGTCCCGATGGAATTCCGTTTGGAGCTCGTGCTAATTCAGGATTGGGAACTTTGTCGCTTAGAGATGCACTTTTAGCGTTCACAACAGACTCGGTGCTTTGTGAAAATCATAGTGCCAGCCAAGCGGTAGTTAAGTAACTCTTCGGCTTTCAATTTATAGAATATCCTAAAGACACGGCAGGGCACCCCCTTCCTCAGGTCTTCGCCTATAGGCTCGACCTTCGGGAACCCCGAGTGTCTTTAAAATATTCTATAAATTGAAAGCCACAGAAAAGCCAATGGTTTAATGAATCACATAATTTTTATATTGAGTTAGTTTTATAAGCGAAACATCGCGGGGTGAGCGAAGGGGCTGCGTAAGCAGCTCCAAGCTTCAGGGGCCGCCCGCGCCGTTGAGCTTAAAAATTAATTCAATATAAAAATATGTAATTTAGCGTGTCTTTAGGAAATAATTTATTTGAAAGTATTGTGGATACTAAGTTTCGAGCGTCACAAATATTGAATTAGGAAACTAAAAACGTTCGTCTAAGATAAAGAGTCTGGGATTAACGGGCTTACGCTTGATTTCAATTTGATAATGCAAGTGTGGGCCGGTAGAGCGGCCAGAGGTTCCTGTGAGCGCGATGCGCTCGCCCCGTTTTACTTTTTGATTGAGAGATACGAAAATTTGCGAAAGGTGTCCGTATTTAGTCACGATATTGTATCCATGATCTAGACGAATGGTTTTTCCGAGTGCACCCATCACACCTGAAATTTTAACAACGCCATCGGCTGGTGCATAAACAGGAGTTCCAATGTGATTAGCTATGTCGAGTCCATTGTGAAATGTTCTGACTCCAGTAAAGGGATTGTATCGGTAACCAAATTCAGAACTCAAATGACCTTCGGCAGGTAAAATGCTTGGAGTGAATCGCATTCTGTCTACGCGGTCGCGAAAATATTCGAGCAAGTAGGCGTAATTTTTTTCTTCTGAGAGAGTGAGATTTTCGAGGTGGCTAGCATTGTTGTAAAGATCGTTCATCATGAGCACTAAATTATTAGTGTCGAGTCTTTCGTCCATGTCGCCCAAAATGCCTTCTACGTTGGAATAACTTTTAACTTCACCTTGGACTTTAACGTCGGGTTCGTTTTGCGAGCTGTCATCGACAGGGCTTTCTTCTTCGTAAATGTCGGGACGCCCTCCATCATCCTCGGCTTTAGGCGCTTTGCTTTTAGGTAGATTTTTTTGGACAGGAGCTTCGTTTATGGCTGGAGTTTCGGCGTCTCCATTGCTGCTGGCTCCGCCTTGTTCAATATCGCTAATAAATCGAAGTTTTTGAGCAAAACCTTTTAGGCGCCCTACGGTTTTGTCGAGTGATTCAATTTTATTTTGAACGTTTACGAGTTCTCTTCGTATGACATGATTTTCAACCTTGAGTTTTTTATTTTCAGCCACTTGGCTTAAAACGTGGAGATAATCAAAGAAAATAAAAAGACCAATAAGAATGAGGAGCGCAGCTCCAGTCACAACGATTCTAAGGTACCAGGTGGGCACGCTTATTTTTCGAACTTTATCTCCCCCTTCGGGGACGAGCATGAATGTGTAGTGCCGATTAGACATCTGTTGAAATGATTCTAATGGTTCAGAGCCGATTTTCCCATCTTCATTAGCGCAAAGTGTTAAACGTTTTCAAAACTTTTGGGAGCTGTGTTTGAATCTCCTCCGCAATGCTAGAGTTTTTCACATATGAAAATTCATGAGCATCAAGCTAAAGAACTTCTTTCAAAAAGTGGTGTTGTCGTGCCTAAAGGCTTTGTAGCCTTTACGGTAGAAGAAGCCGTTAAGGCTGCTGAAAAACTTAAGTCGCAGGGAATTTCTGCCTATGTGGTTAAAGCCCAGATCCATGCGGGCGGACGGGGAAAGGGTGGAGGGGTCAAATTAGCCAAGAGTATTGATGAAGTAAAAACTCACGCAACTAGCATCTTTGGAATGACTCTTAAAACTCACCAAACAGGTCCGGCGGGACAATTGGTTAGAAGACTTTGGATTGAAGAAGCTAATCCCCCTAAAAAGGAATTTTATCTATCCCTGATTCTCGATAGAGCTAAAAGATGCGTTTCATTGTTGGCTTCGGCTGAAGGGGGTATGGATATTGAGGAACTAGCAGCCAAGCATCCAGAGAAAATTCTCACCATTAATATTGATCCCACTGTAGGTTGGACAAACTTCTATTCTCGGCGTTTGTCTGAATTCTTTGGATTTGCCCCCGACAGTCCGGCCAAACTCCAAGACCAAATGCATGCAATGGCCACAGGTTTTTATAAATTATTCTTAGATAAAGATTGCTCAATCTTAGAAATCAATCCGCTTTGTATTGTGGGTAGTGGCGATCAAGAAAAGTTAATTCCACTCGATTGCAAAATTAATTTCGATGACAATGCGCTCAAGCGTCACCCAGACGTTTTTGAAATGCGAGATGAGCATGAAGAAGATCCCAAAGAGTTGGAGGCTTCGAAGTTTGATCTCAACTTTATTGCACTAGATGGCAATATCGGTTGCATGGTGAACGGTGCGGGTTTGGCGATGGCCACTATGGATATTGTTAAGCAATATGGTGGGACTCCCGCTAACTTCCTCGATGTGGGTGGAGGCGCTACTACTGATAAAGTTCGTGAAGCTTTTAAAATTATTTTGAAGGATACCAACGTTAAAGGGATATTTGTAAACATATTTGGCGGCATTATGAAATGTGATGTGATTGCCGATGGTGTTGTTCAAGCTGCTAAAGAAATTCAAATTAAAGTTCCTCTTGTTGTTCGTCTAGAGGGAACCAACGTCGATAAAGGTAAGCAAATTCTAGAAACAAGTGGATTAAAAATTATTGCGGCTTCTTCGATGGCCGATGGCGCTGAAAAAATTGTGAAAGCGATTGGAGCATAAAGATGTCTATTTTAGTCAACAAAGATTCGAGAATCATCACTCAGGGTATTACGGGTAAAACGGGTTTATTTCATGCTCAGCAATGCCGTGATTATGGAACAAAAATGGTAGGAGGTGTGACTCCTGGGCGCGGTGGACAAACAGTGGATAATTTTCCAGTTTGGAACTCTTGCTATCAAGCCGTGAAAGAAACTAATGCCAACGTTTCTATGGTATTTGTGCCTCCCTTTGGTGCTGCCGATGCCATCATGGAAGCTTTTGATGCGGGCATTGAGCTTGTAATTGCTATTACCGAAGGTATTCCAGTTTTGGATATGCTTAAAGTGCGCCAATTCTTGCTTAAAAAAAATGCGGATCGCAATGAGGCCGGTCTTTCGCGTTTGCGTTTGGTGGGTCCAAATTGTCCAGGTGTGATCACTCCTGGTGAGGCCAAAATCGGGATTATGCCTGGTTATATCCATAAAAAAGGTTCCGTTGGAATCGTGTCTCGTTCTGGAACCTTAACCTATGAAGCTGTTCATCAAACTTCAGCTCTAGGTTTGGGACAGAGCACTTGTGTAGGAATCGGTGGTGATCCCATTAATGGGACCAATTTTATCGACGTTTTGGAGCTCTTCAATGCAGATTCCGAAACTCAGTCAGTTGTTATGATCGGTGAAATCGGAGGGTCAGCCGAAGAAGAGGCTGCTCTTTGGATAAAGAAAAATATGAAAAAGCCAGTGGTGAGCTTTATTGCGGGCGTAACGGCGCCTCCTGGTCGAAGAATGGGGCATGCGGGTGCGATTATTTCTGGTGGTGCAGGCACTGCAGAATCAAAAATGAAAGCCTTGCGTGAAGCGGGTGTCGCTGTCTCGCCAAGTCCAGCAGAAATTGGTAAGACTCTGGCCAACCTACTTAAAAAGTAAAAAGGAGTTCTATCGTGGCTATTGAAAAAACATTTTCTATCATTAAACCCAATGCTGTAAAAAAAGGTGTGATTGGTCCTATCATTGAGCGTTTTGAAAAAAACGGTCTTCGTGTGGCTGCCATGAAGATGACGACTTTAGATAAACTTAAGACTGAAGTTTTCTATGCTGAACATAAAGAGCGTCCTTTCTTTGGTGAGTTAGTGTCGTTCATGATTAGCGGACCTGTTGTTCTTATGGTTCTTGAAGGTGAGAACGCGGTTCTTCGTAATCGTGAAATTATGGGCGCGACTGATCCTGCAAAAGCAGCTCCAGGCACTATTCGTAAGGATTTCGGAGACTCTCTTGGAGAGAATTCTGTTCACGGAAGCGATTCTGCCGAATCTGCAAAAAGAGAAATCGCGCACTTTTTCTATGGTTCTGAAATTGTAAATAGCAAAGCTTAAATAAGCCTTGGCTCACTAAGTTTTGTAAAAGGAGAGACAAATATGAGTTCATCAAAGAGAGTTCGAGTTGCTGTAACAGGCGCCGCAGGCCAGATTGGTTATGCGCTATTGTTTAGAATTGCTTCTGGTCAAATGTTTGGACCCGATACTGAAGTGGATTTAAATTTGCTCGAACTTGAGGCCACACTTCCTGCTCTTAAGGGCGTTTGTATGGAGCTTGATGATTGCGCTTTTCCTCTTTTAAAATCTGTCACTCCAACAGCCGATCTCAATGTTGCCTTTAAAGATATTGATTGGGCTCTACTTGTCGGAAGTGTTCCGCGTAAACAAGGTATGGAGCGAAGCGATTTGTTGAAAATTAATGGTGGTATTTTTATCAACCAAGGTAAAGCTATCGCTGCTAATGCGAAAAAAGATGTGAAAGTTTTAGTGGTAGGAAATCCTTGCAACACTAACGCTTGGATTTGCAAGAAAGCTGCAGGGGCAGGAATTCCTGATAAAAACATTTTTGCTATGACCATGCTCGATCAAAATCGCGCGCTCACTCAAATTGCACAAAAGGCTAAAGTGGATGTCACCCAAGTTAAAAAACTGGCCATTTGGGGTAATCACTCTACGACAATGTATCCAGATTTTTATTCTGCATCCGTCAACGGAAAGCCACTCACTTCTGTTGTGAACGATGAAAATTGGCTTAAAACTACTTTTCTTGAAACAGTTCAAAAGCGTGGTGCGGAAATTATTAAAGCTCGTGGTGCTTCGAGCGCAGCTTCTGCGGCTAATGCTGTTGTTGATACAGTAAGAAATTTAACAACTCCGACTCCTGCCGGTGATTTCTTCTCTGTAGCGGTTAATTCCGATGGCTCTTATGGTGTTCAAAAAGGATTAATTTTCAGCTATCCGATTAAATCCGATGGAAAAAATTGGGAAATTGTTCAAGGTATTGAGCTTGGCGATTTTTCAAAAGAAAAAATTAAAGCTACTGAAAAAGAACTTTTAGAAGAGCACGACGCGGTTAAAGGCTTAGTTTAGTTTTTAAAATATTTTAAGGTCCGTTAAGAAACGGTTTTGGAATTTGTTATAATTCCAAAACCGTTTTTTATTATCAAATTTATTCTTGATCAGTGCTTAAGCAAGGAAGACTTTCATCTTCAGCCGATATGAGAGCCATTTGCTCTTGAGAGAGTTTTTGGCGAGTTTTGCTACTGATGCTCGCTACTAAACAAGAATCTTTGCCCTTTAGGCGTACTACGTGAAGAGTTGATTCAGTACTTTGTTTTCCGTTATCATCCTCAACAGTTTTATTGATTCTGTAGATAAGTCCCCAGAGTTTGAGCTCATTTCTGCCTTCAGCATTTTTAACTCTAGAATAACGCCATTCAATAAGTTTTGATCCCATATCGTGGAAGCTAGATGGGCTTGGTGTCTGAATTTCTTTACCTTCAAAGCTCAATTTTAAATTGTAGCGAATATCACCACCGGAGATCTCAACATCATATCCTCCAAAGGAAGGACACTTCATGCTGAGAAAATCGATTTCGGCATCTTTTTCTAGCTCTGAACTTTCAACAACAATGCAATCCTTTTCGTCGATACTAGTATAACGGCCTAAAGTTTTAGGTGTTTTAGTTTGAGCTAATGTTGCCAAGCTTAAAGCCATACAGAAACTTCCAAATAATATTTTTTTCATGGGGGTCCTCCTCGACCGGGGGAGAAATTATTATATGGACTCAAGAATGGCAACTTAGGTTTAGAAATAGAGGTTTTTGTTTGAAAATGACTTAGAAATCGACCAAGACCATTCCAATGAGTTTCAAAGTCTATTTATTTTTAGTTCTTTCTATAAATTCTTTAAGAGCCTCTGACTGTGGCACAGAGGTGACCAAAGATCTCATTGGTCCCGGTGCTGTTGTTGTCGTTAAGACTACTGCAAAACCAACAAAGGGATTAAGCACTTTAATAAAGGATTTGCCCAAAGTCGGGTTGGCCGTTTTTAGAGGCGATGCGTTTGTTTTGGATGGAGGACTCGTTCTTCCGCCTGGTACCAGGCTTGTTGTAGATAAAGGACCTTGGAAAATTGATGGCCAAGTTAATGTCGTGCAAGTGCGATCCGATGATTTTACAGGAAAAGTTTATTGGAATGAATTTAAAAGGCATACAGAATTAGTTGAAGCTACTGCTGTTGTTAAAAATAAAAAGCCCTCAAAACCTAAATTTCCTCGTAAATTTTCCCCCCATGAATATGGTGAGGGCAAAACCTATTACGGTTCTGATTTTCCAAAAGTGGGAGATATTATTTGGGCGGGCTCTTCTAATAGAGTTTTGTCATTAAAATTGATTGGTCGAATCACTGAATTTTTTAGAGATGGCAAAGGATTTAAATATCAATCTCTATTGGGAACAGAAGAGCTTGGAGATTCTGTATATTCTGCAATTATGGAAAAATCTTGGATAGATGAAGCCGTGGATTTTTATGGTTCCGAAAAGGTCAAAGTCGTTTGGTGGCCTTAAAAATTTATTTATAATAATCTCTAATCTTACTTAGAAAATTATCCACGTCTGAGGCTTCGGTATCGAAGCTGCACATCCATCTCACAACTCCTTGAGATGTATCCCAATCCCAAAAAAAGCTTTCTTTAAGAAGTTCGTCTCTTAGTGCTTTGTCTATTTTTACAAATACAGAGTTAGACTGAACGGGATAGAGCACTTTGATTTGGGGGAATTGAGTTAGTCCCTTTTCTAATCTCAAAGCCATTTGGTTGGCTTTCATGGCGTTCTCTAACCAAAGCTGCTCCGTAAATAAGGCTTCGAACTGTGCCGATATAAAACGCATTTTTGAAGCTAGTTGCATAGATTGTTTTCGAATGTATTTAAAATTTTCGTTTAAAGTTTTGTTGAATATAACTACAGCTTCGCCGTACATGAGTCCGTTTTTGGTTCCACCCAAACTTAAAATATCGACACCTGTGTTTACAACTAAATCATGAAGATTAGTTTTTAAAGAAGCTGTCGCATTGCTAATTCTGGCTCCATCGACATGAAAATATAAACTGTTATTTTTACAAAGTTCACTCAAATTTTTCATTTCTTGGAGTGAATAAAGGGTTCCAACTTCAGTGCTTTGAGTGATGGATATAGCGCCAGGTTTTACGTGATGTTCACCATGTTGGGATTCAAGAAGCACAGAGACTTGATCGACATTTAATTTTCCATCGAGGGTGGGGATGTCTTGAAGTTTAGCACCTAGCCATCTTTCGGGAGCTCCACATTCATCGACATTAATGTGTGCACCATTGGCACAGATTATGGAGTTGTAGGGTTTTAAGCAGCTCTGAAGTGCGCTCACATTAGCGCCCGTACCGCCATAAACAAAATACACATCGCAAGGAGCCTTAAACTCGGCTTGTATTTTTTGAGTCGCTCTTTGGGTCCATTCATCGGCGCCATAAGCGGGGCTGTGCCCCACATTGGCTCGAATAAGAGCATTTAGAATTTTGGGGTGTACAGAGGCAAAATTATCACTGGCAAAACTTTTCATGCATTTCTGAAGTTATACGAATTAAAAGTATTGTACACGGATGATTGATGGGTTGCGTTAGGTGCGTTCCCACGCTATGTCTTAGCTCTAATTTTAAATCAGAAGGTGCCAAGATGTTGAAATTATTGAATCGTCTATACTTTTCGTTGTTTTTGATAAGTCTTCTAAGCTTTTCCCTCAATAAAACCCATGCAGAAGTTATCAATTGCGATGAGGTCGTTAAAAATGTGCTCACCTCTTGGAGAAGTTCTGATCGATTTATCCCCGGAGGTATTATTCGCCAGCAGGCCGAAACATTTATCGCTTCAAGTTTGCGGCGCGATTTAGCTCAATGCTCAATGGTGGATGCCGAAGCTTCGCTGCTTAGACTCAAAGACGAACTCAAAATCGATAAAGGTGTTGCTGAAAATTTATATAAGATTCAAAAAATTACACAACTGTGTATGAAGGGCGAATGTCCTTTTGAAAAAGATAGAATTTCGCCCTTGGCCCGTGAAGAAGACAGGATTCTTCATTTTCCTGTTGGTGAAAAACTCGAAGCATTGCTATCAGCATTTCCTGACGCTCCTTCGCTAGAGCAACAAGTTCCGGGTTCCTATGTTTTTCGTAGAGACTTATTGGCACAAGAGTCCGTCTCATCTCCCATTAAAAACGATCACTACGCTTTCACTATTGGGTCGGTGTTTTTTAACGAGGGCATGCATGCTTCCCATAAAGTCGTAATGGAAAACCTTAGTCGGGGTTCTAACGACTGGCCCTTTATGGTGAGCTATGGACAAGATCAAGTCATCGACATGCTCGAAAATCTTCGTTTTCAAGATTGGGAAGTTGAAGCACTTAAAAGAAGAGTCACAACAAAATGGAAAGCCGATCCTGCTTTTTGGACTTGGTTAAGGCAATGGCGTTTTACAGGCGACATTGATGGACTTGCGCCTGGTACTATAAGTTTTCCTAATCTCCCTGCGCTTTATGTAACGACCGATCCCATTTCTGCACTCATTGTAGAAAGTAAAATAAATCCCATCATGAGTTCATACACAAAATGGATGACCAACGTGGTGCGAATTATCATAGCTAAAAAAGGAATTAAGTCTCTTCAAGAAGCGGGCACTCGACGCGTTTTAACTGGGACACTTTCGGCTCTTACCGCACTTTTTGCAGGAGTAGAGGGAACTTCAAACGTTTACGCCGCTGAACTCTTGGGTAAATACTCCTATGGAACTACTCCACACAGCGGAATTATGATGTTTCATCCCAATGAAGAATCAGGTTTTGAAACAATTTTAGAACACGTCATTGGAGAGGCGCTCATGCTTCCCGACACCTACAATATAATGGATGGAATCACCAAGGCCATTCGAGCTGGTGGTGGCGAAAAAGTATTCATGGTTCGCCAAGATTCCAATATCTATAATCTCGACAGCGATGAAGCTTTAAGCACTGAAGATACTGTTCGAGCCATTCACGATTTATGGGTAGATTTAGGAAGACCCGCCAATGACCACGCAGTGACCAACGATCTCAACGAGTATTCACTTCAAGTTTTAGCCGATGAAGAAGGCGATAAAGTTTCCATGGTGAGTATTGGTGGCGGGATTGCCACGGGTTCTGGGCCTTCTCATGGAAACTATGTTTATAAATTAGTGGAATTTGAAGTTTACGAGGGACAAGGGGCCGATCGAAAACTTGTTCGCAAAGTTTATCCTGTGAAAGTGGCCAATGGTGCCAAGTCTACTGAGCCCGGTAAAAAAGATATCTATCGATATTTTTCTCCTGATGGAAAAAAAATGTTGAGAGATTTGAAAGTTTTGGCAGGCTCTCCAGCTCCAGAAGGTGCAACTTTACTCACTCGTTCTTTGGTGCGGGGTGGAAAAAGAGTTTTAACTTCAAGTTCTCCTGATCAAATGCATTCCTACATTTTCGATCAAGTGGCGCAATTACCTGCTGAATATCAAGAATTAACTCGAAAAACTTCTGAGGGTCGCAGAATTCCTGTCACTCGCTCATTGCTCAATTCTGAATCAAAACTTTATCCAGTAGATAGTTCCGCTGAACTTGCTGCTATTCGTGAAAAAGCCATTCAAGAAACAATTCCTCCAGAAGAATTTAGAGTGCTTGTGATTTTTGGCTCTTTTGATCCTGTGACAGATGAAGGTCATATTAGAATGGCCTACCGATTGAGCGCCCTTTATAGAGATCAGAGTAATCCTTTAGGTTTTAACAAAATACTTTTTGTACCTGCTCGAGACGAGCCCGCTCATGACAAAGAGTATAGGCTAAAAGCCTTGGCTAGAATCAATGTACTTAAGCGCAAATTAAAAAACTTTCATAAAGCAGAGCTTGAAACTTTGGCTTCTAGAAAATCAAAATTAGAACATGCTCTTCCTGAAATTGAAGTTTGGGATGGTGAAGTGAATTATACGGGTGTTCAGCCTCCCTATACCTACGACACACTCAAAGCCATTTCACGGCAGTATCCCGGCGCTCGCTTGATGTCTTCTATGGGTGAAGATACTTTTTACACAATCGGTCGAAGTGAAAAGCCCTGGAAGGATGCTGATAAATTATTAAACGAGTTTGATTGGATTGTGGTTAAGCGAGCAGCAAAACATGGTGATGCAGCTTTTGAAGCCGATAAAATCGACACCATGAAAATGATGTCTGCATTCACTAAAAAACCCTATAGATTAATTTCTCCCAGCGGATCGCAAGTTCGATTTTTGGATCTTAAGTTGGCTGCAGTTTCTTCAACTCAGATTCGAGATTTTTACGACAACTTAGGCATCGCTTTTCGATCGCACATCACGGATCCTCAGGAAACTTTTTTAGTTCGCTCACAGCGTCCTACTGAGAAAAACAAACTCGATGGAACTCTAGCGGTTCAAGGTACTCATAAAACTATTGATTATATATTATCGATGGTCAAAGCCACTCGAAGAATTAATAATGCGGTTATTACGGGATCTGGCGATGCGCATTTTAAAGAAGAAAAAATCTATCCACATTTGAACGAAGGTGAATTTTTCACCATGAACTTTCCAATGCACGGTGAAATTAATACTGAAGGTCCTGGGGGCGATGCTTGGATTGAAGAATTAGAAGCTATCATTCCACGAAGTTCACAGTTACGAATTCCAGCCCATGAACTTGTATTCAAAGAAGGTGATGCAGAATGGAAAGCAAAGCATTCTGGAGTATTAAGACCAGAGTGGAAGTTGGCCGACTTTGATTGGGCTCAACATGAAGCCAAAATTACAGACCCTAATTCTGTTTTGCGATTTGATAAGCAGGGGCCGGGTTCCTATGATGTTTTTGTAAATCCTCGTTACTATGAATATTTGGAAAAAATTGATCCCTATAGAATTCTGCCTCATTTTCATAGTGCTTGGGCCACCGATTATTGTGTTTATTCAGTGGTTAAAGGCGAGCTTCTGCGCGGATTTAGAAGTATCGTAGTTATCGATACCATCGCGGGTGTTTTTCCTCGTCAATCTGCAGATAGAATTAGAGAGCTCAAAGCCTTGGGCGCACAATTTATTACCACTAAAGATTTCACTTCGATTGTGACGAAGCTTGAAACTATTCAAAATGGCGGAAAAAAAGTGACTTGGTCGGACACTCTCAATGCCCTGGCGGATTGGGAAGCCACTCAAGGTGAGCTCACAAACAATTGGTTAGTAAAACTTTTGGCAAAATATCCTCCTCTAAAACCTGAAGAAGGTCCAGGAGCACCAGGTGAAGTTCTTTTTCAAAGAGATGGAATGCAACATGCCTTACCTAAGCAAGAAGGTTTAAGCACTGAGCTTCCCTGCGATACAGCTTTAAAAGTGTAGGTATTAAAGTGCTAAGAAGCTTTAATAGATTTTATCAAATTCTGTTGAGTTTTCTTATTGTTCTTCCTTTATTGGCGTCGCCCGAAGCGGAGCGTGTTAGAGAATTGCTTTCTCGTGGGCCAGGTACACGAGAAATTTTTCAGGGTGAAGTTCGTAAGAATTTACTTCCGGTAGGAGAGGAATATGTTGATCGACCTTGGCATGGTTATTACTCCGATGAACGCCATGCTTTTCAAAAGAAAATTATTGATCAATATTTGGCTCATCTAAAGCCATCTTCAAACCCTGAAGTGATTTTAACAGCTGGGGCTTTTGGCTCGGGTAAAACTCGAATCCTTGGTGAGCTTTTTGCGCAAGGTTGGATTGAGCGAGAAGAATTTCTTGTCATCAACATGGATCACTTTAGGAATATGATTCCTGAATATCTCATGCTTGTAGATTTGATGAAAAATGAACCCAAAGTTTATGAGGCTATGGCAGCTGAATTTAAATTAAAAGATCCTGGAAGCTTTGTTCAAATTGAAGTGGGTTATTTGCAAGAAATGCTTCTTTGGCAAGCTCTCGATCGTGGCGTGAATATTATTATTGATGGGAGCATGGCTAATAAAGAATATTTCGAACGTTTTTTAAATGCGATGAGAACTCGTTTTAATAAATATCAATCCGTGGGTGTTATACATGCCGATGCGGGCGACAAAACTGTTGAACGAGCTATTAGGCGTGGTCTTGAAAATTCGCGTGTTATTAATCCTGATTTAGTTAAAAAAAGTATCGCTGAAGTTACGGCCACTTTTGCAGCACTAAAAAGCAAATTTGATTTTTATGTTGAGGTTGATAATTCGGGAGATCGACCTACTATTCGAGCTGTTGGTGCTGGGCTTCGCGGAGAACGATTGGATGGACTTCAGATTCCATTGCTCGACACACATCGTGATTGGATGGGGCGTGGGAGTGATTTTGATCGTATTTTAAATGGGCGCTTACGTCGTTCGCAATCTTATTACGATATAGTTTTTGATATTGATTGGACTCTTTTTTACGTGCTCAAAGACGCTGTTGCAGGCTCTGTGGATTTTGAGGGTCAGCATTTCATGCCCTACCGTGGTTTAGATCGATTTTTTAAAATTTTATTTGAGATGATTCCAAATCTTCGCATTCATTTTATGAGTGGAGCTTCGGAAGCGCGAATTAAAAAATTTCTAAATGAAATTAAATTAGATTCTGTTAAACCTATTTTAGATTTAACTTATACAGTGGTGGGAGTTGAGGGTTTGCATAAACGTGAGGCTTCAGAAACGGCTCAAAAATTTACTGAAATATATGCTAAATCTTTTTATAGTCTCACTCCTTTAGCTCATCCTAATCGAAGTATATTGCTCGATGATCAACCTGACTTTGCACTGGCTCCGCTGCGTGCCGCGAATTCGCTAGGTAATTATGCTCATTTTCTAAGTTTTGAAGAAGCTCAAAAATCTGGATCTAAATATGCCCCTAAATCTTATCGTGAATGGGAACTCGATCGTGATCGCTTAGCCTTGATCATTGCAGTGATCGAAGAAGCCTATAGAAGAGACAGGGCAGGCACTGAAGCCTTTTCCAGTGCCATACAAAAAATACTCGGTGATCAGGCCACGGGTGAGAAAAATTCTAAAGCAATAACGGATCCAAGTTTTGCACCTTATTTTGATCGTGGTCGTGAATTACTAGCTTTTAATGAAGAGAGTGGCGTTTGCTCGGGCGCACTCATTGCTAATTAATTGTAGATTGGTCTTAGTCGCATTGGGTCAATGGGTGTTTTGAAAGTCGATTTAAGTATTCAGAGCGGCCAATGTGAATTTTAAAGCCAGCCTATGAAAAGAGGGGCCTACTACCTAACGTCATTTATTTTATTTTTGTGTTCTTTTTCAGCCGATTCGGCGATTTACCATAATAAACAGGAACAGATTGATGCTCTTAAGGCAGTGATTTCTGAGCTTCGAGTTCATTATGGAAAAATTAAATTCAAGGAACGGCATTTTGGTGTGACTCTCGAGCGTTTAGAGGAAAAATATACAAAACTCATACAGAGTGCTCAAACACTTGAAGAGTTTTATAAAATCGATCCCACCGTTGAGAGAGAACAACTTTCTAGCGAGCAATTTGAGCAGCTTCTCATAGGGCTCAGTGCCGATTTAAACGATGGTCATGCCAATATTCTTAGAGGCTCGACCGAACTTTTTACTTTGGGAATCAAAACGGCTTACAGCGACGGAAAATTAATGGTCACTGGATGGGATGATAATCTTATTTGGAAAGCGGGATTAACTCGCGAATTAAAAGTTGGCGATGAGATAGTGAGTGTGAATGGAAAGTCAGTTCATGAACTCGCTCAAAGAAATGTTTTGTATTCTCAGAGTGGAACTTTTGCGGATAGATTAACTATGGCCTATGAGTTGATTCTTAACCGTTCTCATCGATGGGTGCCATCCGTTAAAGAAGGAGAGCCTGTTGTTGTTGAGTTTAAGAGAGAAAAGGATTCTTTTATGGCTCATTTGCCATGGATTAAGAGATCAGAATTTATCAAGGAATTCGATCGGCATCCTGAAAAATACAAACCCAGTGAAGAGCAGAAAAAAGATACTGGTAAATATGTCTTTGGTAGTGGCAGCACTGTGCGAACCTATTTTAAAGAAGGTCTATCAAAATTAGATTTACCTGAAGGTTCAATTTTAAATATTGGCCAACTTTTGAATGCAGATATTAGAAAAGAAGCTGCTAAAAATGGAGCCGCTGCCAAGGCCGATGAAAAAGATAGCTTAAAAGAAGATAAGCCTGAAGCCGCTGAGGCCGATAAGAAAAACAAAATTTCAGAAGTTGAGCGTATTGAAGCCTACACCGTTCGATACAAAGGAAAAAACTTAGGTGTTCTAAGAATTCCTAATTACAGCCCAGGTGGGGTTGAGACTGCTGTCAATGAATTGAAGTGGATTGCAAAAGCTTTAAAGATTCTTGACGCACAAACAGACGCGCTAATTATTGACCAAGCTTCCAACGGTGGCGGATTTGTTTTTTATGTAAAAGATTTGGTTAAACTTTTTGCAAAAGACAAATTGCTCGATGGTATGACGATTAATTTAAAACTCAATAGCACCATTTTGAGTTATTACGATACTGATGATGATGTGGATCCCATGGATCATCCTGGTGGAAAAGATTTTATTCCAAACTTTGCTCATCTTAGGTTGAATGACTTGCTTAAAGCCGAGCTTAAGAAAAAGTATGAAGCCGGAGAAGAGTGGTCTGGGCCGCTACCTTCAATGGGTGAGGAAGTTTTAGTAGGCGGTGCTGCCGGTGCTAGTGCTAGTTCTAAGGACGCCGTTTATTCAAAACCAGTCGTGATTCTCAATGATGTTCGAAGTGCGAGCGGTGGTGATTTTTTCCCTTCACTTATGCAAAAAAATAATTTGGCTTGGGTGATGGGCACTACATCAAGTGGATTGGGCGGACCTGTTTATCGTTCTATCGCTTCTATGCCAGGTTCAGAAATGTTCATGCGTTGTACTATGGGTGAATGTGCATTTGCCGATGGCTCTCCTTTGGAAAACGTAGGAGCGGTGGCTGATGTGTATCGTGAAGTGACTCAAGAAGATGTCCAAAAAGGCTTCAAACAATTTACAACGGATGTGCTTGAAGCTGTGTTGGCAGACTTGTCTCTTGGAGAAAAAACTCAAGATGCTTCTCGTTTTCAATTGCTCGAAGACGCCATTAAAGTAAAGCGCCCCGAAATAGTTTCTTTGCCTATTGAAGCTAAGAGCGATCCAATACTTCCAACGCTTCAGGATAATCTTTCGATATATATAAGATTGAAAACTCTTAAAAGAATAGAGCTTAGGAATGGAAATAATGTTCCACATTGGATGAACGAAAAATTAAATGAACTCGAAGAAAAATTGAAGCTCAGTGATGTGGCTAAAAAATGTTATGAGGCCTTAATTCTTTAGTCATTAACGCGTAGACCCACATTGTTTAGCCCTTTTAAGTTGTGAGATGAGCCCTTCTGGATGCTAATGGCCCTTGTTAGAGGGAAGTCTGGGAGGACTTAAATGAGGGGTTCCGTAATAGGAGTCGTAGTCGCAATAGGGGCGATGGGACTCAGTTTCAATTCACTAGAGGCAAGAGTTATGCCTGAATCAAAAGCCGATCAGACTTTAAAGTCATGTGAACGCACTTTGTTTTACTATGAAAATAATGCTGAGGAATACGCTGATAAGACTCGTCAATTAAACTTAGAAAGAGCTTATGATCGCTTTTTAAAAAACCTTCCCATGCGTGGTCGCGTGATGGATTTAGGAGTGGGATCAGGACGAGACTCCAAGCTTTTTATGGATCGTGGTTTGCAAGTTTTTCCAGTCGAAGCTTCTCAAGCTATGGCTCTAGAGGCGCAAAAGCTCATTAAGATGCCAGTTCATGTGGCGCGTATGCAAGATCTTCAGCCTCCTTCTGAATCGCTCGATGGAATTTGGGCTTCGGCTTCTATGCTTCATCTGAATCCAAGAGATTTTGTTCAAACTTTGCAAATGGCATTTAACAGTTTGCGTAAAGGTGGGGTTTTCTATTTGTCTCTGAAAACCAATAACATGAGCCAAGAGTTTGTTGATGAAAATGGGCGCTATTTCTTTTTGTGGAATAGAAAAGAACTCTTGCGAGTGATTGAGTCCACAACAGGTTTTCGTATAGTTGAAGATTGGGACAATCCCGATGCTAATGATCGTCCAAACACTCTTTGGACAAATTTAGTTTTGAAAAAAATTTAACGAATCTCCGATTACTAAATTGTGAATTATTCAAAAGCGACAATATTCCGGCGTATCTGATTACTTTGAGTACGTCTCTAATGCCGCGCCGTACTTAATTCACCTTACATTTTTTAACTCCCTTATCAAATTCTCACACGACGGAATTTTGACCCTAAACTGTTCAACTGTAGGGGAGAGAGATTCATGACGAATAAACTTTTTACAAGTCTATTACTGGGTTTAGGGGCTCATGTCGCTTTTGCGATGATTGGCGCTCCACAGGGTTCGCTCGATAAAGCAGTTGAAGGGCAATATCTTGTGAAACTAAAATCAGGAACAGCAAATCTTCAAACGCTTGGAACTTTATACAATCAAGGAATTAAGTTCGATCACAAAGTGAATAGCTTAGCCGAAGGTCTTTACGCTGCTAAGCTTGATCGCAAACAAGCATTAAAGGCTTTGGGTTTGAGCAATTTTGTTTCGAACAAAGGTTTGGAAGCCAGTCTCCTTCGTCAACTCTCTAATGTTCCCGGCGTAGAGTATGTAGAACCAAATTACATTTATAGAATTCAAGAGAACGTCAATATGCCTATCAGAACGCTAGAGGAAGTTCCTGTTGAAGATCCTTCTTCTAACGATCCTATGTTGAGTCAGCTTTGGGGTATGCGATTGATTGATGCTCCAGCGGCCTGGCTTCTTCATAAAGGTTCAAAAGATGTTGTAGTGGCCATTATTGATACAGGTGTGGATTACACTCATGAAGATCTCAAGGACAATATGTGGGTGATGCCTGGAACAACTGATGTACACGGTTATAACGCTATCACCGACAAGCTAGATCCTATGGACGACCATTATCACGGAACTCATTGTGCCGGAACAATCGGTGCCGCTGGTAATAACGGATTGGGAGTGGTTGGTGTTAACTGGACAACTTCTATCATGGGAGTGAAATTCTTGAGTGGTCAAGGAAGTGGAACACTTGAAGATGCTGTTAAAGCTATAGACTGGGCTACTACAAACGGTGCCAATGTTATGAGCAATAGCTGGGGTGGCGGTGGTTTCACTCAAACACTTAAAGATGCTATTCACCGAGCTGCTGAAAAAGGAATTATATTTATAGCAGCTGCTGGTAACGATACTAATGATAACGACGGCAATCCTTCTTACCCTGCTAGTTACGATGAGCCCAACCTAGTTTCTGTTGCTGCATTAGATGATAAAGGTTCTTTGGCTTGGTTCTCTAACTTTGGACGTCGCTCAGTTCACATTGGTGCTCCTGGTGTAGGAATTCAATCTACAGCTACAGGAAATGCTTATAAGTCTCTTGATGGAACTTCTATGGCAACTCCTCACGTTTCAGGTGCCGTTGCCTTGTTGATGTCTTACGACAGAAGCTTGGATTATGTTGCAGTCAAAGAGCGTTTGCTCTCTACAGCGAAAAAAGAAAAATCTTTGGCTAAGAAAATTGGAAATGGTGGAGCGGTTCTTAATGTGAATAATCTTTTAGCGAATATTATTCCTCCAGGACCAATCACTATTCCTGACGACATGTGGTCTAGCCCAGTGGCGCAAGCTATTGAAACAGAACATCCTTACGCTAATAGCTCTACTAAATCATGGAAGGTCTCTGCTTCGGGAGCCACTCACTTCCGTTTGCACTTCACTCGTTTCGAGCTTGAGAATCGCTACGATACAGTCAAGATCATCAACGATGCGACTAACGAAGTTCTTGAGACTTTCTCAGGCACTATTCAAGGTCCATTCTGGACTGATGATATTGAAGCTCCTGCAGTTAGAATTGAATTCCAATCAGACAATTCAGTTCAAGCTTGGGGCTTCCAAGTTGACTCCTACAAATGGGTTAACTTTCATGCTCCTGTTAGCGAAATCTAAATAGTTGCCCCTATCTATCCGATTACCCCCGTTGCCGGCCTTTAGGAGCTGGCAACGGGGGTTTTTGTTTTTGAGCTTTGGATACCTACTAACATAGGAATTTATATTGAGATCCGGCCTGGTCCTACTCGGGACAATGCTTAGTTACGTAAAATGGGTGCCCAGGGTCTCAATATAAATTCCTATTTTAGTAGGGCTCTAAGCCTCGACAAATAACTCCTGATGCGCTATGTCATAGCCGGAGCCAAAAATGACTAAAAGTTCCTACCTAAAGTCACCCCTCCGATTTTTGTTTCTTATTCTCTTTGCCGCTTTCTTAAATTTCTTTGTGGCAAATATCCTTGGTCGGGCCGAACCCTGCGACTCAAAATTGAATGTTGAGCTAACAGTAGTTCAACGACAGGTTTTAAAATTGTCTAAAAATGAAGCTTTTAGAGGACGTGTTTCCTGGGAAATTCTTTGGATTCCTTTAAAGCGTGAAAAGTCAGGAACAGCTAAAGCCTTAGCAGAGCAGTTAAAAAAATTAAGTCCCATACATAAGGAAAGGGCTAAATTACAAGCCACTCCAACTCGCGATGATATGCTAGGTGAACGAAATCGCTTAGCTCGTTTAGAAGATTCTGCAGCTCAAGATCATAATAAAAGCTTACATGGTGGTGGAACTGCATTGGAACAAAGCCTGAGCTGGGAGCGACTCAATGCCGTCAGAGATCAGCGTGAAGTCTTTATGCAAAGTTTTGAAAAACTACCGACCACGGCCGATAAAGCTGAGAAAATGTTTGCGCTCAATACTGCCATAAACAATTTGTCCTATTCAGTTAGCTTTTTAAGACTTCTTATTCTTAAAGAAGCTCGCTTTTCTAATATGATTCTTATGTATGCCCCTCTTCAAAGATCTGAAGCTCCTGGTGGATTGATGGTGCTTTTGAAAGATCATGAAGGCACTTATTACACTTGGTCTGCCACAAGTGAAAATCCTGAGATTCGTAATGAGAGCGAGCTTAATTTAAGCGCTGATGAAATCGCAAGATTTCATAGCACTCAAAGTGTTCTAGATTAATTTTCTAAAAATACTATCGAACAAGAGCAAAGATACTCTAATCGTTAACTTTGATTTTCTTGCCTGCTTGAAGTTCAGCAGGTGAATTCAAATTATTAATTTTAAGCAATTGGCTCACCGAGGTGTGATATTTTTTAGAAATACTCGACAAGGTTTCGCCTCGCTTTACAACGTGATGTGATGGACTTTCTGGAGAGTCCTCACTGAAGCTTTGGGGTTCACGTCGAGTGCTAGCCGTTTCTCTTCTTTTCTTTTTACGACTATTAGAAGCCACGCTTCTCTCTTCGCTTCCATAGGATGGAATGGGAACTCGAATTTCTTGTCCTATTCTGAGAGATTTTGGATTGCGAATATCATTGAGCTCCATGATGGTTTGAATTTGAGTTTTGAAACGACGAGATATCGATCCTAGATTCTCACCACGTTCAATGTGATGCACGATAAAGTGAGAGCTCTTGCGCGCTTTAAGTTTGTCTAAATTAGCCTCAATAAGTGCCTTTTTATTTAATGGAACGTGAATGAGGTAGGGTTCGTCTCGGTCTGGTGGAGTGATACCAATTCTGAGTTCAGAATTGAGGAGTTTAATCAGTTCAACATCTGTATCGCTTTGTTCTGCTACAGATCGCAAATCAACTCCCGGAGGAACCTCTACACTTTCCCACTCGAGGGGTTGTTCATAGACGATATTGTTAAATCCATATTTTTCAGGATTTTTAGAAATTAAAGCAGCCGCAATCATTTTAGGGACGTAGTTACTTGTTTCTTTACGGAAAGTTCCTTTAGAGCGAGCCAACTCCCAGAAGTCTCTAGTTTGCTCACGTCTTACAGCATTCAGGACGCGACCTTCGCCAGCATTATATGAAGCGGCCGCTAAATACCATGAGCCGAAAATCATATGGAGTTCTTTTAAATACTGAGCCGCAGCTCGTGTCGATTTTACTATATCGCGCCGTTCGTCGATCCAGTAATCGACTTTCAAGCCATAGCGTTGGCCAGTGCCTTTCATAAATTGCCACATGCCCACGGCTTTTGCTCGGCTATAGGCTTTGGGATTAAATCCGCTCTCAATCATAGAGAGATAAATAAGATCTTCTGGAAGACCTTCTTCTTTAAGAGTTTTTTTAATGAGTGGAATATATCGAGTTGAACGCGCTAAATATCTTTCAAAGGTACCGCGACCTTTGTGGTTTTCGGTGAAGTAACGAATCCAGACATCAACAAATTCATTGTAGACTAAAGGAAATGTACTTCTCGATAGTTTATCGGCTTCAATTTCCTCGGCGTTTCGAGGGCGAGAGCTAGAAACCTCTAAATCATCGGGCGTGCCCTCAATGACTTCGGCGTCTTCATCCCTATCAGGATCGATTTCACCATCGACATTTTTAGTTAGCTTTCCATTGTGAGCGCAGCTCGCAATTAGAAGGGCTATTAAAAACGAATATTTATGCGTCTTTTTCAAGGCTGCCAACGACATCGCCATCTCGCATCATAATAGACCAGTTTAGCTCTTCAAGATAGAGACCCATAATCTTTCGGATATCATCTTCGGATAGATTTTTAATATCCAGATCTAAGGCATCAATGTGTCTGCCGAGTTCCCTTTGCACTTTATCTCGGCTCAGCCCGCTGAGTTCTATAAACAAGTTATAGATGTCCTCAATTTTCTCCCCCATTTGAAATTCCCCCCTACGTGTCTATTTGATTAGACACGTTCCCCAGCGAATAAGGCTAACAAATAAATTGACCCTCAACTAGACGCGGCGGGTAATCCCTCACTGAAATCAAATAATCAATAACTTATTCCTGAAGAGCGGACACTTTAGTGTGCTTTTATGGATCCTAAACTTAATATCCCTAATCAATGTGCCTTTAGATTGATTTAACTCATTGGCATGGGCTTTGCATTTCTAATGTTCCATGGAGGTTCACCATGGATGAACTCAGACAAGAACATCGAATGGAATTAACAAATTCAGAATCGCAAAAGCTTGGAGAAGCACTTTCTCAAATTCAATATGATCCAAATGGTGGAGCTCGCTATATTGCGGATCTAAGACAAGCTGCATTGATGTCGCTCCCGAAACGATTGATAGATCTTTTAGATCAACAAAGATCCTCAATTCATCCACGACCTTATTTTATAATTGATAATCTTCCTCTGGATAAAGAAATTTATCAGGTTCCTCATCCCTCTCGCTATGAGCTTAATGCAAAATCGGGAAGTATTAGTGAAAATGTGATTATGGCGATGGCCTCTTTGGTGGGTGAACCCTATTCTATTTCCTTTGAGGGAAGTGAAATTGTTAATAATCTTATTCCGACTCAAGAATCGCGAAGAGATTTTACTGGTATCGGTTCCGAAGTAGAGCTCGATTTTCATATCGAAAATGCGGCTTTGAAATGCTTAGAAACTCCTAATTATTCTCCATTAGGTTTGTTACTCACGGGTGTTAAATATGCACCTCAAGGACCCCTTACAAGAATTGCCGATGCTCGTCTGGCTTTGAAAAAATTGAGTGATATAGAAATTCAACTCTTAAGATCTCCATTGTTCCGCATTAAAGTTCCCTATCGTTGGAGAAACTTTTTAGGTCCTGAGCAAGAAATGACTGATTGGATTTCGGTATTACGAAATGGAGAAAGCTATCCTGATGTTGCGGTGGCTTTCTATAAAGATATGGTGGAATGCAGAAGTGAATTGGCGGAAAAGGCTCTTAGATCTTTTTATAATGCGCTCCGCGAAGTTTCTATTTCACTTGAGATAAAGCCGGGCACTCTTGTTTATATTGATAACAGATTTGCTCTTCACTCGAGAGATCATTTCACTGCAGTTTTTGATGAAAGAGGAATTTCAAATAGATGGGTCCAAAGGGTATTTGTGGCTCCTAATCTTTGGAACTATCGAAGTTTAGAGCAAGTTCGAGACCGAGTCTTTCGCCCTATTCGATTGAAGGAGACTGCAGCATGAAACAAGTATTGATGAGTATACTTCCCATATTTTTAACGATTGCTATAGGTCGTTTGATTAAAATGAAATACATTCAATCGGAAGAATTTTGGAAGTACGCAGAAAAAATTACTTACTATTTCTTTTTCCCATGTTTGTTAGTTTTAAAAATTTCTGAAGCCAAATTAGAAACGGGTGATTTGTTGTTGCCGGTATATGCAACAATCATGGCCACTTTGTTAGTGGCCTTAGCAACTTTTGTGTTGAAGGGGATTCTTAAGCCTAGTGATTCAGTTTTTACTTCTATTTTCCAGGGGAGCACTCGCTACAACTCTTATGTTTTTATAGCTATGTCGGATGCTCTTTTTGGTACAAAGGGGGCCGCCATCACGGGAACTTTTATTGCTTATATGATTGTGGTTACGAATATAATGAGCGTCATTGTTTTAAACATCTATGGAAATCGAGATAAAAAATCGTATGCATCTTTGCTCCTGTCTCTCGCAAAAAATCCTCTAATTTGTTTTAGCTTTTTGGGAATTATTCTTGGGCGCTTAGGAATTCATTTTACTGGCGCTTCGCATGATTTTTTGAGTAGTTTTGCACATGCGGCCTCTCCAATTAGTTTGCTCGCAGTTGGGGCTGGGTTGAAGTTTTATCTCTCCAAGGAGCAATATTTAGCCACATTTAGCTCCATTGCCTTAAAATTGGTGGCTTTGCCTTTGGCTACGATTTTTTTCTTAAAATTTTTTGGGGTTGAGGGTCTCTATGCTTATGTCGCATTACTTTATTCGTGTGTGCCGACTGCGGGAAATTCCTACATACTGGCGCGACAAATGGGGGGTGACAGTTTGAGCATTGCCTCAATTATATCTTTATCAACTTTAGTGGCAGCATTGACGGCCACAATTTTTCTAGGAACTTTTATTCAAGTTTGAAGGAGTTCAGTATCAATTTTTTACTACGAAATTTACAGAATGAGTAGCGACGTTATTGGAGGAATCATAAACTTTTATGGTTAACGTATGTGCCCCATCGTTAATGTCAGGGCAATATATGTAGGTGTTTAAAACTCCTGATTCGTTGTAATCCCATAAATCTGAATCAATATAAAATTCAACTTTTGAAATTTTTAGTGAATTATCACTAGCTATGACAGAAATAGGACCAAAGTAGTCAGAGATTTCTTCATTTTCTTCTAAACTAACAGAAGTGATCTCGGGTGCCTCTAAATCTAAGAGTTCAGCAACTCTAAAATATGAACTTTTTGAATTCGCTAATTCAATAGTCATCATTTGTTGCTTCGTTAACACTATATTATTTCCAATTTGCGACCATGGACCTTGGGGTTTAAGAGATTCAAAGATTCCAAAAAGTGTGTTCGTTTTGAGTGCTGTTGTTTTAATTTTTGGAGTCAAATCTTCAAGAGTAATTTTAGAGCCAAAAGGTTTGGCAAGCGGTTCTCCAATAAAGAGACCCTGCATGGGTACCTTGACGGATTTCCAATAAGCTTCAACGAGCGTGTCTCCAGAAAAATAGGACTCAAGAAATAAACTTGTATTAGGAAATTTTTGTGAATATGCGCAAGGTTCAGTTACGGTTCCATAGCTTGCAGTAAGTCCAGCCTCTAACCATCTCAGGGCACTCATTTGACTGTTGGGGCCAGTGATTATTCCGGAATATGAAGTTAAGGTGTCGGCAATGGCTCCAGGCAAATAATGATTCGAGCTTATTTGTGGCACTGTGGTGAGTCCTGTTTGATAAACTAAAATGTCCTCAACATTTTGCAAATAATTTGATGAATTTGATGTGGAGTTATCTATAAAATATGAGCGCAATCCATTGGTAAAATTCCAAAGATTTGATGATGTTAGAAAATCATTGAAGCGAGGATTGCTTCTAGTGGAGTCACTGGTTCTGATTGTGTAAATATCACCCGTAGGAAAACTGTCGTCGGCACTTATTCCTCGATCAATGAGGGCCTTAACTTCTTCGACGCTTTGACCTGCCAACATCATTGTGGGGCGAATATTGTAATTTTGAAAAGGATTTTTGGCATTAATGGGGTAATTGATTGCGGATCTAATACCGCAACCAATACTGTCATAAGCCAAATTAAGTCCGATTGTAGATGTTATCGAATTCTCTCCGGGGACTCGCCAAGGAGTCGTCCAGCTTATCACGAGGGCTTGAACGCTTGAGGGCATCTGATTTGAAATTTGAGTTTGAAGATTGATTAAATCGCCGCTTGAAATATCGGGATCACCTAATGAACTGCTAAGTGCAATTCTCAAAATATTTGATTCAGGAATATTTCTCTTGAGTTGGTAATAACTGGCCACCTCAACGGATTGAGGGTCTTGAGTGTTTACAAGAAGTCCTATTTGATTAGAAGTTAAACCTTTGATTGGAACTTCGAAAGTTAAATTTTTATTTGTAGAATCTTTTGAATAAAGTTTATTATATTCATTATCATTTGAAAAAAATTGTAATTTTGCGACATGGCTTTTAATCTTCTCAGAGCCCATTTCTATTTCAACGTGGTAATTAGCGGCATCAACTAATGTTGTGGAATTAAGAATAAATGTTGGATTCGTGGCTCCATGTATAGGCGAGCCATTTTTAAACCATTGAAATTTAAATTTATCACTTCCGTTAACATCCACTTTAAAATAAGCGCTTTCGCCCAATGCAATCGCGGTGCTTGTAGGTTGCGTGACTATAAAAAACTCATTCGAACTAATGGTTGAATTCGAAGGAATAATTCCACACGCACTTATGCCTAAATAAATTCCGCATATAATAAAAGAAAAGAAGCCTCTTAAAACTCTCAATCTATTTATTATATCAATGACTAAGCTGTGGTTTAATTAAACTAATATTAAGAAACTATTAATATTTAATTATAAATTTAAGGACCATCCATCATATTCTCGGGGCCGTAATTGCCCATGGAATATGAAGAACTGATGTAGTCTGTGAAGCGAGTGAGATGGCCTAGCCAAGTCACTTTGATGGCTTTTGTGGGGCCACTTCTTTGCTTAGCAACTATAATTTCGGCTTCGGCTGGTGCGCGCGAATCAGTTTCGGGCCCTTGTTCTCTATGAATAAACAAAACGACATCGGCATCGGCTTCAATCGCACCTGAGTCTCTTAAGTCTGAGAGTTGTGGTTTTTTAGATTCGTTGGGGCGTTTAGCACCTTCACGATTGAGCTGACTGAGTGAGAGCACAGGAACTTTGAGGTCTTTGGCAATGGCTTTGAGTCCCCCAGTAATAGCAGCCACTTCAAGGGAGCGACTTTCTTGGAAGCCACCTGATTTCATAATTTGAATATAGTCGACAACGATCAAACCCAATTCGAGACCTTTGCCTTCCATGTGAAGAGTGGCCAAAAGTCTGCGGGCCGTAGCGAGAATGTCGTAGGGCGAAAGAACAGATCTATCATCTATATAAAGTGGAGCTTCTCTGCAGGCATCTGCTGCATAGTAGAGTTCTTGAAAGTCTTCTGGAGACAATTGTCCGGTTCTTAATTTGTTGGCATCAACATGCGAAGCAAAGGAAAGCATTCTTTCTACTAACTCTTCGCGAGTCATTTCTAGTGAGAAAAATAAAACTGCTTTATTTTGTTGGCAGGCCACGTGATGAATCACGTTTAGAGCTAAAGATGTTTTTCCCATACCAGGACGAGCCGCAAGAACTAATAACTGACCGGGACGCAAACCATTTAAGCATTCATCGACATCTTTAAGTCCGGTCATGATGCTGCGTTGATGAGCTCCGCCAAGATCGGTGCGTTTTTCAAATTCACCGATAACATCGCCTAAGAGATCGCCCAATTTAACAATTTTCTTTTCTTTTTTAACTTGGGTCGCAGAGAAAATGTTTTTTTCAATTTCAGCCGCAATATCTTTTGTCTCTCCTGCGCGAATAGCAAGTGAGCGACATTGTTCTCCAGCTTCAATCAGTTTTCTTCTCCACGATAAATCCGAAACGCTTTTGGCGTATTCAATGGCGTGAAGTGATGTGGAGGGTGTGCTGGCAAGATCAGTGAGGTATTCAATTCCACCAATGCTTTTTAATTTGCCGTGATCTCTAAGCCAGCTCGCTACAGTGTTTAATTCTACTGGAGTGTTATGAAAGTGAAGCTGAGTGAAGGCTTCGTAAACATTTTGATGTGCGGGAAGAAAAAAATCTTCTTTTTTTACAAGGTCGTGAATTTCGAGAAATTGTTCACTGGAGAGAAGAATGCCTCCGAGTAAAGCTCTTTCAATTTCTAAATCGTGTGGTTTTTCTCCGGGAGAAAAGGCAGTGGCAACTTCATTTCGACTTTTCCATTTTTTTCCGCCACCACTTGAGGAAGACGGCGAATTAACGTCGATTTCTAAGGCCATTGTAGATTCTTAATACAAAAAAATCGGGCCTATCAATTGATCAATGAAATTCAAAATGAAAAACAAAAGGCGCGTTATTCTTTAGGTTTAACGGGCGCGTCAGAAACCACGATCAAAGGCACGTTGGTTTTAAGGCCACCGACCAATTTGACTAGGATTTGATATTCACCAGTTAATTTAATTTGTTGACCCAATACGATCATTCTGCGGTCAACAGCAGCACCTAAATTAATAAGTTCTTTTTCGATTTCTTTAGAAGTGATTGAACCGAAAAGTTTTCCGTCGTCGCCGACCTTTTTCTTAATAGTAACTTTTAAGCTCTTTAGAGTTTCTAAAAGCTTTTTAGACTTTTCGCGTTCTTTTTCTTTTTTGCTTTCAAGTTCTTTTTGTTTGTCAGCAATTAATCGAAGGTTTCCAGGGGTTGCAGAGATTGCAACTTTTTGTGGGATTAAAAAATTACGAGCATAACCAGGCTTAACGTTGATCACTTCACCAGCTTCGCCAAGGTTCATGTAAGATTCTTGCAAAATAACTTTCATGACTATTCGCCATCCTTTTCGCCAGAAGTATCAGAAGCAGCAGCTTCTTGATTAGGAGCAGCGTTTGCAGCATCTCTATCGCCACGGTAGCCACCGCGATCACCGCGGTCTCCACGCTCACCACCACGTCCACCTTCAAAGCGGCGACCACGACCACGGAATCCACGGTCGTCACGGTTTTCGCGGAACTTCTCACCGATTTCTCGGCCGATGTTTGCGCGAAGAGTGTTGTAGTCAGCACCATCTTCAGAAGTGCGAACAGTAATTTGTCTTAAAACAAATTCATTAATTTTGAGTTGGTGTCGAATTGCATCGACGGCTCCAGAGCTGGCTTGATAGCGGAAGTATGTCCACTGCGCTCGAGGCTCCTTATTAATGGGATAAGCGATTTTAGCTTTGCCCCAGAGATCAAGCATGAGAACTTGACCCTTATCGGAAGTCACGGCGTCCTTGCATTTGTCGACAAGTGCTTTGTACTTGTCTTCAGGCATGTCCACCTTCGTTAAACAGATTGTTTCATAAGTTCTCATTTGTGTTGCCATAGATTTAGTCCTAGGGGGTCATAGCTAACAAACACCTTGCTACTTTTCAAGCTAAGCTCAAATATGTTTTTCAAGTTCTGGTACCGCTTTGACCCAGTTTTGGGGGATTGGGGCATATATTTTGATCATCTTCTGAGTTTTGGGGTGTCGAAACTCAAGATTTCGGGCGTGAAGGGCCTGAGAATCGAGAATCATGCGCTTTCTTAAGTCAGAGTTTAAAGCAGGCCCTGCGGCCTTTTTAGAGCCTTGGAGTACAGGTTTTTGCTCGGTCATTTTAAGGAATATATCTTCTGAAATATCATAGAGCTTATCACCAAGGATTCCACATCCAATTTCAGCCAAATGGACTCTAATTTGGTTGGTTCTACCCGTTATTGGATGACATTCTATGAGACTCACCGGCCATTGGGAGCTTTTATCTTCTCTGAGGCTCAATCGGGCTCTTTCTATACCGGGCCATTCGGGAGGAGCCCAGGATTCATCGCCCGTCCAAAATGTGTCTATTAATTGATAATGAGTGCGGGCGTTTTTGCTCTGATAGCCGTGAGCAATTTGTTTGATGCGAATTCGGCTTTTAGGGCTTTGTCCCTCTGAGGTTGCTTGTCCGATAGGGATATCTATAGTGTCGTTGTTTTTTGGAGGAGTTCCCCAGGCGAGTGCCCAATAAGTTTTTTTAACTTCTCCGTTAAAAAAAGCCCAATACATTTTTTCCTTCGCCATATGCGATTTTGTAAGCACACAACAACCGCTTGTTTCTCTATCGAGCCGATGCGCTAAAACCAAAAGTTCATATTTTTTTTGCGCTCTCAGCACTTCTACCAAAGTGTTGTTGAGATACTTGCCGCCTGGATGCACTGGAATATGGGCAGGTTTGTCGACAATTAAGAGATCTTCATCTTCAAAGAGTATGGGAATTTTTTTAGGGACCTTGGGTTCGGCTCGCCTTTTAGTGACGTAACTCACCATATCGCCTACGCGTAACGAATCTTCCACGTTGGCTTTTTCGTCGTTGATTCTCACTTCGCCATGTTCAATGTTTTCTATCCATTTATCGCGACTATGATAGGCAAAACGGCGGCAGAGATAGTCTAAAATGCTCAGAGCGTTTTCGTGAGCTCTGACTTTGCTTTTAAAGGTATTTTGGTCTGACATGTGGGGCCTAATGCTAACACAAAGTGTCAGTAAACTTCTATTCTTTTGGTGTTCTGACTCTTAATTCTTGTGTTACAACATGGTCATGATTCAACTGCCTGTTTCACTTCCGCAGCCCTCATCGAGATCTATCGATCAGGCTGTGGCTGTATTGCAAAGGGGTGGGATTATCGTTTTCCCCACAGATACGGGCTATTCCATGGGTTGCGATCTCTTTAGAAAGAAATCTATCGATCGAATTGCTTTTGTAAAACGTCGAGATCCCAAAAAACCTTTTACCTTTATCTGTTCGGATCTTAAGGAACTTTCTCAATTTGCTATAGTGAGCGATCGCGCTTATCGCGATATGCGAAGGCTTTTGCCTGGTCCTTATACTTTTGTCTTACCAGCAACTAAAATGGTTCCAAAGTTGTTGATAAGCAGTCGCCGAAGTGTAGGTATAAGAGTGCCAGATCATGCGGTACCTCAGGCTATAGTTCAAAATCTGAGACATCCTATAATTAGCACCTCATGTGTAAGTCCTGAAGGTGGAAATCTCACTCATCCTGAGGAAATCGCTAGAATTTACGGTAAAAGCATCGATCTGCTTTTGGATGGCGATATTATTTCTATGGAACCTTCTACTGTTATTGATTTCACAGAGTCTGAGCCCAGTATTTTGCGCAAAGGTAAGGGTAGTTTAGACATCTTCAAAGTAAAAGAAGGTTGAGGCGTTTCTCTATTATTTCTATGAGCAGCCTTCGTTTTAAGACTCGTCACGATGATCATTTAGCCAGAAAAATATTTCATAGTTTATCGGGAACAATCATCACTCTGATTTTTGTGGCTTTCTTAGACCGAAAGCAAAGTGCAGTGGCTATAATTCTTGGTGTTTGTTTAACTCTTCCTTTCGACATTATTCGGCTTAGATGGGACGCGCTTAATGATTTGGCTTTTAAAGTCTTTGGTCCTCTCATGCGTGATGATGAAGAGAAGGGAGTCTCGGCTCAATTCTTTTATATTTTAGGTTTAGCTTGGGCTATTTTAGTTTTGCCGAAGGCTATCGCTGTTCAGGCAATTTTAACTCTGGCATGGATGGATCCTATGGCCGCATTTTTTGGCCAGCGTTTTGGAAAACTCAATTGGAAGAATTTTTTTACTGAAAAACTGAATTTTCAAAACGCCTCATGGATTACGGCTTTGAAAGGCAAAACAGTTTTAGGTTCTACGGCTGGCTTTTTTGCGGCCCTTCTTGCTGGAATTATTGCATGGATGG
Source organism: uncultured Bacteriovoracaceae bacterium (assembly GCA_964609695.1). Lineage (GTDB taxonomy): Bacteria > Bdellovibrionota > UBA2428 > UBA2428 > UBA2428 > JAGNHS01. The sequence continues at coordinate 144,757 of CAZSSP010000002.1, forward strand.
GTCCTTGGGCTTCCTATGCGTTTGAGGGGCAGCTTATTGTCCCAAATTTTTTTCAAATTGTGATTTTATCTATAGTAGGTGGGCTGACAGCCGTTATTGCAGAAGCTTGGCCGTCGCAGTGGGACGATAATTTAAGTGTGCCTTTTTGGACGGGTCTCATCGTCTGGGGTGTAGCAACAATATTGGGCGTTCCTACAGCCTTTTAAGTCCTAGATTTCAAAAGAAAAATGAATATTGACATACTGCGTCTAGGGTGGGAGAGTTGCCCCGCATTTTAGAGGTGTGTTTTTTAATGACTCCTATAAAAATTTCTAAGAGTTTTTATTTTTTAATTTTTAGTTCGATGATCTTAATTTGTTCTCTTTCGGCTGAAGATACAAATTTGGATTCTCATTTAAAAATAGATAATTCAACTGGAATCCTCGAAATATCGGGCAGCTTTGAATTGAGTAACGATGCAAAATTATTTGCCAATACGATTATAGTTCGTAAAGACGCACATATTTTTACAAATGGTTTTAATGTGACTCTGATTGCAAGAAAAATTGTTTTTGAAAATGCTGAAAACTCCTTATCTATAAAGCCCGATAAACTGACTGGTGCCATAGTTGAGAATTTATTTGATTATAAAAAAGAAATTTGGGCAAAAAAGCTCAAAGAGCATGAACTCAGAAAAAAAACAGCTCATTTTATCGTCGATTCTCAATCGGCTAAATATGAAGCAGAAAAACATCAATCTTTTATTAAGATTATAACTTTGAAGCTCGAAGGTGTTCCTCTTCTTGTCACTCGACAGGAAAAAGAGGGAATGAAACATTTTATGGATTATAGTGCATTTAGAAAGTCAGCTGCAGCTCGAAGTTTTGACTATAAACTCAACACCGCTCTTCTCAATAAACAGGCTACAACTTTTTACATTGAAACTCCAAATATTGAAGCTGATTATGACAAAACCGAAGACTATTTGAGTGAAGAAGTTTTTTTAAAGCCCGGCCTCACTTTGAGTGTTTTTAAGAACTATGTTGGTGATTACTTAGCTTTGCAGGAACTTATTTTTTTAAATGAAACTATCCAGTGGCTTTCAGCAAAACAAATGAGTTCAGATCAAGAAAGTGAAATTCATAATTTTTTGAGTGAAATATACCCAACTCAAGGTCGAAGTGCATATCTTTTTGTTGAAAGATATTTTACTAAAAGCATATTGCGAGTTACTCAGCAGTTAGAGAATTCAAAATTTAGAAAACTTATTTCAGAAGACCTAAGAAATTTTGTGTATGAGAAAAGTCATCCTTCAGAGCTCATTGCGGCTTTAGATATTGCGAAAGTTAATAGTATCAATGACGATGATCTAAACGAACATCTAGAAGTTTTAAAAGACTTAAATAAGATCTTAGAATTGACAGTTAAAAACATTGAGAGTGAATACGATTCTTTATCACTAAAGTATCACGATTATATTGATGAAAAAATGAATTTATTAAGTCATGCCAAGGATTTGAATTTTAGTCGTAGTCTTTTACCCAAAAAGTTTTATGATCGTAAAGAACTCAAGGATTATAGAATTGATGAATCATTTTCAATTCAAAGTGATTACTTTGAATTTGTCAGATTGTTGAGATTAAATCGAAATGAAAATAAAACACTTGTCGTCAATGCGGGCATGGAATTAGTAAACCAGTTAATCATGTATGAAATCACAGAAGGAAGATCTGTTGAAAAATTAAGGGCTAAGGAATTTTCTCCTGAATTGAATTTCTTTGCACCTGTTAAGCCGGAAATAAAATGGAATGAGTTAAAATGAAGATTAAAAATTTGTTGCTAAGTTTTTTTATTTGTACCCAAGCAAGAGCAGTCGATAGCGTAGTCGACCAAGCGCCACTTCCTGCCATGATGGCTGAAACGTTGAAATCCTCTGAAATTACGGTAGTGGGCCCAGACACTCTTTATCTTGAAGGTTCAACTTTAATTGAAGCTGAACACATAATCATTAAGGGAAATATTGTGACTCGAGGGAATTATTTAAAAATTATGACTCGAGTATTGGAGATCGTTGAGGGTACTGAAATCATGGCCTTTGATAAACCCACAGCTGAACATAAAATTGAAAAAGAAAAATTAAAAGCGCCCTCACAGGCCCCACGAGAAACTGCCGGAGCCAATGGTAAGGCTGGTGACAAAGGTTTCAAAGGAAATGACGGGTATTATCGACCTGGATCTATCGAGATTTCAGCGGCCGTGATTATTGGTCGCCCCAAAATTAATGCCAATGGTGAGTCAGGTTCTATCGGCGGCGATGGTCAAAATGGACAAGATGGAGCTCGTGGAGGACATGGTAAAGATTCTACTAGTACTTGGGGAATGTTTATTAAGAGAAGGGCTACGGATGGCGCTGCCGGTGGAAATGGTGGAGCTCCCGGTGAAGGTGGAGATGGAGGGCAGGGCGGTGGCGCCGTGCCTACAACTATTCTTTATGGAAAAGCTTATGAATGGAAAGAAAATGAAAATGGAAAATTAATTTTTACGGAGTTAAAAGCTGAAAGTATTTCAGAAAACGTGTCTACAAAACCCGGCCAGGGTGGAATGGGTGGAAAGCCTGGAATAGGTGGTAATGGTGGGGCTGGTGGTCAAGGTGGTTCAGGTGGGAATTATTTTTTTGGATCTGCGCATGGTGAAGATGATGGGCCTAGCGGTAAAGCTTCTACGGAGAAAGGCGTAGCAGGTCAGAGTGGTCTCCTTGGCCCAGAGGTCAGGCGCGAAGAAGTTTTAAAAATATCAAACCTTTTTGAAGCGGTTCTAGAATCTTTTGAAGATAAAGAAAAAAGTGAAAAAAGGTTTCGTTTGATGCATGCTACAGATAAATTTCTACGTTCGTTTCAAGATTGGACAGATAACCGTAACGAAAGTTCTGATTTAGACAGAGAACTTAAACAACAAATATTAGCTAAAAAAAATCAACTTCAAGCAGAAGCCTCGGTGATTGGCTTTAAAGATTTGGCTGCAATTTTTTCAGAAATAAAAATGGAGTCGACAAGTGAGGATCTCAAGAGTTTAGCGAAAAATATTGAGGCCTATTTGAGCGAAAATTATAGACCTTCGTTAGTAGAGACTGTGAATTCACTAAAAAAAATGACATTAGAGATTACAAAAGTAAAAGATGCCCTTAAAGGCGATTCAAATGCCTTTTTAGATTCGGCCAGATTGTTTGGAAGTCCACTTTTTGAAAATTTAACTGATTTAGAAAAAGATCCTGAAACACTTTTACTCCCACCTTCTCTAAAACGATTGAGTTCAACTTATTTGGGTTCCACTGGATCCGTTAGAGTAGAGCGTAAAAAAGATGCCCAAGATAAAATTCGAATTATAGAAAAGGTATTGCCATGAAAATTTTAAAGCACGGCTTTATAGTTTTAATGCTTAGCCTTTTAAGTTCGTTCTCCTATGGGGATTGGCGTGATGGAATGATTCGCGATCTTGAAGAAGATAATACAGAGTTGGGTCAGTTGTTGTTCCCTCTTATGAAGTCTGAGTATGAAAATACCATTGATCTCTATTTGATTCACAGAAGAGTCGATTTTTTGAATCTTTATAAATATGAAACAAAAATTTTAAGTGATTTAAAAAAAGAACACTTTGAAAATATTTCGCGCATGGATGATTTGCGTGAAAGTTTAAAATCAGAGGCTAAAAATGTAAATTTGAGTTTTGCAAATACTTTGGCCAACTTTGCTTTTTTAGTGAATGCCGAAAAGCAGATTCTTTCTAAAATTAACGAACATCTAACGAGAATCAGTTTCTTATTGCAATCTTGGAAAGATCAAACAAAGCCAGAAATTTTAACTCAAATAAAAAAAAATAGAGAACCCTTAGATTATTTCCCTCGTCCTTTTATTGCGCCTAATCGAGCTAGAAATGGGATCTATTTTAATTTGAGCTACACCTACACCCAGACCAATCCCAAGGATCCTCATCATGTGATGGGGAGTGGGGTGACAACTTCTAGCGAATACACCAATCTTTTTTCACAAGTTTTGCAAATGGTAGTGAATAATTTCTATTACCAATCGAATGGGGGAGATTCTAATTCTGAAGGTTATTCGGCAGTTATTGCTGCCCTTGTGACCACTTTAGTCACGGGTTATCAGCAAGAAGCTTTTGAAAAGAAACTTGAAGGTGCTCGAAAAGACATTGAAGAAACTTTTGATAGTTCTAGAGAAGCCTTAGATAAAGTGGCACTTGAGCTTATAAAAAATAGAACTGAAGTGGCCCTGCAAGAAAAAACAGATTTTGATTTGCAATTTTACTTGTCCCAACTTCTGTCGAGTGCTCAAGAATTAAAGCTTCATACAGAAAGCTCTTTGGCTGAAGCTAAGAAGTTTTCTGAGGCAGAATTAACAATGCTTTATGAAGACTTGAAAAAACGTATCAATATTCCAACAGAGCTTATTGTAAATAGGTATTTTGAAGCCCTTCATAAGACCCATAAAATTTTAGAAAAATATTATAAAGATTCTAGAGAGCTTAGTTTGAAGATGTCTCAATCTGAGAATTCTAAAGATGCAAGTCTTGATGCCATTTACGAAAAAACTTTGATGGCCGTTCGAGAAGATGCTCGAATTGTAGACACTTATTTAGATACGAGTTCCTATTCTAATGTTCAAGACAATCCCTTTTTAGATGAAACATTGGGCAAGTATCCAATTTCAAGCTGGACAGCATTTTTGAAGTCGCTTCAAGTGCAAATGCAGAAGAAACTTTTTGAAGGAGCACGCTGATGAAATTGCTCAAACTTTCAAAATTAATAATTCTCACTCATTGTCTTTGTTGGATGGCTTCCGCTGAAGAAGCAAAAGATGCAGTTAAAGAACCCGTTTTAGAGAAAATGAGCGATAAGGTTAAGGTGAAGTCCATTACTGAGTATCAAGTGGACCCAAGGTCTCTCACGGGTAATGGCTGGATGTCAGTTGTTGGAAGTGGATATTTGATGGGTAAAAATATACATCGTGATATTCCGCTTAGTGAAAAAGAAATTAAGGAACATCCTACTAATGATTTTAGAGGTCAAAGAGTTCCTTTTATTCTCAGAAAATCAAAAGATTCTGCACCCGATCGTCAAAAGGCTTTGAAAAATTTACGACATGAATTGGATGAAAGTTTTTATTCCGGAGATAATTCTGATCTGGCGAATAAAGTTGAATCTAAAGATGAGACTTTAAAAAATGCTTTGATTGATTTTGATTTTGATCTGTGTCTCAATAAAAGTGTTCCCATTATGAAGAAAATGCTTGTGGTTCAGGGACAAGTTAATAGAAAAATTGAATATGAAAATCTTTTAGATCGATTGAGAAGGCAATCTAAAAAAATGGATATGCAGGACTCTGTAGTGCCTTGTATTGCTACTTATGGTTTTGATTTGAGTTTATCTAGACCTGAGGAGAGATTGCTTGTATTGATGGCGCTTCAAAAATCAAGTGCCTTTTTGAGGCCTATGATTTTAAAAAATATTTTTCTAGCACTTGATCCTGAGTCTCCAGTGGCGGCCGATAAAGATTTCACTAAAAAGTTACTTCAATGGACTTTGTTGATGGCCTTGTCTAGCTCTGAAATAATGTCCCAATTCAGTTGGGAAGAGTGGATGACAATGGAATTAAAATCGAATCCATTTTTAAAATTCCCAGTGGAAGACAGAAAAAAAATCCTATCAGATTGGGATGCGTGGATTGTCATAAAATGGAAGCGTTCCTGATGAAGCTCCTTCATAGAATTTCCTTAATTCTGTTAGGACTTCAGTGTCTCCTGCTCCCAGTTGAAGTTCGGGCACAAAATTCTATACCTATGAATTCGACTTCTTTGCCTCCTATACCTGTTAACCCCTATGCTTTAGCTGTTATGGGATTGGCAACTGTGGGTGCAGTTGTTTATGGAACTATGTCGCCCTCTAGTGCCGTTCAATGGGAGGATGGAGTCCAAGATATTGGTCTTTCACGACGAGAAGCGCCTTCAAATCCAGGTTCCTCTCAGGGGGACCCCTCTCCAATGAGTAAATTAATTTTGCCTTTGACGGTTGTTGAAAGCTTATTACAGGATTCTAGCAAAGATAAAGAAGCTCCCATGCCTAAATTTTTAGAAGATCTTGTTGCTACAACTTCAACTAAGGCTGCTACTGGAGCTGTTTCTGCGCTTGAGTTAGGTAGTGTTTTTTTCGAATTAGCTAACACCATTAAAAATACTTTAGTGAGTCCACAGATTAAAATTAGAGAAGAGGCTCAAGGGTCGAGCACAGCGAATCTAAAGCAAGAAGATCTTTTCCCAAAAATAAAAACTGGACAAAGAGAAAAGCTTTGGGATTTGTGGCTTAGGGGAAATTATCAGAATTTAGATCCTCAACCTATAGTTAAAGAATATCCTTCTACTTTTATGTACAGTGGACCCAGTGCTGCTCAGCTCACTTATAATTATAATTCTCTTAAAAGGTATGGCGATGCCAGTCGCTTTAATGGTTTTGATCCGAGGGCTATAAGGGATGCTTCTCTTAAAAAAAGTATAGAAACTCGAAGAGAGCAAATTAAGAAATTGAGTTCTGATTTAAACAAAGAATTTAAAAATTCACTATATTCAGATGCTTCAACGCTTAGTGAAATAATCGATCAAGATTTAAGAATTCATGCTGATGTTTACGGTTCAGAGTGGGTGGAAAAGGCTAAGGGTTGGTTGCGCCCGACTCCCATCCCCCAAAGCGTTGATGTTGATACAGCTTTAAAAGTATTGGATCCGCTGTGGACGGCTCGAGAAAATAATCAAATACATCTTGAAATTGAAGCCATTGCTGAGCTTTTGAAAAAATCTCAACGTTGGAAGCTCGATGCTGAAATGAAAGATTTAGGTCGTTATGTGGAGAAGGAGATTAAAAGAGTTTTCATTGATCCTAAAGGTTGGCAGCAAAATCTTCCACAATTCTCATGGCCGGCTCCGATTCTTGATTCCGAATCATCAATTAACCTAGATGCTTTTAGGGCTTTGAATCATATTTTAGCATTTAAAGTGACATACGAATTGGCTTTCTCTGTCTTCTTAAGTACCCAAGCTCTGAAACTCGATAAAAATGAAATTGAATATGCATTGAATTTAAAGCGAGGCATTCAAATTTTAAGTTTGGAATGGATGAAGCGCTGGGACTCCTATCGAAACAACGAAATAGGCTTGAATTTAGATCAAGAGGCACTAAGGATTTTAGATCTTATCAATGCTGAACAGAAAATTTTAACTGAACCCAAAGATTTTCTTAAAAATTCTGAGGAATTAATGAGGGATCTTATTAAAAAGAGAGCGGCTGATTTTTTTGTTTGGAATCAGCTTAACGTCGAGGCCGCTCCAGTAGAAGAGCCGATTGTTGAAGATTTACCGGAACATGTTATCGGGATTTCTGAGATTGCGATTATGGACTTTATTGCGTCTATGGGGCGCGGTCCGATGGATAATGATTTTTCATATGGAAATCATCCAAAACTTTCTCCTCAGGTCGATCCCAAAAAGGATCAGGAAGAAAAAGAAGAAGAAAATTTGGATTGTGATAGTGAATCAGCGAAGCGTTCTTTTGCCTATTTTTTAAAACCTATAGTGCGTAATTCCACGGGTGTTGTGAAAAAGTATTTTCCGCATTTTCAATTTATTAGATTGTGGAGCGCTAAAAGAGCGAATGCTCGTTACAGAGAAAAATTTGGCTATCACCATAATCCCGTTAAAAAATCGAGTTGTGCAACTGAAGTTGCAGTCATCCAATCTTTTCGATTTGGTATTTTTGAGAGATTGAGTTCTTCTTTGAGTCGTGTGGGATCGTGGTTTTACGATAAAAGGGATTTTAGTGGTTATACAGTTTCTCAGCTTGAAAAGAAATTAAGTCTATTTGAAGCTCCTCAGTTGCTGACTTCTGTAGCTCCAAGTGCGGGCGCTGATTTATTGTACAGTATTGCAGAAGCTTTTAAGGGGCCGGGGAGTGGTGGAGGCAGGCAGTTTTCCTATTGGATGACTAGACCTAATGCTTCTGACTTTGGAGAGAGTCGAGCGCTAAAACCTTGATTTATTGAACGAACGTCAAAAAAACTTCATCAATTCTTAATCAAAACTTCATTAATAATTAATATGAATAAAGATAGAATAAGACTATGGGGAATTTTGGGCGGAGCTTTGTATTTATAACATGCGGTTTAAACATCTTTTCTTGTTTTGCTGGGCCAAATGATTTTTTAAAACAATTGCATGGAGATCTTCGATACTGTGGAGAGCAGTTTGCTCGAATCTTTCAAGCTCGGCAATCACCCTCTCAGCAAAGATTTGGGCAATTGCAAAATGAAGTTGCTGTTTTGGGTGGTGATTGGAGCACAAATCCAAATCGCAAAGAATATCCTCAGGTATTACTAACATCAGCTATACATAAAGTTTTCAGAGGAGCTGATTTTAGAGACCCTCATTCAAGGCAAGCCCAAGCTCTTGTAGCTCGAGCCATGCAAGCTATGAAGGGTGACCCTAAAAGTGAATTTATTTTCAAAAGTTTTTTACGAGATGCGGGCTATTCCACAGAAGCCTATCAAGCTCCTAGAGTTTTGCAGAATCGATTTAATTTTGAAACTAGAGGAATTGATTCGAGTTTAAATCTTTTAAACTATTGGGGGCGTTCTACTGACCCCAGTCTCTTGGATAAGCAAACTTTAGTCTCTCAAATAAATAGTTGGTGGAAAACTAAGTTGGCCGTTGGCAAAACTTCACATGAACAAAAAATAGCTGAGAATTTATTAAGAACAACTCATGATGCGGCTTTTGACATGCATATGGTGAATCCTGGAAGTCGTTTGAATTTGATCATTACAAATTTTGTGACTCAGTCTAAAAAGGCTGAAATTAACAGTGTGCCTCAGAAATTCAATTTATCGAATGTTAATCGAGCTAGTGACTTTGTAGCAGCGCATCTTAAGGCGGGAGGAGACTCTTCTAAAGCGGCGCTTGATCAAGTGATTGCAAAATCTCTTGAAGCAGCACCTTCAGGCGCTCCTATGAGTTTTGTGCCTGATTCAATAAAAGTAGAAGCTAGGCAGCAGATGCTTAAGCGACTCAGCGGTGATGGGGTTGCTCTATTTAATTCTAAAAATCCGTTGTCGCCTATGAAAGTCAATGTAGTTGACGCAGAAAAGGGTGTGGTCTCTATGATTGTCGATAAAGCGATTTCTGATCCATCTTTTAGCCCTGAAAACGGTATTCCATTAATTAAAGGCGCCGATCCAAGTATATCTACAAAATTGATTCAAAACGTATTGCGTCCACTAAAATCAGCGACTGGCGATGGATATTGGGTGATGAAGCCTAGAGATGGATTCCCAAATCAAACTGAGTTTAGGTTTTTTGAAAATGAAAGTGAAGCTCATAAGTTTTGTGTCGCATCAAGAAATAAGCCTTCGGGTAATATAATACCTATAAGTGGCCGCTATTGGTCTCTACTTCCTCTTTGAGGATGCGCTAATAATTCGTTGAAGTATTCTTGTGGAGTCTAGACTTCAAAGTCTATACTCAGCCCATGAATAAGCATCTAAGCTTTTTACTTCTAAATTCATTTGTTTTTTTAATTCCCGTATCGGCGCAATCGCCTTATGAAAAGCACTGCGAAGCAAGAATTAAAACTCAAGCTCAGCATTCGGAGTCACAGCGCTTTGCTGAATTTCTAAAATTCAATTGGAAATATCAAATGGAAGACAACCCTGAGTGGGCTACATGGGTGGGTTATCCAGGTCAAAATGATAGATGGACAGATATGTCCCTATCTTCAATCGAAAGACGAAAAAAGGATCGACTCTGCTCACAGAAATGGTTGAAAAGCATTGATTCTAAAAAACTCAATGCCAATGATCAATTGAGTTATGCCATTTATGCCTATGATCTTGAAATGGGAATCAAGGGCGATGCTTTTCCTTCGGAATTTCTGCCCATCAATCAGCTGGGTGGAGTGCAGAGCTCTGTGGCTCAAACGCTAGATATTGCACCTACCTTAAATCTAAAAGATTTTAAGGATATCCTAAAACGCTTAGAAGCCGTTCCAGAATTAGTGGATCAAAATATTGAACTTATGAAGGAAGGTTTAAAGCGAAAGTTAACGCCTCCTAAAATTACAATGACGGAAGTACCTGCTCAAGTATTGGCTCAAATTGTAGAAGACCCCTTTAAGAGCCCCATGCTACTTCCTCTCTCGCGATTTCCTCAGAGTGTATCAGAGGGTGAAAAAGAAAAAATTAAAAGTGAAGCTTCAAAAGTATATCTTGAAAAAGTTGTCCCAGCTTATAAAAAATTACATGATTATTTAGTAAAAATTTATATACCTGCGTGTAGGCAAACTTTAGCACTTTCAGAGCTTCCTAATGGAGTGGCTTGGTACAACTATAATGCTTCTCGAGAAACCACCACAAATTTAAGTGCCGATGAGATTCATAAACTGGGTTTGTCTGAGGTGGCTCGCATTAGAGAGCAAATGGAAAAGCTGATTCGATCGACAGGCTTTAGAGGAAGCTTTAAAGACTTTAGCTATTTTTTAAGGACAGATTCACGTTTTTATTTTTCTAAAAAAGAAGATCTTCTCAAGGAATATCGAGATATCGCTAAGAGAATTGACCCCGAGCTAGTTAAACTTTTTGGTGTCTTGCCAAGACTTCCTTACGGTGTGAAGCCTGTGCCAGACTATGATGAGAAATCTCAAACAACAGCTTATTATAATGGCGGTTCGCTAGAATCTGGACGCGCAGGTTATTTCTTTGCCAACACCTACAATTTAAAAACACGTCCTAAGTGGGAAATGGAAGCTTTAACGGCTCATGAAGCTATGCCTGGGCATCATTTGCAAATTTCATTGGCTCAAGAAAAGGCTGATTTGCCTGAGTTTAGAAAAAACGGTGGGTATACAGCTTATGTAGAGGGGTGGGGCTTATATTCAGAAAGTTTAGGTGAGGAGTTGGGTTTGTATAAAGATACTTATTCAAAATTTGGGCAACTCACTTATGAAATTTGGCGCGCTATTAGATTGGTAGTGGATACAGGGATTCATTCTAAAGGGTGGACACGCGAACAGGCCATTAAATATTTTATGGAAAATTCTAGTAAGTCTGAGCATGACGTTACAGTTGAGGTCGACCGATATATCGTGTGGCCTGGACAGGCCCTAGCTTATAAAATTGGAGAGCTTAAAATTAAAGAATTGCGGAAAATGGCTCAGGAGCAACTGGGTGAAAAGTTTGATATTAGAGCTTTTCATGACGAGCTCTTGGGCGGCGGATCTTTGCCGCTCAATGTTTTGGAAGAAAACATGAAAAAGTGGTTAGCCCGCGTAAAAAAACAATCCAAGAGAAGCTAGCACTTTAGAGCTTATTGCAGAATTCTCTAAGGGGTTCTAGCATAGCCCTATGAGAAAAATCCTTCTTTGTACGAGCTCTTTAATTCTCAGCTGGAATCTATGTGCTGATCCTCAGGCGACTTCCAAAAGCTTTTTAGACAATTTAATTCTCTTTGCTGAAAAGCAAGAAAAAGAGAACGTTAATGATCCAGCATTAATGGAAAAACTTAAATCCACTATTGATTGGTCGTCGTTTGTGAATCGCTCTTTAGGTAAAAATAAATCTAAAGTGAAGGCGGCAGATAAAAAATCATTTGAAAAGTTATTGATTGAATTAGTGGAACTTAGTGCCTTTCCAAAAGCCAAACAACTTTTACCTTTTAAAAATGAAGTCAAATTGTCTCCCAAGGGTAAAAATATATTGGTTTCGGGCCGATGGTTTAAAGAGAAAGATGGCGATCGAGTGATTCGTGAGTTTCAAATGGATTTGTTTTTCGGAGCTAATAACAAAATTATGGATGCTACTTTCGAAACTCATTCTTTGAGTCAAAATATAGCCAAACAAATTGATAAGCATTTAGAGAAAAAACCTTTCTCAGATTTATTGGATCAAATGCAAAAAAGAGTGAGCACTTTAAAGGAAAAGGACTCTGCTAAAAAATGAAGAAAATTTATATAAGTTTGTGCTTTCTAAGTTTGAGTGCTTTTGCAGATCGCTTGAGTTTGTCTCAAATGATAAGTGAGGCTCTTGAAAAAAGCCCGCAATTAGGAGAACAAAGCGCTCAATTAGAAGTGGCAAAGGCACAAGAATCTTTGGCTCGAGCTAAGGGACTTATGGGCGCTAAATTAGAAACTTTAGTGGGCCCTATTCCTGGCGCTGAGGGCACGGCTGCTGGAAGCAAAACAAAGTGGGATGATTGGGGTCCTTTTGTTTCAAATACTTTAGATATTTGGCAACCTATATATGCTTTTGGAAGTCTATCTTCGGCTCGTGAAGCGGGTAAGGCAGGTGTGAACGCCGAAGAAAAGCTTTTGGAGAGAGATCGCTGGAAGCTCCGCTATGATATTGCAGAACTCTATTATGGCTATCAGCTCGCTTATGAATTGGCTGAAATGGGTCAGGATTTTGTGAGTAAATTAGAAATAGCTTACAAAAAAATAGGAACTAAAAACACTAAATCTCGACAAGTTCTCTACAATCTTACTGAACTAAAAACTCAAGTGGCTGAAGCTCTTAAGTCAAAGCAACAGGCAAAAATGGCTATGGGCTGGAAGCTGGGTCGTCAGAGTGATGATAATATTCAATGGGATCAGTCTAATCTTATAAAACGACAAGTTTCTGAATCTAAAATTCAAGATTGGAAAAAGAATTTCACTCAAAGTCGTCCGGAGTGGCAGGCGCTAGAGAACGAAGTTGTGGCTAAAAAGGCTTTGGCAGAAGTGGATGAAGGCTTAGCTTGGCCACAAGTATTTATTTTTGCGCGAGGACAATACAACGAGGCTTCCAATAGAGTGAATTCCAGCAAAGGCCCTTTTGCTTATGATTCAACAAATACAAAATATGCTGCTGCTGGATTAGGTTTGAGATGGAATTTAGCTCTTTTTGAAAATTCAGCTCAGAGATCTAAAACACGAGCAGAGGCAAAAAAAGCAGAAGCTAAGAAATCTTATCTTCAAGCGGGACTTCTATTAGAGGCCGAAAAAACTATTGGTGATTTTAAGCAACGACAAGAAGCTCTTGAATTGCGTGAAAAGGCTGACCAAGAAGCTCGAGAGTCTTGGAAGGAATCGATGATTTCTTTTGGTTTAAAAAATCTTGCGCCCGAAAAACTTTTTCAGGCTATGGCTGATTACGGCATTCAACATAAGAAATATTTAGAAGCCATTTATCAATATAATTTGATGAGCTACAAGCTTGAGCAAAACCTCGGCCAAGAAATCCAATAGGCTCTACTTTTTATTCTGTTTGCGGCGCCAGATGATGTAGCCGGCTGCTCCCGCAATCACTAAGACTGCCAGTAAGCCTTGGGCCAAAGAGCCATCACCCTTTTTGTTTTGGTCTTCAACTTCTTCAAGTGTAGGAGCAAAGCGCTTAGCTCGCGCACCTCTAGAACCGAGTAAAGAGCCCGAACCTGAGCTCATAGCTTCTGCAAAAGCTTTGGGGTCGAAAGTGAGCTCGGCGCTGTTGATAAGTTTATCCATAATTTCAGCCCATTTTGCATATACAGACTCAGCAATAGAATAAGTGATTAAGCCTGCGATTTTCTCTTTAGTGGAGGCTACGTAACGAGTGAAGAAGCCGGGTATTTCAGAGCCATAATGAAGGCTGTCGACCCATTGGTGCTCTTTGATCATTTTACGAGCAGTGTATTTAACTTGGCTGGTATAGGCCGTTCCAAGAAGGTCGCGCATTTTTTTGGTGCTCTTTAAAATGCCATCATATTTTTCTAAAGTGTCGTCCACTTTATCGACGGGTTTCACAACAACAATCAAAATAACTTCACTTCGTTCGGCCACGTTTTCAGGTTGGCAAACCCAATCAAGTTCTTCTTGTTTGCAGTCCCAGTTGGGAGGAAGTTCAAAGCGAATGAATTGGCTTTTGAATGTTTTAGCCCAGAGGCTGCTAGTGAGCAGAAAGAGTGCAAAAAGAAGAGTGCGCTTCATATCTTATATTCTAAAGCTCTATGCAGCATTTGGTAGGCCTTGAGTGCTTTGCCGACTCAATGCGCAAGGTGTAGAATCCTATCTCATGAAAAACTTTGTCTTTGTATTTTTTTTAGTGTCCCAATTACTAAGTGCCGCTCCCTTAACAAAAAAGGAGCCCTCTTGCCCTCCTTTGCTTAATCAAACTGTTCGTACCATTGATGGTCAGATGACAAATTTATGTGGCTTTGCAGGTAAAACGATTTTGGTTGTGAATGTGGCTAGTGAATGCGGTTTTACTCCTCAATATAAAGACTTGGAGGCTCTTTATAAAAAATATCAGACGCAGAATTTTGTAGTTTTAGGATTTCCATCGAACGATTTTATGGGTCAAGAACCTGGCTCCTCAGCCGAGATTAAAGCTTTTGCACAAAAGAATTTTCAAATTAGTTTTCCTCTTTTTGAAAAGGGCGCCGTGACTGGCAACAACACACAAGCCTTTTACCGAGCACTCAAAAATGCCGACAAAAAGAAACGTGAGCCCTCTTGGAACTTTAGCAAATACCTTATTTCAAAAGATGGGCAACGAGTTGAGTACTTTTCATCTCGGACACTTCCTATGGATAAAGAAATCACTAGTTTTATTGAAAGCGATAAAAATTAGCAGCTCTTATTTTTGTTCGACTTGTTTTTCCCACATTTGAAAGTATTCGCCTTTTAGAGAAAGTAGTTCTTGATGCTTGCCTCTTTCAACAATCACACCTTCTTTGAGAACTAGTATTTCATCGGCGTCGACAACTGTGGATAGGCGATGGGCGATGACTATAGTGCTTCGATTTTTAGAAAGTAATTTTAGCGATTCTTGAATTGAGCGCTCCGTGTGAGAGTCGAGCGCTGAAGTGGCTTCGTCGAAAACCATGATGGCGGGGTTTTTAAGAATACTTCTAGCAATTGCCACTCTTTGTTTTTCTCCGCCTGAGAGCTTTAAACCACGTTCGCCCACTTGAGTTTTATATCCGTCTGTTAAAGAGGCCACAAAACTATGAATTTTGGCAAGCTCAGCGGCCTTTTCAATTTCAGCTTGAGTAGAACCAGGCTTTCCGTATTCAATATTGTAGGCAATTGTGTCATTAAATAAGACGGTGTCTTGGGGCACAACTCCAATATGTCTTCGTAAAGACTTTTGAGTGATTTTTCGAATGTCTTGATGGTCGATGCTAATGCTTCCCGAATTCACATCGTAAAAACGGAATAGAAGTCGCGCTAGAGTTGATTTTCCAGAACCGCTGGGCCCAACGATGGCCGTGGTTTTACCAGCAGGAACTTTGAAGCTAATACCTTTAATAATTTTTCTATCGGGAGCATAAGAAAACTCAACATTCTTGAATTCGATTTCAGCTTGATTGAGTTTTAAGTCTTGAGCGTCTGGAGTGTCTTTGATGTCGGAATCAATTTCAAGAAGTTCAAACATCTTATCCATGTCGATTAAACTTTGTTTAATTTCACGATATACAAAACCTAAAAAATTTAGAGGTAAATAAAGTTGAATCAAAAAGGTGTTGACCAATACGTAATCACCCATGGTCATGGTGCCTTTTACAACTCCATTGGCGGCCATGAACATAAGCAGAAAAAGACCTATGCCTATGATGGTTCCCTGAGAGACGTTGAGTAGCGATAGGCTTCCTTGGCTTTGTAGGGCAGCCGCCTCATAACGGGCTAGAGATTTGTCGTAGCGATTGAATTCATGGTCTTCATTAGTAAAATATTTTACCGTTTCAAAATTCAGTAGGCTGTCTATAGCGTTGGTGTTGGCTCGAGTTTCTTCGCTATTCATTTTTTTACGAAACTGAAGTCGCCATTCGGTGATCGATAAAGTGAGAACGACGTAACTAAGAATAGTTCCAAGCACAACGAGCGCAAAATAGATATCGAATTTAATAATGAGAATGCCGCATACAAAGCAAAGTTCAAAAATTGTGGGCACAACGTTAAAACTCATAAAATTTAAAACGAATTGTATGCCTCGAGTGCCTCGTTCAATAACTCGAGAGAGCCCTCCTGTTTTTCGTGAGAGATGAAACTGCAGTGAGAGTTGATGAAGGTGTTTAAAAGTTTCTAGCGCAATACTTCTTTGCGCAAATTGAGACACTTTAGCAAAAAGAAAATCCCGAAGTTCACCAAAAAGCTGTGCGCCCACGCGAGCCAGTGCATAACCTGCAATGAGAGCTACCGGGACCACTAATAGGGCTTTATCTTTAGAAAGAGAATCTACAGAGTCTTTGAGTAAAAAGGGCACCCAAACGTTTATGAGCTTAGCGGCTATTAAACAAATAAAAGCCGCACTCACTCTAATTTTTAGGTCGGTGCGACCTTTAGGCCAAAGGTAACTCGAAAGACGCAGGAGCGTTTCTTTTTGACTTCTACTGCTAGTTTCTAAGTTAGGATCAAAGTTTTTAATATTATTTCAATCTTATATCTTCAAAGCGATAATCGTTCATCGCATTTGGAGTGAATCCTTGCACTCTTTTGGCGACTAAATACAAATTGTGCTCTCTGAAAATAGGCACAATGGCAATTTTGTCTTCTAACAATATCGTTTGAGCTTCATCATAAAGAGCTTGGCGTTTGCTCTCATCGAGGAGGCGGGTGGCGCTTGTAACATTGGCGTCGTATTTAGCTTCACAAAGACTGGTGAAGTTATTTCCTGAGGTGCATGTGAAAAGATCCATAAAAGTGTCGGGATCCGGATAATCAGCACCCCAACCTAAACGGAAAATGGGAAGTTTTTGAACTTTGGCTGTTTTTAGAAAAACTTTCCATTCTTGTGGAATGAGGTTCACTGTCAGACCAAGATTCTTTTTCCATTGTCCTTGTAAAAATTCAGCAACGGCTTTGTTGTATTCTTTTTGGTCGAACCAATAATCTAGGCTGGCAGGTTTGTTGGGGATGCTATCCCATAGAGCCTTGGCTTTACTGGCGTCGAAGTCGATACCTTTGCTGGCATTGTAACCCACCATTCCTTCTGGAATCCAACCTTTCATGGGCTGAATCATGCCTGGAAGAACTTTGTTGAGCTCTTCACGGTCAATAGACATCGCTAATGCTTGTCGCACACGCTTGTCGGCAACTTGTGGGTTTTTGATGTTGAAACCAAAGTAATAACCACGGAAATAATTGGCTTTTAGAAGTTCGGGGCGCTTGGAGAGAACCGACATTTGAATTGGAGGAAGATCTCTAACAATGTCGAGAGCTCCTTGGTCAAAAAGAGTCACGGCGACCGCGTTTTCTTTAATCACACGAAACTCAATTTTTTCAGGCATTTTTTCGAGGTTTTCTTTGTTGTGATAGTAAGGGTTTTTTTCCATCACCAGTTTAGAATCGTGTTCCCAAACAGTGAGTTTGTAGGGCCCACAACTGACGATGTTGGCAGCTTCGGTCCATTTGTCTCCAAATTTTTCTACGATGTCTTTTCGGATTGGGAAGGTGGTCCAGAAACTCGTTAAGAAAATAAAATGAGCCACGGGGCCAGTGAGTTTCACTTCAAAAGTTAAATCGTCAACGGCTTTGATTCCCACTTTTGAAAAGTCTTTGAGTTTTCCGCTTTGAAAATCTTCAGCATTTACAATTTTGAAAAGAAAATAAGCGTATTCACTGGCAGTGCTGGGGCGAAGTAAGCGCTCCCAAGCATCTACAAAGTGTTGAGCGGTAAGGGGTTGGCCATCGCTCCATTTTAGACCTTGGCGAAGTTTGAAAGTGTAAAGAGTGCCGTCTTTGCTGATCGTCCAAGATTCAGCAAGTGCAGGTTGTGCTTTGTGAGCCGTGTCGGTGTAAGTGAGTCCAATTTGAATGGGGGCAATGACATCTTTAGAAACGTTGTCGGTGGCTAAGTGCCAGTCGAGAGCGGGGGGTTCGCTAGGAAGACGCATGCGCAGAGTCGTACCTCCCGTGTTTTTCTTTGAGCATCCAAGAATAATGAGAGTTGATAATAGGATTAATCCAAGGCTTCTTTTCATAGCTGTTCATACTAGGATTAACTTTGATTAACGTCTAGATGAGGCTCTGCTTTTAGCTTGGGCTTTCAAGCACTTGTAGAGAATCTAAACAAAGCGGTATTTTTATATTTTAAGACCGGGTGCGTTATAATGCACAGGCAAGACTAATACAAGCCTGGTTTTGTGAGTTTGCTGGGTTCAATTATCACTTTCTTGATTATACCTCGTTCTGATGCGCGAATTCGAAGATGTTGAAAATCGCTGCTAAAAGGTGTTTTGGCTTTGAAATGTTGATCTTTATAGGGGTCTTCACTAATCCAGATTCCTTTTAGAATATATTCGCCACTTTCGTGGTTTGGTAGAAGATGTAATTTTGACTGCAAGAATTTTTTTCCATCTTTTAATATAATTTTTGATTCAGTATATGCAGAGTAAAAATCCACATCTTTTCCGCTGGGTGCTTGCATGAAAAATGAAGCTTCTGGTTTAGACGTAATAAGTCCATCGATAGGGACCTCTACAATAATACTGCTCGTTCCGCCATGAAGATTTACTTTTTGGACTTCCATCAACTTCATAGAATTCAAATCAATATTTAATTTCGCTTCGTTTTGATTTCCGTTTTCATGGAGAAGGTTAAGTTTGCGTGTTTGATCTTCAGATTCAAAGCTAAAAGATGAATGTTTTTTATTTTTAGTTTCATTAAAACTGATCCAAATTTGCGAAAGCTCAAATTCGTCTTTAGGGATATGGTTTGGAAAAATGAGCCGGAAATTCAATTTACCATCTTTTTTTGAGAAAAATTCCGAATTCTTGGGCCCACTAAATAAGTGAGAAAATGTGTATCCTGTTTTTTTGCCTTTCCAGTAGAATTGTAAGTCAAAGGGGCTATTGGGTTCAATTTCTGGAATCGATAGTTCATAGGCACTTCCATTGTCTAAGTTTAATTTCTTGATTTCAATTTCTCCAAAATTTATATTTGGTTTACTAAAGCTGCCTTTTTTGATTTCTTTAATTCCGGGTATTTCAATTTTTATACCTAATTCTTTAGCATTATAGTTTTGAGAATTACCCGCATGATCTTCAAATATCATAAAGTCTAAATTATAGGTCCCAGGTGAATAATCTGATAGTTCAATAAAGTTTGAAGTTTCGTAAATACCATTTTTGCTATCTACACATTTGCTGCTATCAAGAAGTATCCAACACGAATCATTTTTTTCTTCAGTAGAACGTAGCGAAATATAGATATCTTTAACTCCAGAGATATCATCTTGAACTCCGCTAATTTTTACGTTGATTAGAATGTTTTCTGATTTTCCAAATAAAATTTTTTCCTTTTCACAGGATATGCTCAAATTAGCGGGTACGGTTTCGTTTAATAATCCGAACGACCACCACTTAGTTTTATTGTAAGACGGAACCCATTTCCAAGTGGGAGGAGTTGAATCCGGCTTCTCTGATTCTAAGTGGATCTTAGCTTTTTCATGAGCTATTGTTTGATATTCGGTGTCTATAAAAAGTTCATGAAAAAAGCGAAATTTTTCTGAGTTTATTTTTTTTAGTTTCTCCGGAGCATCTACATATCCAGAGAAATGTTCTGCAAAGTCCTCCTCGGGAGATTTTGTGGAGTAATCTGAAATCATCTGAATATTTCCGTTTTTTAATTGATACTGATTTGAAGAATCTTTTTTCCATGAAATTTTAATAAACTCATTTTTATTGGCCTCATCCATAGTGGCCCAATAAGCGTGTCCTAATTCGTGAATTAAAGTCCCTTCTCCTAGTAATGAGCTTGTCTGAGTGAAGGCCCTATCTGTAAGAGAGATTTCTTGAGTTTCTTTGTTGTAAATGGCAATGGCTTTAGGATCTTCAGGAAATTCAAATCCATCCTTCATTCGAGCAATCGATTTAAGAGCCATTTTTTTTCGTATATGTAAGGGTAGGTCATTGAAGACTTTTAATAGAGTCATGAGTTCTACTTGTTTGAGATCAATAGCGTATTTAGCCCATTTTGAACTAGGGTTGGGTATGAGAGAAATTCTTGCACCTTCAGAAATTATTTTTTTGAGTTCCTCTTTTGATAAAAGAATTTCACTTAATTGTTTGAATAAAGTGTTATTAAATTTTAGTTCTCCAACAATGGCTTGTCCTAGTTTATTGGCTACAGCTTCCTGCTCGCTAAAGGATTTAAGTTCTAAGTTTTCAGCGGCATTTTTTGAAAAACTGATTTGGTGGGCACCCTCAATTGCAACGTTTTCTACTTTTTTGACTAATGTTGGCCCTGATTCTGTAGAGGCGTAAAGGAAAACGGGCATTAGCGGTTTTGCTAGTGAAAAAAATGAAATCAGATGCACTAACATTTCGTTAGTGAATATTTGTGGATCATCCTTTTTTATAAAGACACCAAGTTGAGAGAGTGTTGTTAAGAGGTCGCATCGAGGCAGACCTAGTAAATAAGGTCGAGAATAGCTTTCTAAGTCTTTAATGTTTTGATGAGAAGGGTGTGAGTTCAATGGACGATTATTGGAGTTTGCTTCTTCCACAGCACGAGAAACTGTGGGTGATAAAGTTGATATTAAAAGGCCGTAAATCAAAGACTTTAGCATTCAATTTTTATCGACAATTGTGCTTAAGATCTTAAATTTCATATGATTTTAAACTTGTGGAAGCCTTTTATTTTTAGTTGTGCGCTAAGAAACGGGCCTGGCATATTACAGTCAAATTTTATTAATACCTTTAAATTCAACAACTAGAGCATCTTGGGGTGAGCGATGGGGCATAGCCCCAAGCTTCAGGGGTCGCCCAAGCCGCTCTAGTTGTTGAATTTAAAGGTATGAATAAATTTCCAGGCCCGTTTCTTAGCGCACAATTAAAAATCATATTGGGTAGGTGATTGAAATGATTTGAATAGTTGTTATCTTCGACTGCTGAGGAAGGGGTCTAGCTTGTCGCGCAAAGCATCTCCCAAAAGATTAAAGGCTAGCATCGTTGAAAAAATGAGAGCTCCAGGGAAGATGCTAAGGTGTGGATAAATATTAAGTGCACGCCAGCCTTCTTCAGCTAAGACTCCCCAGCTAGGTGTTGGAGGTTGAATGCCAACGCCTAAGAAACTTAAAAAAGCTTCAGCTAAAACGTTTGTGGGAATTTGGTAGCTCAGTTCTACAATAATTGGGGCAATGCAATTAGGAAGTATGTGAACGAGTAATTTCCTAAAAGGACGCACGCCGATGGCGCTGGCAGCTTCTACGAAGGGCCGCTGTTTCCAGCTCATCACTTGAGCTCTCATGAGTCTCGCTGTTCCAAGCCAACCCGTAAGAGTGAGTGAAATGTAAATGCCCATGAGGTCGCGACCAAAAATAAGCATGACTAAAATAATAATAACGAGACTGGGGAGTGTGTAGAGAATGTCTACAATGCGCATGAGAATTTTGTCGGTCCAGCCACCCATGTAACCAGAAATAGATCCGTAAATAACACCTATAAGAATCGAGCTTAGCGCTGTGATTAAGGCAATCGACATGCTGATGCGGCATCCGTAAACAAGGCGGCTAAACAGATCGCGCCCTAAATAATCAGTCCCAAAAAAATGCTGACTTGAGGGAAGTTGAAAAGCCAATTCTAAGTTTTGTTCATCGAAAGCTTGAGTGGCAATGAAATTAGCAAAGAGGGCAATCAACAAGAGTAGAGCGATAAAAGTGGCTGATATGTAGAATGATTTAGGCCATTTCATGATTGCTTTTTCATCCTTGGATCAATCCATGTGTAGACGATGTCGGTGAGCAAGGTTGCGAAAATTAAAAAGGCTGCAAAAAGTAGAGTCACTCCCATGATGAGAGGATAGTCTCTATTCACAACAGCATTGATAAAATGTGAGCCTAGTCCTGGAATCGAAAAAATATGTTCGACAATAAAAGAACCCGTAAGAATTGTGGCTGCTAGGGGACCCAGTAAGGTTATGACTGGCAAGCAAGCATTTCGAAGAATGTGAAGATAGAGAACTCGTTTGGGTGAAAGCCCTTTGGCCCGAGCGGTGCGCACGAAATCCATGGGCCAGACTTCAAGCATGGCCGAACGAGTTTGTCGGGCGATAATGGCCATGGGCCTTAAGCCTAACACTATGCTGGGTAAAATTTTATTTTCTGGTGCATCCCAAAAAGCTCCAGGAAACCATCCGAGTTTTTGTACAAAAATTAAAATGAAAATGGCCCCTACTAAAAAACTTGGCAAAGACACTCCGGAAATGGCGGCTATCATTGCGGTCATATCCCAAAGGCTTCCGCGTTTTGCGGCTGCCAAAACACCTAATGTCACGCCAAAAAAAACAGCGAGCACAAGCGAATAAAAACCCAATTCAAAAGAAACGGGTAAGGCTTCAGAAACAATGTCGGTCACAGAGCGACCTACAAATTTTATCGAGGGGCCGAAATCAAAATGAAAAACGATGTCGCGAATGTAAAATAGGAATTGCTTATACCAAGGTAGATCGAGTTTGAATTTGGCTTCTAAGGCTTTGATGATTTCTGGGGGAAGGGGTTTGTCGGTGTCAAAGGGACCGCCAGGAATGGCTTTCATAAGTAGAAAAGTCATGAAGGCGATGACAAGAAGTGTGATCGTTGCCGAAAGAATATTTTCAAAAATTCGCTTCATGAGGAGTTCTGAACAGTCCTATTGTTTTGCCTAAGACTTGGCAAGACTTATTCCTAAGGTTTATATCCCCCAAGAGTATTCCAAATTCGAGGATCTAAAATATTGTCTTTAGTGGCAAAAGGAAAGAGTCGGTCTTTGCTGGAAATGAGTGGAATAGGGAGTCGAGTGATTTCTAAATTCTTTAAGTTCGCGGGACTTATAAAATCTAAACGACATTCCATTTCAAGTTTAGGGGAATTTTCAATTTTTTTTCCTTGAATGAGCCATCGACTTAAAAACCAATTTTCTAAATAGGCACAGAGTTCTTTTCCAAGAGGAAGCTTTTGTTTGTAAATTAATTTTGGAATGGCATTAAAATTTGAAGAGTTTTTATTAATATTTTCCATCGGAATAATGGGGCTTCTGTATTTGAGTTTTAGGGGGCTATCTTGGAGTGAATACCAACGCAAAAAAGAGGTCCAGAGGGCATCATTGTTAGAGTTTAAATTTTGTAGGTTCACTTGGATTAAGGTGGATTCACCGCCGGCCATTAACCATTCATTCAATTGAGGAAATTCTAAGTCTAGATTTTCCTTTTCATTAAATTCAAGTGTTGGAAGATGCCATTTGTTTTCTAATTCTAAAGAAGGGTTGGGTAGCGTTGGGGTTTTCCCTTGGTTGTAGAGGGCGTCAAAGGCAGAAAATCTAAAATGATTTAATGTAGTTTCGATTTCAAACTGCGAACATGAATTCATAGGAATTTGAATTTTCTTTTCGTAAAGGCATTCTAGTTTGGGGCTTTTGGATTGAACTTCGATGTCTTTACAAAGAGTTTTTTGTCGACTCCATTCCACTAAGAGAATTTTTTCATGCTCCGCGCAGGACCAATGGAGATTCGGTGCCATCAAAAAACTAGGACGCGATAATTCTTCCCAAAAAAAGGACATAAAAGGGCTGTCTAATGTTTGTTTGTCGATTTTTAACTGACGTTTTAATGTCTTTTGGGAATTTTCTGATTTTTGAGTGCAGTTTGAGGCAAAGGTCGCGATAAAGACGAGGCCGACGATAAAGCGGCCATGTTTTTTGTAGGATAAAACTCGATGCTCCATTCGTCGTCCTTCAAAAAGCCTAACTCTTCCCTGAGTAGGCGTTCTTTGAGTTTGGTCGACTTTCGAAGGCGTTGCAAGCTTTCTTCTTTTTCGGCGATAGCCAATTTTTCTTTTTGAATTTTGTCGTTGGTCACTTTGATTTCTTGCTTAATGTAATAATGGTGAACCCAACCTCGAGGACCTAATAAATTTATAGAGACTAAACAGAGAGAGAAAAGTGCATAATGCTTAGGCGCCCAGCTTCCTGGATCGAGGATTTCGCTCAGAAAACTCACATGAGGCTCCTGAATTGCCTCACCACAACGGTGTTGGCTGTTCCGACTAATCGTGAAGTAGGGATTCCCGCAGTTAAGATTGCAATGTCACTTTTTTTAACCTGGCCAATTCGTTTGAGTTCATCCATGAGTTCGTCAAAGATGGTGTAGTCTTGTTGTTGCATTTCTTTCCAAGGCACCACAAAAATCCCCCAACTTAAACAGAGTTGTTTTTGAACTTTTTGGTTTTCTACAAAAGCAAAAATGGGCATAGATGGGCGATGTTTAGCGAGCAGTCTTGCCGATTGACCGCTTCGAGTGAGGCAAGCAAGGCATTTAGCTTTTAGGTTGGTAGCCAACACGACTGCGGCAGATTCGATGGCGGCAGAAATCGGAACTGCATCTTCGAGTGTGCCCTCAATGAGATCGTTGGGATTGGCTGTTTGGCGCATATAAGTTTCAGCGGCTTCAACAATGTTGGCCATAGTGGAAACAGCCTCGATGGGATATTTTCCGACAGAACTTTCGTTAGAGAGCATGAGGGCATCTGTTCCATCAAAAACTGCATTGGAGATATCGCTGGCTTCGGCGCGAGTTGGGGTGGGGTTTTCGACCATGCTTGTTAGCATTTGAGTGGCTGTTATAACGGGACGTGCGTATTGGTGAGACATGTTAATGATTTTCTTTTGCCAAACCGGGACGTTTTCATTTCCTATCTCGACACCGAGATCGCCACGCGCCACCATGATTCCATCGCTGGCTTTGATGATGTCTTCGAGCTCTTGAAGAGCTTCGGCTTTTTCTATTTTGGCAATCACCATGATTCCAGATTTTTTGTCGGCTAAATAAGATTTTAAATAACGAATTTCTCTCGCTGTTCTGACAAAGCTAAGAGCGAAAAAATCGACATCATGTTCTAGGCCAAATTGAATGTCTTCCCAGTCTTTTTCTGTAATTCCTGAGGCGCTTAAACGCGCTCCCTGAAAATTAACTCCTTTGTTGTCGAAAAGAACGTTGCCGGCTTCAACTTCGGCGAGCAGTAAATTTTTTGAAGGAATTTTTTCGATAACCTTTAGACGAATTAAACCATCGTCCAGAAGCATTAATGAATTGGGAATTAAATCTTCAACAAGCCTGGGGTAGCTGACTTCAACGGGAAAAGCTTCACTACCATCGGCAAGGACTCGAGTGGCTTGGGCATCAATTCCTCTAAAATAAAGTTTTTTTCCCTTATCTAATGGAATGGGAGCTTTTAGTTTTCCAACGCGAATTTTGGGTCCTTGAAGATCGGCTAATATTCCAACGGGAATGTTGAGGCGTTTAGAGGCCTCGCGGACTAAAGCGATGTTTTCTTTGTGTTGCTTATGATCGCCATGTGAAAAATTGATTCGAGCCACATCCATTCCAGCTTCGATGATTTTAAGAAGGTTTTCTAAACTGTTACTGGCAGGGCCAAGCGTGCAAACTATTTTAGAGCGTCGGGTAGGGTGTCTCACAGTTTTTAGTTTAATCGAGACGTTACTGTGAGTCAGTTTCTTGTGGTCAAAAAATAGGCTCCTTTAAGAAAAAAATTTCTTACATTTGGATTATGTCTAGAAAATACACGTTTCTGACAGTTCCTTCGCCTTTGAATTCACCCTTTTCAAGTTCGTCAACAAAAGCCTCTACAAGCTTGTCTTTAAGTTGTAGTTTCCCGTGGACTTTTTTAAGCTGCTCTTTAGGAAATTGGCTAATAACACTTAGGGCTCGAGCTCGTATCATCAAATCTCGTCTTTTGAGCATTTTAGAGACTTCTTCATTGGTGACTTCAATGGATATTCTTGTTCTCATAGTCGTGGTGGGAGAGGTGTTTACGATAATTTCTCCCAAGTCGTAATCTCTAAAGTCTTTTTCGTTTTCTTCAATAGAAGCCACTACGCGCTGTTCAAGCTTGGCGCGAGTTAAACGAGTTTTGGGCTGATTGAAGACACCATTAAATAGAAAGCCAACAGCCGTTAATAGAACGACTAGTTGAAGACTTAATCCAATAAGTATCTTATTAACTTTGAAGCCTGATTTTTTAGGGCTCTCACCGCCTTCTTCAGCTGGGGCGGCAACAGGAGCCGGCGATGCGGCTTCTTCATTAGTTGGGGCATTTTCTTCTTCGGCCATAGGACCCTCCATCAACGCACTGCACTATAATTCTTTATATTACTGGATTTTGGGGGTTTTGAATGTGAAGATTTGAATCAGTTTATATGAAGAATGGATGGACCCAGTATCCCACTGAAAAGAAAAGATTTTGGGACCTTTATCTCATTAGAAATAATGGGGAATGGTTGGGTTTTCGTATTCCTTTGGCTTCTTTGCAAAGGGTTTCAACTTATTTTGTGCTGAGTTTATGCCTTTTGGCTTTGAGTCTGGTCGGATGGTTGTTTTCACGTTGGGAAACGCATCGCATGCAGCAGGAAGTCCAGCAACTTCGATTAGAGCGAGAGGCTTATCTAAAAAAATCACTTCCTAACGAAAATCCTGGCTCCAGTGAAATTACGGGTTCGGAAGGAACTGGAGACTATTCGATTTTTCCAAGTTTAGAAGCCAAAGATTTTCATTCTATTTTGGTTGAAGCTCAGAATTTTAAAGCCATTTATCAAAAAAACGCTCAATCACTCAAAGTCGATTTTGAACTTCATCGCCTTCCTCCCCGAGACGGTCCTCTCAGTGTTTTTTGGGTCATGCTACTTCACGGCTCACCAGGAATTTTATCTTTTCCAGAAGCTTTAACGAGTCGTTCGGGAGAAATTTTACTTTATCATAGAGGATTTCAAGTGAAGGACATCAAGGGCGAGCTGGAAATTCATAAACAGTTTCCACTATCCTATTTTGTTGAAAATGCTGGAGCAGAGCCTCTTTATGCGAGTTTGTATCTTTATGATGAAAAGGGTTCTCTGCTTGCTCGTTACAGACAAAGCTTGGAGATTGAGCGATGAGTTTCGCCGAAGAAGAAAAACTATTTTGGAACGAGCTCGAAGTATTACGCGATCAGCATTGGTTGAGCAATTCATTTAGCGGTGATGGGAATTGGGAATTCTCTGGACAAATGCGCTTTGCAGGACAATTTAAAGGAAAAATTTCGGGAGATGAGCTTTCAACTCTTCAAGTTCTTAAAGGCGCAAAAGTTGAAGGTCTTGTGGAAGTGCCTCATTTGATAGTCGAAGGACAATTGATTGAATGCGAAGTCATAGCCAAACATATTTTATTCAAAAAGGGTTGCTTGGTGACTGGAAAAATTACAGCCGATAAAGTTCTTGTCGAAGAGGGTGCAAAAGTCGAGGCCCTATTTGAATCCGTTAAAAAAACTTAGTTATTTTTTATAAGATTTTTATAAACTTCCGCTGAGGGTCTTAGCTTTCGAGAGGCCTTATTTTCATAGTCGATTTCGACGAGTCCAAAGCGTGGGTCGTATCCTAAGGCCCATTCAAAATTATCAGTCAGTGACCAGTAATAATACCCTAAAATCGCTACTCCAGATTTCTGTGCGTCTTTAAGAGAGGCGATATGATCTTTAATGAATTTTGCGCGAATCAAATCTTTTTGATCGGCCACGCCATTTTCAGTGATCATAACGGGTAGTTTAAATCTTTCATAGCTTTGCCTAGCAGCCATCCCCAAACCTTCAGGATAGATTTCCCAATCTAAATCTGATTTTGGAAGATCACCTTGGCTGGCTATAACGAAGGGGGCTTTAAGACTTACGCTCATTAAGGCTCTCCCATAATAATTGATTCCTAAATAATCGAGGCCAGGAGTTTGATTGAGTTTTAAATTTTCTTTAATTCTTCCTCCACCAGGCATCCAGACGTTGAGTTTTCCAGTCATCATGGAATTTACTATTTGATCGTTCCAAACTTTGTCGGTGATTTTTGCTGCAATCCAATCCAAAGGATTCCATTTGTTTTTAGCTTCAAAAATTCGCCAATGATGGGCGATACTCACTTGTAGCAAGGGATTTATGCCCTTCATGTAGTTAACGGCGCTCACATGAGCGCGAATAATTTGTGCTGTGGCTAAAACAGCATTTTTAATTTGTCCTTTTTCACCAGGTGGCCAAATCCCTTCGAGATATCCATTGTGAACTAATACGTTAGGTTCATTGAATGTGATCCAATGTTTTACGTTGTAAGGTGGAGGTGAGAATTCTTTAGTTAATATTTCGGCGTATGAACTAAATTCATTGACGAAGTCGGGAGAGAGTAGACCGCCCGTTTTTACGAGCCATATTGGAAGCACAAAGTGATGCAGGGTGATCACAGGTTCCAGATCGTATTCACGCATTTTTAAAATAATTTTTTTATATTTTAAAATTGCACTTGGATTGACTTTGCTTTTGCTAGGAAAAATTCTTTCCCAAGCTATGGAGAGGCGATAGGAGTTAAGCCCGAGCTCTTTTGCAATTTTAAAATCTTCTTCATAGCGATTCCAAAAATCTGTGGCTTTTTCTCCGTTATGGTTTTTAGCAACCTTTCCAGAGATTCGAGTCCACTCTCTCCAGTCAGAATCCTCAGGACTACCCTCTACTTGAAAAGCGGCACTAGCAGCACCCCATAGGAAATTTTCTGCTGCCTTTGCCGAAGAATTTTGAAGGCAAGTAAAAAATAAAAAGACGAAACTCGATAAGAAGAATTTCATTTCTAAGTGATTAGCTTAATTATAAGATATCTTCCAAAGCTCGACTTAGGGAAATCGCCGCACTGCGGAGCTGCTTTTTTTAAAATGACTTATAAGCGTTGTTTGGCTTCTGTAAGAGGCAAGCTAAATCCCATCGAGGATGCTTCAATCACATTGTATCTCACGTAGGGCAAAAGATTTTTAGCAATCTCTTCGCTATTGGTGTGAATGCTATTGTGTTTGGAATTGTTGAGATTCCAAGTGATTTTATTTCCTTCGAGTTTAGCGTCTAAATTAGGATGTGCAGGAACGTCTAAAATTTCTGGAATTTCATAATAATGATTTTCGATATAGTGAACAGCTGAGTTCCAATCGTTAAAAACTTTAAATCGAGTAAAACCTAAACTGTCGTTTCCTTTAATCACAAGGCCTTGTTCGCTAAAACCCATTCTGAGCTCGCTGATGGGTTCGGCCTTAGCGAGCCAAAAATAAGCCACAAAAAGGAAAAGATTCGCCAAAGCTAAGAAGAAGACAATCATCCAAATTCTACGAGTATCAATAGCCTGTGTGTTCATAATACTAACGTTGCAAGGGCGATGCCAAAGTTTTGAATATTTTTACTAATAATTTCAGGGGCTTTAGTAAGCTTTGCTGTCTAAATTGTAGACGTATGCCCAACTAAAAACGTTCTAAGCCTACGCTTAGGGTGTAGAATGAAGCTATGCGCTTTGCTTTAAGCTTTGTGGCCATTATAGGCCTTCATCTAGGCTCTCAGCAGAGCTGGGCAATTGATGAAATTCCTTGCGCTGAACGCTTAAAAGAGTTTCGTCTCAATACTCTGTTCAATGAGGGCGCGGAAGCCTATGTGAAGTCACTAAATTTAAATCTCAGTGTGAGTGAGGTTAAAGTATTGCCAAAAGAGGGAATAGATAAAATTCCTTTATTGGGAAAAACAGTTAAAAGTGTATTGATTTCAATAAAAGATGTTGATGGAAATACAGTAGCTTTTTCAAGGGTGAATATAGAGCCTATAAAAAAGTTTGGAATCACTCGAGGATATCGAGCCATCTTTGCTAAATCGGAAACTTTTGGTGAGGCTAATAAAGGGAAATATCTTTCATTGGCTACCTATAAAAAGTTCTTTGATATGTTTCCGGAAATTACAGAACTCTATGGAGAGTTAGCTATTGATAACGGGCGAGCTTTTGCGACGGCTTATGATAATATTTCTAAAACTAAAGATAAGAATAAATCCTTCGAAGAGGCCGTTAAAGAAACACATATGTATCGCTCCATGTCGCGTTTTGGTTTTAGCCAGCTTGATCTTAAAAAGTCTTCAATGAGGCCTGGGTTTCTACAAAAGTATAATGTTGTCGTCGTTTTAAAACGACCTTAAAGACGAGTTTTGACAGACTTCCTCGGATCCCCTAAATATTTTGATTCGAGGAGTAAGGGCCCATGAAAACAAAATTGAAATATTTATTGAGCAGTTTATTTGTGATTTCATTAGTCAACGCACAGGAAGTTCCTCCTGTGAAAGTGGAAGAGCCTAAAAAAGACATTCAAGAAGTCGAGAAGGATGCTCCAAAGGAATCTCTAGAAGATCAAACTTTATTAGTTTGCCAAATGAAACAACGCAAAGAAGACAATGGCGGAGTTGTAAATGGTCTTCCTTTGGGGACTCTTGAAATCGTGTCTCGCCCAAGTCAAAAAGAATTTCCCTTTGAACTTCGATACAAAATATCTCCAGAAGCTGGAAAAGAACTCGATCTTATCGATGAAGATTATTTCCCTATGACTCTTATGGCCTTTAAGTCGACTGACCTTGCTCTTAAAGAAGTTGAAGAAGCTAACCCCGAGGTGGATGCAGAAAATCTTCAAAAAAGACAAATCAGATATTTTCTAGATTTTCTTCAAGTTGTAGGCGGTCTTTATAGCAATGTTGATGTTTATGGATACCATGTTTTCAACGATGCCAAAGAACTTGGTGTTAACGTAGTTTATTTTACAAAAGATATGTCGATACTTGCCGTTGCGGGACAGTATTATGGAAACTATTACACTTGCTTACCTAAAGCCTCTGAAGGCAATCCTGAGAGTGCTTCAAAAGGTGCTGGCTCGCTTCCTGAAACTAAAATTCAATGGAAATCGCTTAATAGCCGTCGGCTTTCCGAAAAGCTAAAAGCCTTTTCTTTAAGAAAATAGTTTATTGAATTGATCTTTGGCATCAAGTTATTGCACCTAAAGCCATTAGGTTCTAAGTTTGTGGCCAATGAAAAGTCTTCTTTGGCATTTTGGTAAGTTGCTTCAGCTGCTGGGCTTGATTGCCGCGCCCTATGC
This sequence comes from uncultured Bacteriovoracaceae bacterium, assembly GCA_964609695.1. Taxonomy (GTDB): domain Bacteria; phylum Bdellovibrionota; class UBA2428; order UBA2428; family UBA2428; genus JAGNHS01. The sequence continues at coordinate 175,736 of CAZSSP010000002.1, forward strand.
ATTGATTATTGGAATGAATACGGAAAATCCTACTCTTGAACTCAAAATACTACTCAGCGCCGTGTCTTCTTTTATTGTCGGTTTAATATTTGTTAAATCCACGTCTTCTAGCGCCTAGCACATCAATTGGAACTCAGATAAGTTTAAAATATGATTGTTGCAGGTCTGGATCCAGGAACTCGTCGATGCGGATTTGCGGTCATTCGAGTTGTTTCTACGAAAATGGAAATTGTAGAAATGGGAACTTGGCGTCTTCCTGAAAAAGAAAGTCTTGGAAGGCGTTTAGAGGTTTTGCATCAAGAATCTACAGAATTTATTCGCAAGTATAATCCTAAAATTATTGGTCTTGAAAAAGCAGTGGCCTTTAAGAATGTGGCATCTGCATTAACCTTAAGTGAGGCTAGAGGAATACTCCGCTTATCTGTCTTTGAAAATCTTGAAAATGCTCAAGATCGACTAGTTGAGTTGAGTCCCACTCAAGTCAAGAGAAGTGGCGTGGGCTCTGGAAATGCGAATAAAGCGTCTTTAGAAAAATTTATGCAATGGAGATTTGGAAAACCCGCTGATTTGATAGGGGCTGCGGCGAGTAATTCCGATGCCTTTGATGCTATGGCTATTGCCTGGGCGGCTTGGATTGTTCATAACGGTGTATTGAAAAGGACTTTAGATGAGCGGCAAACTCGGCCCTAAATTCGCATTAGCACTTAAAGCCCACGGTGCTTGGTCTCAGTATGTAGCGCACGCAGAAACGTCTATGGTGCTTTTAAATGAATCGCAAGAAGCCTTTTGTTTAGACATTCCTTCAGAATCTTTTCGTCAAAAATTAAAGAATTCAGAAGACTATGTTTGGGTTTTCATCGCACAAATTATTCGTGAAGATGAAGAAGTTTGGTTTGGTTTTTCCTCCCCTCAGGAAAGACTAATATTTGAACAGCTTAAAGAAATTCCTGGTATTGGTCCTAAAACAACAGCCTCTCTCATCGGAGGCTTGGGATTATCCTCGCTTCGTCAATTATTGTTAGGAGAAAATCCAGCTCTATTTAAAGTGGCGGGAGTGGGTCCCAAAACCATGTTGAAAGTGGCGCAGGGATTGCAAAACGATAAAGATCGTTATCTTAAACTTTTGAGTCATGAGCGTAGCAGCGCATCGCCAAGTAATTCCAATAAAAAAATTAAGGACAGCGACGATCAAAACCTTTCAGAGCCCAAAAATATTGAAGACTATGAGGACAACTCAGTGTCTCTTTCTTCTGCCGTTATAAAAGCTATGGAGCGTTTGGGTTTGCGACTTGAAGAAGTTCTTGAGCTTTACAAAGAAATTTTAAAAGAAAAAAATCTCGCTCATGTTTCTGAGGCAGAGATGATTAAACTTCTCATTCAACAATGGGGTCTTTGGCGTTCGCGATCTCGCGGAGAATTAAATCGATGAGTAAAATTCGAAATAAGCTTCCTCTTGAAGAAATGCAAAAAGAAGTCTCTCATCAGCAGCAAGAAAATTTGCTCCGACCTAAAATTCTTCAAGATTATGTTGGTCAAAGAGCTGTCACCTCCCGTTTAGAAGTTTTTATGAAAGCGGCCAAGGGGCGGGGTGGAGTTTTGGATCATGTTTTACTGTCTGGGCCTCCGGGTTTGGGTAAAACGACTTTGGCTCATATCGTGGCCCATGAGATGAAGGGTCAGCTTCACATGACTTCAGGTCCGACTCTTGCGCGCCCCATGGATTTGCTGTCATTGCTCAGTAATATTCAGCGAGGTGATGTTTTATTTATCGATGAGATACATCGCTTGAGCACACATGTTGAAGAAGCCTTGTATCCCGCTATGGAAGATTTTCAAATTCAAGTGATTTTAGGTGAAGGTGCCAGCGCGCAAGCTGTGACTTTGCCCGTTCAACCTTTCACATTAGTGGGTGCCACGACTCAAGCTGGAAAATTAACAGGACCTTTGCGCGATCGTTTTGGTATTCATCTCAACTTAGATTTTTATGAGTTGGCCGATATGGAAAAAATTCTCACTCGTTCGGCAGGTCTTTTGGGAATTGATTTAGATGCAAAAGCTCTTGCGGCCGTGGCCAAGAGATCTCGTGGAACACCAAGAATCGCCAATCGTTTGCTCTCACGCGTGAGAGATTTTGTAGAAGTGGTCGATGCGAAGTCTGAAGGTCTGTCAGAGTCCGCACAAATTATGGTGGCCAAAGCGGCACAGGCTCGCGATCAAAGTGAGGCGGTTCAAGCGGCATTAGATTTTCTTGAAGTCGACGAAAAAGGACTCCAGCCTTTAGATAGAGCTTATTTAAAAGTTTTAATCGAAAATTTTAATGGTGGACCTGCAGGTGTCGAAGCTTTGGCGGCCTCCTTGAGTGAAGATAGGCGCACTTTAGAAGAAATCGTAGAACCTTTCCTTTTAAAGGAAGCTTTAATCGTAAGAACGCCTCGCGGGCGACAGGCTTGTGCTAAGGGTTACGAGCACTTAGGTTTCTTGGCTCCAAAAGAAATTCAGACTGAAATTCCATTATAAAATCAAAATCTTGTGTTTAATTTGCAACATGGTCAAAAGTCCGTGTGCCTTTAATTTGAGAGGACAATTGGCCGCAGGTTAGGATGAATAAAGTAAGGGATTCAAAAAAAACAAATGCTAAGGGATGCTGCGGCCTATACAATCGAACAGGAAATTGGGTCGAAAGCTGATACTAAGCAATTGTCTGTGCAAGGTTACGGACTCCACAGCGGGTCTCTCAATACTTTGGCCGTCATACGATCGACTTCAAAAAAATCTTGGTTAGAGTTTGTAGCCAAAGTGGAAAAAGCCCTTTTTCGCGCTCCCGCTGAATGGACACGTTTGAGTGGAACCACTCGCTCTACGGCCTTAGTTCTTCGCGGGAATACAAAGTTGAGATTTGAACTTAGAACGATTGAACATTTTATGGCTGCTGCTTTTGTCTATGATTTGCAAGGTTTTCAAGTTTCCGTTGAAAGCGATCATATGGAGCATGGAATTTTGGAAGTGCCTATTTTGGATGGGTCTTCTAAAGAGTGGCATTGCTTAAGATCTTTTGAGAGTCGAGTGATTCCAGAAAAAAGAGCTGTTTGGATTGCAGTAAAAGATTTTCTTTTAGAAGACGGCTCTAAAAAAGTTCGTATTGAGAAAATGCAATCTAATCATCATTCGCATTATCACTGTAAGGTCGATTTTGGACCTTCTTGGAAGCAAGAAAAGTCGTTTAGCATAGATTGGTTAAATCCAATGGCCGCTCGTGAGATCTTTGATAAAGAGATTGCTCCTGCCCGAACCTTCGGCTTTAAACATGAATTAGAAGAATTAGTCAGGCGCGGTCTAATCAAGGGCGCCTCACTTGAAAATGCTCTACTCTTAGATGATAACAAAGTGGTCAACACGAGCGGTTTTCGAGTGCCTCAAGAATTGGCAGCCCATAAGTTGCTCGACGGTATTGGAGATTTTGCTCTTTTGGGTAAACCTCTAATAGGTAGTGTTCATCTCGATCAAGCGGGTCACTACTTGCATTTAAGAGCCTTGGACGAGGCTGTCCGTCAGGGAGCCATAAGGCCTGCCTTTTTGAATAGCGCTGGTGAACTTTTTGTTGACGACAGCGCAAATGAATTTAAGTCTTGAAGAAAAAAAGAAACGAAAACGTGAAATCCGTGTAGCGGTTTTGATCGCTATTGTTTTCGTCATCAGTGTTATTTCTCAAACCCTTTTGCGTGAGCGTGATAGCGGCTATGGTTTTTTTCAAAGCTTAGTTTATTTTGCTTTTTTGCATCTCAACGTGATTTTGATCATGTTGTTAGTATTCCTAGTTTCTAGAAATCTTATCAAAGGTTACCTCGATAGAAGAAGTGGCAAGTTAGGGAGTAGTTTGCGATGGAAAATGGTGACATCCCTTGTGGGTTTTTCGCTTTTACCTTCCATTTTACTTTTCGTGGGTAGCACTTCAGTCATACGACAAGGATTTGATCAGTGGTTTGGAGGGCAGGTGGCAGGTGTATTATCCGATGCGCAGGCCGTTGTTCAACTTCACTATGAAGACATTGAATCGGACTTAAATTTTTATTCTGGAAGTTTAGCCCGAGAGACCGCACACAAAAGCTCAGTCAATGAAGAGTGGATAGTCTCACAAGTTCAACACTATCCACTTTATGCTTTGGAGTTTTATTCAAGCACACTTGAACCTCCTCTTAAGGCTGTGGGAGAAGGTGTTGACGTCAATGAAGTTCCGCGAGCTTCTTTGGAATCCTTAAGTAGAGCTTTTGAGGGTGAAAATTTTAAATTAATTAGAAGAATTGGATTCCGAGATTTGGTTCAACAATTTGTTCCAATTCATATGAGTGGGCGTGTGCAAGTTTTGGTTTTAAGCCAGAGTGTTCCTTTGGCTATGAAAACGCGGATGAACGAATTAGAAAGTGCCTTTGCTTCTTATCAACAAACCCGAAAAATTAAAAACACCCTCAAACTCAATTACACTTTAATTTTGCTCACATTGTTTTTGCTCACTATGTTTGTAGTGTCTTGGTTTGGGCTTTATGTCACAAAACAAGTGACCGATCCCGTAGCGGATTTGATGAAAGCCACAGAAGCTTTTCGAGTGGGTGATTGGGATTATCGAATTCCCTTGGCACTTCAAGCTACGAAAACCCAAAGCCAAGCGCCTGATTTAGAAGTTCTAAAAGCGGCCTTCAATTTGATGGGTGAAGAAGTGGCTCGTCGTGGACAAAAACTTGAATCCGCCAATGAAAGACTCATGAGCTTAGTCAAAGAGCTTGAAGAGCGTGAGCGCTATTTGGAAACTTTGCTCTCCAGTATTCGCCGAGGAGTTGTGGTTCTTGATTCTCAAAGAATCATTCAAAGAATAAATAAAGAGGCCTTAGGTTTTTCCACCGATCACTATAAAGATAATGATACTGGAACTTTGCTCGGTAAGTCTTGGGATGAAGTTTTTTATGGTTTGTGTTCTCCGGAAGATTCCAAAGCTTGGTTTGAAGAAATGGAATTTAAAGAGGGTCGCTCGGTCGATCGAATTTTTGAGCTCAGTCGAGGTTTGGGGCGCTCTTTAACATTATCTTCTGTTAGAGCTACAGGAATTGAACTTTTTGAAGAGAATAAAAAACCCATGGGAACTCTTATAATTTTAGAAGATGTGAGTGACGCTGCTCGTATGGAGCGATTGGCGGCTTGGCAAGAAGTGGCTCGACGTGTGGCTCATGAAATTAAAAATCCACTCACTCCTGTTCAACTTTCGGCAGATAGAATGCAACGTCGTTTGGAGCGCTCACCCGAAACCCATCCTGACACTCCACTTTTTCAGGAATGCATTGGCCAAATTCAAAAGCAAGTTCGAGTGATTCGAGATCTTGTTAGGGAATTTTCTCAATTTGCGAAAATGCCTGAACCTAATTTTTCAAAAGTGAATCTGACTTCATTGCTTGGAGATTTTCTTGAAGATTATCGATTCACTCACACTCAATGTCGTTTTGAATATGAAAATCGTGTATCCGGTGATGTTTGGGTCAGGGCCGATCCTGAGCATCTTCGTAGGGTTTTTGTGAACTTAGCCGACAACGCCATAGACAGCATGCAAGAAGCTAAAGTGGAGTCGCCTCGATTTAAAGTCAGTCTTGACGAACTTCAGACGGGGGAAGCGGGTGTCAAAATTTCGTTCGAAGACAATGGTCCTGGTGTGGCTTCTGGTATGCACGATAAAATATTCGACCCTTATATGACCTCAAAAGCTGCTGGTTTAGGCTTGGGTTTGCCTATTGTTCGACGCATTGCCATGGAACATCGCGGGCGAGTGCGCTGCGAAGAAGTGCCATTTGGTCTATTTGTCCTTGAACTTCCTCGCCACGTCGTAGATGCTTAAGAGATATGAACTTTAGTGTGCTCATTGTCGATGACGAAATCGATATTCAGAGTTCCTTGTCGTTTGCATTAAAGGACGAGGGATATGAGGTTTATACGGCATCACTTCCCAAAGAAGCCAAAGCCATTCTTCGAGAGAAAACCATTGATGTTGCTCTTTATGATGTTTGGTTTCCGGAAGGCGATGGGCTTGAGCTCCTTAAAAGCACTCGCGATGAATTTCCACAAATTATTCCCGTGATGATGTCGGGGCATGGAAATATTGAATTAGCTATTAAAGCCATTCGTATGGGCGCTTATGATTTTTTAGAAAAGCCCCTAGAGCTCGATAAAGTATTATTAGTTTTGAAAAATGCTCTTGAGACTAAAAGACTCAAGGAAGAGAACCAAAGACTGTCTAATCAAATTTTGTATAAAGCAAAATTGATAGGCGAGTCTTCGGCTGTTGGAACTTTGAAGACCGCTCTTTATAAAGCAGCCTTAGCCAATAGCCCTATTATGTTGGTGGGTGAAAATGGAACAGGTAAGGAGCTTTGCGCTCGCTTACTTCACCAGCTCAGTTCTCGTCGCGAAGCCTCTTATCATGTTCTCAATTGTGGGGCTTTTGCAAAAGATCAAATTGAAATCGAACTTTTTGGAAGTGAAAAAACTGTGGGCACAAATAAACCACAAAGAAAAATTGGATTATTAGAGCAGTCTCATGGTGGAACTTTGTTTTTAGATGAAATTACTTTTCTCCCAGAAGCTCTTCAAAATAAATTAGCTCAAACAATAAAAGATAAAAAATTCTCAAGAATAGGTTCTGAGCATGTACAGCCCTTAGATGTAAAATTAGTGACTGGTTCGAGGAAGAATATTTCTTCTTTAGTGAAGGAATCTAGATTTTCTGCGGATTTGTATTACTTGCTAAGTGTGATTTCTATACCCATTCCTTCTTTGAGTGAACGTTTGGAAGATTTGACTCCTTTAATAGATCATTTTCTAGAAAATTTATCTCATGATTATGCTCATAAGAAACCAGTGATTAGTGATGAGCTTATGACATGGATGAAAACTTATGAATGGCCTGGAAACGTTCGAGAATTAAAAAATCTACTTGAGCGTATCGTTATTATGAATCCAGATAGAGAAGTTTTAACTCTTTCGGATCTTCCAGAAGAACTTCAAAATTTAAGTTCTCAACCTATAAGAGAAGCTCATTTTGAAGATTTTAGAGATCCGGGTGGATCCTTGCGGCAATTAAGAGCGCAGTTTGAGAAAAGTGTTCTATCGCGAAGACTCGAAAAATTAAGTGGCAATGTGACTAAGACGGCTGAGTCGCTGGGTTTAGAGCGAGCTCATTTGCATCGTAAACTTAAACAATACGGCATTCAGGCTCATCGTGGAGAAGATACGAACACGTGAAAACTCAGTCCCGATTGTGTGTTGCCTTAGATCTAGAAAATAAAAATGATTGCTTTGCTTTGATTGATAAAATTCAAGCTTTGCCTATTGTGGTCAAAATTGGTTTGCGATTACTTCCCTATTTTACTGAAGCTGACTGGAAAAAAATTAGAGATAAAAAATTAGAGTTTTTTTTAGACGCTAAACTTCACGATATACCCACTCAAGTGGAATCGTCTGTGAAGGCTTGGTGTGATTTGGGGGCTAGCTTTTTAACTCTTCATTTAAGTGGCGGAAGAAAAATGCTCGAATTAGCCTCTCGCGCTCGTGAAGGCTCATCTTTGAGACTTTTGGGAGTGAGTGTTCTCACATCATTATCTGAAAAAGATATTGAAGAACTTAATTTTGGACAAAATTCTCAGGAAGTTGTGTCTCGTTGGGCAAAAATTGCTTTTGAAAGTGGAGTCGATAGTTTTGTTTCTTCTGTGGCTGAAGTTCCGGCTATTCGAGCTCTTAATGTTTCTGCTTATTGTTGTTGTCCAGGAATTAGAATGCCTGGAGAGGCCGTTCATAGCGATCAAAATCGAAGCTATGAAGTTCAAGAAGCCGTAGCTCAAGGCGTGAATCTCCTAGTGGTTGGTAGAAGTGTAATAAAAGCTAAAGACCCTCGCGCTCAAATTGAAAAGATTATTTCTTTTCTTTAACTTCAACTTCGTGATTTTTGAGCCCACCTCTTTTGAATAAAAGCGAAGCTCCTTGATAATATGAAATCGTTTTGATGGCTAAAGCTTCTCTAAGTGAGGCTGATGGAATAGGTTCTCGTGAATCTTGTCCTCTTATATATTGATAGGAATTGATCTTCTTTTGCGGACTTAAAATTATAATTCCTTTGGGAGTTAAATATCCAAGTCGCTGATAGGTGCCAATAAAAGCATGTTCGTGGTCGGAATTAATATTTCTATAAATGCTTTGACCAAAAAATGAACTTTCATAAGTCCAATTGAGAATATCAAGAATAGTAGGAACAATGTCTAACTGGCTGGTCATTTTCGAGTGAACAGCGGGTTTGATAATGCTTGGAGCGTAAAACCAAGCAGGAATTTCATAACCAGTTGGCGGAAGGTCAACGTGTCCTGCACTCGTAGCGCAGTGATCGGCTACTATGACAAATAAAGTATTTTTAAACCAAGGTTTTTGCTTGGCGCTTTGTAAAAATTCATGGATGGCGTAATCCGTATATTTTACGGCGCCTTCACGACTTTTCCCTGAGGGGATATCTATAAATCCGTTAGGATAATTATAGGGCCGATGATTTGTGGTGGTCATAACAAAACTGAAAAAAGGTTTTTTAGCTTTGTAAGATTTGTCGGATTCTTTGAGGGTTTTATTAAATAAATCTTGATCGCTTACACCCCAAGCCGTGGCAAAGGTTTGTTCTTTGTCTTTGAATTGTCCTCGGTCGACTATGTCGAAATCATTATTCCCATAGTAATAATTCATGTTATCAAAGTAGCCGTAGCCACCATAAATAAATTTGGTGTCGTAACCTCTTTTTTTAAAGACGTGTCCTACTGTGAGTAAATTTTCATTTTTCGGTCTTTTCACAATCGATCGTCCAGGTGTGGGCGGAAGAGATAATGTGAGGGCTTCCATGCCTCGATCGGTTCTTGTTCCAGTGGCAAATAGATTGTTTAGAAAAAGGCTTTCTTTTGTGAGTTTATCCAAATGGGGAGTGATTCCATCTTTGTTGCCGTTAACACCAATAAATTTTGCACTTAAACTTTCTACAGCAATTAAGATCACGTTGTAACGTTTTTCTGGTCCATGATTTATAGTTCTATGGAGCGCGGGATGTTCTTTGGTGGCGATCATCTCCGTGCCTGGAATTTGTTTGAAGTATTTTTCTACCTCAGACCATACAATTTTTTCTGGAATGCTTCGGTAGGGATGGTCGAAATCAATTTCATTGTTCCAGAAGGCGGAAAATAAGCTATAGACACCGTTTTTTGAGAGCTCGTAATTGTAGCGATTTTGCGCTTCTAAACCATCATAGGGCCAAAGCAAATAAACGACTGTGGCCGCTAGCAAGCTCCAGAGCCAATTGAGAATGGGACTCATTTGAATGGGGCCGTATTTTCGTCTCCTGACGTAAGTGTTGATTAAAGTGAGAACTAGAGCTGCAGACCCAATACCAATAAAAATCTTTTTCATAGGAAAAGATTCAATGATGTTGTTGATGACCTCTGTAGTGTAAATTAAATAATCAACGGCAATAAAGTTGAATCTCGTTTTATATTCATTCCAGAAGAGAGCTTCTCCAACTACGCTAAAGCAAAGTATTGAGCAGAATATAAAACTCCCAATAAACTGAACGGGTTTAATTCTTCTAATAAAATTGGGGATAAATATTGTCAGAGTGGAGCAGGCAAAATAAACAAAAACAGCAGCTGCAAAATCCATTAAGAAACCAAAACCAAGAGCAGAAAATAGAGGGGTTGCAGCTCTGTCGAAGTCGTTCCAGCTGAAAAGCATTATTCCTAGACGAACTAAAAATGAAACTACAAAAAAACAGCTAATCTCGGCGCTAAAATACATGGGAAAGATAATAGCATAGGGCTTAAAGCTTGAAAGCCCTGTCTAAGTGTTTTATCTCTCTGATATGCCTTCATTTGATATTAGTTCCGAAGTGAACATGCAGTCGATTGACGATGCCATTAATCAAACGCTTAAAGAAATTATCAATCGCTTTGATTTTAAGGGCATCAAGGTTGAAATTGTTTTAGATCAAAAAGAAAAAACAATTAAAATTAGTTCTACTGAAGCTTATAAACTAGAAGCCATTCAAGAAGCTTTTAATAAGCGTCTTGTGAAGCGTGGCGTGTCTGTGTTGGCTCTAGAGTATGGTCCCGAAGAAAAGGCCAGCGGTTCTGGCGCTAGAATTGTGGCCAAAGTGGCCGCTGGTATTGAAAAAGAAAAAGCTAAAGAAATTGTCGGCATCATTAAAGCCGAAGGAAAAAAAGTCCAAGCTCAAATTCACGACGACAAGGTTAAAGTTATGGGGAAAAGTCGTGATGATCTTCAGGATTGTATAGCACTGATAAAATCAAAAGAGGGTAAAATTGGTATTCCTCTTCAATTCGGAAATTTTAGAGAGTGATTTATAAAGCTTGAGCCGCTGCCCAAGCTGAGGCCCAGGCCCACTGAAAATTATAACCACCCAGCCAGCCTGTAACATCAACAACTTCTCCAATAAAAAAGAGTCCCGGAACTTTTTTAGCTTCCATAGTTTTCGATGAGAGCTCCGAAGTGTCGACACCTCCGCGAGTGACTTCGGCTTTATCATAACCCACGGTGGCTATGGGGGTTAATTCCCAGTTCTGAGCGGCTTCTACAAATTTTTCAATTTGTTTGTCGGACATATTTAGAATAGCAGTTTCGTTTAAATTGTTGAGTTCGCAAAAACTTTCTGAAAATCTTGAAGGCCAAATATCGACTAATAAATTTTTTAACAAGCCTTTCACTTTTGAATTTCTTTTTTCATGAATTAATTGGAGAAGCTTTGAATCAGGATCCAGATTAATTGATATCTTTTTTCCCTTATTCCAATGAAGAGAGCCCTGAAGTGCAGCGGGTCCGCTGAGCCCCTTGTGGGTGAAAAGAATGTTTTCACGGAAGCATTTATTGGAAATGCTCAATTCGCAGTCCAGTGAAAGTCCGGACAATTGTGAGCAAAATTTTGTCCAATTTTTGTCGAAGATAAAACCATCGAGAGCTGGGTGAGTTTCTGTGACTTTTATATTGAATTGTTGGGCGATTTGATAACCCCATCCAGTGGAGCCCAGCTTAGGAATGGAGAGTCCACCTGTGGCTACAACGAGTGAGTGGGCTTTTAGGGTGCCTCGACTGGTGTTTAATGAAAAACGCAGTTCGTTGCTTTCTTCAATTTTAGAAACTTCATGAATTTTTAAACCTAAAAGTGTAATAACGCCGGCTTCTTTGCATTCATATTTTAACATCTCAACTATGTCTCGGGCTGAGTTTTTGCAAAAAAGTTGTCCAAGCTTTTTTTCATAAAAAGGAATTTTATGTTTATAAATGAGTTCTAGAAAGGCTTCGGGTTTATAGCGCGATAAGGCTGATTTGCAGAAATGCGGATTTTCAGAAACAAAATTTTCGGGACTTGTGCCAATGTTTGTAAAATTACAGCGCCCTCCACCGGAAATAGAAATTTTTCCGCCTTCAGATTTCATATGTTCGACTAATAAAACTTTTCGATGTCTTTGGGCAGCATGGAATGCGCACATCATTCCGGCGGATCCGGCGCCTACAATAATAACATCAAAATAGTTTTCAGAACTAGAGTCCACCCTAAGCTCAATATCACTAGTCTTGCGACACATCGATTAATATAATGAGACTGGGCTTTTTCGCGAAGTTCTAGTTTTTAGGCTAAACTTAAGCACTTATGGGGCCCTTAAATCGTGATAGTGCATTAGATTTTAAGAAAAAAATTATTTCCTCATTACTTGAAGATCTTGAAGCTAAGTTGAAGCTTCTCACTCAAGCAGCCTTAGAAGCTCATGTGGCCGCTACTCATGAGGAAAGTAAAGCTGAGGATAAATACGATACGAGAGGTCTTGAGGCTTCCTATTTGGCTGGGGCGCAAGCTAAAAGAGCTTTAGAAATTAAGAAACAAATTGAGTCTTATAAATTTTTACCTATAAATCTTTTAGCGGCTAATGCACCTATTCAAACTACGGCACTTGTTGAAGCTGAGTATTCCAATAAAAGGCAATTATTTTTTATAGTGCCTCAAGGTGGAGGGCTTATTTTGGATATTGAGGGTCTAAGTTTTCAAATCGTGACCCCTGTATCAAAGATTGGTGAAGAACTTGTGGGTCGATTTCTAAACGATTCCTTTGAAACAGAGATCAATGGACAAAATCGAGTTTATAAAATCACTCAAGTTTTTTAATAATTCATTTCTTTTTCAAAACCGACGGCCGTTTCACCATTGCTTTTTACGTATCCTCGGCTCATTGAAGCGCTGTTGTAAGGAAGTGAAAAATTTCCAAATCGATCTAGGGCAATCACTCCGCCTTCTCCACCTTTTGTTTTGAGTTTTTCTATCACTTGAGTGGCTGCATCGTTAATATTTAAGGATTGATATTCAACTTTTGCGGCAATATCGCGAGCTACTGTCCATCTTATAAAAAACTCACCATGACCAGTGGCGGAGACAGCGCAGGATTCGTCCGCAGCAAAGGTGCCAGCTCCAATGATGGGGGAGTCTCCTACACGACCGGGAATTTTTTCATCCCATCCGCCGGTAGAGGTGGCTGCGGCCAAGTGGCCGCATTGATCGAGTGCTACGGCTCCAACGGTTCCATGTCGTTTGTCTTTTTGATTGGGATTTTTGTGAATTTTTCGATTTATAAAATAACTTTGACTTATAGGTTTTAGTCCATGAGCTTTGGCAAAATTTTCAGCTCCTAATCCTACAAACATCACGTTTTCTGATTCTTCCATAACTTTTCTAGCAGCCAATATGGGGTTTTTAACGTTATGAACAGCGGCGATAGAACCAGCTTTGCGATTGGATCCGTCCATAATGGCCGCATCGAGTTCAACAATTCCTTCTTTGTTAGAAATCCCACCACGACCAGCGTTAAAAACAGCAGAATTCTCCATTTCACTCACGGCCATCACTACAACATCAATGGCTCTTGCGCCTTCTTTGAGCATTTCGTGCCCTTTCGTTAAAATAGATTTCATAACGGGCGCTCTCTTTATGCGATCTTCTTGGGTGGTATCACCTGCACCACCATGTATAGCGAGAGTAAAATTTTCAGTTCTTCTGCATTCATTATGTTGTAAATTGAGTGAGATATTTTTTGGTTTTTCACTCTTAGACTGAGGGCTCATACAAGCTGATAGAAGTGTTAGTGTGTATAATCCAGTTACAATCTTAAAATGAATTTTCATGAATCAGTGTTTAACATGAGTCGAAAGCCAATGGCACTAAGTTCTAAACAATGTCCTAATGCATAAATAAAATCATGAGCTAGATTCGATTTTATAAAAAAAATCGAGTAATTTTTTCAGAGGGAATCGGAGGGCTTTTGGGGGCATTCTATCGTTATTTTATTTCAATTTTTATTTTGTATTTAAGTTTCTCAAATCTAGAGGCTTTAGTTATAGAGCGTATAGGAAATAATGAAGATTTAAAAACCGTATCAAGCTCTCTCACTTGTTTGGCTGGAGGGGCTTCGCGTGATGCGTGGGCCGATGGCTGGCGAGCTATGATAGCTGCTTCCCATGGGGGAGATGTCGTTACAATTAAAGCTAAGACCGAGGGCGATAGCTACAATGAGTGGATTTACAACGATACCGAAGGTCATGGATTTCATAGGGTCAATTCTGTAAGTAGAATTTTTCTTCAAGAAGCGGCAGAGGCTAATTCGCCAGAGATTGAAAGATTGGTCGAAAATGCAGAGTTAATTTTTATTCAAGGTGGTGATCAGTCTGTTTATTACGATTGGTTTTTAAATTCACGTTTAGGACATGCTGTTGAGCGTGCTCTTAAAGAGAGAAAAGTGGCTATAGGTGGTACTAGTGCAGGTATGGCCGTCTTGGGTGGCATCGATTATGTGGCGCATTTTTCATCTCCAAATAGTGAAGATGCTGAAGTTAGCAGTGAAGATGTATTGAGCGACCCTAGTGGTGCTTTTGTGGATTTAGGATATTCCATGTTCATGGCTCCCTTTTTAAATTATGTGCTAACTGATACTCATTTTTCGGAGCGATCAAGAGAAGGTCGCCCAATGGGGTTTATGGCTAAGGCTTTTCATCATTTTGGAGGCAAGGTGCCTATTCATAAAATTAAAACAATAGCCTCCGATGAATCTACAGCATTTTGTTACAACGAAAAAGGTGAAGGAAGGGCCTATGGTGAGGGAAATGTATTCTTTCTACAGGCAAATAAGGAAGTCGAACAATTTAAGCCAGGCTTACCTCTCATTTGGGATGGCAATCATGAAGCTGTATTGGCGTACGTGCTGCCAGGATCAAATTTAGACAATTCATTTAATGTAGAGTCTTGGACGGGATTGGGTGGGTATAGAGAGCACTGGTGGGTGGAAGAAGTCGCTGCTAATGAAAAGCCCTCAGTAAAAAGAGCTCGCTTTTAACTAAAAGAATATTTCGAAATATTTCACAAAATTCAATTTTGAATTTAACAATATCTTAACTTTCAATGATGAGTGAGTTTTGAAATAATTAAAGAATGTGTAGGCATTTGGTACGTTGTTTTAAGTTGATAATTGGGGTCATTGTCTTAGAATTATCAAGCAGTTGTTTAATGGCTCAAGTGCTGCCTCCGGTTGGTACATGGGCTCCGTCTTATTCTTCTTGTTGGGGTGATTCTGATGAAGAAGAGGATATTCCTAGCTTTTGGAAGGCTGATAAAAAAATAAAATTCGAATGTCGATTTGAGGATCCTTTAAAAAGAGATTTAAATATAAGTGGAAAATTTATAATCAAAAAATCAGGAATGCCATCAAATGCCATAATTCACAATCATTTTGGTTTTTATTCTAGATTTATAAATTCAGAAAATTTGAGAATTGAAAACTTTGGAATAAAACCTAAAGCTTGTGGTACTGGTTTTTGCGCGCATATGTTTATGCACTTAATATTTAAAGAAATAAATAATTACCAAGCTATGTTTTTAGATTTTGGAGACCCTTGTAAAATGAATCCCCCACCTAAAAACATGGCCACTCCAAATTACTTAGTCAGAGTTTACAAAGGAGCTGGGGATAGAGTCTACGGGCGTGCTCGTTGTACAATTTCTAAATTTTAATTTTCAAATTTTTGTAAAATCTCAAGTATCGGATAGTTGTGATACTGGATGCGTTTTTTATTATTAAAATAAATAAAGTTATTGTCATAAGTAGGCGTTTCTAAAGTCTCCCACTCTGGATCAAGGACTCGTCCGTCATTGAGTTCAATCCAAGTATGACCATAAGTTAAACCAGGCGCTACCCAAGTGGCTCCATTCACTATTCGATGCTTAATATTGAGACGATTGAGGATGAGTGAGGTCCAGAGAGATTTTGAAATGCATAGACTCGTATCGTTTGGGGTGGCCCATTCAATGGGTACGGCTTGAAAAAGAGTATTTGTTTCTAGCGGAGTCTCTTCGGGCATTTGTTTATAAGCATCACTAAAAGTCTTCCAATTTAATTTTTCAACGTATCGAGAGGGTTGAGCGAGAGATGTGGACAAACTAAATTTTGGCCAGCTTTTGATTGTGTTTTTGAAATTTCTTAATGACTCAATAATTGAGGCCTCAGTATTGATTTCCACTCCGGACTCCATCATGCTTTTTATGATTTTATCAATGAGTTGATTGAGCGCAGAATCTTTTCTGAGATCGATTTCGTAAAATCTCGAATGTGACCATCCATCGCTTAATATGAATCGAGTGGGAAGTTTTGTGTAAATTTTGCTGTTAAGATTGAGGTATCTAAATCTTTTGGGATTGTCCTTCTGAGCCAAGGGAACCCATATTGTGATAGCGAAATGCTCGGGTCGACTAGGGTCAGTGTATCGGTGGATAGTGCTAGCGCCCACTCTGAACTCTTTAAATATTAAATTGTCTTCGCAAGCGTTTGTTTCGGCGCTGAGGATTGAAGAAAAAGAAATTAAAAGTATAAAAATGCTTGTCAAAAAATTTCTTAACATTCTATTACATGAATGGGCCTGTGTCGGAAGCCTCTTTTATTTGTTGAATCTCATCTCGTGCCTTGGCGAATCTATCAGTGAATTCTTTATAAAAAGGAAAATTCATATCAATATTGAAAATGTTTTTATCGATAGTGGAATTTCTAAGAGAGTCTTCAAATTCTTTCTGAGCCTCGTCTACTGATTGCTTTTGCTCAGTGTATCGTTGCAGCTCTCTGAGTCGTTCAGCTTCGATGGTATTGAGTTCTCTAATGGCCCGATCGCGAGCATGGGAATAGCTTGGCATTTCTTCGCCTTCGTAAAGTTCGGCGACTGCCTTGACCCAGCGTGCCTCGGCTGAAAGTAAATCATGTTCGCGTTTTGCCCATTCAAGGTAAACTTTTTCTATTCTCCAATTTAAAAACTTTCGTATAAGTTTTATATTTTCTAGTTCGGGACCTTGGGGTGTTTTTGAGAGTTGGTACCAGTTGTGTCCAAGTTCTTCGAGGTGAATTGGGTATAAAATTTCTTCCGCATCTTTAGTCCCTTTTTTTCGAAGTAGTTTAGAGAATTCTTGGTAACTCAATATTTCTTCACTTTGAAGATTGTCAATTCTGCGTTGTTCGGCTCGGTGTGCTTTTAATTTTGAGGGTATTGAGAGCAGGGCTTTCCAGCATCGCCATTGAGCTGAAAAACTTGGCGAAGAGAATAGCAGTGTGGCCAAAATAAAGGTCCAAGATTTAAACATCAAAATTCACCCGGACTAAAGCTCGCTTAGTAGTGAGTGATTTGCAGCTTAAATTTGCTTAATAAGTTAATGGTCAGCTTCATAAAAAGCTTTGACTTTTTAAGTTAATGAGATCACCTATTTTTTTAAAAAGAACTATACTCAAATCGTGAAAGTTGTCATTGCTGGGGCAAGCGGTTTTGTAGGTAAGAAGCTCGTCAATCGGCTTATCGGAGAGGGTGAATTTGAAGTCAGGTCGTTGGCTCGATCCATGACCCCTTCTTGTGATTTATTCTCATTGCTTGAAGTTGAAAAAGCTTTAGAAGGGCAAAATCAAGGAATTTACTTAGTTCATTCAATGCTGCCGTCTTCGCAATTGTCTCAGGGTAATTTTGCTGATTATGATTTGATTTTAGCTGATAATTTTGCTCGAGCCGCTAAAAAGTGTGGTCTTAAGCGAATCATTTATTTAGGTGGAATCATTCCTAAAGAATTAGAAGCACATCCTGAGCGGCTTTCATTGCATTTAAAAAGTCGATTAGAAGTTGAAGATATTTTTCGTTCTTATGATATTCCTCTTCTGGCTTTGCGTGCGGGAATTGTAATGGGTCGTGAAGGGTCAAGTTTTCAAATGTTACTGAGACTCGTTGAAAGATTGCCCATGATGGTTTGTCCGGCTTGGACTCAGACAAAAAGTTCACCCATACATATCGATGATGTTGTTGAAAGTTTTTATCGAGCACTCAAAGACCAAAACTTAACGGGTGTTTTTGATTTGGCCGGTGGGCAATCTATTTCTTATCTAGAAATGCTTCAAAATTGTGCCAAAAAAATGCATAAGAAAAGGATTTTTTTAGATATTCCTTTTTTTTCGCCCAAGCTTTCAAAGCTTTGGGTTCGTCTCATTACAGGCGCTCCCAAAAGTCTCGTGAGTCCTCTGATAGATTCTCTTAAACACAAGATGACTCCAAACCCTGATAAACTTTTTGAAATACCAAATTGGAAATATAAAACGTTTGATAATTCTATCGATGAAATTATTCTTCAAGATAAATCTCATTCTTTGGAGAAACCTAAGGCTTATTTAAAAAGCTCTACTCAAAATCGTGAAGGTGTCGTCCAATCCGTGCAGCGTTTTAAAATGCCGATTGGAAAAACTGCAGAGTGGGCTAGCAAGGAATATGTGTCTTGGCTCAATCAAAGTTTTATGGGTTTGATGAATGTTAAGTCTGAGGGCGATAAAACTCGTTTTTATTTGTTGGGTCGTTTTGTACTTCTGTTAGAACTGACGATGTCTATTGATAGAAGTTTTGATGAGAGAGTTCTTTTTTATATATCAGGCGGAATTTTGAATAAAAGTGGCAAAAAGGCGAGGCTTGAATTTCGAGTCACTCACGATAAAAAATATCTCATTACAGCTATTCATGATTTTCGCCCTAAATTGCCTTGGTATATTTATAAATACAGTCAGGCACTCATACATGCTCGGGTTATGAAACATTTTGGAAGGCATTTGTTAATGATGGTGGAGAGAGAAGGATTCGAACCTTCGAAGGCATAAGCCAGCAGATTTACAGTCTGCCCCGTTTGGCCACTTCGGTATCTCTCCGCTGGAGCTGGCGATGGGACTCGAACCCGCAACCGCCGGTTTACAAAACCGGTGCTCTACCAATTGAGCTACGCCAGCAAGACAACTCAATGTGTTAGTCTGCAAATGTGCGATTATCTAGTGGGTTTTAATGTTTTTTTGCGTCTCGTAAAAAGCGATAGCAGCAGCGTTAGAAACATTGAGGCTTTCTACGTCCGGATTCATGGGAATGGAGACAATAGAGTCGCTTTGCTCAAGATATTTTTTCTGAACGCCTTGATGCTCGGCGCCTAAAATCCAAAGAATATTGCTCTTATTTTCACTAAGATAGCGCGATAGGTTCTCACCGCGACTGTCTAATGAGAGTATGCAAACGTTTTTCTCTTGAGCTAGTTTTAGAAGTTCCATGCATTGTTCGCATTCGTAAAGAGGAATCCTAAAAAGTTGACCGGCAGACACCTGAGCAACAGTTCCGTTGGCTGGGCACTGGTCGCGGTTGGCTACAAAAATTCCTTTTACGCCAAAGGCGGCAGCCGATCTTAAAACAGCCCCATAGTTTTGAGGGTCTTGGATTCTATCGAGCATAGCCCATTGTCCGCGATCGTTAGTGAATTGCTCGGCAATTGAGGCTTTTTCTTCTCTAAAATTCCAAATAGGAAAGTTTTGTAATTGAGCAAAAATTCCCTGGGTGCGGCGATCTTTTAAAGCGCCAGGAATGTTTTTTACAAGCTGAACTGAAATGCCTTGAGATTTTGCTAGTTCTTTAATTTTAATCAACTCACGATTGTCGTTGTCAGCGTTGATGGTGAATAACTCTTTGATGAGTTCAGGTCGTGTTTCTAAACAAGCTTCAATGGAGTGCACGCCCCAAATCCAATTATCGTTCATAGCAAGGGTCTTATAGCCGATTTGGCTTCAAGGATCTACAATCGCAATTTGACCCTGAGTTCCCGCTAAACCGTCGCTATTATCCACTACAGTGTAGGAAAGTATTTTGCTGACGGGGTCCCAGTGTAAGTTGCAATAGTTCACACCGCCGACTTCTGAGGCCAGAGAAAAATCAGCAATATCCACGTTCCAAATTTGAAAGCCAGTGCTCCCAATTCCTTGGTCTGCAGATCCGTTTTTTTGATGTCGAAAGGTGAGCCATCCCTTGGAACCGTTATCGTTGTCAGGAAAATAGAGGTAGTCGTGGTGGCAGGCAGAATAGAGTTTTCCGCTCACATTTTGCCCAACTTTTCCCATGTAGTAATGAGCGTCTTCTCCGTCTTCTCCGTCTTCGCCATTTTGTCCGTTGCTTCCATTAGTTCCGTTGGCACC
>CAZSSP010000002.1:195454-201753 GCA_964609695.1 uncultured Bacteriovoracaceae bacterium
CGTCTTCTCCGTCTTCGCCATTTTGTCCGTTGCTTCCATTAGTTCCGTTGGCACCGTTGCAGACAATAGTGTTAGTGGGTGAGGGGTCGCCATCAACAAAGCTGCTATACACAGCGCCGCCGCTTGGGCATTGAGCAGGGCTTGCTTGGCTGACGGATAAATGAGCAGACGCTCCATTGGAGCCATTGCTGCCGTTTTGTCCGTCGATTCCGTTGCAAAGGGTGGTGATCGAGCTCAAAGTTTCGAGCGCGCCAAGAATTCCATCGTTATCTTTGTCGACAAAGGTTTTTAAAAGTGATCCACCGGCGGGGCACGATGCGGGTGGGGCGTTTTCAACTATCAAACCAGCGCCAAAGCCTTGAGAGCCTGGGCTTCCATTGCAAATTGAGGATTTTGAGAGCACGGGTTCATCGTTTTGATCGAAGCTGCCATCGAGGTCGAGATCCTTAAAGGTGACAACGGTGGTTCCGCCGTAAACACATTCTAAAGAAGTGGCTGCCTGGAGGCTGATTTCAGTAGGTGGATTTTTGGAGCCGGCGTCGGCAAGGCCAGGTCCTGTTGAAGGAGCGCTGAGTCCTGTGCCACCTCCGCTTACGGTTGAGCTTTTTCCGCAAGAAACAATCAGCCAAGAGCAAGATATAAAAAGCATTGAACGCAATAATGATCGTGCTGATGAATTGCTTAATGCGGGGTTTGAGGAGAAAAGATCCGTTTTTCTCATGTTAGGTCCTCTGCTCCTTAGACACCTCGCCAACTCATTAGGGTTAAAGAATAGACTGTGCGACGTAAAGAGTGGGTGCTGAGAATGGCCGATAGAAAGAGGGTGCCTCGAATAAATACCTTAGGGCTAGATTGCTGAAAAAATTAGGGTTTTTTGATGTGAATTACGATTTTACCACTCTTAACGTCGCACAGTTAAAATTAATTCATTAGGTTGAGGTAGAGGGCGTCGAAACATTCGTCGCCATTGTGTTTAAGGCTCGCGCTGAAACTTTCAGGAAGTTTTTTTTCATCAAAGACAACCCTTACGATTTCACCAGCTTTGGGGCAGGATGTGTTGCCTTGGTAGCCCTCAATGACTTTTAGGTTTTTTGTTATTTTAATTTGATATTGATGCCGCTTGTATAAATCGCGATCTTTTTGAGAGGCGCACTGAAAGGGGCCTTCACCTATAGGCATGCTTGCGATTTCATTTCTTAAGATACTTTGTATTCCAAGATCCTTTATTTTTTTTGCTTCAAGATGGCATTCAGGACTGGGAGGTATAGGAGAAGCGCTGATATTGATTGAAAGTATAAAAATGTTGAAAACGAGAAAAGAAAAATATTGCATTAACTTATTCTAACTCAAAAAAGAAAAATTAAACGTTTATTTAACGTCGTTCAGAGTTGGGCCTAAAGTGTTTTTAAACCATGCTCTTGGAACTATATTTTTTTCAACGAGTGCTGACTCACACGCTTGAATTGGCGCGTGAATATTTTGTTTGGCAATAGGCACTCTTCGAGCCACCCAATCAAAAGTTTTTCGTCGGCTCACTCGCAGGTGTGGAGCTGATTGGCGACGCTTATAATCCATTCGCTCTGAGTGATCGATCACTCGTTTAACCCAGTCTGGTCCCCTTGCTAATTGATATCCAGTATAGTCTTCATAAAGTTTTTGAAGTGGAAACAAATGTTCGTAATAATCTTGCAAGAGAGGGTCGAGGACGTCAATGCGTGGCATCCCATCGGGAGACCCATAACTGACTTGTGAGTTTTTCAAATCAGGAGAGGCTGGTTTGTTGATAGTATTATAAGGAATAACTTCTTTCCCAGCGCGTTTGTTAATGTAGCGGGCTAATTCATAAACTTCTGATTTCCAGAGATCCGCTAAAATTCCAAGTCCCCCTTTGTCGTCTCCTCCAAAGGTAAAATATCCCATAGCGTATTCGGTTTTGTTTCCTGTCACTGCAACTGTATAACCTGGAAATCGATTGGCGATTC
Organism: uncultured Bacteriovoracaceae bacterium; assembly: GCA_964609695.1. Lineage (GTDB taxonomy): Bacteria > Bdellovibrionota > UBA2428 > UBA2428 > UBA2428 > JAGNHS01. Next base: position 197,437 of record CAZSSP010000002.1, read on the forward strand.
CATTGAGAATGGTCATTCTAATTCGCGCTTGAGTGTTTTCATCGATAGTGGCCTCTTCAATCCAAAACTTTTCACCAAAACTTTTCTTAAATGCTTCGTGGGCTTCTTCAATGGAAATTGTGTGCATATTTGATTCCGGAACTCCAAGATGGCGAATCAAATCAAAGGCATCACTTTTACTGTGGTCTGGAGAGTATTTGCTTGGGAGTGAAACGGCTATGAGATTTTCAGGGCCAATGGCCATGCTCACTAGAGCGGCTACCACTGCAGAATCAATTCCTCCGCTAACACCTAAAACAAAACCTTTAGATCCAGTTCGACGAACATATTCTCGTATGCCTGAGAGTAGAGCTTGCAAAACCACTTCAGCCTCTTCAGGATGCGTGTCGATACCAAGAGAATCTTTAATCACACTAATGGGTAAATCTTTTCCGGGGCCTTGGGGAAAATTCACTAGAGCATAATCGCGCATAAACATTGCCAAGCGATCTACGGTTTCTCCTTTAGAATTTAAAATAAATGAGCGACCATCATAAATGACTCCGTCGGTAGCGCCACTCATGCCATTCCAAATAAAGGGCGCGTTTAGTTTTCTTGCAACATCAGCGTGAATGTTTTCACGATAAGCTTGTTTGTCTTGTCCGTAGGGGCTTGCAGAGAGTGATAGAGCTAAATCAACGCCTTTTTTGGCATAGATATCTGCAGGACTTTTTTTGTAATAACGACGTGGTCCTTGTGGGCCGGAAAATTTATCTTCAAACCACCAATCTTCACAAATGGCGACTCCAATGCGATAACCTTTAAAATGCCAAGGCTTGGCTTTTTCGCCAGCGTGAAACCAACGAGCATCATTGTAAACATCGTAATCTGGTAAAAGCATCTTGGCGTGACGATAAGCCAGTTTTCCATCTACAAAAGCGCTGGCAACATTTTGTAAAGGTTTACCCCAAGACGATGCGCTAGGTGCAATGTGACCAAGGAGTAAGGCTGTTGTTTGTCCTTGGGTCATTTTTTGCATGCGTTCTGCTAAATCTGCGGCTCGTTGCCAAATTTCAGGGCGTTGAAGATAATCGCCATAGGAATAACCCACATCAGCTAATTCGGGAGTGATTAAAATATCAGCGCCATCCTTAACGGCGCGCTCATAGGCAAGTCTTATTTTATTTTCGTTATAATCAAGATCGCCAGCAATGGGGTCAAATTGGAGCATGGCTATCTTAAGGGGTTTATTGTTTTTTTCTTTTGCAAAACTTTGAAAAACAAATGTGCTCAATAAAAAGTTTGAAATTAATAAAACGTCAAAAAACAGATTAGATAATTTCTTTAGTTTCATAGGGGGCAACCTTTCTATAGAAGGGTCGCTTTTTTTAACACGGAGTCAAAGTAGGGTCTATTAATTTAAGAAGATTTTAGGGTATTCTAGATGCTTAAAAGCGGAGGGATATCGGTATGTTAAAAAGCAAAACAAAAATAATAACTCTTAGTATTCTTTCATTGGCACTTAATGGAAGTCTTTTTGCTAAAGGGCGTGCAGAACGCCGAGAAGAGCGAAAAGAAAATCAAGAAGAGCGGAAAGAAAACAGGCAAGATCGACGTGAAGACAGACAGGAAAATCGCCAAGAACGTCGCGATGAAAGAAAAGAGAATCGCGAAGAGCGTAAAGAAGATAGAAAAGAAAACAGAGAAGAGAGAAAAGAGAATCGTAAAGAACGAAGAGAAGATCGCAAAGAGCGTCGCGAAGACCGAAAAGACGACAGCGATCAGTCTAGTGATTCAAGCACTGAAACAGAGAGCGATTAATTTTGAATAATTTTAAGAGGGGCCTTTGTTTTGGAAATTTATTTTTAATTGTTTGTTGTTGGGCAAATCCTAATTATCGACCAAAAATAAAACCCAAAACTCGCCCCTCTTCTATCTCTTTGAGTGGAACTTGGTATCAGCAGCGCGAGAGCACCGCATCTGCTTCGCTGAAATTGGGTATCGATGAGGTCTATCAATTTCGCGCAGGCTTTGCGAAAACCGCCAGTCGTTCTGCAGAAGAAACGTGGATGCTTAATGCAGGTTTGGGTGCCCGTTTTTCTCGTATTAATTCGATGGGAATTAATTTTAGTTTTGAAAAGCTTGATGTTGATTTTTTTGCCCCAGGATTAAGAATTAATTATAAACGAAAGTTAAGTGATGAATTTCGTGGCGGATTAACATTGGGGGCAAAACGATATAACGATCGCATGCAACAATTAGCCGCGGGGGGATTTGATTTGGGCTTGTCGCTAGATTGGGAATTTATAGAAAGCTTCTTGATTTACGCGGAGGGGGCCATTTCAAAATATAATGATCCCAATTTGATTTTATCTCCATTAACTTTGAGTCGTTCTTCTGTATCTCTTGGTCTTTCTAAAGAATTTGATTCTTTTTCCATTTATACAGAAATTCAAAGACGAAGTTTTTATAAAAACACGCGTCAGGCTCAAAGCTCAGCTTCTCTTGGTTTTGATTGGGAATTTCTTGAGGGACTCTCTGTGGGTTTAGAGGCTAGTAGCCTTCCCTCGTTTACTGCAAGTGCTTCATATACTTGGTAATTCATTATATAAATCTCAAAACTTGGCATATTTGTGTGGGTTTAGTATCAATTTTTTTTGGTGAGAGTGGGATTTTTCTTCATTTTTTTAGGGTTTGTTTCGCTGGAATTACGTTCTGAAACTCTTATTAATATTATTACAAGTCGATCTATTGAAGCCAAGAAGATTCAAATTAGGGGTCGCTTTCATCTAGAGTTTCCTGATTTAAGTCCTCTTGATTTAGAGAATGTTTGGAAATTAGGTTTGGATTTACTTCGATATAAAGATGTGAGTTTAATTGTTGAAGGTTTAAGGGAGCATTTAATAAATTCAAAAAAAAGTGGATTTTTAAATAAATCAGAACGTAAAAGTATTTTCCTTTTTAGAATGCGACTCAAATACATCAGAAGTTTGTGTCAGGTGATTTGTCGTACTTCATCGTTTCCTGATGAGCTTCATGATTGGGCTCGTGATTTAGGGCGACTGCTTGATTATGATAAAAATGATAACACGGAGGGAGTCCAAGTATATTCACGGAGACTCTTTGAGGATTTAACTTTTAGGAATTTTAAGAAATTGTATACAAAACTTAAAACTGTAAAATTGCGCTCTACTTTAGAAACTTGGCAGCAAGAATTTAGAAAAGAACTTTTGCAAATATCAGGTCAAAGAATTGTTTCGTTAAAACAATTTCATGAATTAAGAAAAATGCTGGATCGTCAGTTAGCCTTAATGGAGGCCCTTAGAATTTATAAACCAGAAGTTTATAATAGAACTTTGTATTATAAAGTTTTACGACTTCATCGACGTATGGGTAAAATTCATAATTTATATGTCGGAGAAGTTTGTCAGGGCGCACTGATGTATTCTGAAGTTAAATTTGAATGGCCTGAATATTTTAAAAGTGAATTTAAAGAGATTAGAAGCCTTTTAAATTAAGAAAATATCAAAAAAATCTATAGGCATTTTTGCTGAAGATTAATTAGTGGCGGCTCTCCCCTCTTTAATGTGCCTGTTAATGCTTTCGTTGTGTTCCTGTGCTTTTTTTAGTTCGCCTTCTGTGTTGGATAAACTTTCATTCTGAATTTTTAATTCCGCTTCGAGCTCTTTAATTTTGATTTCAACGGCTTGAATTTCAGTCTGAATAAATTCAATGACAGACTTTGATGAAGGAGTTTTATCGGGATTGGCTTGATCTCCTAAGCCCCAATCGCCAATGCGTAAATATTTCTTGTCGAATTCAGCAGCCCATTCAACGGATACGCTTTCAGACATCACAAATTTAGCTCGCACGTGGTCTAATACATATCTTTTTTGAGCGGGTTCTAAATTCACAAATATTGAAAGACCTCTAAAGAAAAGTAGCCAGGCTCCGGCCCAATTGCTCCATCGGCGTTTAGCAATGTTGCCCGAATCCCAATGTCCTTTTTCTTCAAATTTCGCAAAATCCTTTGTTGCAATTCTAGGGAGTATCAAATCAATGAACTCTAAAAAATCCTCTGATGATATTTGGCGGCGATATTTGGCAAAAATTTTACGAATCTCAATGGCGGTCTCTGGGTGGGGATATAAATAATTTTGATCGAGATTTCCTAAAGCCCAAATAATTTCGAGCATGAATACGCTTTTGTCGCTTCTTTCGACTTCTGCTTTTAATTTAATTTTGTGGTCTTTATCGTTGGTGAGAGTAGAAATTTGTGTCTTAATGGCTTGAATAGTAATTGCAGTTTCAGATTTCTTGTTTTCTAATTCTTTAACT